>CBFHPW010000021.1:0-37639 GCA_965657945.1 Flavobacteriales bacterium
TCGATTTAGGAACCAACACAGTAGACAAAAAAGTATACAACGGTTACGTACAGATTAATAAGTAAGTAGCTGACTAATAAATCAAAAAGCTCAATCAAATTGATTGGGCTTTTTTTATGTCTTGACCTAATCTGAAATAAGTTGATTTACGATACATCCATTTTTTTAAAAAAAAAGTAAAACCAGAATAAAATATAAGCCAACACGTTAAGAATTCATTTAAGTCCAAACTAAATCTATTAATGAACCCACAAAAAAATCCAGTGAAACTTAATTCACTGGATTTTTTTAATCTATCAACTTATTTAAAGAAAGCAAAGGATTTCCTTTCCTTTGAGTGTGATGTAACTCTCTCGCGTTGGTTATGCTTTACAAGCATTGATGAACCCAATAAATAGTGGATGTGGTGTTTCTACTGAACTTTTGTATTCAGGATGAAACTGAACCCCAGTGAACCATTTGTGTTCTGGTATTTCTACTATTTCAACCAACTCATTTTTTGGGTTTTTTCCCGTGGCAATCATTCCGTTTTCTTCAAAAAAATCAAGGTATTTGTTGTTGAATTCGTATCGATGTCTATGTCTTTCCTTGATCGAAGTTTTTCCATAGCTTTTTTGTGCGTTGGATCCTTCTTTCAATTTACAGTCGTATTCTCCCAATCTCATTGTTCCACCCATATCGCTGATGTTTTTTTGATCTTCCATCAAATCAATAACTGGATGAGGAGTTTTTGAATCAATTTCAACGGTATGTGCCTTTTTGAGGTCTAATACATTTCGTGCATATTCAATCACTGCACATTGCATCCCTAAGCAAATTCCTAAAAAAGGTAGGTTGTTTTCACGAGCAAATCTTATTGCCTCTATTTTTCCTTCAATTCCTCTTTCTCCAAACCCTGGGGCTACCAATAAACCGTCAATTCCATTGAGTTTCTTCGCTACATTGTTCGCAGATACATTTTCAGATGAAATCCATTGGAGCTTTACCTTACAAGAATTTGAAACTCCAGCAATATCTAAAGATTCTACAATTGATTTGTAAGAATCTTGCAATTCCACATATTTACCAACCAACCCGATGTGAATTTCATCTTTTGGGTTGTTTTGTTTTTCCAAAAACTCATTCCATTTAGTTAGGTCTGGCAACTCTTTGGTCTCGATATTCAATTTATCAATTACTACTTTATCCAGCCCTTCTTCTTGCATCAAAAGTGGAACAGCATAAATACTTTTTGCATCAATAGATTGAATGACTGACTCTTCTGAAACGTTACAAAAACGAGCAATTTTGTCTCTGATGTCTTTTTCTAAATTGTGTTCAGTTCTACAAACCAATATATCAGGCTGAACTCCCAACTCTTGGAGCTTTTTTACGGAATGTTGAGTTGGTTTTGTTTTCAACTCTCCGGCTGCTGCAAGGTAAGGTACTAGTGTTAAATGAATTGTCAAGCAATTTTGCTTCAATTCCCATTTTAATTGTCGTACAGCTTCCACAAAAGGAAGTGATTCAATATCTCCGATTGTTCCTCCAATTTCTGTAATCACAACGTCATATTCGTTGTTTTCACCAAGAAGTTTTATACTGTCTTTTATTTCATTGGTAATGTGAGGAATTACCTGCACAGTTTTACCCAAATAAACACCTTGTCTCTCTTTATTGATAACTGATTGATAAATTCTGCCAGTTGTGATATTGTTTGCTTGAGAAGTAGAAATGTCCAAAAACCTTTCGTAGTGTCCTAAATCCAGGTCTGTTTCTGCGCCATCATTGGTTACAAAACATTCACCATGTTCGTAAGGGTTTAGTGTTCCTGGATCAATGTTGATGTATGGGTCGAGTTTCTGAATGGTAACTCGTAAATCTCTAGCTTTTAATAATTTTGCAAGAGAGGCTGATACAATTCCTTTTCCTAAGGAAGAAGTAACACCACCAGTTACAAAAATATACTTTGTCTTGTTCATTTAAGTAGTTTGTTTGGATGTAGTAACTGGGAAACAAAGTTACTTTTTTTTACTGAGGTATAAAATTATCTCTTCACAAAATAAGTATATTTGGTAAAAATATTTTGGATGAAAGTAACTGAGAAAGAAATAAGAGAATTTATAGAGTTAGCCATACAAGAAGACATAAAAGAAGGCGATCATTCCTCTTTAGCTTGCATCCCAGCAGAAGAAACTGGAAAAGCTAAACTAATAGTGAAACAAGAAGGTGTATTGGCTGGGGTAGAATTGGCAAAGTCAATTTTTCATTATTTCGATAACAATTCTCAGTTGGAGATTTTGATGAACGATGGAGATAAAATGAAGGTGGGAGATATTGCTTTTTATGTTTCGGGAAACACTCATGCAATTTTAAAAGCCGAAAGATTGGTGCTTAATTGTATGCAAAGAATGAGCGCTGTAGCTACCAAAACTTATGAAGTATCTTCCTTGATTTCTGATTTGCCAACCACATTACTCGATACACGAAAAACTACTCCGTTACTTCGTTTTTTAGAAAAATGGGCAGTAAGAATTGGAGGAGGGGCAAACCATCGCTTTGGTTTATATGACATGATTATGTTAAAAGACAATCACATCGATTATGCGGGAGGAATTGAAAAAGCAATTTCAAAAACAAACAACTACCTTAAATCTATCGGAAAAGACTTGAAAATTGAAATAGAAACAAGAAACCTTGATGAAGTAAAACAAGTACTTGAAATTGGAAACGTGGACAGAATCATGTTGGATAATTTTTCTTATGAGGATATTAAAACCGCAGTTTCACTAATTGGGCAACAATATGAAACAGAAGCTTCTGGAGGAATTACAATCGAAACCATAAGAAATTATGCCGAATGTGGTGTGGATTTCGTTTCAATGGGTGCGCTTACTCATTCTGTGAAAAATCTTGACCTTAGCTTAAAGGCTGTAAAATAACAAGATAAATTTTGTTTAAATTTCTATTTACACGAGGGAAACTTTTTTCGTGTAAAAA
Organism: Flavobacteriales bacterium; assembly: GCA_965657945.1. Lineage (GTDB taxonomy): Bacteria > Bacteroidota > Bacteroidia > Flavobacteriales_D > CAJJDF01 > CAJJDF01. The sequence goes on from CBFHPW010000021.1 coordinate 2,980, forward strand.
GTTTCCTTAATGTTTTTTTTACTTTACTTTTGTGGCGTGAAAGAACAAAAATTAAACTATCTCAAGCAGATTTTACCCCTCTTCATGAAGTATGGCGTAAAGAGTGTCACGATGGATGATATTGCCAAGGAATTAGGGATTTCAAAAAAAACGTTGTACAAGTATTTCAAAGATAAAGATGGAATTGTTTCTACCTTAATGAAAATGGATATTAATGGAGAAATGGAGTTGTTGTTATCATTGACAAAAACAAGTAAAAATGCAATTGAAGAAACTTATGCTTTTTCAAAAGTTTTGATAGAAAAATTAAAATCGGTCAATCCATCTTTATTGTACGATTTGGAGAAATATCATCCAAAAGCTTGGAATCTTTTCATTTCTCACAAGCGGGAAGACGTTTATGGATGTATAAAAACCAATATCGAAAGAGGAATGAAAGAAGGTTTTTATCACGGAGAATTGAATCCAGAAATTGTCGCAAAACTCTATTCAGAAAAAATTGACATGATATTTAATCAAGAGGTGTTTCCTACAGATGATTTTTCTGTGGAAAATGTTTATTCTGAGATGATTAAATACCATTTGAGAGGAATAATAAATGAAAAAGGAAGAGAATACTTAAAAAACAATAATAAACTAACAACATGAAAAAGAAAAGAATCATTTTAGCCTTGGCTTGTCTGGTTGGATTTAGTTCCCTAGCCCAACAAACCTATTCGCTTGCAGAAGCGATAGAGTTTGCCGCAAAAAACAATGCTTCGGTTAAGAATGCAATTCTGGGAATCGAAAGCGCAAATCAAAAAGTAAAAGAAACAAGAGCAATCGGTTTGCCGCAAATTTCGGCTACTGGAGAATTTCAAAACTTCTTGGATATACCCGTCTCAGTTCTTCCTGGAAATGCATTGAATCCAGCTGGAGATCCGAATGAATTAATCGCCTTGCAGTTTGGTACAGAATACAACGCAAAAGGTTCGTTGAATGCCAATCAATTGATCTTTAATGGAAGTTACATCGTAGGATTACAAACTTCTAAAAAATTCAAAAAGGTTAGTGAATTTCAAAAAACAAAAACAATCCAGGATGTAAAAGAAAATGTGATAAAAGCATACTACGGTGCGCTCGTTGCCGAAAAAACAGTAGTTACTTTGACAGAGATTTCTGAAACTTCCAAATCGATTTATAACCAAACGAAAGGATTATTTGAAGAAGGACTTATTGAAGAAGACAACGTAACCCAACTTTCTTTGAATGTGTTGACTTCTCAAAATTCACTAAATAGTGCTAAACGACAATTAGAAGATGCGAAGAACTTATTAAAATTTCAGATGGGTATGGAGGTGAACGAAACCATTTCGTTGAGTTCAGATTTTGATGCAGTTATTTCAAGTTTGGATGCTGCACAAAGCGAGGTGACTTCCGATATTTCTCAAAATATTGATTTTCTATTATTGAACCAACAAAGAGAGCTGAATGTATTGAACGTGAAATATGAGCAATCACAATATTTACCTTCATTAACTGCTTTTTTTACTCATCAGCAAAATGCTTTGAGAAATGATTTTGATTTGTTACAATCAGGAAATCCTTGGTTTCCAACTACTATTTGGGGTCTGAATTTATCTGTGCCTATTTTTTCTAGTGGATCTAGAATGGCATTGGTTTCTCAAGCCAAAATAGAATTGAAACAAACAGAGAATAATTTATCCCAGCTGGAAAAAGGGTTGTCCATTCAAACACAAGCGGCTAAAACAAAATACAGCAATGCTTTTGAAACTTACAACACAAGTAAAGAAGCAGTAGCGATTTCAAAAAAGATTTACGACAATTACCAAATAAAATTCAAAGAAGGATTGATTTCATCTTTGGATTTATCACAAATTCAAACTCAATATTTGTCTGCTCAAACTCAATACATTCAATCGATGTACAACTTGGTTACGGCCAAAATAGAATTGGACAAAATAACAAACAAATTATAACAGATAACTAACCACGCTTCAAACAATATATTATGAAAATTACAACCATCGCATTTACGGTTTTGACAAGTTCCCTGATCATTTCCTGTAATTCAACAGAAGAGACCAATACCTCACTCACTACATTAAACCTACAAAAAATAGAATTTGAATCTAGAATTGCCGCATTGGAAGACAGTTTAAGTAAAGTGGAAGCTCAAATTACTTCACTAGACACAACAAGAGAAAATAATTATCCTCTGGTATCCATAGATACCGTATCTAATAACTCCATTTCTGAAGATGTAACTTTTCAAGGAAGTGTGCAAGCTGACAAAACTATTATGCTTGGGCCAGAAACTCAAGGAATGGTAAAAGCTATTTATGTAAAAGAAGGGCAGTATGTTTCCGCTGGAAAAACTATTGCAACATTGGATTCAGAAATTTTGAGTAAGAATATCCAAGAGATTGAAAAGTCTTTGGAATTGGCTGAATACCTGTTAGAAAAGCAAGAAAACTTGAAGAAACAAGGAATTGGAGCTGAAGCAAACTATGTTCAATCCAAAAACCAAGTGGAATCGTTACAAACAAGATTATCTACTTTGAAGACACAGGCATCAAAGTCTGCGGTGGTTGCGCCATTTAGCGGTTATGTTGATGAAATTTACACCAAGTTGGGTGAAATGGCTTCGCCAGCAATGCCCATGATTAGATTAGTGAACCTCGACAAAGTAAAAGTAAAGGCAGAGGTTTCTGAAGCTTATTTAATGGACATAGAAGTTGGAAATAAAGTGTCTTTAAATTTCCCTTCATTGAACAAAGTAATCGAGGCAAAAGTATCGAGCATCGGGAAATTTATTAATCCTACCAACAGAACTTTCCCAATTCAGATTGAAGTGGCGAACAAAGACAAAGAGATTATACCAAACCTGATTGCAGAAGTGACAGTTGAAAAAGACTTCACGAAAGAAGCGATTCTTATTCCTTCTCAAAGTGTATTGACAGACAGCGAAGGAATGAAATACGTGTATGTATTCGACAAAGGAGTGGCCAAAATGAGAAAAGTAGACGTGATTTATGTGAAAGGAAACAAAACTCAGATTAGTGAAAAATCTGAAGTAAAACCCGGAGAAACCATTATCACAAAAGGAGCTTCTGCTGTATCCGACGGACAGAAAGTAACGGAATTGTAAAAACCAAGAAGACTAGATTATTATGAACGAAATAAACGAAAAAAAGTCGGGTAAACTCAAACAGTTTGGCCTAACGACCTTATCGGTTAATAACAGAAAAACGGTGTTCTTGATTGCTGCATTGATTTTTATCGCTGGATTGTCAGCGTACATTTCGATGCCCAAAGAGAGTTTTCCTGAATTGGTAATTCCTGAGATTTATGTAGGAACTCCATATCCTGGTGGTTCTCCTGAATTTATTGAAGACAAAATTACGGCACCTTTTGAAAAAGAATTCAATTCTATCAAAGATGTGAAAGAGATTACTTCCACTTCTATTTATGGATATTCTTCCATTAAGATTGAGTTTAATTTTAATATCTCGATTGAGGAGGGAAGAAGAAAAGTACAAGATGCAATTGCTGATGCACGGGCAAAACCGGAATTTCCTGCTCTTGATTTTGAACCAACTATTAGAGAAGTAGATTTTTCTGAAATGCCTGTGATGAACATCAACTTATCTGGAAATTATACGACCGATGATTTGAAAAAATACGGAGAGGTCTTAGAAGATCAAATTGAAGCTTTGTCTGAAATTAATGCCGTAGATATTAGAGGGATTCAAGAAAAGAAAATCAAAATTGAGTTAAAGAAATACGAAGCGGAAGCTATGCAAGTTTCTTTTAACGATGTGATAAATTCCATTAGAGCTGAAAACGTGACCATGCCAGGAGGAGAAATTCTGCTTGGTGGTAAAAACCGATCTGTAAGAATTGAAGGAGAGTTTCAAGATGTGGAAGAAATCAAGAACATCATTGTGAAAAGTGAAGGAGGTGAAAATGAAATTTACCTCCATGAAATTGCAAATGTGACATTCGGAGATGCTGATATTTCATCTTATGCCCGTCAGTTTCAGGAGCCAGTTGTGATGCTCGATATCAAGAAAAGAAGTGGTGAAAATTTACTTGAAGCTGCAGACAAAATCAAAAAAATTGTAGCTGAAAGAAAAGGAATTCCGGAAGGAGTAGACGTAAGTATTACGAATGACCAATCTTCTGCTACACGAGGAATGGTAAGTAACCTTGAGAACTCTATTATTTTCGGAATTATTCTAGTTGTTTTGGTTTTGATGTTCTTTTTAGGGCTGAAAAACGCACTTTTTGTTGGAGTTGCAATTCCATTGTCCATGTTTATGTCATTTATGATTTTGGATTCAATGGGAATTACCCTGAATACGATGGTTCTTTTCTCTCTTGTACTTGCTTTAGGAATGCTTGTGGATAATGGAATTGTGGTAGTGGAAAACGTGTATCGACTGATGGACGAAGGTTATAGTGCGACAAATGCCGCCAAATATGGAGTAGGAGAGGTTGCTCTGCCAATTATTGCCTCCACAGCAACTACTTTGGCAGCTTTTGTTCCTTTGGCGATGTGGCCTGGAATTATTGGGGAGTTTATGAAATACTTACCTCTTACATTAATGATCGTATTAGGTTCTTCCTTATTCATAGCTTTAGTTATCAACCCAGTTTTTGCGGCAGTATGGATGAGAGTAGAAACCAAAGTTCCAAATAAAAAGAGACTCATGATTTTTGCGGTTCTTGCAATTGCTCTAGGTTTATTGTTTGCAGTGGCTGGAGCTACTTTGTTGAGTAATTTATTACTAGTTGGAGGGGTTCTGACTTTCCTCAACCTATTCTTCTTTACTCCTGGCACCAAAAGATTTCAAGAGAATTCATTGCCTAAGCTCGAGAATTTTTATGAAAATTTCTTAAAAAAAGCGATGCGTATTCCAAGAAAAGTATTGTTTGGAACTATCGGATTATTGATTTTTTCGTTTGTGTTGATGGGAGTGTTTCCACCAAAAGTATTGTTCTTTCCAGAGAACGAACCACTTTACGTAAATATTTACATCGAGACACCAATTGGAACTGATATTTCGGTGACCAATGAGATTACCAAAGAGGTAGAAGCAATTATTGATTCTACTGTTTACAAGAAGTACAAAGACTATTACAACGTAGTGAGCTTTCACAACGAAGAAGGTAAATTAATCACAGAGAAAAAACCTTTTATTTCTTCCATATTGGCTCAGGTAGGGGAAGGAACATCGGATCCTGCTAGTGGACAAATGGCAGGTGGAAGTACCCCACACAAAGCCAGAGTTGCTGTGCAGTTTGCCGATTTCGAAGATCGGTTTGACTCAACTGGCAAACCGCTAAGTACTCAAGCAGTTATGGAAGAGCTAAGAGAAGTGCTCAAAGGCAAGTTTACGGCTGATGTAAGTATTGTAATTACCAAGAATCAGAATGGACCGCCACAAGATCCACCAATTAATATTGAGGTGTGGGGACCTGGCGACTATGACGAAACAATAGAAAAATCACAAGCAATTTTAAAAACCCTGACCAACGAGAATGTGCAAGGGATAGAAAAATTAAGATTGGATGTAGAAACAGGAAAACCAGAATTGTTGCTAGAAGTGGATAGAAACAAAGCAATAAGATTTGGGCTTTCTACCCAGCAAATTGGTTCTACTATCAGAACGGCTGTTTTTGGAAGTGATATTTCTACTTACAAAAAAGACGATGAAACTTACGATATAAACGTGAGACTCAACAAAGAGAAGAGAAATAATATAGACGAAATATTGGATCAAAAAATAGCTTTTAGAAACAATAAAGGTCAATTATTAAATATTCCTATTAGATCGGTTATAAAAGACTCAAAAGAGCGTTCAACTTATGGTTCTGTTGTCAGAAAGGATTTGAACCAAGTAGTAACAATCTATTCGGATGTGACATCAGAGGCGAATGGAAATGAGGTGGTAGAAATATTAAAAAAGGATTTGGAAAAATGGATGAAATCACCAGAAGGAAAACAGTTTAAAGCCGATGGTTATTCTTATGCTTTTACAGGAGGTCAAGAACAGCAAGCAGAGGAAATGAGTTTCCTTTCTGGAGCTTTAGGTTTTGCAGTGTTCTTAATTTTATTAGTAATTGTCATGCAGTTTAATTCTTATTCTACGCCTACCATTATTCTTACAGCTGTAGCTTTGAGTTTGATAGGAGTGTTTTTAGGATTGGTTATAACCCAGCATGATTTCATTATTATTATGACAATGATTGGAATTATTTCGCTTGCTGGAGTGGTCGTGAACAATGCGATTGTACTGATAGATTATACCAACTTAATTCGCGAGAGAAAGAAGGAAGAATTAGGTTTAGATCCTGAACAATGGTTGCCTAACAGCCTGGTTGTAGAATCAATTATAGAAGGCGGGAAAACAAGGCTTCGACCTGTATTGTTGACTGCAATTACGACCGTTTTAGGATTGTTGCCCTTAGCAATAGGATTGAATATTGACTTTATTGGGTTGATGACAGAGTACGATGCCAATGTTTATTTTGGAGGTGATAACGCTATGTTCTTTGGGCCTATGAGTGAAACCATTATTTATGGATTGACATTCGCTACATTCTTAACGCTTATTTTTGTTCCTATTATGTACTATTTATTGTACAGAGTAAAAAGATCAATTTACGATAAAACAGACTGGAAAGATGAAAGTACAGAAGAAGAATAAGAGATTCTTCTTTTAACTACTTGATTAATAAAAAACAAGGAGCCGTTCAGTAAAATGAACGGCTTTTTTTTGCACAGATAATCGCAAAGAAGCATAAAAGTCACTAATATTGCTCTTTCGTTTAAAAAGAAATATGAAAAAATTAGCTGTCGTTTTATCGTTTATCGCCTTTTCAGGATTGGCTCAAGACACATTAAAAGTAGTAAAGTCCGCTACCGGATTAGATATTCCTCCAATAATAGAAAATATCCCAGTCTTAAGACTCAAAGAGTTTAAGCTAGAATCAGATAGAATTTCATTCTCCGAAATGGAAGAGGGGAAAAGTGTGGTAGTTTTGAGCAAGGAGAAAATAAAAAACACTCCAGCTATGAGTATCAACGAATTGCTTGTACAGGTTGCAGGTGTTGATATTCGCCAAAGAGGAGCAAATGGCGTGCAAGCAGATGCGGGAATAAGAGGAAGTACGTTTGATCAGGTTTTAATTTTACTAAATGGAGTAAGAATGAGTGATCCACAAACTGGTCATCATACACTAAATATTCCAGTGGACGTTGCTTCAATCGAAAGAATAGAAGTGATAAAAGGAGCAGGAGCAAGAGTTTACGGCCAGAATGCTTTAGCTGGAGTGATAAATATAGTTACAAAAGTTCCTAACGAAACATTTTTATCACAAAAAGTAGTGGCTGGAGATTTTAATTTATATGATGTGACAGTCTCTGGAGGTTTTAAAGGAAAAAAAGCGAGTCATCTTTTTTCATTGAATAGAAATGCATCTGACGGATACAAATACAATACAGATTACGAAATCACCAATGCCTTTTACACCAGCGAGGTAAAATTAAAAAGAAAGAATAAATTGAAACAGTCAGTTTCAGTCATGGGAGGTTTTACCGAAAAGAAATTTGGAGCAAATGGGTTTTACTCTTCGCCTGATTTTGTAGATCAGTACGAAGAAACTCAAACCAGTGTCCTTTCCTTCAAATATCAAAACCAGTTGAGTAAGAACTTTTCGATGAATGCAACAACCTATTGGAGAAGAAACCAAGATGAATACGTATTCCTTCGACATAATCCAAGTTATTTTAGAAACATGCATATTAACAATACAGCTGGTGTGAACTTGAACGTAGTACACAAGAATAAACTCGGTGAAACTGGACTGGGTGTCGATTTAAGTCAAGTGTGGATTCAAAGTAATAATCTTGGAAATAGAATCCGACAAGTGCAAACGGCATTTTTGGAGCATAAATTTTCGCTCTTGAAACAAACTTTGTTTATTACTCCAGGTGTTCAAGCGAGTTACTTTTCTGATTTTGATGGCGTTTTCTTACCAGGAATTGATGCCAGTTACCGAATTAATAAAAGAATTACAGCTTTCGCAAATGCCGGCTATACATACAGAGTTCCAACCTATACAGATTTATTTTACCAAGGAAGAACCAACATAGGGAACGAGAACTTGAATCCTGAAATTGCATTCTCTTACGAGGGAGGAATGAGAGCGAAATTGGGCTTCTGGAAAGTTCAGGCAAGTTATTTTGTAAGAGAAGGTTCTAATGTTATTGATTGGACCCGAGCTGATGAAAATTCACCTTGGCAGCCAAATAATTTAATTCAATTGAATACTAGCGGTGTTGATGTGGATATAAATTGGCAACCGCTTTCAAGGAAATTTATTCAGTCATTGGGAGTAGGATACACTTACTTGGATCAAGAAACGGGTGTAGAAGACGGACTCTTATCCAAGTATGCCCTAGAATACTTGAATCACCAATTAACGGCATTTGTGGCTTTGAAATATCATAAAAACATAACGCATTCATGGAACTATAGATACACAGATAGAGTGAATCTGGATGATTATTCGGTAATTGATACTAAATTGTCTTTTGATAATGGAAAAGTATTAATTTATGGGGAAATTGCAAACGTCCTCAACCAAGAATATAGAGAAACAAATTTGGTGGTTATGCCAGGAAGATGGTTTAGAATTGGAGTAGGGTGTACTCTCAATCAATTAAAATAGTTGAATATTGAATTTACTACACAAAAAAAAGACCTGCTTCAGCAGGTCTTTTTTTGTTTCAATTTGAGCTAAGTTTTTTCTTTATCTCTTCTTTTTCTTCACAAGTCAAACATTCTTGATGTTCCGTTAATTTACCAAAAAGGCTTTTCAGAATGTGTGAAAATCTTTTGTATCCTCTGCATTTTCCACACAGGGCATTGTGCATCCGAAGTTTCATTTTTTCAGAAGTTGTTAGTTTTTCGAAATCCTTTCGATCAATTAAATGCGCTGCCTTGTTACAATCTATCATTAGTTAAACCATTTTTTGTCCAAACATCCTTTTAGTTGAATTTTTGCACGGTGAATAATCACCCAAAAGTTGGACGAGGTAATTTCATACTCATTACAAATCTCCTCAGAATCTTTGTGGTCGATGAATTTGTCAATAAAAATTCCTTTCGATTTTTCTGGAAGTAAATCAATGCAAGCCAACAGTGTCCCGCGCAATTCATTGTTTTCGAAATAGGCTTCTGTTTCATTTATTTCGCTGTTCGGAGTGGTAGCTTCTATCCAGTTGTTTTCATCCTCATCGTTGGTCGTAAATTGAGAAATTGGTTTCGTTTTTCTGCTTTGCTGTTGTCTCCAGTGGTCAATTATTTTTCTTTTTAAAATTGAAAATAACCATGTTTTAACTGTGCTTTTTTGTTCAAATCTTTCCCATGCCTTTAGGGCAGAAAAAAATGTGTCTTGAACCAAATCTTTGGCAAGGTCTCTGTCATTAACTCGATTGGCGGCAAAATTAAAAAGGATGTCGGAGTAATCGTCTACCCAACTATTCAACTCTATGTCAGCTTTTGCTTTTGCCAATGGTTATAGTTTTTTAGCCTGTTCCCAATACATGTCCATCTCATCAAGGCTCATTTGTGATAAGTCCTTTCCGTCTTTTTTGGATTCTTCTTCCAAATATTGAAACCGTTTGATGAATTTTTTATTTGTTTTTTCCAGAGCGCTTTCTGGATTCACACCAATAAATCTAGCATAATTAATCAGGGAAAACAAAACATCTCCAAATTCGTCTTCAATTTTATTTGAATCAGATTCTATTTCTACTTTTAGCTCCTGAATTTCTTCTTGCACTTTTTCCCATACTTGGTCCTTGTTGTCCCAATCAAATCCAATTCCTCTAGCTTTTTCTTGAATTCGAGAAGCTTTTACCAAAGCGGGCAAAGATTTAGGAACTCCTTCAAGCACCGATTTTTTCCCAGATTTAAGTTTTATCTTTTCCCAGTTTCTTTTTACTTCTTCTTCTGTTTCTGCTTTTACATCGCCATAAATATGTGGATGCCTTTCAACCAATTTGTCGCACACAGCATTCAACGAGTCTGCAATATCAAAGTCGTTTGTTTCCGAAGCAATTTTGGAATAAAAAACCATGTGAAGCAGTATGTCGCCAATCTCTTCTTTGATGTCTTCTATATTTTCATCCAAAATGGCATCAGCAAGCTCATAGGTTTCTTCTATCGTCAAATGACGCAAAGATTGAATGGTTTGCTTTTTGTCCCAAGGGCATTTTTCCCTCAGGTCGTCCATGATGGTGAGTAGCCTTTCAAAGGCTTGAAGTTTATTTTGCATTCTTTTCTTCAAATAATTTAATCAATTCATCTTCAGTGAGATGAAGTGTTTTTAATCTTTCTTTGTGCATTATTACTGATTCGTGATTGGGAAACAAGGCAATGATTTCTTCATACGCCTCTTGAGCTTTCTTTTTGTTGTCCATTTTGTCAAAAAGAAAAGCGCGCAAGTTCATTTCGTCAATAATAGTTGAGTCGTTTTTATTATCTTTTATGGCAATGTTAATTAATCGGATTGCTTCATAATCTTGGCCAAGACCCTGTGCCGCACTAGATCCTTTTCTAATTAATTCTCTCCGATATTCACTTTCCGGAAATTTTTCAAGGTGTTTTTGAGCTGTTTCCAATAGCTTTACAGAAAGACCTCTGCTAATTTCCAAGCTCTCTTTATTCATCAAGTTTTTTTCAAGTTCTTCACTAAATAAGTATAATTCCATGTCCGACATCAGGTCGATGTTTTTCTGTGTCAGTTGTTGTTCAAGAGATACTTCTATCTCATTTTGAGGAGTTTCAGGAGTTTCGCAGTTCAACAATCCCAACAAAAGTCCGGCAGCAATCAGTTTTGTTTTCATAAGGTGAGTTAGTTATTAATTATTTTGTAGTGCGCCACGTTCTACTTCAAAAGAAAAGCATTCGTAGTCTTTCTTTTTAAAATAAGCGGGCAATCTTTCAGTATTGGTATCAGTAATAAAAACTTGTCCGTAGGTTCCTTCACAAATTTGATTCATCAAATGAGCGATTCTTTCTTCGTCTAACTTGTCGTATATATCATCCAATAACAAGATTGGTTTTGAGTCAGTTTTTGACTCAATATGTTTAAATTGAGCCAGTTTAAGGGCAATCAAAAAAGTTTTCTGTTGGCCTTGAGAACCAAATTTTTTCAAAGGTTTTTCTTGAATTTCAAATATAAAATCGTCCTTGTGTATTCCCTTAGTTGTGTATCCGATGTAGCGTTCTTTTCCTAGGCTTGATTTTAACAGATTACTGAATGAATCTTCGAGTAATTGTGACTTGTAAGTGAGTTCGCATACTTCATTTCCTCCAGATAAGGTTTTGTAAATCACATTGAATTCTTTTTGAAATTCCTCAATAAAACCAACTCTTTGTGCATGGATTTTTTCACCCAATACAACGAGCTGTTCATCCCAAATTTGCAAAGACAATTCATCAAATTTAGCACCTTGCTGAATGCTTTTTAGGTAAGCATTTCTTTGGGAGAGAACTTTATTGTATTGGATCAAGTTTTGAAGATAAATTTTGTCATATTGAGAAATAATTAGATCAATAAATTTTCTTCGAGTTTCACTGCCTTCGTAAATCAAATTGGTGTCCATTGGTGAGATTAAAACCGTATTTATTAGTCCAATGTGATCCGAAAGCTTTTCGTATTCCTTCTTTCCTTTTTTAAAGATTTTTTTCTTTCCTCTTTTTACTCCACAGTATATGTTTTCCGAATTATTTCCTGAGTCAAACTCCCCTTGAATTACAAAGAAATCCTCTTCGTTTTTGATATTCTGCGTATCCACAGAGTTAAAAAAACTCTTGCAATTTGAAAGGTAATAAATGCCATCCAACAAGTTGGTTTTACCCATTCCATTTTTACCCAAAAAGCAATTTACAAAAGGTGAAACCTCGAGTTCAGCTTGGTCATAATTTTTAAAATTGATAAAAGATATTTTGGATAGAATCACTTGATTTCTCTTGTTTTATTTGAAATGCTAAGATACTTATTTTTGAACTATTTTTCAGACTTAGTCACGATTATAATTTTCATTTTTCTTACTTTCGAAATGTGAATCATTACCTTCAAAAATATGGGTTTCAATCACCCAAAATAACCAAATTTCCCAACGATAATCTAGGGATTATTGTGGTAATTCCTTGTTTTAATGAACCCAATACTCTTACTACACTGAACTCATTACTCAAGTGCAATAAGCCAAATTCAAATTTTAAGGTAATTCTAGTAGTCAACCAATCAGAAACTGCAATCAGTGAGATTTCAAAAAGGAATTTACAGACTCTGTCTGAACTAAAAGATTGGAAATCCAAACACACCGATTTTCCACTAGAGATTTTGGAGGAGTTGAGTTTGCCTAAAAAGCATGCAGGAGTGGGATTAGCTCGTAAAATTGGAATGGATGAGGCGGTAAATTTATTTCATAAATTACAAACGGATGGAATTATTGTCGCCTTGGATTCAGATTGTGAAGTAGAAAAAAATTACTTGAAAGCAATTGAATCTCATTTTATAGAATACTCTAATTCACCGGGATGTTCCATCCGTTTCGCACATCCAATTAATGATTCGGACAGCGCTATCAACCTGGGAATTATTCAGTACGAATTGCATCTTAGATACTACAATCAAGCTCTCAAATTTGCTGGTTTTCCATTTGCTTTTCACACAGTAGGTTCCAGTATGGCGGTTCGTTCTTCGGCCTATCAAAAGCAGGGAGGTATGAATAAGAGAAAGGCAGGAGAAGATTTCTATTTTCTTCAAAAAATAATTGAATTAGGCGGATTTACTGAACTCAATTCTACCTGTGTGATTCCTTCTTCACGAATTTCAGACAGGGTGCCGTTTGGTACGGGAAAGGCTATTGGAGATTTTATCGAACATGATATTCACATTTATTTGACTTATTCATTGCAAATTTTTCATTTATTGTCAGAAATTCCAAAGCGAATTAAAAAAATGTATGAAGGCGAAAAACAGGAGTTTGCGAACAACGCTATGGCATCTTTTTTAGTCTCAATTGATTTTGAAAATAAGATAGAAGAAATTAAAAATAATACATCTAGTTTTGCTAAATTTGAGAAACGATTTTATTCCTATTTTAATGCCTTTACGGTGCTCAAATTCACTCATTACATGCGTGACAATGGATTCCCGAATCAGCCAATATTTCAGGAAGCTAAATTACTGTTAGAGTCTATGAATGAAGAGAAATCAGGTGTTTCTTTATTGGAATTACTCGTTTATTACCGTCAATTGGAACAGCAAGAATGAAAGTAAATTCAATTCATAATAATAATCTCCTAAGAAGAATTATTCTTTTTGTTCTAAAATGGTTTCAATTGGGTGTTTTTTCTATTTCATTCGTCATTTTTGGAGTTATTGTTTGCAACAGAAGTGTCAAAGATTTTTCGCAAGATTATATGTATTCTTCCGTGGAGGATATTCCTAAGAATGAGGTGGGGCTTGTTCTTGGAACCTCGAAATATGCTTATAAGGGTGGTGTGAATCCATACTTTCAATACAGAATGGAAACAGCCTACGACCTTTATCGTTCAGGAAAACTGAATCACCTTATAGTAAGTGGAGATAATCACGTAAAGGGCTATAACGAACCCCAACAAATGAAAGATTATTTGATAGAATTAGGGGTGGATTCTTTGGATATAACAATGGATTACGCTGGCTTCAGAACTTTTGATTCTATGATTAGGGTGAAGGAAGTTTTTGGCCAAACGAAGGTAACGGTTATATCTCAAGAGTTTCATAATGAACGCGCTATATTCCTTGCTAGGAAAAATGGAATTGATGCCATTGCAATGAATGCAAAAACTCCCTGGTACAGCCCACGTATGCGATTGAGGGAGTATTTGGCCAAGTGCAAAGCAGTTCTTGACGTCTATGTGTTGAAAACAACTCCTAAGTTTTTGGGAGAAAAGATTGAGATTTCTCTCTAATTTGAGTAAATTGAGGTTTAATTTTTGACCATGAAAAATCTACCTCTTCTTATTGGGTTCTCGGCCATGTCGCTGCTTACCTATTCCCAAACTACTACCTCTTTTCAACTTCAAAAACGAGGAACTGTTAATGCAACCCAAGCAATGACAGAAGAAGTTAGTGTGAAGATTCAGAATTTGGAAGCACCCTCACCCGATGGAAAATCTACAAAAAGTATGTTATTAAGGAAAAAGGCCGAGATAGAAAAAAAATATCCTCGTTCTGCCTCAAGATCTTCGTCTACAGGTTTAACTTCAGGTGATACGTTGGCAGTTGGAAAATCATTTTTATCGAACATTGGTTCTGCAGGAAATCCAAGTGATAATTCTATGGCAATTTCAAATGATGGAGTTGTGATTTCTGCTTTCAACTCAGCCATTTTTGTAAGAGATACCGAAAATGACACCACTCTTGGAGAAATTAGACTCAATCAATTTTCGGCTCAAATAGGAATGAATTTCGATAATTTTGACCCGAAAATGATTTACGACCCTGAAAATGATAAATTTATGCTTATTTATTTAGCGGGTCGAACTGAAACAAACAGTTTTATAGTAGTTTGTTTTTCTGAAACCAACGATCCAATGGGAAATTGGAATGTGTACTCTTTACCAGGAAATCCATTGAATGACACTTCTTGGAGTGATTATCCTGCTATTTCAATGACGAAAGATGAAGCGTTTATTACTATTAATTTGTTGAATCCAGGAGGAAGTTGGCAAACCTCCTTCAAACAAACAGTGATTTGGCAAATAGATAAATATTCTGGTTATGCTGGCGATACAAGTTTAACATTGAACTTGTGGTCTGGAATTCAAGAAGGAGGAATAAACCTACGAAATATGCATCCCGTTCGTGGAGGTTACGATTTGAAAAGTAAAGACCAGTATTTCCTATCGAATAGAAATTTTGCCACAATGAGTGATTCTGTTTACCTCATTCATATAGATAATACTATTGCCAGCGGCTCAGCCAACATTGATGTAAAACTTATTCATGCTGATAAAAATTATTTTTTGGCTCCCAACGCCAGACAATCACAGGGAAGATTTTTTGCCACCAATGACTCAAGGGTTTTAGGTGGAATATTAGAAAATAACCAAATTCAGTACGTTCATCATGGGTTGGATACCAATACAGGAAATTGTGTGATTTACCATGGAGTAATTTCTGATTTGGACGGTTCACCTTCTATAAAAACAAGAACAATAGGCAATTCAAACATGGATTATGGATATCCTAATATCGTGTATGGTGGATTAATTCCTGGGGAGAACAAATCTATTATTGGATTTAATCATACAGGAGTTGCAACCAATGCAGGTATGTCCGCTACTTATTTCGATGGAAATAATTACACAGAAACAAAGATAGTGAAGGAAGGAGAGTCGAATGTGAGAACGTTCAGAGATTTTTTGATGAGATGGGGAGATTATTTTGGAATCCAAAGAAAATACAATGAAGACTGTAAGGTTTGGATGTCGGGATATTTTGGACAAGGACAAGATAATAAAACCTGGGTTTCTGAAGTGATTTTGCCTGGCGATTGTTATGATACTATCGTACCACAAACTTTCGTTGAAAACACATTGTTTCCAAATCCTTCCGTATTTGAATCACAATTTCATTTTACTATGGATGAAACACAACCTATAACAGTAGATTTAACCGATGCTAATGGGAAAATTGTGAGAGTTCTCTATGAAGATCAAGCCAAAAAAGGAGAAAACAGAATTACAATTAGTACGCAAAACTTGGCAATTGGAATTTATTTTATTCGCGTGTATTCTGAAAATAAGTCGATTTTGGTAAAGAAATTGGTCAGGCAATAGCCGTTATTTCATTATCATTATTGTGCAGGAAGAGGCTAAAAGTTGTCATTTCTTTTTTTCCATTTTTGAATCAATCCAAAATTAAATTGAAATTATTGTTTACCCAAGTAGCAAGCTAGTTTCGTGGCTTTTTCTTGGTAAGAAAAGGCTGGAGAAAGCGGCATTTTATTCTTTTTGAAGTAGGAGGTAAGAGCTTGGGGAGTCACAAACTCAATCGATGTGTTTGGATAAAGTTGAACCAATCCTTCCAGCTTAAATGAATAAGGTGAGGCAGCAAACCTTCCTTTTGTTTGTCGCGTTACAACTCCTATTTTATCGGCATTTATTTCCTCAAAATAAGCGTGTAAGTTTTTCATAAGGTCTGCCAGTTCTTGATCGTCTCTATCGTCTTTTAGTTCAAAATACTTCGTCTCAGGTTTTAATTGAGTAATATTTGGACTTGAGTCAATGGCTACTACAATTATTTTTTTCTTATCGATTTCTATTCCAATTGCTTTCATTCACAAAATTTACAAAAAAATCCCTTCCTAAAATTCTAATGGGAATTAAAATTTATTCCAATATAATTAAAACTCAAAAATAATACCTAACGTAGGTGTTACCGTGGCAGATCTGTTCTCAATCAGTAAAGGTATTCCATTGCTTCCATCTTGTTTTAAGGCTTGTCCATCTGTAGTTTCAAATCCTGTATTGTCAGCATTTCTTTTGAAAGAATAATAGGGTGGAGTCTCTTGCTCTGTTAGCAATAAGTTTTGAATATCGATGTAGAAATCTACACTTACTTTTTTGAAATTGACAATTTTGTCGATTCTCAAATCCAATTGGCTAAAATTATCCAATCTGAGCGAATTGAGGTTGTTGAAATCTAAAGTTCCTTGTCCTAAAGTTGGGAAATTTTGCCTTGACGCAATCACGTCAAAAGGAGTGTAAGGAACTCCCCCCGCAAACCGGTATTTTGCTCCCAGTTTCCAGTTGTTTTTAAAATTATACCCGAGTGTTCCAGAAACTAAATGTTGGTTGTCCCAAGCTGAGGCGATTAATTCTCCATCCAAACCGGAATACAAACTTCGTACGTAGGTGTAACTCAACACGTAAAAGATGTTTTTTACTAATTTTTGTTGTACGAATAATTCGGCTCCGTAGGTTCTTCCTGTTCCTGTACTCGAAATCGCTTCGCTTCCTATGGATCCAAATTGAGTTCCCTGGTTGGCCAAAGAGCTTCCGTTGGCTATGGATACTGGATAATTGTTGTACTCCTTGTAAAAACCTTCTACCGTAATTCTCAACCCATTGTTAGGAATGAATTGTCCTCCCAATACGTAATGGTTGGATTGAATGTATTCCATCGAGCGGTTAACGTAGTTCCCGTCACTTCCTTGAAACCCGAGTGAGGTGTAGGTTGGGATTTTGTAATAACTTCCTATTGAAGCAGTTAAATCTATTTTCTTGGTCAGTTTGTAGGAAAAGCTTAACCGAGGAGAAAGCGTATTTAATGGATTGTTTCCGTTGTCAGTAAAAGAATTCATGTCCGTTCTTATTCCCGCAGAAATCAATAGTTTATCTTGAAAGAAATTTCTTGAAACGGTTCCAAAAGCTCCATATTTGAAAAAATCAATTGCGCTGCCAAAGTTTAAACTCACCTCAGGCGAAATAATCGCTCCCGAAGAATCTCTCACTTCCCTGGCTAATCGATTGTAAATGCTCGTATTGTATTTCACATATTGCCCCATTATTCCGTAAGAGTATTTAAATCCTTTTTGAAATTTGTTCATATCAAAACGGAACTTATTTTCTATTTCTTGGGACTGGAGTCCGAGATTTCGAAATTCCTCCTTGTCGTTTTGTGCATCTTCAAATTGATCCAGTTGATTGTCGAACATATTTCTGCTCAAGGTCAAGTTGTAATACCCATCATTCACCAAACGTTTAAAAGCAAAACCAGTCGTGTAATTCCACTGGTTGATAAATGGGAGGGAACCTCTCAGGTAAGTGCTTTCGGGAGTTTCGTCTTTTGTTTCGGCAAATCTAAATCGGTCTATTGCTCCCACACCCAAAGCAGTGAAAGTAGTTTTGTTGTCTATTTTTCGCGTTACTTTGTATTGAAAATCCGAGAAATTTGGACGAATAGGTAGGTCGATAAGAGTGAACAAAAGATCGAGATAACTGGTTCTGGCCGAGGCTAAGAAAACTGTTTTTTTATCTTTGCTCATCGGTCCTTCGAGAGTAAAAGAGCTCTCTGTTAAACTGGTTCGTACATTGCCCGATAATTTTTCGTTGTTTCCATCTCGTTGTTTGATTACAAAAGTAGAGGCCAGCGCATTGTCATATCTTGCATCAAAAGCAGAAGAAGTAAGTTTTAGTTCTTCTATAAAAGATACATTAAGAATTCCTTGTGCACCGCCCGATGAACCTTGTGTTTGAAAATGATTAATTACAGGGATTTCGATTCCATCCAAATAATAGACATTTTCATTGGGTGCCCCCCCTCTTATGGTAATGTCGTTTCGGCCGCCACCACCTGCAGAACCTCCTACACCAGGTAAGGTTTGTACTACTTTCGATACATCAAAATTCCCTCCTGGATTGGATCTGATTTCTTGAGTTGTCAATTGCTGAACGGATAATGGAGTAATCATATCTGTGGTAGCTACTTCTTTTTCTTTGTCGTAGGTAACTTCAAATTCCGTTAACTCAGTTCCTTCTGTTAGTTCAAAATTGATAATTTGCGCATTCCCAGAATTCAGTTCGATATTGAACTTCTGATCAGTTTGGAATCCCACGACCGTTACTTTGAGGTTGTAAGTTCCCGTTGGGATTTCGAGTCTGTAGTTTCCATCAAAATCGGAGGAAGTTCCAAAATCTGTTCCTTCTACCAAAATATTAGCAAAGGGAATAAGCGCTTGGGTATTTTTGTTGGTAATTGTTCCTTTTATGACTCCTGTGGTTTGCGAAAACAAACCAAATGATAGACTGATTACAAAAAGAAAAGAGATGAAAACTGCTTTCATTGTTTAATTAATTTTGAACAAAGTTAAACAAGAAATACGGATTTGTTTCTATTATTTTCAATTTAGGCAAAAAAAATCCTCAATCGATAAAGATTGAGGATTTTGGTTGTGAATTTATTTCTTAAAATTCAAACTTAATTCCTTGTGCTAAAGGCAATTCAGTAGAATAATTGATCGTATTAGTTTGTCTTCTCATGTAAATCTTCCAAGCATCAGATCCTGATTCTCTTCCGCCACCTGTTTCTTTTTCACCTCCAAATGCACCACCTATTTCGGCACCAGAAGTTCCAATATTTACGTTGGCAATTCCACAGTCACTTCCTTGGTAAGACAAGAACATTTCGCTTTCTCTCATGCTGTTGGTCATAATCGCAGAAGACAATCCTTGGGCAACACCATTTTGTTGCTCAATCGCATTTTCTAATCCTCCGGAATATTTTAATAAATACAAGATTGGAGCAAATGTTTCGGATTGTACAATTTCCATGTCGTTATTTCCTTCAATAATACATGGCTTTACGTAGCAGCCACTTTCGTATCCTTCTCCTTCTAAAACTCCGCCTTCAACTACAACTTTTCCGCCTTCGGCTTTTGCTTTTTCTATCGCAGCCAAATAGGTGTTTACCGAGTCATGATCAATTACTGGTCCCATGTGATTTTTCTCATCCAATGGGTTTCCAATTTTCACCTGACCGTAAGCTGAGGCTAATTTTTCTTTTACCGTGTCATATACATCTTCATGTATTATCAATCTTCTTGTTGATGTACATCTTTGACCTGCAGTTCCTACAGCTCCAAATAAAGCCCCCACAATCGTCATTTCCAAATCTGCACTTGGCGTAATGATAATCGCATTGTTTCCACCTAATTCAAGCAATGATTTTCCAAATCGTTGGGCAACAGTAGCCCCTACAATTCTTCCCATTCTTGTACTTCCAGTAGCCGAGATTAAAGGGATTTTCGTATCATTGGTCATCATTTCTCCCACTTTATAATCTCCATTTATCAATCCGCAAATTCCTTCTGGCAAATCATTTTCTTTCAATACTTCAGCCATAATGTTTTGGCAAGCAACTCCACACAATGGTGCTTTTTCGGATGGTTTCCAGATACATACATCTCCGCAAATCCATGCCAAAGCAGTATTCCAAGCCCATACGGCAACCGGGAAGTTAAAAGCGGAAATAATTCCTACAACTCCAAGTGGATGGTATTGGTCGTACATTCTATGCAAAGGTCTTTCCGAATGCAACGTAGCTCCGTTCAATTGCCTGGATAATCCTACTGCAAAATCACAGATATCAATCATTTCTTGTACTTCTCCGTATCCTTCTTGCAGAGATTTTCCCATTTCGTAAGAAACTAATTTTCCTAATGGCTCTTTGTATTTTCTTAATTTCTCTCCAAATTGACGAACAATTTCCCCTCTTTTTGGGGCAGGAACATGTCTCCATTCTTTGAATGCTTTAGTCGCTTCCGAAATTACTTTGTCATAATCTGCCTTGGTTGTTGCTTTTACTTTCCCAATCAATTTTCCGTCCACCGGTGAGTAAGACTCGATTAACTCTCCATTCGAGAAATTATTTAATCCAGTAGAAGTTCCATCGTTTAGTTCTTTTAGCCCTAATTCCGCCAAAAAGTTTAAGTTCATTGTTTCTGTCATAAGTTGTTTTCTATTTTGTTTTATGAATGGCACAAAGGTACAGTTTTAAGTAACCAATGTAAAACTCAATGGTTAAAATTTTAACCGAAACCCTTAGTCTAGTGATTTTTTCATTTTCAGATGTGGTAAGCTAACTTCTCTAAAAAGTTTGCCTTCTTGCCTGTAGCCATGTTTCTCGTAGTAATTCACTGCCGATTCGCGCGCATGGCAACTAATGGTTTTGTATCCGTTTTCTTTTGCCCAATTTTCGCAAAAGCTCATCATTTTGTTCCCAACTCCCTGCTGCTGACTTTGAGAATCTACGCATACTTGACGCATTTTAACTTCCGATTCGTTTTGTTTCAAAAGAGAGAAACTGCCTATTGCTTTCTCTCCTTCGAATACTCCCACGTGCGTTTGGTCGTGTTCAAGAAAAAGTTCTTCTTCCGAAAACATTAGGTTTATAGGTTCACGTAAAATCTTGTCTCGCAGTTTTACGCATTTCCAATAGTCTTTGCTGTAATGATTTACAATTCTTATTTCCATGAATTTGGTTATTGAGCGGTATTGCTTTTGTAGGTTTGGTGTCCAATTATTTTGTCACAATTACACAACGGATCGCTAAAATATGTGGTGATCGAATACATGTTTTCTGTTTCAAAATGATCACCTTCAATAAACGTAACATCTCCTTTGGCATCATGCGGTCGCTTAAGCATGTAAAAGTAGTCGTAATAACCTTGTTTCAGTAATACTTTGGTTTCATACTGCCTTGCAATTGGGTTGTAAGTCATTTTAAATTCTTCCCTAAATTCATTGTCGCTCATTCCTCCAAACACGTATAAATCTCCTTCGGTAATTTCGTTCGGATAGTTTAATGCAAAATGGGTGTAAATATAATCTGCTTCGGTACCTTGGTTTATTCCAAATTGATTTCGAATGTAGAATTTTCCGTCAATGTCTTCGTAAAACAAGTAGTTGGCAAATCTTCGTTTTTCTTCAGGAAATAAATACACATTTGTTTCTCTGTTTTCTAAAATTATTTGTTGCACTTTTTGCCCTCTAAATCTCATGTTTCTTGTGTCCAAAAAACGATATTCGTTTCCACCATCAAATACATTTTCGTTGTTGTTGTAATCGTAAATTAATTGTTTTCCTCTAACAAATAATGGCTTTAGTCCAAATATTGCGTTGTCCCATCGGTTGTTTTGCTGAACCACTACTTTGATATCCCTATTAATATCTGGAACCATTAAGTCTTGTAAATCCAGTTCAAAATCTACCTCTTGTTTGTAGTTTCGTTCTTGTACGTTGCTCGGTCTATTCACTTGGGCGCGAGTAATTATTTTATTTTCGTACACCATAAACCTTTTGGTAAGTACCATTTGCTCTGGGTCATTGTCGCGAAATACCTTAAAAATATAATTGCCGGTGAGTTTGATTCCCATATTTTTATTGGGAATAGAAATTTCATAGTGAACAAAGTTTTCGTAGGTATTGAAAGAGAATTTGAAATCTGAAATAAAGTCCTGAAAAAATCCATTCATGTATTGTGATTGAATTAAATCTGACTTTTTCCATTGGGCATCGCAATGAATAATCGTATAGTAATAGTCGCCTAAATCAGAACCCAATTTGTCGAAAGAAAAATTGATTGATTCTCTTGAGGCCAAATCAATAGCTGGATTACTCATTTTCCATCCAGTTTTTGCCGCCCAAATTGATTTGATATCAGCTGCATAAATTTTATTCTGAATAGGAGTGGACCCAAAGGTTTCCTCAAAAGTAGGTGTGTCCAAATTAGTTGTTTTTGTGGAATTCGCAGCAGGAGATGACGGGTAACAACTCGCTAATACGCTTATTATAAAGAGAAAATAAATGAGCTTTTTCATAAATAGGTGATGAGTAACAAAAATAGGATAAAAAAAGTTCGTCTAAATAGGAATTCTCAACTTATTCTTGCTTTCTTCGATTCTTTTTGTTCTATATTTGCGCTGTATTTGGTTTGAATGATCTTTTTAAAAGTCATTCAATTAAAAGGGAATTAGGTGAGAAACCTAGGCTGTTCCCGCAACTGTAAGCTTCGAAATAGCTTGTTGATGAATCCACTGTTCGTTTATGGATGGGAAGGAAAACAAGTAATGGAGTAAGTCAGGAGACCTGCCAAGCACATTATAAGTACTGTTTTCGGGATAAAAACAAGTGAAACTGTTCCTCTACGTATCAAGAGGGTATTTTCATCTGCTATTCGCAAAAATGGTATTTGTTATTTAGAATTAATTGCTAACTAATGAATACATAAAATGACTAAAAACTATCTATTGAT
Organism: Flavobacteriales bacterium; assembly: GCA_965657945.1. Taxonomy (GTDB): domain Bacteria; phylum Bacteroidota; class Bacteroidia; order Flavobacteriales_D; family CAJJDF01; genus CAJJDF01. Next base: position 25,876 of record CBFHPW010000021.1, read on the forward strand.
CTTTGCGGGAGTTCTCTCTTTCTCTGCATTTTCTCAAACTAATACCGCTGATTTTGAAGATTTGGCTTTACCTCTAGACACCTTTTGGAATGGTAGTAATCTTTCTGGTGGCTTTAATTCCGGAATGGTGAGATTTCAAAATCAATACGATACAGCCTGGGGTGGATCTTGGAAAAAGTTTGCTTACTCCACCATGCGAGACACCACCACTGCAAGTTATGCCAATCAATATAGTTGTATTTCGGGCAAGGGAGTTGGAAGTTCTGATACTTATGGCGTTGGATATTTTAATGGAACCGATTTTCCTTCATTATTTTCATTGACAACACCATCTTCGGGTATTTCTTTGTTTAAAGGTGTATATATAACTAATACAACCTATGCTTATTTAAGTATGAAAAATGGTGATTCTTTTGCAAAAAAATTTGGCGATAGTACAGATGTTTCAGGGAGTTTAGATGGCACCTCAGGCAGAGATTGGCTCAAGTTAACTATCTACGGAAGTACTGATTCTCTGGAGTTTTATTTGGCAGATTATAGGGGGCCAGATTCAACTGATTACATTATTAAAGACTGGACTTATGTTGATTTAACTCCATTAAACGAAAATATGAGTTTAAGTTTTAAACTAACTTCCTCGGATAATGGTGCTTTTGGGATGAATACCCCAGGTTATTTTTGTTTAGATAGTTTAATTTATGAAGGAGTTACTTCCTTGTCTGAAGTTCAAGAATTTTCAATTTCTGTGTATCCCAACCCCACTCAAAACTCAGTTAAAATAAGTTTTGAATCAAATAAAGTAAGTGGTTTTTATAGAGTAACAGACATTGCTGGAAGAGAAGTGATGAATGGAGAATTTTCAGAACTTAATTCAGTTGAATTGGATTTATCCAACGAGAAAAATGGAGTTTACTTTTTATCTGTTTCGAAAGGAGATACTGTCGTTACTCGTAAAATAATAAAACATTAAATGAAGCAATTTTTTTACCTAGTTTTTTTTGTGTTTTTGGGCCAATATTCCTTGGGTCAAGGAACTTTTGCCCCAGGAGTGGGAAGAGCAGGAACTACTGCCATGCACAAAGATAGCACAAGCTTTGTGGCTTGGGTTTCGGATTGCATTATTCGCAGAGGATACCAACAAATAAATGATTCTACCTTAGGAAAAGCAACCTCCGGAGACTCTACGGATGTAGCTGGGAAAGCTGATGGAATGTCGGTTAGCTTGGGAGATGGCGGTGAAGCTTTCATTGCGCTAAGTCAGGCAATTTTCAACGGTCCCGGGATGGATTTCGCAGTGTTCGAAAATGGATTCTCTTCTTCCTTTTTAGAATTAGCTTTTGTAGAGGTAAGCTCCAATGGAATAGATTTTTTTCGATTCCCATCTACCAGCCAAACTCAAGTTACAAGTCAAATTGGTAGTTTTGGAACCATCGATCCCACGGAAGTGCATAATCTGGCGGGTAAGTATCAGGTGAATTATGGAACTCCATTTGATTTGGAAGACTTACCCGATACAAATGTATTGAACAAGTACGCTGTCACTCACATTCGAATAATCGATGTAGTTGGAAATATCAACGAACCATTTGCATCAAAGGATAATCATGGCAATGTGTTAAACGACCCTTGGCCCACACCATTTCCTTCCTCAGGGTTTGATTTGGACGCCATTGGTCTTATTCACGTAAATGGAATTAATGCAATTTCACAGGTTGAGATTGAGCCATTTGTTTTGTACCCAAACCCTTTTTCTCACCAATTAAGTATCGAGGCTTTGGTTGATATTCATTCCATAGAATTGATTTCAATAGAGGGAAAGATTAACAGATTTAGCCCAAACAAACAATTAGACGTTTCTCTACTTCATTCCGGAGTTTATGTCGTTCGAATCACTACTCAAAACCAAGTCTATGTCAAGAAAATGGTTAAAAAGTAGTGGGTTTCTTTTTTTGATTTTAGCTTTCGATGCCCAATCCCAGCAATTGGATACGTTAGACACCTTTGTAGTGGAAGAAAGTCTAACCAAATTAGAATCATTTTCTAGCCTAGAATTACCCTTTGATTCTTCTGGATTTCGGTCTTTGGATGTATTAGTAGAGCAGTCGCCAGCCTATCTAAAAAATTATGGCCAAGGGCAGTTAGCTACCCTTTCTATTCGTGGAAATGGGGCTTCTCAAACTCAAGTGTTTTGGAATGGATTTAAAATGAATTCACCCACCTTGGGACAAACAGATTTATCCTTAATACCTTCCTTTTTTTTTAATTCTGCTACCCTCAATTTTTCTGGAGCGAGTTCGGTAAACGGAAGTGGAGGAATAGGAGGTAGTATTGATTTAGCAAATAAGTTGATTTGGAAAAAAGGTTTTTCTATCAAATACGGCAGTCAGTTTGGAAGTTTCTCTTCTTCAACTTCTAATTTAGGACTCTCTTTTGGAGGTGATAAAGTGTTTCATAAACTAAAACTCTTAACACGAAAAGGTGAGAACGATTTTTTTTACCAAGACATAAGTCAACAATCAAAACCTGAAGTGAATCAAGAGAATAATGCACTCTTTCAGTTTGGAGGACAATATGAAATTGGAGCAAAACTGAACAAGAAAAATTTGTTACAAGGGACAATTTTCTATTTTAATAGCTCGAGAGAAATTCCACCAATAATTGGGGCAGTATCGAACCAAGAAAAACAGTTAGACAAATCTATACGGTCATTTGTCTCTTGGAAATCGTTTCAAAACAAAATAACCACCGACTTAAGAATTTCTTATTTCAAAGAAAAATTGAATTACGCAGACTCAGTTTCGTCCATTTTTTCTGAAGTCAACTTAGATACTTACCAAGCACAATTTAGGACTAAATTTATGTGGTTAAATTCTTTTGATGTAGAAACATCTATTCAAAACTCCTTGTCGGTTGTAAATTCCTCGGGATTTAGCGAAAAAGAAAGAAGAAACGAGGCAGGTGTGTACCTGAAAATTTCTGAAGAGTTAAAAAAAATAGACTACGAGGTATTTGGAAGGCAAGAAATTGTAGATGACGTTTTTTCTCCAATTGTTTTTGGTGGAGGGTTGGTATACAAGCCTTTTGAGAAGGGCATAAGATTCAGAGGAAATATTGCAAGTAATTATCGAGTGCCTACTTTAAATGATTTGTATTGGGCGCAAGGAGGGAACACAAACCTTTCTCCAGAAAAAGGCTGGGGAAGTGAACTGGGGTTCGATTACGAGTGGATCAAATCCAAAGAGGATAAGAAGAGAATACGAAAATCAGTTTGGAAAACAAGCATTATTGGGTTTTACAACCAAACTGATAATTGGATACAATGGGTGCCAACCAACTTGGGATATTGGTCGCCAAAAAATATAAAGCAAATACAGAATAAGGGAGTGGAGGCAAGCATGAAGTTTCAACTTTCCTCCAAAACATCAAGTATTAATTTGTCATTTTTTTACACTTACACGCATTCCAGAAACAATAGTTCTGTCGATCAAAATGAGGAGGTGAATGGAAAAACTCCAATCTACATCCCAACTCACAAGGCAAATTCTAGTATTTCGATCAAAAAAAGTAATTTTTCGGTGGTTTACACTCAAATTTATAACGGCAGAGTGTTTATTGATGAATCCAATTCTACTTACCTTCCTCATTATTTTCCTGCAAATATAAGTGTGAATTATGCCAATAAACTAAAAAAAGTTTCTTACCAAATAGGAGGAAGGGTAATCAATGTGTTTGATGAGCCATATCAAGTTGTTGCCAACAGGCCAATTCCTGGAAGAAATTATTCAATCTTTTTAACTTTAGCTCTATGAAAAATATACCTATTTATCTAGCAACATTAATTATCGCTTGGAGCTGCAAAAAAGAAATAGGTCCTCAAATTTTATTTCCAGAAAATGAAGGGAAAGGCGATTTGCTCGTTTTAAATGAAGGGAATTTTGGGTTTGGAAATGCTTCTGTTTCGATACTAAACTCCGAAACTGGCAAAATTGCCAATAATCAATTTCGATTGGTAAACGGAGTAGGGATAGGAGATGTGCTTCAATCGGCCAAGCGATATCAGGACAAGTATTATTTTGTGGTCAATAATTCGGGGAAAATTGTAGTCACAGATACGAACTTCAGTTTACTGCATGAGATAAAAGGTTTTAATAGCCCACGCTACTTGGAGTTTTATGGAAACAAAGCATTTGTGAGTGATTTAAAACAAGGAGGGATTTATGTGGTGAACTTGGATTCACGTCAAATTGTGAATGAAATAACAACCCAAGGATGGACGGAAGAATTGGAAATCGTCAATTCGAAGTTGATTGTAATGGATAGAGGAAATTATTTGTCCAATTCAGATTCAAACCACATGTATATCATCGACCCAGAGTTAGAAATAAAAACAGACAGTATGAAAACGGGAATAAATCCAAATAGCTATTGTCTGGATGGGAATGGCAAGCTGTGGGTCCTTACTTCTGGGTTGGCTGGATTAGAAGTTCCAGCTTTAACTCAATTTGACTTAGACAGCAAGAATATTCTATTTCAGTATCAGTTCTCTTCGTCTCGGATTCCAAATAAGTTAAGGTATAGCTCTCTCAATAATAGGCTGTATTTTATCGATCATTCTATTTACTCAATTCAAACGAATGGAACAGAGCAAATTCCGGAGATTTTTTATAGTAGGAACAGAGAAAATTTTTATGGTTTGGATGTCATTCGAGGAAAGATATTTGCAACTAACGCAAAAAACTACAATCAATCAGGAGATATTAACATTTTTGATTTTAGTGGAAATACATCAACGAATATAGCTTCAGGTCTTATCCCGTCTATGGTTTTGCTAAAATAACCATGTTTGCTTTGTTATACTTATTAACAATTCGTGTGTTTTTGTTAAAAAGTTTGGACGTGCATAAATTTTGTTAACGTAAAGTTTTTTCTAATTTAACGGATCGTTTTGCTTTTATCTTAAGTAAAACGCTGTAAAATTGTTAACCAAATAAACACAAATGAAGAAAAATTATTTTTTACTTATTCTCCTCGCTTTCCTGGGGAATTTAATGTATTCTCAGAGTACAACCGTTTTGGGTACCCCCGGTACCACTACCAATCAAGCCCTTCCAGTAGAGCCCTATTATGGTTATACTTATTCTCAATCTATTTTGACCGCTTCAGAGTTAAATGCGTCAGGTATATTAGGTGTGAATGAAATAAGTGCAATTACACTGGATTATACTAATACAACATTAACAAATTCTGATGATTGGACTGTTTACATGGGGCATACTTCTAAAACTGGTTTTTCCTCAAGTTCTGATTGGGAATCTGTTGCTTCATTAACAACTGTTTTCTCTGGAACTGTCTCAGTAACAACTGGAACAACAAATACAGTTGTTGTAACCTTCTCTACCCCTTTTATGTGGGATGGGATTAGTAACATTGTTATTGCTTTTGACGAAAATGCCTCGAGCTACGGGTCTAGTTCAGATGATTTTTATTGCAGATCAACAACTGGTACAAGAAGCTTAGTATACAGAAATGATTTTACAAACCCTGATCCAGCCTCCCCGCCTTCTGCTACTTATCAAAGAAATTATGTACCTAACATGTCGATTACACATACCCCTCAACAAGGAAATGTTGTAATAGGTACACCGGGAACATTGACGAATCAAACTTTACCAATTGAGCCGTATTATGGATATTCCTATTCACAAAGTATTTTTCCTGCTTCTGAATTGATTTCAGCGGGTATAACGGGTGCTAGATCTTTAGATACTTTAACCTTTGAATATACTAGTTCAAATCTGAATAGTTCTGATGCATGGACAGTTTATGTTGGTCATACACTGAAATCATCATTTTCTTCTTCAACTGATTGGGAACCGTTTGCGAGCCTAAATCAGGTTTTTTCTGGCACCGCTACTGTAACAATTGTTTCTGGTTCAAATAATTTAGTAAAAATTGCATTATCCTCACCTTTTGTTTGGAATGGAGTTGATAATATTGTAATTGCAGTTGATGAGAATCAATCTGGATATGGTTCTTCTTCAGATGATTTTTACGGAAGAGCGACTACATTAAATAGAAGTCTAATCTACAGAAATGACTTTACAAACCCTGATCCTAATAGCCCGCCAACAGCAACCTATCAAAGAACTGCTGTACCAAATTTAAGTATAGCCTTTTCAGCAGCACCGTCATGTAATTTACCCCTTGGAATAGCCGTATCTAGCCTTACTTCTTCAAGCGCTAACATTTCATGGACACATCCTTCTTCAACAAATTTTAAATTTGAATATGGACCAACAGGTTTCACATTAGGTACAGGTACAAGTGATACCACATCCTCTTTATCAACTGCTTTATCCAGTTTGACTGGAAATACAACCTACGACTTTTATGTACAGGCCTATTGTGGTTCTAGTGATTCAAGTGGTTATAACGGCCCAATTTCTTTCACAACCTTATGTAATTCTGCAACCATACCTTACATACAAGATTTTACAACCTGGCCTCCATCTTGTTGGGATTTGACGGGTGGTTCAAATAATTGGATTCAATATACAGGTGGAATAGCAAGAGCGAATTTTTGGAGTATCTCTTCAGGTACACTCCACATGATGACAGAGCCAATAATTGTAAATGCGAATGCAAGATTAAAATTTGACTGGTCGAGAAATTTTTCTTCTTCATACACAGATTCTGTTGCTGTTCAAGTAAGAGAGGTTGGTGGTGCATGGAATACTGTTTGGGGTATGACTAATCCTTCGTCTAATGATGGAGCCACAAATACCTCACCTGGATCTTTTGTAACAGAAACAATTATGTTGGATTCTGCCACCTACACGAATAAAACGATTCAAGTAAGATTCGTTGGGGTTTCTGATTGGGGACCTGACTTTTTTGTTGACAATGTAATAGTGGAGGCAATTCCAAATTGTCCTGATGCTGTGGCTTTAAATGCTTTCAATATATCAGCAACTTCAGCAAACATCAACTGGACAAACAGCGCTGGATCAGCTAGCTCTAGAATTGAATATGGTGCTGCTGGATTTACCTTAGGAAGTGGAACATCTATAATTGTTACGAATGATACAGTTCCATTAACAGGTCTTACTCCATTTACAACCTATCAATATTATGTTACTTCTCTTTGTACAGCCTCTGATTCAAGTCCTTGGGCTGGACCTTACACATTTACTACCTTGTGTAACGATACCAATGTTGGACCTTGGTCAGATGGAGTAGAAGGGCATCCAACTACAACAACTGGGTCAGCCATCGCAAACTGTTGGACTTCAACAAATACGGGGTCTGTGTTTGATTGGAACATTTCTTCAGGGGGAACACCTTCCTCTGCAACTGGTGCACTTTCAGCTAATTCTGGTTCTAAGTTCTTCTACACTGAAGCTTCTGGAGCAGGTGTTGGTGATACAGCAATTTTAAATTCTCCTTCAGTTGATCTATCAAGTTTGACCACGCCATTTTTAGAATTCTATTACCACATGTTTGGAAACCAAATTGGTTCGTTAAGTGTAGAAGTTTTTAATGGTACAACTTGGACAAATGAAGTAACACTTACTGGAGCTCAGCAAGCCACGCAAGCGTCCAGTTGGAACCAGCAATACGTAGATTTATCATCTTACTCTGGAATTATTAAGTTAAGATTCATTGCAGTTAGTAATGGTACCTATGAGGGTGATATTTCGTTGGATGATATTTCTGTAGTCGAGTCACCAGCTTGTTTTTCTCCTACGGCTGCTGCAGTGACAGTAAATACCAGTACGAGTGCAACCGCAAGTTGGTCAGCGCCATTGTTTGGGACACCAACAAGTTACATCGTTCGTTACGACACTGCTGGTTTTGACCCATTAGTGACTGGAACCAATGTCGTTTCTAGTACATTGTCTACAACGTTTACTGGTCTTGCAGCGAAAACAAATTACGATTATTACGTAAGGTCTTATTGTGGAGGAACAGATTCAAGTGCTTGGGTTGGTCCAATTTCGTTCTACACTTGGTACTGTGTTCCAGCTCCAACTTCAACTGATGGATCAGGTATTACAAATGTTACAATTGGAACAATCAACAACACGACAGGATCTGAGCCAGGCTATTATGGTGATTATGATTCATTGTCTACTGATGTTATACAAGGTGCTACTGCCCAAGCATTTTCTATCCAGTATTCAACTGGTTACAGTTATGGAACGAAAATTTGGATCGATTGGAATGATGACTTAGTATTTGATTCTACGGAACAGGTTTATTTTGGTCTTTCCGGTTCATCAAATCCAACTGTTCTTTCAGGAACATTTGCTATTCCCGCCACAGCACCGTTAGGTTCTCACATTATGAGAATTGGAGGAACGGATAACGATAGTGGGCCTTCTGGACCATGTTATGCAAGTTCTTATGGTTCTTTTGAGGACTACACGGTGAATGTAATTCCACCATGTTATATTTCTGCAACTGACACTTATGTTGTTTGTGATTCAATGATATGGATGGACGGAATGACATACACAGCATCTAATAACACAGCAATAGATACATTGAAAAGTAATGTTGCGGGAGTTTGTGATACTATTTTTACGTTGAACTTAACAGTTAAAAACTCAACAACTTACACGGATAGTTACGTTGTTTGTGATTCAATGACTTGGATTGATGGGAATACTTACACTGCCTCAAACAGAACTGCGACTCACATAATTACAAACTCGGTAGGTTGTGATAGTATTATTACACTTGATTTGGTTGTAAACTACAGTAAAACATTTACAAACATAGTGACGGCTTGTGAGTCATACACACTTCCAGGAGGAAGAACGATGAACTACACAGGATCGTTTACAGATACTATTCCTACTACTTTTGGATGTGACAGTATCATCACAACTTTGTTAACTGTTAATTACAATGCGTCAAAGTCTATTTCTGTTACTTCTTGTGGAAGTTATACTTCTCCAAGTGGAAAAATCTGGACAACATCTGGAACAAGATATGACACGATTCCAACTTCAAAAGGATGTGATAGTTTGTTAACTATTAATTTAACGGTAAAAGCTAACACGGCTGAAACAAGAACAGTTTCTGCTTGTGGCAGTTACACAGTTCCAGAAACAGGAAATACATATTTCGTGAGTGGAACCTATACTGACTTGACGACAAACGCGTTCGGATGTATCAAAACAATTACAACGGTATTGACTGTTAATTCTGTTGTTGCATTACCTGTTACTGTTTCAGGAATTACATTGACAGCGCCAAATACTGGGGTAACATACAAATGGATGGATTGTTTAAATGAATATTCATATATTCTAGGTGAAACGAACCAAAGCTTTACTCCTGTCAGAAACGGTGATTATGCTTGTGAAATTACAAGTCCTACAGGGTGTAAAGACACGACTATCTGCACCACTATAATGAGTGTAAGTTTAGATGAGTATGTTGTTGATGCTGCGGATATTACCATGTATCCTAATCCAGCCAACTCAGTAGTTACCTTGGATATAGCTAAATTAAACGCGAAAGAAAACGTAACCGTTACTTTGTTTAGTTCAATTGGACAAGTAATTTATTCAAAAGAGCTATCTAGTGATAATAATTTGATTGATTTTGAAACCTCCAATCTACCGCAGGGAGTTTATTCAATCTCTATATCAAATCAATTCTTCTCAGTTTCCAAAAAACTGACTGTGATTCATTAAGTTTTACTTAATTAATTTGTAAAAGCCCCTTGTCATTCAAGGGGCTTTTTTTTTGTTTAAAATAAGTTAATGTGAAAATTCTTGTTTTTGAATTCTGGAATATTACATTTGTCGAAATTAAACATCTAAAACAATGAAAATGAAGAATTTAAAATTAACAATTATTTTACTACTTGGATCAGCAACCTTGTTTTCGGCTACTTTGTTCGAAAACTTTGATGGATTTACTAATGGTAGTTATGGAAATTATACTCACAATGGTTGGAGTATTACAAATGGACTTTCAGAGAATCAGGCATCAAGATTATACCAAGGAATTGGTAGAACAGTAAGATTGAGAAATAACGCTGGCTCATCTTTAACAAGTCCAGCAAAGACAGGAGGGATAGGAACAATAGACTTCTGGTATGGGAATTGGGATGGTAGTCCAGCTATCAGTAAGGTTTACATAGAAACCTCTGTTAACGGAACTACATGGACAAAAGTAGATTCGATAGTAAACATTACAAGTGTACCTTATTTAAATTATACCAAGGTAGTGAATGATAGTTTTGGACAATATGTTCGAATTGTAAATTCTGGAGAGGAAAGATTGTTTATTGATGATTTTTCTATTACAGATGCAACAAGCGGATGCACAGGCTTTTTTATCGACTCAATAGCCGAAACAATTTGTTCCTTAGATAGTGTTTCTTTTAGAGGAGTGTATAGAAAAACAGCAGTAATTTACAGAGATACTGTAAACTCTACTTGTGACACCATTTTTATCTTAAATTTAATGACAGAAACTTACACTACTTATGATGTATTCGACACCATTTGTAGCGTAAACGATAGTTTGTTATTCAATGGAAATTATATTAAGCTAGCTGGTACTTACTATGATACAACATCAAGAGTAGGGCAGTGTGACAGTATTTCTAAACTAACCTTAGCGTTAATAAATTGTCCTTCAGCTTGTAATGATTTATTTTTCTCAGAATATATTGAGGGGGGAGGCAGTAACAAAGCCATCGAAATTTACAATCCAACGAGCTCTGCTATTTCTTTAACGGGGTATGAAGTAAAGTTATATTCAAGCGGTTCATCACCCGCTAATCAAACCTTAATTCTGAGTGGAACAATTCCAGCTTACGGAGTTTATGTTATTTCTAATTCTGGTTCTTCTTTAGGTGGAATTACCTCAAATTCAGATATTACCTCAAACATTACTTCTTTTAATGGAAATGATGTTCTTCAACTCGAAAATAATTCTGTTGTGATTGATGTGATTGGAACTATCGGTTCTTCTTCAAACTTTGCAGAAAATGTTACCTTGGTAAGAAATTCCTCTATACAACAGGGAAATACAACGTACACAACTTCTGAGTGGATTTCTATGGCACAGGACGTAGATACAATGATTGGATTCCACCAAAGTGTTTGCCAGCCTTGTACTACAGACAGAGATACAACGACTATTTCCATCTGTGAGGGCGACAGTGCTACAAACGGAGTTTCTTTTTATTCTGTTTCAGGAATTTTTTCGGATACATTAACAAACAATTCGGGATGTGATAGTATTAGAGTATTAAACTTAACTGTTAACTCGATTGATAGAGACACCATTGCCGATACCATTTGCATGGGAGCTTCCATTACTTTTGGAACTCAAACATTGACCATGACAGGCAACTATTCAGATACAGTTCAAACATTAGATGGATGTGATTCAATCACAGTAATGGAATTGTTGGTGAACGACATCTTGAGAGACACCATTGCCGATACCATTTGCATGGGAGCTTCCATTACTTTTGGAACACAAACATTAACAATGACAGGCAACTATTCAGATACAGTTCAAACATTAGATGGTTGTGATTCAATCACAGTAATGGAATTATTAGTGAACGACATCTTGAGAGACACCATTGCCGATACCATTTGCATGGGCGCTTCCATCACATTTGGAACTCAAACATTAACAATGACAGGATCCTATTCAGATACAGTTCAAACATTAGATGGGTGTGATTCAATCACAGTAATGGAATTGTTGGTGAACGACATCTTGA
>CBFHPW010000022.1:0-33596 GCA_965657945.1 Flavobacteriales bacterium
TCAATTAATATTTTCTTAAACATTTTTTCAGTCTTTAATCTTAGGCAGAATTACCTTTCAATCTATTTAGATTTACTCTGAAGTACTGCCTGAATGAATATTGTAAAGTATAAAGCGCAAAGTTCTTCAGTAACCATGAAGTACGCCCTTCAAGTAAAAAGAGATTAAGGCTCAACCAAGAATAACGGTTGGTCAAATTCAATTGGCGAAGCATCTTCAACCAATACTTTTACAATTTTCCCACTCACTTCTGCTTCAATTTCATTAAATAATTTCATTGCTTCTACGATACACAGAACGTCACCAGGTTTGATCGAGTCACCTACATTCACGAAGGCATCAGATTCTGGATTTGCCGATCTGTAGAATGTTCCAATCATTGGTGATTTTACAGTGATGTAATTCGAAGTGTCATCTTTTGCCGGAGCGGCCTCTACTGGGGCAGCAGGAGCTGGCGCTGGAGCCACAGCGGCAACTGGAGCCACAGCGGCAACTGGAGCTGGTGAAACATGAGCAACGTGAATTTCCTCTTTTTCAGATTTTATTGTGATTTTAAAATCTTTTTTTTCAATTTCTACTTCTGTAACTTTTTGTTTGGCTACGAATTTTATTAAGTCTTGAATTTCGTTAAGATTCATATGTTTGTTTTTGTTTAGGTTCAAATATATTTAAATATTTCCTATTACAAGGAAATAGGTTTTAATTCATTTTTTAAGAGTTGTATCCCCAAGTTAAGTACATAGCTCCCCAGGTAAATCCACCACCAAAAGTGGACAGAATGATGTTATCGCCTTTTTTTAATTGAGACTCCCAATCCCGTAAACAGAGTGGTAATGTACCAGCTGTTGTGTTTCCATACTTTTGGATGTTTATCATTACTTTATCTGTACTAAGGCCCATTCTTCTTGCTGTAGCATCAATGATTCTTAAGTTGGCTTGGTGAGGAACTAACCATGAAACATCATCGGCTTGGAGGTTGTTCTTTTCCATAATTTCTGCTGAAACATCGGCCATGGCAGTGACTGCTGCTTTAAATACAGGTTGACCTTCCTGGTATACAAAATGTTCTCTGTTTTTTACAGTTTCTTCACTTGCAGGGCTTACAGATCCACCAGATTTTTGGTATAGGTGTTTTTTTCCTGCTCCATCCGAGTAAAGTATAGAATCTTTTATTCCAATGGTTTTATCTTCGGTTGGCTCTAGCATAACTGCGCCAGCTCCATCACCAAAAATAACGCAGGTAGTTCTATCCGTGTAATCAACAATAGACGACATTTTGTCTGCACCCACTATAATTACTTTTTTGTATTTCCCAGTTTCGATGAATTGACTTCCGGTTGTTAAAGCATACAAGAAACCAGAACAAGCTGCATTTACATCAAAACTCCAAGCGTTTTTTGCTCCAACTAGGTCGCCAATTATATTGGCAGTAGAAGGAAAAACGTGGTCAGGTGTTACGGTAGCACAAATTATTAAATCTATCTCCTCTGCTTTTGTGTTGGTTTTGGAAAGTAACTCCTCAACAGCTTTTCCACCCATGAAAGAAGTTCCTTTTCCTTTTTCTAAAATATGTCTAGTTTCTATACCTGTTCGAGATTTTATCCATTCATCGTTGGTATCAACAAGTTTCTCTAAATCTTTGTTAGTTAGCACTTTGTCTGGTGCGTAACCAGCAATTCCAGTAATTACTGCATTCATTGTTTCAATAGGTTTTGTGAGTTGTGAAAAATTCACAACATAAATTCAAAGGTACAACAATTGTTCAAAAATCAATTTTTTCTCTCTTTTTTTCACCGAAAATCTACTTAAATTAAGCAAAATGACTCCATATCTTCAAAATATGAGAAGCCTATTTATTAATACTAAATTATCTTATTTTCTCTTTCGTTTTAATTTCAAATTATCTTACCTTTGGAACACATAAAACCAAAATTTTAAGAATGAACTTACACGAATACCAAGGTAAATCAATATTAAAGAGTTACGGTGTAGCAATCCAAGAAGGAATTGTGGCAAACACGCCTGAAGAAGCAGTTGAGGCTGCAAAAAGACTAAATGCTGAGACGGGAACTGACTGGTGGGTTATCAAAGCTCAAATTCACGCAGGTGGAAGAGGAAAAGGAGGTGGAGTTAAACTTGCAAAAAGTTTAGATGACGTGAAAAGAATTTCTGATGAGATACTTGGAATGATGTTGATTACTCCACAAACTTCTGCAGAAGGTAAGTTGGTGAGTAAAGTGTTGGTTGGTCAAGATGTTTATTATCCTGGTGATTCTGAGCCAAGTGAATTCTATATGTCTGTTTTATTGAATAGAGCTACGGGAAGAAACATGGTAATGTATTCTACAGAAGGTGGAATGGATATTGAAACTGTGGCTGAAGAAACTCCTCATTTGATTTTTACTGAGGAGATTGATCCTAAAGTTGGAATCCAAGGGTTTCAGGCAAGAAAAATTGCATTTAACTTAGGATTGAGTGGAAAGGCAATGAAGGAAATGACAAAATTTGTATTTGCACTGGTAAAGGCATATGAAGGAAGTGATTCTGAAATGTTTGAAATTAATCCAGTGTTAAAAACATCAGACGATAAAATTATTGCAGTAGATGCAAAAGTATCATTGGATGGAAATGCACTATTCAGACATAAAGATTATGCTGAAATGAGAGATAAGACGGAAGAAGATCCAACAGAGGTAGAAGCTTCGGAGCATGAATTGAACTATGTGAAACTCGATGGAAATGTTGGGTGTATGGTAAATGGCGCTGGACTTGCCATGGCAACGATGGACATAATAAAATTATCTGGAGGTGATCCTGCAAACTTCTTGGATGTAGGAGGAACAGCTGATGCTGCGAGAGTTGAAAAAGCTTTCCGTATCATCATGAAAGACCCGAATGTAAAAGCTCTATTGGTTAATATTTTTGGAGGAATTGTAAGATGTGATAGAGTAGCGCAAGGTGTGATTGATGCATACAAAAACATTGGAGACATTCAAATTCCAATTATTGTAAGGCTGCAAGGAACAAATGCTGAAGAAGCCAAAGCTTTGATTGATGCTTCAGGATTGAAAGTTCATTCAGCGGTTCAATTAGAAGATGCAGCAAAACTCGTATCAGAAGTTTTAGCTTAATAGTTTATTCCAATATTTTTAAGAGCCCTTGAAGAAATTCAAGGGCTTTTTTTATATTTACTCCTTATGACTAAACAAGAAAAAGTACAATTTATTATCGATGAACTTGAAAGGATTTATCCTGAAGTTCCTGTTCCCTTAGACCATACGGATGCTTATACTCTATTAATTGCGGTTTTGCTTTCTGCTCAATGCACGGATGAACGAGTAAACAAAATTACTCCTGCATTATTTTCTAGAGCCAATAATCCTTTCGATATGGCAAAAGTACCTGTGGATGAAATCCGAGAAATAATAAAGCCTTGTGGATTATCTCCAAGAAAATCAAAAGCTATTTCTGTGCTGTCACAGATGTTGATTGATAAGTATAACGGAGAGGTTCCAGAAAGTTTTGAAGCTTTGGAGGAATTGCCAGGAGTTGGTCATAAGACTGCCTCTGTAGTGATGAGTCAGGCCTTTGGAGTTCCTGCTTTCCCAGTAGATACGCACATTCATCGATTGATGTATCGTTGGGGTATGACCAATGGGAAAAATGTGGAACAAACGGAGAAAGACGCCAAACGATTATTTCCGAGAGAATTGTGGAACAAACTTCATTTACAAATAATTTTTTATGGAAGAGAGTTTTCTCCGGCTAGAGGTTGGAACACAGAAGAGGACGTGATTCAACAAAAAGTAGGAAGGAAAACAAAGCTAGAAGGATATCGATTATAGTTTGATTTTATTGCCGGCTCATTTGGAGCTTGAATAGTTATTTGATTGTCTCCAACTTTTGACTTTCGTTGACATCAAAATTCTTTCACCTAATTCGCTCAATTTTTAACTTACAACATTGATTATGCATGATGAAATACTAGATAACGAAGAACCTAAGAAAGAAATAAGATTCTCATTTTTGCAGAATTTTGTTCTCATAATTCTATGGTTTTCGGTTCTTTTTGGTTGGGAAAACTTTCTTTTTTTTAATCAAAAGTATCTAATTGGAGTAGTTTGTCTTTTGATATCCAGCGTCTTGACTTTCATTAACCCAAAGTTGGGGTTGTATTCTACTTTGATTATGCTGGTTTTAGGAGTTATGAATATTGCTCATCACATGGGAATGACTGTCTCTATGACTTTTGGTAAAAGTGGAAACGAGTTTTCATTAGATTTGGTCTACCTACTCTTATTGTTTGTTTACATAGGAATGAATCGAAATGAGTTGAGCAAAATTTTTCCATCCAAGATAAAAAACAAGACACAACCACACAGAAACATGGAGGAAAATAGGTTTGTAAAAAAGTACGCTTCCAAATCAAGCGAGGAGTTGGAAGCGATAATTAAGAGTAATCAATTTTCCAAAGAGGCAATTGAAGCCGCTCATGAATTATTAAGTAGAAGAAAAGTTAAATCTTCTTAAATGGAATTTCATTTTTGGAGAATCCATCTTTTACGGACCAAACTATTTTCATAGCGGCATCACCTTTTTCAACAATTTTCCAAATTTGTCCATTCTTGAGGTTTTCGGTATCAATTTTTATTTGATTTTCATCAATGACTTCCCATGTACCAGATTGACTTTGTCCAGCCATATCTTGATTAAAAGTTCCTTCATCAGAGAAACTCACTTTGATTTCGACTCCTGCATCTTTTGCATCTGCTTTCCAATCTCCTACTATAAAGTGATTTTCTGTTTCTGCTGTTTCGGAAACTTCAGAAGAAGCCACTTCTTCAGTAGTGTCTTCGGATTCAGTCTTGTTCGTATCGTTTCCGCAAGAAACTAAAAATGACAAGGTTAGAATTGAATAAAAAAAGTATTTCATGGTTTAGGTTTTTTGTTAAAATTAAGAACCAAAATAAAGGTTTTTTAAAATTATTCCAAGTAATAATGATAAATTCCATTTAACAGAATTGGTTTGGAAGAATCTTAATAAATTTCCTCTTTATACAACTCTGGGAACTTCCCAGTCTTGGTTTTATAAAACGTTTGAATTTTCTCCATGTCGTTTTCAAAAGAGTCAGTTAAATGAATGTAACCACCCACTCCTCCAATTTTTTCTTTGTAATCAAGAAAACCAAACGAAACAGGAACATTGGCTTTTTGGGCGATGAAATAAAATCCTTTTTTCCATTTATCCACTCTTTTTCTGGTTCCTTCTGGTGGAATAATGATAATTAAGTTCTTTTCTTTTTCAAACAATTGAGCAGCAGTTTCCACCATGTTACCAGACTCTTTTCTATTGATCCCGATTCCTCCCAACCACCTAAAATAACCACCATGGATTCCTTTGGTGTAACTGTCTTTGATGAAAAATTTCACTGGTAATTCATGTAACCAAAGAACTCCCATCATATAAACCAAATCCCAATTAGAAGTATGCGGAGCAGCTATCATAACGCTTTTTCGAGCGATTTCCATGTGAGCCAAATCCGTTTTCCAGCCAGTTATCCAAAATACAAATCGAGCGATTAATTTTTTCATAGTTTAAAATTAGGCTAAATTTGGTGACCAAAAAGGTATTTTTAGTATAAAGTTTCTTCATGGTTATTCCTTCCTTGAGAAATGAAATCATAGCTTTCGCAGACCAAATGAAAGTGAAGGTAAAAGCGAATAAATAGGTTTAGAATATGAATCCAATCGAACAACTTTCCAAAACTTTTAATATTCCTATACATCAGGTAAGAAAAACAATTCAATTGCTAGAAGAGGGAGGAACCGTTCCTTTTATTTCTCGTTACCGAAAAGAGCAAACGGGTGGTTTGGATGAGGTTCAGATTTTGGACATTAAGAATGAATTAGATAAATTAAAAGAGCTCGAAAAAAGAAAACAAACCATCCTGAAAGCCATTGAGGAACAAGAGTTATTGACAGATGAAATAAAAAGATTGATTAAAAAATCAACTTCGCTTACCGAGTTGGAGGATATTTATTTACCCTTCAAAAAGAAACGGAAAACCAAAGCGAGCGAGGCACGAAAAAATGGATTGGAGCCTTTGGCAAAAATTATCATGGCTCAAAACGAAGAGGATATAAACAGAGCAGCTTCTCGATTTGTAAATGGGAATATCGATTCTGCCGAAAAAGCGTTGGAAGGAGCTCGATATATTATTGCTGAATGGATTAGTGAAAGAGTTGTGGTGAGGAATTTGGTAAGAAAGGCTTTTGAAAAACAAGGAGTTGCCAAAACCAAAGTGGTAAAAGGAAAAGAGTTGGAAGGAGAAAAATTCAAGGATTATTTCGGTTATTCAGAACCCACCTGCAAACTAAAATCTCACAGAACCTTGGCGTTGTTGCGAGCAGAAAAAGAGGGGTTTATTCGATTGAAAATTGAGCCTGACGAAAACTATGTATTGGATCAACTGATCGACAAACTAAAACACGGTTGGAACGAATCTTCCGTTCAGGTAGAGTTGGCAATAAAGGATGCTTACAAAAGATTATTAAAACCATCTATAGAAACTGAACATCGAAATGCGTTAAAGCAAAAGGCTGATGAGCAAGCTATCGCAGTGTTCTCCGAAAATCTGAAACAATTGCTACTCACTGCTCCTGTTGGTCAAAAAAGAATTTTGGCACTTGATCCAGGCTTTAAATCTGGATGTAAATTGGTGTGTTTGAATGAGAACGGAGAGTTGATTCACAACGAAAATATTTATCCGCATCCTCCACAAAAAGACACCAAAATGGCTTCAAAAAAAGTTGTGTCACTAGTGGAAAGATACAAAATTGAAGTAATTGCCATCGGAAATGGGACTGCCAGCAGGGAAACGGAATACTTTATCAAACGATTGAAGTTTGATAGAAAATTGCAAGTTTTTATGGTAAGCGAAGATGGAGCTAGTATTTACAGTGCAAGTAAGGTGGCGAGGGAGGAATTTCCACAATATGATATAACGGTTCGTGGAGCAGTTTCTATAGGCAGGCGATTGATGGATCCGTTGGCCGAGCTAGTAAAAATTGATCCGAAATCAGTTGGAGTGGGTCAATATCAGCACGATGTAAACCAAACTTTGCTCAAAAATTCGTTAGACGATGTGGTGATAAGTTGTGTAAATAGAGTGGGAGTGAACGTGAATACTGCCAGTAAATATTTGTTGCAATATGTTTCTGGATTGGGCGAAACCACGGCTCAAAATGTGGTAGATTACAGAAAAGAAAATGGAGATTTTACTTCGCGAACTCAACTTAAAAAAGTGAAACGAATGGGCGACAAAGCTTTTGAACAATCCGCTGCTTTTTTGCGAATTCAGAGAGCAAAGAATCCACTAGATAATTCGGCTGTTCATCCGGAGAGTTACAAAGTAGTGGAAAAAATGGCTAAGGATTTAAAAGTAACAGTAAAGGAGTTAATTGGTAACGAAGAATTGATAAATTCAATACCATTAGCAACTTATCAAAACTCCGTCACAGGCATGGCTACTTTGCAAGACATTGTGGCTGAGCTGAAAAAACCAGCCAACGATCCACGAGAAAAAGCAAAAATGCTCGAATTTGACGACAATTTGCGAACAATTGCCGATGTGAAACCAGGAATGGAACTAAACGGAATTGTTACCAACGTAACCAATTTCGGGTGTTTTGTAGATATTGGAATTAAGGAAAATGGATTGGTTCACATTTCTAATATATGTGGCGAATACATTGCTAATCCGGCTGATAAAGTGAAGCTTCACCAACATGTGAAAGTGAAAGTATTGGAAGTGGAAGTGGTTAGGAAACGAATTGGGTTGACTATGAATTTTTAGTTTTGATACAATTGATTAAAATAGTTGTTTCATTTCAACTATAATTAACAGGTACATATTCCTCCTTGTTGAGAGGCTAGGAGGGTGTTTTTATTTGTCATTCCGGCCTCCGAGCCGGAATCTAAAGCTTTACGTTTACTTCGTTGGATTTTCGATTTCCAATCAAGTTTGGAATAACAAATCCTTAATAATTTATGAGCTAGAATATTGAATTGATTTAAGCCTTAATCTCAAACTCATCAGCATCTGCCAAAGCAGGAAATTTAGCTCTAAAATCAACTAAATTTTGTTTACTTAGTTCAGTAATATAGGTGAGTTCATTTTCCTTAGAATACCGTTTGATATAGTCTCCTTGGTAATCAACAATTGCAGAATTTCCACTGTAATGTTTGTTCATGTCATCGTGCCCAATTCGGTTTATACCAATCACGTAACTCACATTTTCTATTGCTCTTGCTAACAGTAATTTATCCCAAGCCGAAACTCTAACAGCTGGCCAATTTGCAACATAGACATACAAATCAATATCGCCCGTATTTCTACTCCAAACGGGGAAACGTAAATCGTAACAAATTTGCGGACAAATATTCCAACCATTTAGTTCAAATACTACTCTTTTTTCACCAGGCGAAAAGTGTTTGTCCTCCTCGCCAAATGAAAATAAATGTCGTTTGTCGTAAGTAATTAATTCTCCCTCTTTTTTAGCAATAATCATTCGGTTATACCACTCTCCATTTTCTTCAATAAAAACTGAGCCCATTATACAGCACTTTTTTGCTTGTGCTTTTTGTTTTATCCAGTCAACTGCTTTCCCATTCATAGTTTCTGCAATTTCTCTGTTCATCGAAAATCCTGTACTGAATGTTTCGGGCAAAACAATTAAGTCGATATCCTCCTTGATAGCCTCAATTTTATTATCAAAATGAGCTAAATTTTTGTCCACATCCTCCCAAATTAATTCGCATTGAATTCCAGCAATTTTTAAATTGTGCATAATATTTTTCCGGCTTTAGTTAATAATTCGTCCTCTTTCGCAAAACAAAATCTCAGTACTTTGTTGTCTTCCAAATCAGGATAAAATACTGAAAGTGGGATAGAGGCAATTCCATGTTCAATAGTTAGTTTTCTGGCAAATTCCACATCGTTCATGTCAGAAATTTCAGAATAGTCAAGCAATTGAAAGTAAGTTCCTTTACAGGGTATTACTTTGAATCTAGATTCTTCAATACTTGCCAAAAACAAGTCTCTTTTTCGTTCATAAAACTCAGAAGTATTTGCAAAAGGATTGTGAGTTAAAATGTAGTCATTTATAGCATATTGCATAGGCGAGTTACAAGAGAAAACGGTGTATTGGTGTATTTTTCTAAATTCCTTCATGAGCCATTCAGGACCCACACAAAACCCGAGTTTCCATCCTGTTACGTGAAGACTTTTCCCAAAAGAATAAATAACCATCGCTCGTTTTTTCAACTCAGGAAACCCCAAAACACTTTCGTGTTTGTTCCCGTCAAAAGTGATGTGTTCGTACACTTCGTCACTAATGACAATAATTTCGGTGCCGTTCGTAATTTTTTCGAGTTGTTCTAAATCAAATTTTGACAACAAACTTCCCGTTGGATTGTGTGGAGAGTTTATTACAATCAGTTTAGTTTTTGCGTTTACTTTCTGTCTCACCATTTCCCAATTGATTGAATAATCAGGATGCAGAAGAGGAATAAATACGGGGATTCCACCGTGAACTTCAATTGCCGGAGCATAACAGTCGTAGGCTGGAGAGAATAAAATAACTTCATCTCCTTCATTCACTACTGCCGAAATAGTATTGTAAATAGCTTGAGTGGCGCCCGCTGTTACGGTAATTTCGGAGTTCGGATTTATTTCTCCACCGTAAGTTTTTGTTAAATAATTGCTTAACGTTACTCTTAATTCCAGGATACCAGGCATCGGAGCGTATTGATTGTTTCCTTCTTTCAGGTGTTGGGTTACTAAGTCAATTAATTTTTTATCCACTTCAAATCCGGGGAAACCTTGAGAAAGATTAACAGCATTGTGGGAATTTGCCAAGGCCGACATGGTCGAAAATATGGTAGTGCCTACTTCTGGGAGTTTGGAATTGATACTGTTCATGTTAGTTTTTTTTATTGAAGTTGATTTCTTTTTCAAATTGTCCATCTTCTCTATAAAAAAACCACATTCCTTTTTTTATGTCGTTCTCGTATGAACCAAAAATTTTTAACGTTCCGTTTGGGTAGAATGATTTATAAATTCCATTTCTTTTACCAAACAAATAATTAGACTCACTCCATTTTGATCCGTTTTCATAAAACGATTCCCATTTGCCTTGTTTTAAATCGTTCACAATATCTCCCTTGATTTTAATACTACCATTGGGATGAAATTCTTGATGTTTTTCGGTTAATTTTTTCTTTACATCCTGTTCAACTGGTGGTGAAGATTGAGAACAACTCCAGCCATTTAATAGGAAGAGTATATAAAGGAAAGTTGTTTTTTTCATAAAAATATAATTTATTAAATTTACTAAACTGACAAAATATAGCCGGTTTTTTTAGAGGAAAGTATTTTGTAAAGTTCAAATTTTGCTGTCTATTTTTCCAAACCCCCCCAAACTCAGCTTTGAACAGATGCCATGAAAGAGTATAGTTTAAAGTCTGAAAGATTTTTTGAGAAGTTAGAAATAAAAAATAGAACAGCTACAGCAAGTGTAGTAAAAGTTGTAAATTCGTCAGCAGGAGATATGATTCGTGTAAAAGAAAGAGAATAAAATGGTATTGGAGATGGAAACTAGGTTAAACGTTTCCTCGCTCGTGACAGAAAGACTATAACTTAGATGAATAAAGGATTTATTGGAATTGTTTTATTAGTAGTAGTGGCAATCCTTGCTGCCACTTTTGTTTTGACAAAAAAAGATTCGGAAGTCAATAAAACGCTTTTTTTTTATGAGTTAATACCTACTAACTTTACCAATGAAATTCTAGAAATAAAAAAGCCTTATCAAGTCGTTGAGGAATTATTAACTTCAAGTTTAATTTGGAAAGAGCTCGATGAAAATCAAACCCAGTTAGAGAACTTTTGGAATTCGACTGATTCGCAATTCAATTCAATAAAAGAAAAAGCTGAAGCATTTTATCTTTTCTCTACCGATAAATCTAATTACTTTCTGTTTGAATTGGGAACGAATTTAGATTCGATAAATGCAAAAGAGGGTTACTCTGCTTACTTGTTTCACAATTTTTTATTGTATTCAACCAGTAATCTTTCAGAATTTCATACTAAATATGAGGAGGAAGCTTCACTCATTGAGCATCATTCTTTTGAAAGGATTTTAAACCAAAAAACCACCAATAAAGAAGGGATTAAATTATATCAAAAGAAAATAGAGGAATGGAATGTTCATGAAATAACTTTTTTGCCTGAGCAAGTATTTAGCAGTTCAAATGTAAAAAGACAGCAATCTAGATCTTCATTTTCGGGAAAATTGGATTTGACAATTTTCGACTATTTACCAGCACGATTTCATGCCATCGAAATAACTCAGAAAGATACTTTAGTTGTGACTCAAGCCGACTCCGTTTACTATGCGGATATTTCTAAAAAATGTGACTGTGATGCATTATTTTCTCTTACTAATTGGAGGCAACATTCACAAATTAAATTTGTTCCTTTTGAGGATTCGAACGAAATAATGTTAGTGAAATTAACTGATTTATCTGATTTTGAAGATGCAATGAAAGATTTGATGCCCGACAGTATTTTCTTCCAGGAAGGCAATCATCAAATTAATTATTTGGGAGAAGGAATCAAGATCGGAAGCTTCCAGAAAAACTATACATATGTTTTGAGAATAGACGATTATGTCTATTTTGGCGAAGAAAAATCTCAATTAGAGAAAATGGACTTTAGAGTTTTTTCTGGATTAACGGTGAGCTCTTCGGAGGAGGTTTCTACTTTTATCAATCATAATATAAGTAGAAGTTCTTTTTATATTGCCATCACACAAGGTTTGAAATTGGGTGTAGTGGAAAGTAAAAAAGGACTGTCCTTGTACCAAGAAAAGAATCAAACGGAAGACCTAAACTATGTTAGTTTCATCTATTCCCAAGAAATAGAAATTGGAAAAGGAATGGTAAACCCTAAGTGGATCAAATCTTTTGATACCAGGTTAACAAATAGAATTTATAAAGTTGAGAACCACCGCACGAATGACCACAACTATCTTGTACAAGATGAAAACAATGTTATTTATTTTGTTTCACCAAATGGTGAGATTAATTGGAGCAAAGGCATTGAGGGTGAAATTGTTGGGAATGTAAAGAATATTGATTTATTTGGAAATCAAAAGAAACAACTTATTTTTAATACCTCCAATCAATTGTTTCTGCTTGATATTTTGGGAAGAAATGTGGGTGATTTTCCAGTGGTTATTAAAGATTCGGCTATCGCCAATGTTTCGGTGATGGATTACGATAAGGATTTGAACTTTCGATTCTTGGTACCAACCATGGCGGGGATAAAAAGTGTGAATACGCAAGGTGAATTAGTAAAGGGTTGGGCGCAGCCTAAAACAAAATCGTCTGTGGTGGGAGATATAGCTCACTTATTAATTTCTAGTTTGGATTATATTTTGGTTCAAGACAATACCCATAACCTTTATTTCTTAAACAGACGGGGAGAGGAAAGGCATAAAGTGTCAGCAAGATTTGGCACTCCATTTATGGTGACAAAAGGAAGCTCAATCAACAGCACCAGGGCTCTGTATTTTGATTCTATTGAGAATACAATCTGTCGTCAATTTTTTTCGGATAAACCTGTTTCCATTTTGTTAAGTCCTCAAAAAAAGATTACTCAATTCTTTTTTGTTGATTTTGATCAGGATGAAGAAAAAGATTTTGTGTTGATTTTTGGCAATGAACTTGTCGTATACGGACAAGATCTTATTATCAAAGAAAAAATAGAATTACCCGAAATCTATTCGCAATTAAGAGTGAGAGAAGGGGAGGTAAGTTATATCAATGCGCTTAACGATTTGGTTATTACACGAAAAGGAAAAAATCACCTGATCGAAAGAGTGGAATATTATGAATTGGATAAGGTAAAAAACAGGCTTAGGGTATTGGTAAAATCTGGGAATAACCTAAAGTTGTTACATTTGCAATAACTATGAAAGTAAGCGGTTTCACCTTTATAAAAAATGCAACTAAGTTGTACATTCCTCTGAAAGAAAGTATACTTTCGGTATTACCCCTGGTAGATGAATTTGTGATTGCTGTGGGAGACAACGATTCTGACGATTCTACTTTGGAAATCATTGAAGAGATTGAGTCTTCAAAGATAAAAATTATACACACAGTATGGGATACAAAAACTTACACTAAGAATACAGAGTTTGCTCGGCAAACAGATATTGCAAAAGAGGCTTGCAAGGGAGATTGGCTCATTTACATTCAGGCAGATGAGGCCATTCATGAATCGGATCATTTAGCGATTCAAAAAGCGATGCAAAAGTACCAGAATGACAAAGAAATAGAGGGCCTGTTGTTTCATTATCGTCATTTTTGGGGAGATTACAATCATTTTCATACCTCTCATAATTGGTACCCAAAAGAGATACGCATTATAAAAAACTCAAAAAACATTCACTCTTGGCGCGATGCACAATCCTTTCGGAAGTTCGATACATTTGATTATTCTCCCTCCGATTACAACTCCGAAAGAGGGCAGAAGTTAACAGTAAAACTTATCGATGCATACATTTTTCATTACGGATATGTTCGACCACCTCACATGATGAGTTACAAATCGCAGGTGATGCACAGCAGTTATCACGGTAAGAAAAAAGCAGCCGAAATAGTGGCCAAGCAACCCAAAGAATTTGACTACGGACCGCTACAAAGATTAGCTAAGTTTGAAGGAACTCATCCTTCGGTAATGTCGAGCTGGATAGCAAAATTCGATTGGAAAATTAAATTGCAGTATTCAGGGAAAAGAAACCCGCACAGACCTATGCACAAGCATGAAAGAATGAAGTACAGAGCGGTTACATGGATTGAACAAAACCTATTAAACAAAAGAATGATAGGGGGCTTCAGAAACTACGTGTTAAAGAAATAAACTCAAATAGAATCAATCTTTAGTGGTATTAAAAGAAGAGTTGATTAATGGCTCCGGACCAGCAAGTAGTTTGGCAATTTTTTGAGTTTTTGGAAACCTTTCCAAAATAATTTTTAAAAGGACCGTAATGGGAATGGACATAATCATTCCTGGCACTCCCCACAAGTAACCCCAAAACATCAACATAACCAAGATTGCAATTACATTGATAGAGAATGTTTTTCCCATAAAAATTGGTTCCAAAATAGCGCCAAATAATATTTCTATACCTCCTACCACAGAGAAAAAGAGAAAAAGTGTGGTAGGTGATTCTATCTCTACAAAGGCAAAAAGCGTAATGACAATTACTGCTATAACAGAGCCAATCATTTGCACAAAGTTAATAGCAAAGGCAAATACGCCCCAGAAAATCGGAAAACTAACATCAAAGAAATAACACGCCACAGAGAAGCCAATTCCAGTGAATAGGCTCATTAGAAACTTTACAATAAGGAATTTGTAGATGTCTTTTTCTATTTTAATAAATGTTTTGATGGAAGCAAATTCTTGTCGAAACAAGATGTCTTTCATAATAACTTGCAGGTTTACCGAACCTGCCAATAACAGAACCACAAAAAACAAAGTCATGAGAATCATTGTAACCGTACGGTTAGCAAATCCCAATATTTTTCCTGCATTAAAAGAAGATTTATTGCTTTGAAAATAATCAAGCAATACATTGCTGGAGTGCTCCTTCGTCATTCCAAAGAAATCCTCTACAGTTAGAATTGCGGCCGTAATTTTTTCATTTGCTTTGTTCAGAAACACTTCATCCGATTGCATTATTTCTTTGCTCGAAATTTGAATTAAAACAGATCCAACAAAAATAACTCCGATTAGTAGAGAAAGAGCGACCAACAAACTTCCAATTTTTGGCATTCCTTTTTTCTCCAACCACCTCATGAGAGGCAGAAAAAGCAAAGCGATAAACATTGATCCAAATAAAGGAATAAAAATAAAAGATAAGATCTGTAACAGATAAAAAATAACGGGTACGGCAATTACCAGTAATAAAATATTGGTCGTTCTTATATCTCTCATTTGGGTTGGGTTAAAAAATGTAAACGCAAATATATAGATATATTTTGTACGACTGCCACAATTTTTATCAAGGGTTATTTAGCTATGTAAACGCTTACAGATTGCTAAAGTAATTTCCAAACGTGTCTTTGAATTGGTAACCTTCATCTACACGAGATTTGGACAATTTGTTGTATTCTACTAATCCCCAGAGGATGAGTTCTTTCCAGAAATACCGGTCTTTTTTTGGTAAATGAGGTTTGTAAGTATCGAGTAATTCATCCAGAGGTTTTACTTCATCTAGAGTTGTTTTGTACAGTTTTTCGGAGGCTTCATCCATGAGTTCAAACCCAGATTCGGCAAAGAACCATTCCAGTGTATCGTGATAAGGAGTTTTTTCGTCTTGCTTTTCTAGTTTTTGAATTTTTGGAAAAGTCAAGGTAAAAATTGTTTTAACAGCTTCCCCAATCAACGACAGAGCTACATTTCCAGCTCCTTCTTGTTCTCCCTCATAAACGAGTTCCACTTTTCCCGTAATCGAAGGAATGACTCCCATAAAATCAGAAAGGCGAACGGCTGTTTTCTTTTCTCCAATAACGAGACATCTTCTCTCTGCTGTACTCAATAAATTTTCATAAGCAGTAATACTCATCCTGGCACTAATACCACTTTTCGCATCAATGTATTCACTCTCTCTTGCCTCAAAACTAATCTGTTCTAGGAGATCTTTCGCTATTTCGGGAACATAAATTGAGCTTTCCTGTTGTTTTTCTGATTTTGCTTCCTGGTGGGTAATTCTTTTCGCGGTTTCAATATCTTCAGGATAATGGGTCAATATTTGTGAGCCAATTCTATCTTTCAGAGGGGTTACAATACTACCACGGTTTGTATAATCTTCGGGGTTGGCTGTAAATATAAATTGCATGTCAAGCGGCAGTCTAACCTTAAAACCTCTAATCTGAATGTCTCCCTCTTGTAATATATTGAACAACGAAACCTGAATCCTTGCTTGTAAATCTGGAATTTCATTGATGACAAATAGGCAACGGTTCGCCCTAGGTATCATTCCATAGTGAACTACTCTGTCATCTGCATAGCTCAATTTTAAATTGGCAGCTTTTATGGGGTCAATGTCACCAATCAAATCCGCCACGGTTACATCAGGTGTAGCTAGTTTTTCAAAGAATCGCTCCTCTCTGTGCATCCACGAAATAGGTGTCTTGTCACCTTTTTCTACGATTAATTCTTGCGAATACCTCGAAATTGGTTGCATTGGATCGTCATTAATTTCAGAGCCTGATACTACTGGAATGTACTCATCTAACAACTCGGTCATTTTACGTGCTAACCTTGTTTTTGCTTGCCCTCTCAATCCTAATAAATTGATGTTGTGACGGGAAAGAATAGCTCGTTGAAGTTCTGGAATTACCGTTTTCTCAAAACCATGGACTCCCTCAAAGGTAGTTTCATGTTTTCTCATTTTTTCAATTAGGTTGTTCCTCAATTCGTCCTTTATAGATTTGGATTTATATCCTGATTTCTTTAGTTCTCCTAATGTTTTTATTTTATTCATTCTCTTTTTTAAATGTGGTTGTCAAATTTTCATTATTCTCGTTTTTTCCCATCCTAGTCCCGATTTTTCGGGAGAAGGAATATTTTTGTCAAATCATTTCTAAAACTATCCCAGAGTTTTAAATACCCTTCCCTTTGGGAAGGGCTAGGGATGGGTTCTTTATTTAATTCGTTTTTTTCTATTTGTCTCGTAATCCTCAAAAATCATTTCTCCTAATCCTCTCAACCCAGTATAGAATGCCTTTCCTTGGTTGGCTTCAGTAAAATTCTCTACAAACTGCTGTAAATAGGGGTCTTGTGCTATCATAAATGTGGTAATAGGAATTTTTAGTTTTCTTGCTTGCCTCGCCTGTGTGTAACATTTTCCTACAATGTAAGGATCCAGCCCATTACTATTCATGTAATATTGTCCGTCTGGCTCAATGACACAACTAGGTTTTCCGTCTGTAATCATGAAAATTTGTTTGTTGGTATTTCTTTTTCTTCTCAAAATATCCATTGCCAATTGCAAGCCTGCAACTGTGTTGGTGTGATACGGTCCAACTTTGAGATAAGGTAGGTCTGCGATTTTAATAGCCCACGCATCGTTTCCAAAAACCAGAATGTCTAAAGAGTCTTTTGGATAACGAGTAGTAATCAGTTCAGAAAGTGCCATGGCAACTTTCTTGGCAGGAGTAATTCTGTCCTCTCCGTATAAAATCATACTATGGCTTATGTCAATCATCAGAACCGTACTCATTTGTGCTTTGAATTGGGTTTCTTCCACAACCAAATCTCTTTCCGTCAAGCTAAAATCTCCCATCCCATTATTTATTTGGGCGTTTTTGAGGCTTTCTGTTAAGGAAATTTTTTCTATTCCATCTCCAAACCTAAACTCACGCAATTCACCAGTGTGTTCGTCCCCAGTTCCTCTGTGTTTGGATTTGTGATTTCCCGATGCACTTTTTTTTATGTTTCCAAAGATCTGTTCCAGAGCTTTTTGGCGAATCAATCGTTCTGTTTTTGCTGTAATCACTGGTGTGCCTTTTCCATCATCATCTATTTCTTCCCTTATATAACCTTTGTTTTTCAGGTCTTCAATGAAATCTTCTATGGTGTAATCAGGAGTGGTTAATTCATATTCTTTGTCCAATTCTCTTAGCCAAGAAATAGCCTCATCAAAATCACCTGACGTGTGAACGATAAGTTCCTTAAATACGTCAAAAAGTCGCTCGAATGGTGATTGATTTGGGGCTTCGTAGTTCGTAAAATAAAATCCTGTTCGTTTTGCCATAAAGTATGATTGGTGACCTTATAAAATTAGAACAATTTACTTACAGTTGTCAAGTAATATTCTGCAATATTTGAAAACAAAAAAACCGACCTCAAGTGAGGTCGGTTTTTTTGTATTTTCTATTAGAAAGACTTTATATCTTTTACTTTGAAATTGAATTGATAATCATCAGCATGAATTACCCCTATTTCATCATTCTTTAATTCACATTTTTTTCTCACAGAAAAATTCAAAGACAAACACACCTCTATAATTCTTTCAAGGGGAGCGCTGCTCGTATTTCATGATTACAATGAATAGTGGTACTGAAATAAATTCAGCATGATGCTACTTTTACTAGTTTTCCTTTTTATCAATCAATTTGAATTAATTTCAGGATTCAGTGAAAATAATTCACAGAGTACACTCAAGAAATCAAAAAAAAACATGCAATTAGCAACAGTTAACCTGCAACTAGCCTATTGCCTCATTTATTCTCTCATTTATCTCTTCAATACTTCCAATCCCGTTCACACCGACTTGCTTACCTTGATGAGCATAAAAATCTTTCAATGGAGCAGTTTCGCTGTTGTAAACAGACATTCTGTTTCTTATGATAGATTCGTCACTATCGTCTTTTCGTCCGGAGTCTTTCCCTCTAAGCAACAATCTTTTTACCAATTCATCTTCTTCAACTTCAAGGGAAACCATCTTTGAAATTTCCCATCCTTTTTTAGAGAGTAACTCATCCAAGGCCAAAGCTTGATCTGTTGTTCTTGGGAAACCATCAAAAATAAATCCTTTTGTATCGTGTGATTCGCTTAGTTTGGCATCAATCATATCAATCACCAATTGATCTGGAACCAGATTTCCTGCTTCCATATATTCTTTTGCTTTTTTTCCGAGAGCTGTATCGTTTTTCATGTGAAAACGGAACATATCCCCTGTAGATAAGTGAGTCAGGTTGAATTTTTTTTGAATTAATTCTGATTGAGTTCCTTTCCCGGCTCCTGGAGGGCCAAATAAAATGATGTTCAACATAGGTTCTTTTATTATATATAGTTCGTCTAAATTTCTGCCAATTTCGTTAAAATCCAATCCAAATCCAACTAAGAATTCATTTCCGACTTCAAAACCTACGTAATCTATAGGATAGCTTTTGGTATATGCATTGGGTTTAAAAAGTAATGTCGCTACTTTTAGGCTTGCAGGTTGATGAGAGGAAAGATCGTGGATGATGTTTTCGAGGGTAATTCCCGTATCCACTATATCTTCCACAATGATTACATCTGTGTTTTCGATATTTTTATCCAGTCCCAACACCTTTTTTACATGACCAGTGGTTGTAGTTCCTTTGTAAGAGGAGACTCTTAGGAATGCTACTTCGCATTCTATTTCTAGCTGTTTTAATAAATCAGAGAAAAATAGAATAGAACCATTAAGAATACCAACTAAAAGAGGCTTTTTTCCTTCATAATCGCGGTTTATTTCTTGCGCAATTCTAGTAATTTCGGTGTTTATTTTTTCTTTGTTCCTGAAGGGAACAAAAGTCTTGTCGTGAAGGGTAATTTCTTTCTTCATTTTCAAAGTTAAAACTTTCTGTACAATCTCACTTAAGTCAGGGTGAGTTTTTATTTCTCCTCTTCGTATGAATCAGAATTAAACGACAATAATCAGTTTAAAATACCTTTTCTCAATTCCTGATTCCCTATATTTGTAACGAACAAAAATCAATCAAATTGGAACATACATTTTTAAGTAATTTTGGATACTTTCTAGTATTTTTTTCTTTCGTAACGGCCATATTTTCTGCACTTTCTTATTTTTTATCATTCAAGAATTCCAATGATTTGGCGATTTCTTCCCAATGGAAAAAAGCAGGAAGACTTTCTTTTAGACTTCATTCTATTGGTTTGCTCGGTGTTGTCACTCTTTTGTATGTGCTTATTTATGGACATTTTTATGAGTTTCATTACGTTTGGAAATATTCCAATGATTCCATGCCTTTGGAATATTTAATCTCTTGTTTTTGGGGTGGGCAGGAAGGTAGTTTCTTGCTTTGGATGTTCTGGAATGTGGTGATAGGAAACGTTTTGATAAAAAAAGCGAAAGACTGGGAATCTTCGGTGATGACTGTCTTTGTTCTGTCTCAAGTATTCCTGAATTCAATGTTGTTAGGGGTATTTATTTTTGATTTTAAAATTGGGAATAATGTTTTCCTTTTGACAAAAAATCTTCCAGAAAACCTTGGTTTACCTTGGACAGAAATGAAAGATTATGCCTCAAAACTACCTATGTTTAAGGATGGTCAAGGACTTAATCCATTGCTTCAAAATTACTGGATGGTTATTCATCCTCCAACTTTGTTTTTTGGTTTTGCTGTCACAGTTGTGCCTTTTGCTTATGCCATCGCTGGACTCATGAGAAGTAAATTCAACGAGTGGATTAAAGAAACAATTACATGGACCTTCCTAGGAATTGGAGTATTGGGAGTTGGAATTTTGATGGGAGGAATGTGGGCATACGAATCCTTAAGTTTTGGAGGGTTTTGGGCTTGGGATCCGGTTGAGAATGTATCGTACATTCCTTGGTTGACTTTGGTAGGTGCAG
Organism: Flavobacteriales bacterium; assembly: GCA_965657945.1. Taxonomy (GTDB): domain Bacteria; phylum Bacteroidota; class Bacteroidia; order Flavobacteriales_D; family CAJJDF01; genus CAJJDF01. The sequence goes on from CBFHPW010000022.1 coordinate 20,479, forward strand.
GTCACTTGATGTTAGCAAATCAACGAAAGGGAAGCTCCTTGTTTTTTACTTACATCCTTACTTTTTTATCGTTTATTTTGGTTCTCTATTCTACTTTTCTCACCAAAAGTGGAGTATTAGGAGACAGTTCAGTTCACTCATTTACGGACAATGGAATGCTCGGGCAATTGTTGTTGTATATCTTGTTTTTTGTATGGTTATCAGTATTCATGTTATTGAAAGGGATGCAACACAGATTGATGTATACCGTAATTTCAATTTTCTTGTTTGTGATGACTCTCACTGCCGATAGTACAACTCTGGTAGCTGGAATTCCTGCTACGGGAATCGTATTCATTTTGGGAACATTAGCTACCATTGTTTTCGTTGTAATTGCTTCAATCAAAAATTTCCCTAGGGCAAAAACAGAGGATAAATTGTGGAGCCGAGAGTTTTGGATGTTCATGGGAAGTTTGGTTCTTTTTATTGCTTGTATTCAAATATTTGTGGATAATTCATTTCCAGTTTGGAATCGATTATTTGGAACTGATATTGCCGGAAAAGAAAATGTATTGCAACACTATAACATTCGCCAAGGAGCTTTTGCCATCTTCGTATCGTTATTTGTAGGTTTTGGTCAGTTTTTGAGATACAAAGGAATGCCGGCCAAATTGTTTTTTAAACAAATAGCTGTCTCATTACTAGTATCTATAGTTTTGACAGCCATTTGTCTTTTCGTATTTACATTTGATGGAGTTGAGTTTGTTACAGCTGAAACGATCGTTTACATAGCTTTACTTTTTACTTCGATATATGCTGTAGTAGGTAATTTTGATTATTTTGTCCGATTCCTAAAAGGAAAATTGAATTTTGCAGGAGCCTCGATCGCTCATATTGGTTTTGGATTAATTCTTTTCGGTGCACTTATTTCCAATTCTCAGAGCAAAAAATTATCTCACAATAAGGGAGGGAAGTTCGACTTAGCCTCGCTGAGCGAAACTTTCAAGAATAACGAAGATGTGCAAATAACGCTGGGAGATACGAATTACATGCGAGAGTATTTTGTTTCTTACAGAAGTAGAAGTCAAGAAGGAATTAATATTTACTACGAAGTAGATTATTTTAAACCCGAACCTGTCTCCTACGAAAAAGGAGAGGTTGTGGAATATTTTGGTGAATACTATCAAGCGAAAGAATCTCATACTGTTTCGGAAGATTATTTTGCTGGAAATGCCAGCCATTGGCAGTTAGTTGCTCCCGATTCTTTTGCTCAGGCATGGAAAAGCCATGTTCCAGGTAAAAAAGAATTTACACTTACTCCTTTTGTTCAGTTAAATGAAAGATTTGGAAACGTAGCAGAACCCTCTACCAAACATTATCTGGGACATGACGTGTTTTCGCACATTAAGTATCCAGACCCAGCAATTTTTGAAGGGAAAAATGATGGATATATGCCTTATGAAAATTATATTGCTGAAGTGGGTGATACCATTGTTACCACTCATGGAATGGTAATCGTTGAAGATAATCAACAATTTCCTTACGAGGACAGTACTCAGGCGGGTGTTGTAAACTTAAAGTTTGTTGATTACCAACAAAAAATGGAACCAAAACAACAAGCATTGGTTTACCTGATTCAGAAAGATTCTTCCTTGAAACCTCCATTGCCGGTTATCGATGAGGACTACGGAATGAAAGTATCCTTAATGGGAATTTCTATTCCAACTTATACCAAGGATTCCACCCTCGTTCAACCCCGAAAAATTTCGCTTGACATTACAGGGAAAGAATTCATTATTATGCAAGCTAAAACCTTTCCTCTAATAAATTTACTTTGGTTAGGTGTCGTTTTAATGTTAATCGGTTCAATTATGGCTGTTATTTATAGAGTTAAACGAAACAAATGATGATGAATATCGCTCTTATAGGTTCAGGAAATGTGGCACATAACTTAGGTAAAACATTTGTGTCTGCCGGGATTAGGGTGGTCCAAGTCTATAGTCGAAGTTTGCATAATGCCCAAGATTTAGCTGAAAAGTTAAATTCCGACTATACAAATGATTTTTCTCTAATAAATAAAGAGTGTGATTTATACATTGTTGCTTCTTCTGATGATGCGATTGTGGAGATTGCAAATCAGTTGAATTTTGGTGATAAATTGGTAGTTCATACCTCAGGCAGTGTATCAGCCGATGTGCTTTCTGTCTCTTCTTCTAATTTTGGTAGCTTTTATCCGTTACAAACCTTCACTAAAAATCATCAGGCCAACTTTTCGGACCTTCCTATTTGTATAGAGTCCAATAATATGAAGAGCTTAGAATTATTGGAAGAATTGGCCAATAAAATCACGAATAGGGTGATTAAGCTTTCTTCGGAACAAAGACAAAAACTACATTTGGCAGCTGTCTTTGTTGCTAATTTTTCAAATTACATGCAAGCAATAGGTCAGGATTTATGCGAAAATCAAGGCGTGGATTTTGACTTGTTAAAACCTTTAATGAAGGAGGTATTTGAAAAAAACATAACCGGAAGAGCCATTGATAACCAAACAGGACCAGCCTCAAGAGGTGATACATTTACTATGAATCGACATTTAGAAATTCTAAAAGGAGATAGTCAATTGAGCGAATTGTATACGCTCATTTCCGAGATGATTGAGAATAGAAAGTTTTAGTGAATGGGATATGTCCTTTTTTACTTTTAAAGGAGCATTGTAATGCTAATCTATTCATACCGAATATTTGACTAGATTTTACTCTCCAAACTTTTTTAGGTTGATATTGAAAAAAATATTGACTGATTTTTTTAACTTTTACCGTTTAACCTGATGTACTAAACATACCGAGGTAATCTCTGACTTTCAGGAGTATTTTTTAAGAAAATTTTAACAAAATTTTATTCAAAAATTATTTGGAAAATTATATTTTTTTTAATAAATATTTGCTTTTTGTTTAATTCTTTATAAATTTACTCAAACAAAAAACTAATAACTATGGAAAACTTTAATTTGACCTTTGGTATGGTCGCAAAACTTAATCCAACTGATTATGTAGGATTTACATTCTTTGTAGGGTGTATGGCAATGATGGCTGCAGCAGCCTTTTTCTTTTTATCACTCAATCAGTTTGATAAAAAATGGCGAACTTCTGTTCTAGTCTCAGGGCTAATAACCTTTATTGCAGCGGTTCATTATTTCTACATGAGAGATTACTGGGCAGCTCATGCAGAATCTCCTACATTTTTCAGATATGTAGATTGGATCCTTACTGTGCCATTGATGTGCGTAGAATTTTATCTCATTCTAAAAGTAGCAGGAGCTAAGCAATCTTTATTATGGAAAATGATTATTTTTTCAGTAATAATGCTTGTAACGGGTTATTTTGGAGAAGCAGTATACAAAGACCAGGCGGCTTTTTGGGGATTTATCTCTGGTGCAGCGTACTTCTATATTGTTTACGAAATATGGCTTGGAAGTGCAAAGAAACTAGCAGTAGAAGCTGGTGGAGATGTGTTAAAAGCACACAAAATACTATGCTGGTTCGTTCTTGTGGGATGGGCAATCTATCCAATTGGTTACATGATGGGAACTACAGGATGGTACAACAGCTTTATGCCTGATGGAAACATCGATGTGGCTTACAACATAGCAGATGCAATTAACAAAATTGGATTTGGACTTGTAATTTACTCATTGGCCGTGAAAAAGACTTCTTCGGCAGCATAAATTTTTATTAACCAAAAGAAGCGTGATTCGTAAGAGTCACGCTTTTTTTTTGCCGAAAATCTGACTTCTATTCTTTTTTAATTGCTAAATAAAAATGATGCATGGAAGCAACATGAGGTAAGCTGAGACAGGATAGAATGATGAAAAACGTTCCCCATTGGTTCGATTCCAATACAAAAATTGATGACATCAACATGATGGAGGCTAATGAAGTGAATGGAATAGAACGAATAAATAGATCTTTTGAACTCACATCTAAACCTTGTTTTAGGTGTTTCCATCCATTTTTGCTGTGTTGGAAAGTGAAATAGATACCAAAACTTACAAGCAAAGGAAGAAATGAGGAAAGTAAAAGGTAGGTAAGAGTGATTATTATTTCTTTTCTTTTGTATTTAATTCCCAAATATAAACCTGACAAAAGAGGAAGGATTTGAATAAATAAATAGAAGTCTGTTTTACTCAATTTCTTTATCAATTGGCTAGTAATACCTGGAATTTGAGCTAGGATATCTATTAACTCTGTTGTGTGAAAAAATAGAATTTGACTCAGTACAATTACGCCCCATAAAAAGGAACTAACATTAGATTTAATGCTCCACTCTTTAAAATCGGCTTGGCCAAAATGAAAAGCCGAGTATAGTAAAAAGCCCAAAAGGGCAATGTCAGGAGTAATAAACCAAACAACCCCATAAATAATAGCTTTACTTATGTAGCTTACGGTGAATATTGAAACAGACTGAATTGTAAATTTTTTGAGTTTGGTGAGGTGGTCAAGAGCACCATGCGATAGTCCTATAGTCATAAAACCTGCGATCAAGGTGAAGAGAACTATATTTTCTAAATTTAACTTATAAAATAGTATTGAGATGAGAGTTATGAATAGCGGAAGTAATACGATAGACTTTTTTTTTATGTTGTAAAAAATGTCCTTTACAGCCATTTTTATAAAAATGAATTTTGGTAGTTTCGAAAACAATAAAATATCCTCTTTTAATTTTGTTCTCTCCTGTAAGAAGTTTAAAACTCTGATAGTTGGAACTTTTGAAAAAAGTACTTCAAATATAAATTTTCCTTTTTTAGGTTCTTCCGAAAGAATTTTCAGGAGTAAACGGTCATAAAAAGCAAATCTATTTGGTTTGTTCGGTTTGTTCGATTTGTTTCTAGTGCCATTGAACTGCTCGGAAATTAGCATTGCCTCCTTGGCCATTTCATGAAACGCAAAACCAGTAGTGCATTTGACTTTATTGTTCCTGGCTCCCATATTTATCCAATTCTCACCCAAATAATCTGTTTTGATCTGAGCGCTGGACATTGGAATTATTCCTTTTTCAACTTCATTAAGTTTATAGTTTGGGCTTATTCGATTAATATAATTTTTTAAGAGAGTGTTTGCCTCATCCTCAGTAATTTTTTCTTTGCCAAAACGTGTCACCTCGATCAAGGAGTTTGTAGCGCTGTAAGGAAGAATATACATAAATTGAGTAAAATTGCTTTGTGGGATATTAAAATCCATCATAACCATTTTTTTGGCATCAAAACAATTTTCTTTTGTTGATATGTTCCAACCAAAGAATGACTGATAGAGATGACTCTCGTTTTTCTCAGATTTTTTATAATCAGGTGGTCTACTGTCAAATACGTTTTTTGCGGTTATCGTTCTTTCCTCAATTTTCAGTTCAAATTGATTTGAGCTAACTACATCAACCGAAGATAAATAGGAGTGAATATAGATGACATTTTCTTTTTCTAACTTATTTCTAGTCAACTCATAAAGGTCTATCCCTCTAACATGCCAATAGCGCATGGGATGTATATTGGTTGTTTTTATGTTGCCAATTTCAATTTTATTCCAGCTGTGGCTTACTAAGTCAGTTAGGTGTAATTCCTCCAGTTCTTTTTCTGTTGACCAAAAGCAAAACGTTCTATCGTTTTTAGTTTTGCTACTTGGTTCTATTACCGCGATACTTTTATTTCTCAAAACGCCCGTATCGATTAGCCTTAGTAAAAGAAGACAGTTTGCAGCTCCAAATCCAATAAATGCAAAATCATATGATTGATAATGAGTATTTGTCTTATTCAATGCTTGGATATTTTGATAACAATGTTAAAAGAATTTGAACCAAAAAGTAATTGACTTTTAATCTCTGACCCAAGTGAGGATAGGACGATTCTAATTTTCGACAAGGTTATATTGAGTCTAATTAACATTTGTTTTGTGAAATTTGTCGATGACAGATAAAAGGTGTAAATACTAAACACCTCTATAACCTCTAAGCTACAACAAAATAAGTTAAGAATTTAGGTTGTGGAAAATCATTTAACCATCGAAATGAACCCAATATTTTTTTATCGAACTTTAAGTTGTACTCAAGAATCACTTTATTCCGTTCACAAAATCTAAAAATACAGACTTGTGTTTTGCTAAATCCATATTTCCTGAAAGAGCAACTCGCGCAATATAATCTTTGTCGCCCTCCTTGGTAGTACCTTGTGTAGAAGTTGCAGGAATTGTCCAGTAACAACCTTTTAATTGACCATAGCTTACACAATATTTACTTTCCTGAGGAATTTCAGCAATCATTTTGTTTATCAAAACTAAGTTTAGTTTTCTTTTGTACTCTTCTCTTTCTTCTGGAGAATCTCCTTTTGTTGGTAAATCCAATGAAAATACTGAGGGTGTAAACCCTTCTTTTGCCAACTCTTCAGAGACAAAATTTATTTTGGCTTCGGGCAGAGTTTCTTCAATGAAATTAACAAACTCTCTTGTATTGGAATAAGCAGCCGCTATTCTGTCGTTCATTGAAGGCATTTGAGCAGCTAAGATTTTGTATTGTAGTTCAGTGGCTTCATTGTCGCAAACTGTCAGATGAAGATGAATTTTCTTCATTATATCTTCTGAAAGGTCATTTCCCGCGCAGTATCCGGCAGTACATTTTCCTCCACTAGGAAACTTCGATCCGCTGGCGTATGAAATAGCTTTTATTTCAGAAAGAATTTCACCCTTTCCTAAAAAATGAACATTAGGACAAAAAGTTTGGTCCAAAATAAACACCGGCTCAATAGCAATATCACCACTTGAAGTGGTTCTTTCTTTGCTCAATGTTTGTTTTAAATTCAATAATTCGGGTACTTCAACTCTTGGGTTAGTTGGTATTTCTGCAATGATGAAAGGGATGGTATCTTCCATGGCAATTTGGCTCAGTACATTTTCTATGCTCTGAACCATATCATTGTCACCATCCACAGCTAAATCAACAATTTCAACGTGATTCAGACAAGCGGCTACTCTTCGCGCTTGATCGTTTGTTCCCCCGTAGCAGTTCGTTGGCACAATAAATCGAATTTCTTTCTGAGGGTGATGTTCTTGGGCGTAATCAATAAGTCCCATCATGATTGCGTATTGCATTGATAATCCACTAGAAGCAACCACCGGAAGAACTGTAGTTCCCGTAATTTCTTTGATAGAGTTTTGAACCGCAATTTTATTTTGTTCCCAATCAGAAAGGGAAGGAGTCTCTTGCTCTATTTCTAACAAAGTGTTTAGCACAATGAATGAATTTGCCGGAGTCATCGAAATAGTTTCTCGTCTTCTCACATGTTGAATATCAGAAATATACTGAGAATTATTGGCAGAAATCACCAAGATACTTCCCATGCCTTTGTAGAGAGTTAGTTGAAAATCAATGCCAGAAGAGGATGGAAGTAACTCGTGGTTTTCAGAGATGAATATGATACTGCCATCAAATTCTTTTGCTTCTTCCCACTGTGATACTTTTTGAAGTTCAAAATCATAACCATAAATTTCTCTTATGGCTTCAGCATCAAATCCTTTTGGGAGTTCAGAGGTGTAGGCAATTACTGTTTTTTTGTGGTCAAAAAAATTTTTTCTTAAAATAGATAATACCGGTACCGTTTCCGAAGTAAAAGAAATTACGTTGGCAGATTCGAGCTCATTCATTTTCGAAATTACCCATTCAAGAATGCAAGAGAGTGGATGCCCCAACCGAATGTAATCGTATGCGGTTGGCAATTCGCTCAACTTTGATTGATCGGCATTTTTAGCCTTATATAATTTCTCAAATTGGGTTAAAAACTCTGTTTTAGCTAAGTTTTCATTGTAAATATCCAATCTGTGTGTAGTGAGGTTAAGCCAATCCATCGGCATGTTTTTCAGGACCTCCTTTACGTAGTTTTTTATCTTGTTTTCTTGCATAATTTTTTTCCTTTTTGGGGAATGTAAAATTACAATAATTCGCAAGGAATAGAAAGATAGGCAAGGTATTTCTCGCACCGTTCGAACTAAGTTGAGTTTTGTATTTAAATCTATTCATTACTAATTTCACATGTTTATCTTTGTAACTGAGAAATGAAGAAATAAATGGAAAATAGAAAGACGTATATAATTGGAGGAGGAGTAAGCGGATTGGTAGCAGCAAGAGTACTCGAAAATCATGGTTTTTCACCCACGATCATCGAGGCAACTGATCGAGTAGGAGGCAGGGTAAAAACGGATGTCAAGAAGGGATATCAACTAGACCATGGATTTCAGGTTTTATTAACCTCTTACCCGATGGCACAGAAGTATTTGGATATGAAAGCTCTTGATTTGCAGAGGTTTCTTCCTGGTGCATCAATTTTTCGTTCTGGCAAACAAAAAATAATTGGAGATCCTTTGCGCGATGTGTCACTTATTTTTTCGACTTTGTTTTCTGGAATTGGGACCACCTTGGATAAAATAAAAATACTGAGGCTAAATGCCTACTTAAAAAAGAAAAGTATAGAGGCTATCTTTGAAGAAAAAGAAACATCCACCTTAGATTATTTGAGAAAATTTGGTTTTTCTCAGTCCATAATTAATGAATTTTTTACCCCATTTTTTAGTGGAATATTTTTAGAAACAGCTCTTTCTACCTCAAGCAGAATGTTTGAATTTGTATACAAAATGTTTGGCGAAGGCTATGCAGCAGTTCCAAAAGCAGGAATTGAAGCAATTCCTGTCCAGTTGAAACAGAACTTGAATAAGACCTCTTATCTGTTTAACACAAAAGTGAGAGAAGTGAGAAATGGAGAAATAAAACTAGAAAACGGAGAAGTATTGCAGAGTAACTCTATCATCGTGGCAACCGATCCAACTAAGTTGATTAGTAATTTGGCGGGGCAGTCCACAAAATGGAAGTCCTGTGTAACTCTGTATTTTGAAACTGAATCAAGAAACATAAAAAAGCCGCTAATAGGACTGGTAACAGACAAAGAGTCTTTGGTAAACAATATTTTCTTTCACACCAGTTTGGAAAGTGATTCGAAAGGGAAAAAAGAACTCCTTTCAGTAACGGTAATCGATACAAAAGGGAAGCCTGAAAGCGAAATCATCGAGCGTGTGCAGCGAGAACTAAAACAATATTGTGGAATTCAAGAGGTTGAGTATTTGGCGCACTATGATATTCCTATGGCTCTGCCAGATTTAATTAATTTGCGTTACGACATGTTGCCTTCCGAAACTCAACTTACTTCGGATATTTTTTTGGCGGGCGACACCCAATTAAATGGATCCTTAAATGCAGCTATGGTTGCCGGAGAGCGAGCGGCATTAGCTGTAATCGAAAAGTTGAGATAAAGGAGCACCAAATTTATACCTTTCAATTCATTCAGAAATTTTCTGTTTAGGTTTTATATAATCCTTAAATTCGTTACCAAACACACGAATTATGGAAAAACCAAGCTACAAACAACTGCTTCACAAAATCGAGGCAGTATTTCTTGATATTGACGGAGTCATAACTGACGGAAAAGTAATAATGCATCCTTCAGGCGAATTTTTGCGAAATATGAGCACAAGAGATGGCTATGCCATAAAAAAGGCAGCTAACTCTGAAATCCTTGTATTTGTTATTTCGGGCGGAAGTTCCGAGAGTATGAGAAAACGGCTGGAGTTTTTGGATGTGAAAGAGATTCACATGTCTGTAAAGAATAAAGTAGAGGTGTTGGAATCTATTCTAAAAATATATTCATTAACCAAAGAACAAACCTTGTACATGGGAGATGATATTCCTGATTACGAAATTATGCAAGAAGTAGGCATATCGGCTTGCCCTGTAGATGCTTGCAATGAAATATTGAATATTGCTGATTATGTATCTCACAAAAATGGAGGAAATGGCGCAGTGAGAGATGTACTTGAGCAACTATTGAAAATAAAAGGAAAATGGATGAATGAATTTACTACTCAATCTAATTAATTATGAAATATACGATTGACACTTCTTCTAAAAATCAACATTACTTATTAATTACCATGGAGGTAAAAACTCCGTTGGAAGAGACTTTACTTCAGTTGCCAGCTTGGCGACCAGGAAGGTATGAATTGGGAAATTTCGCTAAAAATATTCAGAAATTTGAGGTGTTTAATGAGCGAAACGAATTAGTGGATTTTAATAAAATTTCAAAAGATTGCTGGAAAGTAAATACCCAAAATGCAGAAACTATTCGGGTAAAATACAATTATTACTCGATTGATTTTAATGCAGGTTCAACATACTTGTCAGAAGAAGTGTTGTATGTAAATCCTGTGAATTGCTTTGTTTACGTTCCTGAAGAGATTGACAAATCCTGCACAGTTGAAATTCCTGTTGCTGAGAACGAAAAGATAGCTTGTGGAATTCCGTTTTCAGGAGGTAAGCTGGAAACCCAAGATTTTCATGAATTGGTTGACACACCTTTTTTGGTAAGTCAAAACTTACAACAACAAAGCTTTGAATTAGATGGTGTAAAATTCTTTGTTTGGTTTTATGGAGAATGTAAACCTCAATGGGAAAAATTAATTTCGGACTTCAAAAGGTTTACGGCTTATCAAGTAAAACAATTTGGAGGTTTTCCGGCAAGTGAATATCATTATATAAATATTATCCATCCTTACAAAGCTTATCATGGCGTAGAGCACACCACTTCTACGATTATAGTCTTAGGTCCCAGTTATGAAGTGATGACAGAACGGTATGTTGATTTGTTGGGAGTAAGTTCCCACGAATTGTACCACGCTTGGAACATAAAAACTATTCGGCCTGTTGAGATGCATCCATACGATTACAGCAAAGAGAATTATTCGAAATTGGGGTATGTAGCCGAAGGTGTAACGACTTACATGGGCGATTTAATGCTGTACGAATCAGGTGTTTTTAATAAGAAAGAATACGCGAACGAACTGAATCAATACTTAAAAAGGCATTATTCTAATGGAGGAAGATTGAATAAATCTGTTTCAGACTCTTCTTTTGATACTTGGCTTGATGGGTATGTTGTGGGAGCGCCAGATCGAAAATCTTCAATCTATATAGAAGGCGCTCTTGTTTCGTTTATGATTGACACAAAGATAAGAGAGGGAAGCAACCAAAAACACTCTCTTCATGATGTGATGAGGGATTTGTACGAAAACTTTGGAAAGAAGGGAATTGGGTATTCGGAATTGGATTATAAACAGAGTATTGAGTTGCTTAGTAGTATTTCTTTTGATGACTTTTTCCGTCAATACATATGGGGATGTACAGATTTTACTAATGAACTGTCAGTGTGCCTAAAATTGAGAGGTTTTGAGCTGATAAAAGAACCTTCTAAATTAGGAACTGAGCGATTTGGAATTATTTTAAAACCCGAGGAAACTAAAGAATCTGTCTTATTTCATGTTACTGAAAATTCGTCTGCCTGGAATGCTGGACTGGCAAGGGAGGACAAAATTATCTCTGTGAACGGTTATCGAATTGATAATAATTTAAATCAGTGGTTGGATTATTTTGAACACGACAACCTTGTATTGGAGGTAGAAAAAGCAGGACGAATAAAAACGATAGCTATCAATGAGCCAAACGAATTTCAGTTTTGGGAATACAGGGTAAAAGGATGATTTCAGCAGAGGACATAAACGAGGTATTGAGCCAATATCCAGCATGGAAAAAGGAAGGAGACTACTTGAAGAAAACTTTTGTATTCGCCTCTTTTGAGATAGCGATTCAATCCATGCAGGAACTTATTTTACCTATTCATCTTTTGAATCATCATCCGGAATGGAAGAATATCTATAACCGCGTTGAAGTGAAATTAACTACCCACGATTCGGGATGCGTTACTGAGAAAGATTTACAGCTATTGATTTTGATAGAAAAACACTGGTCAAAAGTTAAATAACCCTTAAGAATACTTGTGAGTTAGTTGATTAGAGTTCTTTTTTTAGTACTTTCAAACCAAGTTTACTATCTTACATGTATGAGCAATACAACATTATTATTGTTTTTCTTTTTAAGCTGTATGTTGGCTTCTTGCAAAACCGAGCAAGGATCCGATTCTAGGAGCTTTGAGGAGAAAGAACAAGAATTTTTGACTGAGTTAAACACCCGTTTCACTCAAATCCTTTTGGATGAGTCTAAAAAAGATTCGTTAAAAATTGGGAACAAAATCGGAGAAATTCATTCTCAAAATCCTTTTCCTTGGATGAGTAATGAAAAAGTACTCAATGAATCTGCTCACTACTTTTTGGCGCAAGTAACCAACGCCTTGTGTTATGGTTTGGATAGCTCACAATATGATATAGAGCGTATGCAGGAAATTGAATCGAAGTTGATAAAAGATACCGGCAATATCGCATTGTTGGCAGAAGGAAACTATTTGTTTTCAAAGAACTACGTGGTCTTTGCTTCGCAACTAAAGTATGGTCTGATGAATCATAAAAACGAAGATTCTGTCTATTTTGAATGGAAGATAGATTCCTTAACAAGCAGAGATTTAAAAGAGCTTAAAAATGGGTTGTATCATCAAGAGATATCCAAAACTATTGAGAGGCTAGAACCTCAATTTATTCAGTACAAACAACTCCGAGATGCTTGGGTAAATTACATGGAGGATAAAAAATTCAGTAAGAAATGGATTCTGGTTCGTTCAATGAAAGAGGATTCAGTAAAATCATACCAAAATGCAACCCAAGCATTGATTAATTTTCAGTATCTAGATTCTACTCAATCTACCAATGATTCTTTATTTTACAGTGCATTAAAACAATTTCAACAAGACAATAATTTAGCACCTGATGGAAGAATTGGAAGTGCTACTGCATATGCCTTGTCACAGAGTAACTACCGAAGAAAATTGGCTGTGATTTCTTCCTTGGAAAAGTATAAATGGGAAAACCTAGAAGCAGATTCATTGTTGTATGTAAATATCCCTTCCTACGAATTAAAGGTGATTGAAAGGAATAAAGTGGCGAAAACATACAGAGCCATTGTGGGAAAAACAATCCATCAAACTCCCTCATTTTCGGCCAATATGGATTATTTGATTTTGAATCCATACTGGCATATCCCGAAAAGTATCTCAAGTAAAGAAATTTTACCGAAGCTTAAAAAAGACTCGAATTTGGTAACTAAAAAAGGGT
>CBFHPW010000023.1:0-33010 GCA_965657945.1 Flavobacteriales bacterium
TTTAATGAATTAAAAACAAAAATAATAATAAATACACCCACAATCCTGCAAAAAAGTGCCAAAAATATCCACCTAGTTTTATTTTTAATTGGTTGTCTTCATTCAATTCTTTTCGACCGCTTAAGACGATCATAAAAATTAAATAAATAAGTGTGGCTAGTATGTGTAGTAAGTGAACAATTGTGAGGGTGTAAAAGTAGGAGCTACTTACATTTCCTACTTCTTTTAATTTGGCTAAAAAACTAGCCGAAAGTGGCATTTTGGATTTTACAACTGCCTCTAATACAATTTTGTCTTTGTTCTTTTTGTTTTCTTGGACTCTGACAAATTGTTTTCCTACGAACATTTCTGGTTTCGTACTGGAGAGTTGTTCGTATTCTTCGGAATCAACTGTAATAGCTTGTTCGCCCCAAAAATACAATCCATCTTCCTCTTGAATCAGTTCGGTTCCTTGAAATTGAATTGTAAAATCTTCCCCATAGGTTCCTTGCATCATATATTCACCAGTTTCGGGGCTTATTATTCTGTCCGCCCATGAATATCCTTTTTCATACAATTGAGTCCAGGCAGCATATTGTGCTCCCGTAAACAGTAAACCAAATAGTAGAGTTAAACTAAGGAGTAAGGTGGTTTTTTTGTTGTCTTTTTTCTTTGAAGCAGTTACCGCCATTATCATGGTAACGCTACTTGCTAATATGAATGCTGTGCTTATCCAAAGAGAATTTGGCATTGAAAAATTCACCCAAAAATTGTCTCCCTTGGACACGATATAGGCACTTGTTAATCCGGCAAATAGCATGACGATTGAAAATATTCCAAACCAAACGATGTTGGTTTTGGCTTTTCTTCTAGCTTTCTGGTAATACTGTTCTACTTGTTCTTTATTTTCCATAATGATAGATTTTGAATGGTTAAAAAAGGTACACTTGTACCAAAAGATCGAGGTAATAAAATAAAAACACTAGCGGTAAGTAAGAAAATGAGGCAAACATTAGTTTGAGAGCATCATCATCTTCTAATGATTGATATAGTTTTATTGCAGGTCTTATAAAATATATTCCGAGCAATATGCTTAATATCATAGAGGTTAGTCCTGATATATGAAACACCCACGGGAGCATTCCCGCAGGAATTACAAATAAAGTATAAAAAAGAATGATAAATGCGGTTCTTTTGTCTTTATCATCTCCGAAGGGCAACATTTTGTATCCTCCTTTTTCATAATCGATACTTCCTTTCCAAGCTATGGCCCAAAAATGAGGGAATTGCCAAACAAATTGCACCAAGAAAATCATTCCTGGCTCAAATCCAAATTCACCAGTCGCTGCAATGTAGCCAATCATTGGAGGGATGCTTCCCGGAAAAGCCCCTACAAATACAGAGATTGGTGTTAGTTTTTTAAGTGGAGTATAGACAACCACATAGGAGAAAAGGGCAATTACTCCAAGAATGAAAGAGATTTCATTTATTTGATAGAGTAGGTAAAGCCCAACTGTTCCAGAAAGTATTGAGATAATAATTGCCTCAGTAATTCCCATTCTCCCGGCTGGTATGGGACGATTCTCGGTTCTCGACATTTTTTTGTCAGAGTTTCGTTCGATAATCTGATTAAAAGCATTGGAAGAACCGGTTACTAAAAAACCACCAACTAATAAGTAAATGAACACTTGCCATGAAAAAGTGTAATCCATTTTGTGAGCTAGCGGAAAAACTTCACCTGTCAGGAGTGCAATTCCATAACCCAGTCCAGCAGAATAGACAACTAAACTGGCTAGCCTCATTTTGGTAAGTGAGGCGTAATCAGCTAGTTTCAACTTGAGAGAGAAACTATTAGATGCGTTCAAAGTATTTTCAAATTCCATTTGAAACAAAATTAGGTATTATTCAATCAATTTTCTACTTATTTGAATTTTAATCAAAAAAAAAAGGAACAGGGTATTCCCTGTTCCTTTTGTACTGATTTTTGTTAAATTTTAGTTGTTTGCTTTGGATTCTTTTTGTGTAGAATAATTAATTCTTAATGCTTCAACTTCTCTTAGTTCGTTTTCGATTTTATCAATGATATCCATATCAACATCATCTTTGTCTGCTTTTATTGAAACGGTAGCTTTGTCATTAGCTAGAGGGGTTCTTGGTCTTCTTTTTAATTCGATAAATTCTCTTATTTCAAGAAAATCTGGAACGACCTTATCGTCTAGTTGAAGTCTTGCAGTAGTTCCAAAAGCTTTGTTTTTTGGTATACCAGCATTGATGTAGTCAATGGCTTCGTTTTTATCTAACTGAATAATTTCCTTTCCAGTTGGCTTAGTTACTTCAACTTTTAGGTCACTTTGTTTCATAGAGGATACCACTACGAAAAACGCCAATACTGTAAATACAATATCGGGAAGTGAAGCTGTTGAAACCCCTGGCATTTCTTTCGATTTGTTTTGTCTAAATTTTGACATACTGTTTTCTGTTATTTCAATTATTATTGAACGTTCTTAGCAGGAAGTTTGATAATTTTTTGCGGAAAAACCTGACGAATTGCCTTTATCTTCGCTTTATCTTCTTCGGTTTTTACTTCCGCTCTAATACTTTCCAGCGCTCCATAACTTGTTCCAAATTTTCTGAGAGCAAGTTCGTCTCTCAATTCATTTAGACCAGTCATGATTTTATCTCTCACAGTAAGGTAAGTTCCGTAGGTAGTAGATTTATCATACTGGATAGCAATAGTGGCAGCTTTGTTTACAGTCCTGTAAGAACCTACGAGCTTCACAGCTTCTCTTTTTGCAAGCCACTTGTCAATATCTTTTTGGATAATTCCTTTGTCTTTTAAAGGAGCAGCCTCAAGATTTGCCTTTAAGATAGCTAGTTTTTGATTGCAAACAGCTTCGGTCACTTCATCCATTCTTGGCAGTGATTCTGAATCGTTAGGGTTAGTCATAAATTCCTTTACGAAATCACCAATGTCATCCAGTCCTTTTCCCCATTGACCTTCAATCATCAATTTGTCATCCTTATTCACCAACACCTCAAGAATATTCCTTTCGTTTACTTCAGGTTTGTCTAAGTTGTTTTCGGTTTTTTGAGGAAGAACTGCAGGCAAACCAGATTCTTTTTCGAGCGTGGTTGCGATGATAATAAAAGCAAGCAGAATAAATGCGATATCTGCTATCGAACTTGCATCTACTTCTTGTAATTTACGTCTTGCCATGTTGTTTAATTTTTATAAAGTGATGATTTACTTTGTGTAACCTTTTACAATACCTATTATTAAATCAACTACTAGAAGTATAGCTCCTGGAATCAACACAAAGAACAATCCATTTACCCAAAAGTTACTCGAAGAAATCATTGCTTGCGCATTATCTAGCCCTTCCTTTTTTACTACGTTTTCAAATCCAGTGGTATCGGTTCCTGAGTTAATAAATGCCCATATAAAGGCTAGTGCTGCAATCCCCACAAATATCAATGAGGGCATTCCTTTTTTGAAGTTATTCATCAACGTGGTGATTAATCCCCACACTAGAAAGACAACCATGAGTCCTCCAGCAAGAAATAATACAATCGTCATATAATTTACTCCTCCCAGGATGTTTCCATCAATTTTAGAGAGTTGTGCTTCATAAGCAGCCTCACCTAATTCCAGGTAGTTATCCGCTGTAGCTTCTTTGTTTTGATACAATTCTAATCCCATTTGTTCAGGATCAAAAGATTCTGGTGCACCATTTGCCATCATTCCCCAAAAGAAATAGAAAGAGACGATAAAAAGTACAACCGTAACACCAAATAAAGATCTTGAAAGTGTTTTGTTTTCCATGTTAAAACTATTTTTTGATTACTAAAAACTGTGTAAACAGAGTTTAATAGTTCTTATTTATTGTTCTTAATTACCATGTCTACCAATGAGATAGAAGCGTCTTCCATGTCGTTTACAATTCCGTCAATTTTAGATACGATGTAATTATAAAAGATTTGAAGAACGATAGCGGCTACAAGTCCAGCTAATGTTGTGTTCAAGGCAACCTTCATCGCTCCTGCAATTTGAACTGGCTCAGTTTGTCCTGTTACTTCAATGATATCAAATACCTGAATAATTCCGATTACTGTTCCTAAGAACCCAAGCATTGGTGCAGTTGCAATAAACAATGAAATCCAAGATAAGTTTTTCTCTAGTAATCCAGCTTGTACACTTCCGTAGTTAATTACTGATTTTTCAACCGCTTCAACACCTTCATCAGCTCTGTCCAGTCCTTGGTAAAAGATACTTGCTACTGGTCCTCTTGTGTTTCTACAAACTTCTTTTGCAGCTTCAACACCTCCACTTTGCATAGCTTCGTCTATTTCAGCTAGCAATTTGTGGTTGTTTGTTGTGGACATATTCAGGTAAATAATTCTTTCGATACTCAGTGCCAATCCTAAAAGGAATACCAAAAACACCAAAGACATAAAAGCAGGTCCTCCATCAATGAAGTATTGTTTTACTTGTTGGATGATGCCAACCGTCTTTTTTGTAGGAGCTTCATCAGTTTCAGTTTCAGGCTTTGTTTTTTCTTCTACTAATGCTGGTTCAGCAGCCATACTTGTGTCTTCCATTGTTGCTTCAGTTGTCATGGAAGCTGAGTCTACTTCTTCTGCAAAACTAACTGAGTTCATTCCAAATGCAAAAAGACTGATTAATGCGAATAATGATATTATTTTTTTCATGGTTATTTTTTTTGTCTTGTTTTGTTTTTTTATTGGTTATATATAGTGTTGTGTTTAGAACTAACTATGCAGAGAGGAAGGGATTCGAACCCTCGATATAGTCACCCATATACACGCTTTCCAAGCGTGCGCCTTCAGCCACTCGGCCACCTCTCTAAATCCTGCTCAACCGAACAGGTGAACTATGTCAATTGTCTCATAATCCTCAAAAGACACGGCAAAATACGAAAAATATTTTAGTACCAAAAGAAAATTAATCAAACGGCTCCAAATTTAATATTAACGGTTTTTATTTTACAATTTTTTAACGACTAATTTTTCAATAATTCGAGTAATTAGGATCAGCCAAAATTTAGAATTGTTGTATAATTGTGTAATTATTGAGTGAATTGAAAAGAAGCGAAGTTTTGTAATACTCTTTTATGGAATTACGGAATAAGGAAAAACAACAAAATATGATGAAAGATAACTATTGTATCCTCATGGCTGGCGGAATTGGAAGTAGGTTTTGGCCAATGAGTACTGAAGAATACCCTAAACAGTTTCACGATGTGCTAGGATTAGGAAGAACTTTGCTTCAATTGTCCTTCGACAGAATGCTCATGGTTTGCCCAAAAGAGAATATTTTTATTGTGACAAATTCCGATTACGTTGAGCTGGTAAAGGAACAACTTCCAGAGATTAACGATAATCAGATTTTGCAAGAGCCAAGTAGAAAAAATACTGCTCCTTGTGTAGCTTATGCGAGTTACAAAATCAAAACCATAAACCCCCATGCAACTTTAATTGTCGCTCCTTCAGATCATATTGTGATGAGTGAGAATTCATTTAAATCAACTATGGACGTTGCAATTAAGCAATCTGGCAGAGAAAATTGTTTGGTCACTCTAGGAATAAAGCCAAGTAGGCCCGATACCGGTTACGGTTATATTCAGTTTTTGGATAACGTAGAAGGCAGTCCTGAAGATGTGAGAGAAGTAAAAATGTTTACGGAGAAGCCAAATTTTGAATTGGCACAACAATTTATCGAAAGCGGTGATTTTTATTGGAATTCAGGGATTTTTATTTGGTCGGTCGATTCAATTATCGAAGCTTTTAGTAAGTTTTTGCCTTCCATCCACGATGCGTTTAGTGAAGGCATGAAAGTGTATAATACGGAGTTAGAACAGGAATTTATCAATCATACCTATGCTGAGTGCAAAAATATTTCGATTGATTATGGTATCATGGAGAAAGCAAAAAATGTGTTTGTTGTTTTATCCGATTTTGGATGGAGTGATTTAGGGACTTGGGGAGCGCTATACACTCATATAGATAAAGATGAAAATCACAATGCAATAATTGGTGATAGGGTGAATATGTATGATAGCAAGGATTGTGTCATTCGATTACCAAAAGATAAACTTGCGATTATTCAAGGATTGGACGACTTTATAGTAGTTGAAGAGAAAGGAGTTTTATTGATTTGTAAAAAATCGGAAGAGCAACGAATCAAGCTGTTTGTGAATGATGTGAAATTAAAAAGGTAAAAAGACGGAATTGGAGTTTTGTCAATTAATTCAAAAACTAATCAAGTCTTTTCTCGCTTGACACGGAATCTGTTATTTAACTTATATTTCTTACAATAAAAAGACCCTGAATCAAGTCCAGGGTCTTTTTATTTTTTTTAATTAAACATTCTATATTGTCGCAATACACTTCAATTCAATGGCGATAGGAGTGGGTAAGCAGTTTATTTCACAAGTTGTTCTGCACGGCAGATTTTCTTTGAAATATTCGGCATATATTTCATTGTAAATCTTAAAATCATCTTTCATGTTTGTCAAAAATACTTGGACATCTACCAGTTGCTCCCAAGAAGAACCACTCGCTTCTAAAATAGTCTTTACATTATTGAATACAGAATGACATTGCTTGGCAATATCGTAAGATTTAATTGTGCCATCTTCATTTAATTCCACTCCCGGAATTACTTTTGTACCTCTTTCACGAGGACCAACTCCTGACAGGAATAATAAATTTCCAACTTTACGAGCATGAGGGTACATTCCTACTGGTTCCGGTGCTTTTTCTGAGTTTATTTTTTCCATTATTTTTCTGTTATTTTTATTTCTATTCTTCTGTTTTTGTCTCTTCCCCATCTTTGTCTGTTGGGTGCTATTGGGTTTTTGTCACCATAGCCTTGGTAACTCAATCTTTGTTGGTCTATTCCGTTGATTACAAAATAATTGTAAACTGCTTTTGCCCTTTCTAAGGAAAGACTGTCGTTTTTTTCTGGTATTCCTGAATTGTCTGTGTATCCTCCAATCTCTATTTGAATTGTATTGTTCGAGTTTAAATATCGAAGCATCTGCAATAAATCTTCGTTCAACGAATCGTTTATTAAAGTTGAGTTGGGAGCGAAAGACAACCGGTCTAATACAAATTTATCTCCTATAGCCAGTTTGTTTTGGAAGTTGTTTTTCAATTCTTTTGGAGTGAAGTAATTTTCTTCATAAGCTGACTCGTCAACCAATCCACTTTTTCCAAAGTCTTTTTTTTGTAAAATTTTCACTTCAATTCTCCTGTTGTTGTCTCTTCCAGATTTATACTTATTGCTAAAAGCAGGATAAGATGAACCATAACCTTTGTAGGTTATTTGTTCGGGCGAAATGCCTTGAGAGAGTAAAAAATCATACACAAATTGTGCTCTTTTGGTCGAGATAATCTTGTTTTTTGGTTCAGAACCTGATCTATCTGTGTGGCCACCAATCTCTATTTTTAACTCAGGTGATTTTTCCAACGCTTCAATTAGTTTCACCACATCAGGATTTTTTTTCGGATTGGCAAAAGTGGTTTTTCCTGGTCCAAATTTTACTTCATACAAAATGAGGTTGTAATTCAACGGAATTGCTTCTGGTACTAACACCAAATGTTCTATTTCTAAATGAATGTCTGAGCTGTCCATTACAGTGGGCATGGGCGGACAAATTTTTTCGCCCATTCCGTCTTCTAACCTAAATTCAGGAAAAGGAACAAAGTCATTGATTTGTTTTCGGATGGTTCGGTATCGTGGACTTTTGTTGGCTCCATCTGTCGCCATATCCCAATAGCTTGTGGCTTGTAAGTTGGTGTATCCGCAAAACTGCTTTAAGAGAATTGCCGAAATATAACCCGATGCATGCCAGCCATTCCAGCAATGCAAGTAAACTGGCCCAATTGAATCTTGCGTAGCACTTTCATACACCATCTTCACCATTTCATAAATGTGGGCAGGATCAAAATAATCCAATTGTACATATTCCAAATCGTTAGTCTTTCCATTAATACAATTACAACCCGTATTGTCAATGATAGAATCGGCATTTCTTTGATAGAGATACACGGATGTTGAAAACCCTTCTTGACACAAGTTAAGTACGCCATCCTTGGGAAGTGGGTTTTGATTCTTTCTTTTGTCGGTCTTGTGGTAATAATTGTTACCACCTCCTCGGTAAGCGATTCCATGCAAAATGGGACGCATGTTTCGAGTGCCGTACAAATCTTCATATTTGTTCCCATAATTATCGGTGATTTTATGGAGTAAATCCGTTTCGTTGTATCTCGTTTTGTAAAAAGTGGGAGTAAGACTATCCGTAATTTTATTTACCTTATTCGAATCCTGCACAGACAGAGAAGTGGCTGGAAATTGAGCAACTGCCTGGTGGAAGAAAAGTGAAAATAAAATAAAAAGAGTCTGTTTCATAAAGGTTTTTTTGATTAACTATCCAAAGATAAAAGTTATTGTGGCCAATTTCAGTTAATCGGTGAGTGTATTTTTTACGTCTCGATAAATATCACCCATGAATAATTTTACTCCAACGGTGTAAGTAGGTGAATTGAAGTTTTCTTCTACGTACCTATTCCCAATTAGCAGTAACCGAAATCCCACTCCCGCACTTATTCCTATATAATGAAAGATGCGATAGGTAGCTTTCATGGATGGTTCGTAAGTTAGGATAAAATGAGAATTGGATTTTTCTTTGTCTTTGGTTTGGTAAAATGTTTGTCCAAATCCCAAATACACCGGAACAGATAGCTGCAGATTGTTTTTTTCTAAAAATGAAAAAGAAATAAAAGGAGCGACATACCTCATTTTGAGAGCGGCTGTATCCTTTTCTTCCGTGATATGATTAAATTCGGTAGTAAGCCAATTGTAGCTCAGTGCAATTGTAAAATTGTCATTGAAAGTAACTCCGCCCAATACACCTCTTACTTGTGCATGGTAATTTGCTATGAAAGAGTTACGCGTATTATAATCTCCATAAAAAGAAGGCTCATGTGAAAGACTTTCTCTAATAGAATCGAACATTTGGCTGTTACCGAATATCGGTAAACCGAATAACGCTATGTAAATTGCCTTTTTGATGTGTTAAAGTTATGAATAACAGGAATTGTTTCAGAGCTGTTTTATGATTCTCTATTCATACACTTATGTTCATAGATTGTTTTTTAAAGGGAAAGCTCTTCGTTGGGATCCCAAAATAATTCTTTGAATCCAACTATTTTATCTTCAACTACTTCAACCCCCTCCTTTTCTAACGCTTGCTGCATGGCAGTTGGGGTAGGGAAGTGCATCTTTCCAGTTAACATTCCGTTGCGGTTTACCACTCGATGTGCGGGAATTGGTTTTTTTTGCGAATGAGAAGCGTTCATCGCCCAACCAACCATACGCGAAGAGCGAGGCGTGCTCAGTGCTTTTGCGATTGCACCATAACTAGTAACTCTTCCTTTAGGAATATGTCGAACAATTTCAAATACGGATTGAAAGAAATCTTTGTGTTTATCAGGTATTGAAGACATGGGAGTGAAAGGGAATATTGTGAGTTGAACAAGAGTAATGAAGGTAAGAAAAATGGAATGTTTTTTTGCATTTATTTCCGAATCTCTTTTCATTGAAATTTGGCGAATTGCTCATATGAACTATTCTTGTGGAGATCCTGAATCAAATTCAGGATGACAGATGAAGAGCGTAAAAAGAGAGGTTCCTCTTTTAAGAGAGGAGAACAACGGGGACTGTTTAACAAGAATTCTATTTCAACATTCCCAAAGCTCTATTCAAAGAATTTACCAGAATATCTACTTCCTCAATTGTATTGTAAAAACTAAAAGAAGCTCTTGTTGTTCCTGGGATTCCGAAAAAATCCATTAAGGGTTGGGTGCAATGGTGACCGGTTCGCACTGCTACTCCCATTTTATCTACGATTGTTCCAAGGTCAAATGGATGAACTCCTTCAACTACAAATGAAATCACACAAGTTTTGTTTGTTGCTTCTCCAATAATTTGCAACCCTTCTATTTTTGATAATTCTTGGGTGCCATATTCAAGAAGTTCTTTTTCTTGCTTCTCAATAAAATCGAAACCAACAGATTGAACATAATCAATTGCTGCGCCTAGTCCAATTCCACCTGCTATGTTGGGTGTTCCTGCTTCAAATTTATGTGGCAATTCGTTGTAAGTGGTTTTTTCAAACGTCACTGTTTTTATCATATCACCACCACCTTGGTAGGGAGGAAGTGAGTTCAAAACCGATTCTTTTCCGTACAAAATACCTGTACCGGTTGGCCCAAATAATTTGTGACCAGAAAACACAAAAAAGTCACAGTTCATTTCCTGCACATCCAGTTTTCCGTGAGTCACTGCTTGTGCTCCGTCCACTAAAGTTAGTGCTCCGTGTTTTTTAGCAATTTTAATCAGCTCCAAAGTTGGGTTAATTGTACCCAAAGTGTTGGAAGTATGCGTAAAAGAAACGAGTCTTGTCTTGTCCGAAATTAGCTTCTCGTATTCTTCCATTAGGATTTCTCCTTTTCGATTAATCGGAATTACTTTGAGTATTGCTTTCTTTTCCTCACAAATCATTTGCCAGGGCACAATATTGCTATGGTGTTCCATTGCTGTAATGATGATTTCATCGCCCGGATTCAATGACTTGGAAAGAGAACTTGCAATTAGATTGATGCTGCCAGTTGTTCCCGAAGTGAAGATGATTTCATGAGAATGTTTTGCATTCAAAAACTCTTGGGTTTTCACTCTAGCCTGCTCGTAGGCATCGGTTGCTTCCTGACTTAATGTGTGAACTCCTCTATGAATATTGCTGTTTTCCAATTCGTAATATTTGCTAATAGCATCTATTACAATTTTTGGTTTTTGGGTAGTTGCTCCATTGTCCAAATACACCAGAGGTTTGCCATTTACTTCTCTTGAAAGTATGGGAAAGTCTTCGCGTATTTGTTGTATTGTTTTCATTTCTTAATTAAAGTTGGACTTCGTTCACTCTTATTTTCTATTTCTGTTTAAACATAGCGGTTAGTCCTCAGTTTTGCCTTTTCAATTATCCATTGAAAAGTTACTCCATTCCATACATTCCCAATACTTTTTCTTTCAGTTCTGGGATTTTTATTTTTTCTACTACTTCACCCAAAAATGCTCCGATCAAAAGTGCGGTAGCTGATTCTTTACTTAGCCCTCTGGACTGTAAATAAAACACAGCTTCTTCATCCAGTTGCCCAGAGGTTGAACCGTGGCTACACTTTACGTCATCGGCATAGATTTCGAGCTCAGGTTTGGAGTTCATAGTTGCATCATCCGATAACAAAATGTTATTATTACTCTGAAATGCATTGATTTTTTGTGCATCCTTTCTCACAAAAACTTTTCCATTAAAAACTCCTGTCGCCTTATCGGCCACAGTTCCTTTGTACTGTTCATTGCTTTCACAATTTGGCATCATGTGATCCATAATTGTGTGGTTGTCAATGTGTTGTTTTTCTGTAGGTTGATAGGCTCCGTACAAGTTGCTTTCGCAGTGTTCTCCTTTCACAAACACGTTTGTGTTATTTCTTATCCAATCTCCTTTGAGTGTATAGTTAAAAGCAGAAAAGGTTGAGTTCTTTTCTTGAGTCGCAACATTCGTACTTATTACATTCATTCCCTTGTCATAATTTTGGATAACGTAATAGTTCATGTGACTATTTTCACCAATAAAAAATTCATTGACAGAGTTGTAGAAAAAGTCTGCGGTGTTTTTGTTTACAGAACTTTTGATTATTGAAAGTTCCGCATTTTTCTTAGTTACAAATAAATTTCTAGGCTGCGAAATAACTTTTTCACCTTCCGAGTAATGGATTAAATGAATAGGTTTGTCACAAACTCCTTTTGCAATAATCATGATTCCTTCCGAAAAATAGGCGGTGTTTAACGCAGAAAAGAAATTTGAAATTGTATCTAAATTCTGAGAAAAATAAGCCGTTAGTTCTTCCGTAGTGCATTCCTCAAATGACTTTACTTCAAGCATATCGGTTTTGGGCAAGGAAGAGAGTTCTTCATTAAAAAAACCGTTCACCATGACTATTTCGTAAGTATCAAGTCCTTCAATTCGCACCTCAGATAAATCGATGTTAGCTGAAGCAATTGGATTAAAGTGATAGTCGTTTTTGGTTATTTTTGTGGTTCGGCTATATTTCCAATATTCATCTCGAGTTGTTGGGAATTGGAGTTGGGCAAGAGCCTCCAATCCAGATTCACGGATAGCCGTTAATTCATTCCACACGGCTAGCTTATTTTCAGCTATGTGCGAAACAAATTCTTGCGTTTTGTTTGTAGTAAGTGTTGAGCTCATGGTAGTTTTTTCAGAATTTGATTACGCGTTTACTTCTTCCTTTATCCAGTCGTATCCTTTTTCTTCAAGCTCAAGAGCCAATTCTTTTGTTCCAGATTTCACGATTTTTCCTTTGTACAAAACGTGTACAAAATCTGGTACGATGTAGTCTAATAGTCTTTGGTAATGCGTAATAACAACGGTCGCATTGTCTTTATTTTTTAACGTGTTCACTCCATGTGATACAATCTTTAACGCATCGATATCTAGTCCAGAATCAGTTTCATCGAGTATAGCTAGTTTTGGTTCCAACATCGCCATCTGAAAGATTTCATTTCTTTTTTTCTCGCCTCCACTAAATCCTTCATTTACATATCTTTTCAAAAGAGAGTTGTCCAACTCAACTAGAGCAGACTTCTCTTTTACCATCGCAAGAAATTCTTTGGCTGCGATTGGCTCTTCACCTTTTGATTCGCGCGTTTCGTTGATAGCGGTTCTCAAAAAATTCATGTTACTTACTCCCGGTATTTCAATTGGGTACTGAAAAGCCAAAAATATTCCCATTCTAGCTCTTTCTTCCGTTGAGTATTCCAACAAATCCTCTCCCATAAAATCAACAGATCCTTCTGTGATTTCGTAGTCCTCATTTCCAGCTAAGACTGAAGATAAGGTACTTTTTCCAGACCCATTTGGACCCATTATTGCGTGAACTTCTCCCGCCTTTACCTCAAGATTTATTCCTTTCAGGATTTCTTTTCCGTCAATAGAAGCGTGTAAGTTTTTGATTGAAATCATTCTGTGTTATTTCGTTATTTTTAAACATTCTAAATAATAGGCAAATGTAAAAAAAACTTTCCCAAAATTCCATATTTTGAGGGTTCTAAATAAAAAAAAAGGGACTACTAGCACAAATACACACAAACAGAAGTTTTAGTGGAAGTTAATTTGTAATTTTGGCACAATTAATTTGGAGTATAGAACATATGAAAAACATCAGAAATTTCTGCATCATTGCGCACATTGATCACGGTAAAAGTACCTTGGCAGATAGGTTATTGCAAACAACCGGAACCATTAGCGACCGAGATATGCAAAACCAGGCATTGGATGATATGGATTTGGAACGTGAAAGAGGAATTACAATTAAGTCTCATGCTATCCAAATGAATTACAAGCAGGATGGAGAAGAGTATGTATTAAATTTGATAGATACTCCGGGACATGTTGATTTTTCTTATGAGGTTTCTCGTTCTATTGCAGCTTGCGAAGGAGCACTTCTCATTGTGGATGCTTCTCAAGGAATCGAAGCTCAAACTATTTCTAATTTATACTTGGCGTTGGAACATGATTTAGAAATTATTCCAATTCTGAATAAAATGGATTTGCCTGGGGCAATGCCTGAGGAGGTTTCTGATCAGATAATAGAACTAATAGGATGTTCGCAAGACGACATTATTCCAGCCAGTGGAAAAACTGGACTGGGAGTGGAAGATATTTTGAAAGCTGTAGTTAGCAGAGTGCCCGCGCCAGTGGGTGTTGTGGAAGCTCCGTTTCAAGCGATGGTGTTTGATTCTGTGTTTAATTCATACCGAGGAATTATTGCCTACTACCGAGTATTGAATGGGAAATTAAATAAAGGAGATAAAGTAAAATTTATCAATACCAAAAAAGAGTATTACGCAGATGAAATTGGAAATTTAGGGCTGAACCTAATGCCTAAAAAGCAAGTTTCTGCGGGAGATGTAGGGTATATCATTTCAGGAATAAAAGAAGCAAAAGAGGTAAAAGTAGGGGATACGATAACTACAGTAGATAATCCAACTACAGAGGCTGTGCAGGGATTTGAGGATGTAAAACCGATGGTTTTTGCTGGGATTTACCCAGTAGATACGGATGAATACGAGGAATTGAGAGATGCAATGGAAAGGTTGCAACTGAATGATGCCTCTTTGGTGTTTGCTCCCGAGAGTTCTGCAGCTCTTGGATTTGGATTCCGTTGTGGATTCTTAGGAATGTTGCACATGGAGATTATTCAAGAAAGATTGGAGCGCGAGTTTGATATGACAGTAATCACCACTGTACCAAACGTTTCGTACAAAGCTTATCTAAAGAAAGATAATGAATTGCTGGAGTTGAATAATCCTTCAGATTTGCCCGATCCTTCAATGATTGATTACATCGAAGAGCCATTCATTAAAGCGCAGATTATCACCAAGTCCGATTTTGTAGGTTCCATTATGAACTTATGTATCGAGAAAAGAGGAATGTTGACCAATCAAGTGTATTTGACTTCGGATAGGGTAGAGCTCTCCTTCGAAGTGCCTATGGCCGAAATTGTATTTGATTTTTATGACAAATTAAAGTCTATATCAAAAGGGTATGCTTCGTTTGATTATTTTCCAATAGGGTTCAAGCAATCCAAATTAATTAAACTTGATATTTTATTGAATGGCGATCCTGTGGATGCACTTTCCGCCTTGGTTCACCAAGATAATGCCTACGATTTAGGAAAAAGAATTTGCGCAAAACTACGTGAGTTAATCCCGAGGCAACAGTTTGATATTGCCATACAAGCAGCCATAGGAGCCAAAATTATTTCCCGAGAAACGGTGAAAGCAGTGCGTAAAGATGTTACGGCCAAATGTTACGGTGGAGATATTTCGCGAAAGCGTAAACTACTCGAAAAGCAAAAGAAAGGAAAAAAACGAATGAGACAAGTTGGGAATGTAGAGGTTCCTCAATCCGCGTTTATGGCGGTCTTGAAGCTGGATTGATGTTGTTATGTTGGTTTTTTTTGGTGTCATATTTGTCTTCGTGATTTATATCTATTTGAGTTACAATATGAGTTCAAATAGAGATTCTGCTAAATGGGAGGTAACGAACATAAAAGAAATTGACAAGGTGAAATTGGACATGTTTCCTGAAGTTTGTTTATTGATTCAAACCGCAAATAGATCAACTGTAAGTAGATCAAATAGAAGAACAACTGAAGGATTAAAGCTATATTCTGTCTATCTTCTTTCGTCTACTCATAGGAAAAAATTGAAAGTGTTTAGCTCTGAGTATAAGCAGAAAAGTAAAACTGAGTTAGTGAGAATATCAGAAGAATACAATAAATCAATTGTACGTTATTCACCTCAAATTTCTGAGAAAACGAGAAGTAGGAGAAGGTAATTTACTTCGAGACATACAAAACCATGTCTACCAATCGGCTTGAATATCCAATCTCATTGTCATACCATCCACATATTTTTACTGTATTATCTAAAACTTGTGTAAGCGTAGAATCAAATATACAGGAATGTGGGTTTTTTAAAATATCCACTGAAACGATTGGGTCTTCGTTGTATTCTAAAATATGTTTCATTCTTCCTTCGCTTTCTTTTCTGAAAGCGGCATTTATTTCTTCTATTGATTTGGGGTTTTGGATGTTCAAAGTCAACTCTGTTAACGAACCATCTGGCACAGGAACTCGGTTTGCGCTTCCAATAATTTTCCCCTCGAGATGAGTAAATATTTGAGTTACAGCTTTGGCAGCTCCCGTACTTGTAGGAATTATTGATAGGGTGGCAGCTCTTCCTCTGCGGATATCCTTATGTGGCCCGTCATGTAAATTTTGTACACTTGTGTAGGAATGAATGGTAGATAAAAACCCATTTTCTATCCCACAGATTTCATCAATGATTTTAATCATGGGCGCAGCACAGTTGGTTGTACAGCTGGCGTTGGATAGGATGGTTTCTGTGCCATCCAATTCGTGGTTGTTTACTCCAAGCACAATGGTTTTTATATCACCTTCTTTGGCCGGTGCCGAGAGAATTACTTTTTTAGCTCCAGCCGTAAGATGTTTTCCTGCTAATTCTGGTGTTCTAAAATGACCCGTAGACTCAATGACAACATCTACTCCCAATTTTTTCCAAGGAAGGTTCTCTGGGTTTCTTTCAGCTGTTGCACTTATGGATTTTCCATTTATCGTAACAGAAGTTTGGTTCGAGGTAACTTGCCCATTGAACTTTCCGTGAACAGAATCGTATTGGAACAAATGTGCCAAGGTTTCATTGTCGGAAAGATCATTAATGGCAACGATTTCAATAGAATCATTTTGGAGCATGAGTTTGGCAGTTGCTCTTCCTATTCTTCCAAATCCGTTTATTGCAACTCTAATTTTGGTCATAGCGATAGTGATTTTTGTCAAGTAAATTTAGGAATAAGTTTCTGGATAAATGAAACTAAATACAACGGTTTGTCACAAAAAAAACTGCTCACACTTGTGAGCAGTTTTATCAATTGATTATTTGTGATTCCTTTATTGTTTGATGAATTTTGATCCTTTGAATTTCATTCCTTCAGCTTGTACCGTTACAAAGTATATTCCTTTTGGCAAAGTAGATGTATTTATTCTGTGTTTTATGTTTCCTTCTTTTCTGTTGGTTAATGTTTCGTTAGCTACCAACTGTCCAGATAAGCTAAATACTGAAATAGTAACGTCAGCATCTTTGGTTAAATCCAATTCCACATTAGTGAAGTTTGTAGCTGGGTTAGGGTACAGGTTAAATGAAGCTACCTGTGCTTTTTCCTCTTTCAAATTTTCTTCGATAGAGAGGAAGTCGTTACTACTCCAAATACCTCTTCCGTGAGTTCCGAAGTAAATTGTACCAGAGTTAGTACATTCTTCCCAACTTCTGTATTGTTGTCTTACATCGTAAACGGGTACAGCACCCATCTCATCGTTTTGGGCGCTCCATGTAGCCCCAGAGTTAAGAGAAACCCATGCACCAAATTCAGTTCCAGCTATAATTCGAGTTGGATCACTCATGTCAATTACTGCATCAAATACAGGCATTGCGGGTAAGTTTCCTCTTATACTCGAGAAAGAAGAACTTCCTGTTGTACTAGCGGCAGTGGTTGACCTGATTATGTTTGTAGAAGATCCATATCCTCCCAGAGCCACAACTAAGTGTTCAACATCATTCGGATCAACTCCTAAACCAGCAACATATTGAGAACCGTTCAAGATGGTAGTGATTTCTAATTGAGAAACACCACTTCTTACATCAGCATACTTAAAAGATGTGCTGTCGTGATCATTAATCCCATTTATTGCATCATTGGCTTCGTTGTTATAGTACACGTTGTTAAATCCTTTTACTCTGTATACTTCTCCACCAGAAGTCCCTACGTATAAGATGTTCCCATCCTTTGAAAATTCCATTTCAGTAACTCTTCCCGATACAGAGTTCATTACTTTCCACCATACTGGCGTGGTTCCAAATCTCAGAGCTCCTCTTGTTACCCAGACACCTCCTGATCCCTGTAATCCAAGGGCAAACATTGACTGAACTCTGTCTTGAATTCTTACAGTGTCTCTGTAAGCATAAGAGTAAGAAGTATCACCTAACACATCAATAGTTGTATCAATGGTAACGTTTACCGCGGTAGGTAATACATAAGGGAACTCTACTCCTAAGTTCTTACTTGGAACCATAATGGTTGTTCCAGCCGGTAAATCTTCCGTTGCGTAATAATCTAAGGAATCCGTACTATTTAAGTCATTGGCTGTTTCGTACAATCTTGTCACGTTATAGAATGGCTTTACTGCACTTGAAAGGGCGTCTATTTCTGTTCCAGTAAATGAACTTCCATTTCCTTTTGTTGCTGTTCTGTAGTTTGCACCCGTATAAATACTTGAAAATAGAACGTTAGGATCAAGATGAGAAATCTCACAATCAAAACCATCACCTCCATTCACTCTTCGGAATTCCATTGGTGACGTTCCAGGATTGTTTACATCTTTGTATTGAGTACCATTATCTTGAGCTCCTCCAATTAAATCTCCAAATTTTGAATACCCTATTCCGTAAAACTGAGTTACATTATATCCTCTGTTTGCGGGATAATAACGTATGTTATTTGAGGTAGCGTTATCGGAGATTCCTATTCCTCCATCATTACCAATGTACAATCTATTTGTGTTGTCCCAAACCATTTCGTGGTGATCAGCGTGAGAATAAAACGAACTAGTTTGTGATGCTTGAGAAGAAGAAACTTGTGACATCTGACCGAAAGGGGCAGATGTAGCAGATTCTATCCATCGGAAAACATTAATTCCACCGATTAAAAACTTTTTAGGATCACCTGGAATTGTCGTGATAATATTATTGTAGTTTCCTTGATATTGCAAGCCGTTCGCAAATGGATCTGTTGTTAATACAGTTGTTGGGTCCGTTCCGTTTGGTGTCTCAGGCACTATTTCTGCCCAAGTAGCTCCGTTGTCATGAGAGGCAGAAATTCCTGCTAAGGAAGAATTTGTTTTAACCATTGAGGCGTAAATAGAATATTTTCCGTTAGGATTTTTATCGTGAGAAATAGCGTATTCGATTCTTGAAATTGCCGAACCAGTAGCTGACTCTTTTACTTGTCCAGCCCCGGTACCTGAAACCTTCGTCCAGCTTCCTGATCCTTCTTTGATGAAAGTCCTACTTCCTAGCCCCGCTAAAATTACGTTTCCGTCTTTTGATATTTTTAAATCAGTAACAGAACCCGTGATTCCCGATTCAGCGGTAAATGTTGTTTTGTTCTCTACTTTGTAAAGTCTGATTGGAAAGTTACCTCCAACGTAAATCACATCCTGCTGATTTGGATCTGCCACAATTGCATTGACTGCAGCAGTACCCCAACTTGGAGTTGGAGCTAATTGCGACCAAGTAGTTCCACCGTCAGTTGTATAGTACACACCGTTTGCTCTGTGTCCTCCACTTCCTCCATTGGCAATACTTGATTCGTGCGTAGAACCTGTACCAACATAAATAGTACCATCAGTAGTTTGGGCCATGCTAGAGACGGATAATACATCTGTAAAAGCATCCACTCTTGACCAAGTATTTCCTCTATTAATGGATTTGAATAAACCTCCGGAAACACTTCCAGCGTACACAATGTTGTTGTCTGAGTTGTCTACCAAAATAGCTCTGGTTCTTCCTCCAACATTATCTGGACCTTCATCAATTAGATTTAAAATTGAACTTCTATTAGCACTGGCTGCCTGAACGGCTTGCCAAGCGTTAGAGAAATCGCTTGCTTCCATTTTGCCTGTATTGACATTTTTTCTCATTTCTTCGTACAAATCAATACCATGTTGGGCATTTGTTTTGTTGAAAGAAACAGAATTTTCTCTTGGAGAATAGGTAGCAATTCCACTTTCGCAGTTTCCACAAGTAAGGTATGAACCAATCCCTATTCCTGAGAGTAAAAGTCCACCTAAAATTAGTTTAGTAGTGTTTTTCATAAGCTATTATTTTTCCCTGGTTAGGGACAATTCAATGTGGTTTTGTATTAATAACGATAAAAATTGAAATTTTTATCAGCACTAAAATTAAGAATTTTTAAAACTAATTTGTTTGAAATTTGAATAAAATTTATACAAATCTATTTCAATAAATCTAAAATAGATGCTTTTCAGCATGGTAACTTGATCTTACTAGCGGGCCGCTTTCCACGAATCTGAATCCTTTTTGTAGCCCAATTTCTTTGAAATATTCAAATTTTTCAGGTGTTACAAATTCTTCTACTGGTAAGTGTTCTTTGGTTGGTTGTAAGTATTGTCCTAGGGTTAAAATGTCTACGTTCACTGCGCGTAAATCATCCATAGTTTCCAAAACTTCTTCTTCGGATTCTCCTAATCCAAGCATCACACCCGATTTAGTTTTCATGCCTCCTTCTTTGAGTCTTCTTAATAATTCTAGGCTTCGGTTATATTTTGCTTGAATTCTCACTTCTTTCGTAAGCCTTCTAACGGTTTCCAAATTGTGAGAAACAATTTCTGGGGCAACATCAATAATTTTCTGAAGGTTTTCCCATTTTCCCATAAAATCGGGGATGAGTGTTTCCATTGTAGTAGTTGGAGATTTTCGTCTTATTGCTCTCACAGTTTGAGCCCAAATTTCCGCTCCACCATCTGCCAAATCGTCTCGGTCAACTGAGGTGATTACACAATGTTTTACCTCCATCAAACTTACTGATTTCGCAATTTTGGCTGGTTCAAAAACATCTACTTCTTCGGGTTTTCCTGTAGCTACATTACAGAAACCACAGGATCTTGTACAGGTATTTCCCAATATCATGAAGGTGGCTGTTCCTGCGCCCCAACATTCCCCCATATTCGGACAATTACCGCTTTGGCAAATTGTGTGGAGACCATGGTCATCGACAATTTCTCGCACTTTTTTATATTCTTTCCCAATAGGTAATTTAACTCTTAGCCAATTTGGCTTTTTCACTTTTTCTTTTACTTCCATTTAGTCGTAATACTTTTTACCAAATAATAATTTAATGTACAAATTGTATAAAATAACCTCCTCTTTTTTGAATGCCAAAATTGGAGCCCCTGAAGGATAAACATCTATCGCTACCCCTGTTTCTAATGCAAATATACTTTCTCTTTCTTTGGCTAATTCAAATTTAAATCCTGTTTCGAAATGGCCACCAACAATAAATTCGATTTCATTAAATCCTGCACCAAAACTCCCTTTTCCGTAAATATTTGATTCATTGTGGATGTTTGGGTCGTAGCGTTCTTCACTGTTTACTGTAATTCCATCTTCTTGGTTAACAATTTCTAGGTAGATCGGTTTTAAGAGTCCTATATTGGCTCCTGATTTCCAATTGAAATATACACTCACGCCTTTCTCCCTCATTTTTTCATAAATCATGTATTGTTGGCCATAGCTCAATCGAATGTTGTAAAGGGAGTTTAATTTGCCGAATTTAAATGCTTTCGAAAAGCTATTTTGAGCAACTTGGTACCTAATTTTATATTCTTTTGGATCTTTGATATTGACCACATCCAAACTAAATAAATGGTATCGTTTGTAGGTTTTGAATTTAGCATATGTCAGACTCCCACCCCAACCATTTGTGTGTAGAATTAAACCTCCAAACCACTCTGATCTGAATCCAGCTAAATTTTCTTGCTGAGCAGGAAGCTGAGCATAAGAAACGCTGCTAAAAATAAGCAGTAAAGCGATATGTAGGAAAATTAATTTCATTGTCTCTTTTCGAGTAACAAATATAAGCAAAGTTTATGTTGGATGAATGAATTTGAAAAATTGGTCAAAAAAAAAACACAACTGGCTATCAGTTGTGTTTTTCTGTAAGGTGGCGAAAAGTTTAGAAGGCTTCTTCACTTTTCGTAATTTTATTTATGTTTTCTTGAGAGGCATTCATTTCAGACTGATTAACGGAAAGCTGCCCATAAGCATCACAATGTTGTTTTTTTGCTGTACAAGAACTCAAAAACATTGAAATGAAAAGGGTTGATACTGTGATGGTGATTATTTTTTTCATGGGTTACATAGTTTAATATACAAAAAAACGCATATTTCTTGGGTAGATAACGATTGCCGGATTGTAGTTGTAAACAAGTTATAAACAATGCGAGTGATGTTTTCTCGTTTTCAAGTCAAGTTTGTGGAGTTGTGGGCTGAGTTATATTTTTTAATTCTTTTCTACGAAATATTCCTTTCCGAGTTGTAGTTTTATCACAAATGAAGTCTATAAAATTTTTACAACCTGTTGTTTTATCGTTTTTGATTCTTGGTAAAGCGAATGCTCAAGGTTTTCTTAAATTTCAAATTTCTGAAAACCAGGCAGAAATTTACGCTTATCAAGACTCGAACCAAATCTTGGGGATTAAAAATTTGGTTCTGAATCAATTTCAGTCTCAAGGTTTTGTGTCCAGTTGGCTCGATAAAACGAAACGAATTGGCGACACTTGTTTCTTTCAGGTTCATTTGGAAAAAAAGTATGTATGGAAAGACATTACCTATTCACAAAAGTTAGCTGGGTTAAAAATAAAGTTTGATTGGAGCAGTCAATTGAGACCTCAGGAATTAGAGGAAAACATCATCCAAATTTTAACTCATTATGAAAATGTGGGATATCCTTTTGCTTCCTGTTTTTTAGATTCTGTTGAGATAGAAAATGATTCTGTTTCGGCTGAAGTTCGAGTAGAGAAGGGGCCATTAATTCTATTTGATTCACTTGAAGTAAAGGGTGACGCTGCTATCAAGCGGGAAACTTTAGAGAGGTTATTAAACTTTAAAAAAGGAAGAAAATACACCGAAGCCTATGTAAAAGAACTGCCCGAAGTAATTTCCTCATTAAGTTTTTTATCAATGGTGAGAATGCCTGAAGTGTATTTCTCACCGGGAAAAGCAACGCTTGTCCTGTATTTAACCTCCCAAAAAAATAATCGGTTTGATGGTGTTATAGGACTGAATCCAAATGAAAATAGAGAAGGTGTCGAAGTAGTAGGAGAGGTAGATATTGAATTAAGAAATGTGCTGAAAAGAGCTGAGACAATTGGATTGAATTGGGAAAAAATAAAAGAAAATTCTCAAAGATTTAAATTGAGGATTCAATACCCGTTTTTGTTCGGTACGAGAATCGGATTGAATACCAAACTCAATTATTTTCGTCAAGATACTGCTTTTGCTAACTTATTGTTTGAAGCGGGGATTTCCTATTTTATTGATAATAATCAGTCTTTTGGGGTTGGGTGGACTGCAGAAAGTTCAAATTCTTTAGCTAATAGTTCGGAGTTGACTTCTGTTCCCGTCTCAAACTCTTTTTCTTCACATTATTTGAATGTTACGTTCAATAATAGACAATTAGATTATGCATTTAATCCGACAAGAGGTTTTGAATTAGAATTTGAAATTAACTCAGGCATCAAAACAATTGTGAAACAAGAAGGTTATACAAATGAATCCTACGAAAGTCTTACTGAGAGAACTAGACAATTTAAGTTAATGGTCGATTTTTCTAAGTTTGTTCCTTTGTTCAGAAAAGCAACAGCATTGATTCATTTTTCTGGTGGTAGTTTGTTGGGTGAAAATATTTTTGTTAATGAATTGTATCAACTAGGCGGACTCAACTCGCTGAGAGGATTTAATCAGCAATCCATTTTCGCGTCAAATTTTTATTTTATGACCACTGAATTTCGTTACTTATTCGATCGAAATTCAGCTATTTTTTCTTTCATCGAAGGAGGTTTTTACGAGAGTAACCAATTGAATAGGTACAATAATGGATTTCCAATTGGAGCCGGTATTGGAGTCAACTTTGGAACAAAATCTGGGGTTTTTACTTTGACTTACGCATTGGGATTGCAAAATAACAACCCGCTGTTGTTTCGAAATGGGAAAGTCCATTTTGGGTATATCAGTATTTTTTAATCAAAAAAAAGCTCCAAGTTCAAGTGAACCTGGAGCTTTTCGATTAAGGTGAATTTGGTTTATTGTTTAATAAATTTTAGTTGCGATTCAAAAGTAGTTCCTGCTACTCTTATTTGATATATGCCAGTGTTAAGCTCTGATACATCAAGGGATTCAAATCCTCTTTCTAAGCCGCTTATTTTAACAGATTTTACTGTTTGTCCCATTGTATTAAAAATGGAAATAGTCATTTCTTCTGAATTTTTTAATTCGTACTGAATGTTCAAAATGTTTGAGGCAGGATTAGGAAAAGCAGTTAGTTCAAGTAAAGAAGATTGCTCTACTAAACTGATTGAGTTTGTTAGACATGGAGAGGCATTTGTCGCTTTATTCATGGTGGTAAAATCGATGTAACAAGCATAATTCATACTGTCAACAAAGGGATTTCTATTAGTCTGAAGAGACGCGATATAATCGTTTCTTGCCATTTCTTGCTCGTCAACTGGGTCCATCCAATGCCATTGTTTTAGTATTGTTTCTTCTTGACCGTAAGGAACGGTAAATGCATCAATTGGATCGGGTATTGACCAGTTGTTTCCATCAACTGAATTGTATGCACTCGCCATGTAAAAAATCGCTCTTGCAGCATTTCCTTTGTGAGAGTCCCTAGGTTCGTAAACCTGCTTTCCTCTGTGATCTAGTCCGTATTTTGCACCTCCGTAACTACTGATAACAGTGACCACTTTTCCTAGTGGTTTGTTACTTCTTACAGCATTGGCACTATTCTGATGCACAGGGTATAGGTTGTGATAATCGTTGTACTCTGGCTTCGATTGATCTCCGTAAGTTGGCATCCAACTCTGGGGATAAGAATGCTCTCTTGAAATCACACTAAAGTTAAAAGGAGCCGAGTAAACGTATGGTTCTCCTGAATAAGCACAACTTACAACTTGTTGGTTGTTGGTTGTGTCTCTTGTGTCAAAATCTTGAATGTACGTATCGTCAAAATCACTGTAAAACATTAACGTGTGAGGATTTATTTTGTTATGAAGTTGTGTCACAAAGTTAGGGCTAGAAACAGAGATTCCGTTGTAGTAAGTGGGTGACTGCATGGTTACAGGAGTTGTTACTGATCCGGTTCTAGCAACTGGATTGTAGTTGCTGTAGATTCCTGAGCCACTATACGCAAAAACAGCTAAATTGTATGTCGAATTTGCGTATGTTTCTTTAGAAAGGTAGGATAAGTTTTTTCCAACATAGGCAATCTTAGCATTCCCTATACTTTCGCCTTTTGTATACTCTACGCCATCAGTTGGTATACCGATTGGAGCACTTCCATTTTTAAACAGAACCAAGTAAGATTCGTCTGCTAAAGGAGAGGTTGGAGTAAGGTTGACCTCGTATTTGTAGGTAGTAACATTCGTGAAGCTAACAGATGTTGGTGTTGATGGTTCTGTAGCCAATCCATCTCCATATCCCACAAAGTTTATGATATATGGATTTTCACTTACATCATTATTCGCTATGGAAATGATAGAAGTTCTTGTTCCTGCAGCTGAAGGAGCAAAGTCAATCAGGATAGTGTCATTTGATAAACTATCTACTGTAGAAGGGAAAGATACAATCGAAAATTCTGTAGAGTTACTACTCGTTACCCCTGAAATTATTAGGGTGCTGTCTGTTCCTTGATTTTCTACAATAAGTTTTATTCTGTTAGTTGACCCAACGTTTTCAGAGGTGAAATAGTTGGCGCCACTAAATACTGTATCTGTGTCAATGATGGCATTAATCTCAGCTTCTGGAGTTGCCAAAGGCACACCAATTTCGATGTCGTCTAAAGAGATGTTCACTCCACTCACTTTGTTTGTGTAGTAAAATCTAATGAAACGGGTGTTAGGCAAACACGTGTCTTTAAACTGAGTATAGCTCGTAGTGCTTATTGCTGAATTCACAAGTGTTCTGGTGCTGGTCCAAGAAGTTCCGTTCGCAGAGAATTCAATGTCTAGTGTTCCTTGAAATGGAGCTCCCCCAATGTTTTGTCCTTTCAAGAAATAGGAAATTTCTCCTGCTTCGGCAGCAATTTCGATTTCTAGCCATTGACCTGTTCCATTTAGTTTAAAACTTGGAGCGGCTATGTTTCCGTTACTGGCATAGAATGAGGGAGGGTAACTACCTCCACCTAATGTAAATCCAGTGGGAAGTATTGTGTTTGGAAATGCCCACGAAAATGGAACTGGGGCCTGCGAAATTGCTGTAAAACTTAGCAATAGGCCAAGTAAAATTAGGGTAGTCTTTTTCATAATGATTGTGTTAAAAGTTAATTTGTAAAGAGGCGTTGTACCTTCTGCCTAATCCATAAAAAACTGCAGCCGATTGAGCGTCAAAGCTATTCGTTGTTTGTCCAGTAAATCGGTCATTGTTTTGGGCATCAGAAATATATTTTGTGTCTAGTAGATTCATAATACTCATACGAATACTAAGCATCGGTTGTTTCTTTTTTGCGCCAATTCCTTTCAATCGGAAAGAATATCCAGCATGCAAATCCATTAAACCATAAGATGGAATTTGCCAAGATTCTCTTCCTGCATTTTCTCCATTTAGGCCTCCTGGTTCAAAGTCGGCATAGTATCTATCGAACCAAGTATATTGGGATTTGATGTACAGTTTTTTAGTAAGATTGATTCTTATTTTGGCCCCCATTTGAGTTTGGGCAGCATCGCCAACATGCACCCCACGTGCATCGAAAGAGGCATACTGAATGTTTCCAGTTGCGTCAGTAATTGTTGCCCCGTTATCGTTTAAGAAAGTGATGCTATCTTTTTTACTCATCCATTTCCATTCACCCAAGGACAGCATTCCTTCTAGAGTCACAAACTTGTTGATTTTGTAGGCAACTTCAAATTCAGCTCCCATGTGAAGAGCATCCATTTGAATGTTCGCATTAAAAGATTCGTTGTCTTCCCCCGTTCTTCTTACTGTATACGGTCGGTCTTTCCAGTTTGTGAGGTAAGTATTGATGTTTATGGCAACTTTATTTTTCTTAAATGCATAACCTAATTCAGCTGCTTGTACTTTTTCATTCACGATGTTTTTTACCACTTCATTGTTTTGGTCAATTACGTTCGCAAATTTGGGTACGTTTGAGAGATAGCCTAAATTCACAAATATATTTGAATATTCATCAAAAATGTAATTGGCTCCTGTTTTAATGGTAAATCCTGGTCTGGTAACCCACTTTGTTTTGTAGGTTTCTAATTCTTCTGAATCTCTTGTGTATTGGGTTCCGTTTACGTTTACTGTATCATAGTAACCAACGGCATATTGTTCCCCATCCACGGTGACAGTTTTTTTTCTAAAGTAATCGACTCCTTGATATCCAGAGGCCGAAACAGAGGCACTACCAAAAATAGACCAAAGTTGTTTTTTGTATTCTACTTGCCCAAATGCTCCTCCCCAAATCACTTTTCCTAAATCGTGATAGAAGTACTTATCTCCTTCTCTGTATACTCGTTGATTGGTATTTTGGTTTCCTCCAAGTTCTTTGGCATAATCTGCATCCAACAAATCATATACCTGTCTAAAATGCTCTCCTTCGTAACTTCTCAAGTCGATTCCTCCTGAGTAGGTAATGTGATCGTTTTTTATGTAAGTGGCAGTAGAAAGAAGTCCATACCAAAAATGATTGTTTACACTTTGGTAAATATTACTATTGGCAAACCTTTCGGTTGGGTGGTAGGCTGGATCTATGTTTGGGCCAAAATCCCCTGCTGTATTTTGGTCATAGATGTATTGAGCATCCAACATTCCCGTTTCCGGATTGGTAGAAGCATTCCTCATTCCAGTTCCACCTCCTTGACCGATAGAGAGGTAAGCTACATTTGTGAGGTATAATTTTTTGTTGATTTGCCAGAAATCTCTCAGGGTAATCTGAGGTTTGAAATATCTATTTTCTTGCTGATACATTATTTTTTCTTCCCCATTTTTGTCAACATATTCACCCCAGAATTGATTGAATTTAATTCCGTGGTCGCTTCCTCCGCCTGCAGCAAATTGAGCTATGGCATCTTCTGGCACTCCTAAGTCTCTTGCTTGTTGCTCATCATAAAAAGAAATAGGTTGTTTGAAGGAACGCTGTCCATGACTTTGTGGAGCTCCAAAGGCAGACAAACTAATTAAATGTTTTTTAATTCTTTTTTCTGCTTTTAGGTAAAAGAAGTATCCGTCAGTATAGGTTCCGTCTACATATCCTTCCCCTTTTTTTCTTGAAAAAGCTCCAGTAAATCCCCATCCGCTTTTAAGTTTGCCGGAGTTAAAACTAAATGACTGACGCTGGAACATTCCGGTTCCTATTTCTGTTTTCACTTTGAGTTCGGGTCTGGAATCTATTCCCTTGGTAAAAATATTCATGGTACCACCAATAGAGGGTACTGCAAGTTTAGAGACACCTAGTCCTCTTTGCACCTGAATTGTTTGGGTAACCATATCCAATCCAAACCAGTTGGACCAATAGACCCAACCGTTTTCCATGTCATTTACAGGCACACCGTCAATCATCACGGCCAAATTCCGTTGGCTAAATCCTCTGATCGTTATTCTTGCGTCTCCATCTCCCCCACCACTTTGTGTGGCATAAACACTGGGTGTCGAGTTCAAAACCATTGGGATGTCTTGAGAAGCTAATTCTTCATCCAACTTTTCTCTCGAAATGTTGGTAAAAGCTACCGGTGTTTCTCTTTCCTTGGCAATGTCAGCAACAATCTCTACCTCCCTCATTTTTTTTGTTGAAAGTTTTACATCTAGAAATTGTGTCCCTTTTTTTACGGTGATCTTTTTCATTTTCGGTAACATCCCCACGTAAGAAAAAGTAATAGATTGAGCTCCCAAAGGCAAATCGAGCTGATAATTCCCGTCAATATCAGTGGTAGTTCCTTTCCCGTTTCCATAAGTAACAGAGGCTCCAATTAACGTTTCTCCCGTAATTTCATCAGTTAAGGTTCCCTTTAAGGTTCCTGTTTGAGCAAAAAATCCTACCCCTGAAAACAGAGATAGGATTACTAAGATTGTTGATTTCGTCATGTTTTATTTGACTGTTAGTTTAGGACAATTTTTTTGGTAAGTCTTTGCCCATTTTCAAAAGTTAAGGCTACAAAATAAACTCCTTTTGGTAAAGAAGTTGTGTTGATTCTTGTTGTTGTCGAGTTCGCTGTTGTTTGAATCACTTTGCTTCCAAGGATCGAAATGATTTCAATGTGTGTAGGTACCGAAGTTGTACTTAAATTCAGAATCCCTGTATTGGAAGGGTTTGGGTAAGCTCTGAATGCTTCTTCTCTTGCTATACTGGTGGTACTTAATAATCCAGAACAGTTACAAATATGTGTTCCTAAGTTGCTAAAGTTTAGTGGCGATAAGGTATCCCATTCTGTGCGAGGATCAAAAATATCTAACCCGTTTACATCTCCCTGGGTCACGGAAAACTTTCTTACCATTACGTGGTCTTTTGTCCAAGCAGTAGAATCACCAGATACTGAGATTAAAGGCCAACCATAGGATTTATGGTTACTTGGAACTCCGTTAACCGTTCCAGGGTCTTCTCCTACTTTTCCTATTACATCAATTGGTGTCGTTCCTTTGAATAAAGCAACCACATCATTTCCGTTGAAATACATAACGTTGTTCACATTGTAATCTGGACAAGCAAAAACGTCTGCTTGATTTTGTAGCGTATCCCAAACTGGTGCTTCTTGACCTGTTCCGGTAGAGTCTCTTTTATCGATTACAATGACGAAAGTTCCTTTTGCGGCAATCATTCCAGATAGTTGCAGCCTTTTTTTGCTGTCAGCTGAGGAAGAACCATTGGAATACCTTCGTAATTCATACTGAGAAAGATCAATTTGTGCATTAGTTGGGTTAACTAGTTCAATGGCTTTGTTGTTTGACCATCCTTCCACATATTCTGAGATAAATAGTTCGTTGCATTGACTGTTAAGTCCTAGGGCAGCTGTTAGTCCAACAATTGAGAGTATAAATTTTTTCATAACGTTTACTTTGTGATATTTTGTTAGACAAAAGTACTATTAAAATTCTTTCGTTCCCAACTATCG
This sequence comes from Flavobacteriales bacterium, assembly GCA_965657945.1. Lineage (GTDB taxonomy): Bacteria > Bacteroidota > Bacteroidia > Flavobacteriales_D > CAJJDF01 > CAJJDF01. Next base: position 29,620 of record CBFHPW010000023.1, read on the forward strand.
TGTTAACAAATTATCAACTATTTTGTTTTGTGAAGGGATAAATAAATTGCCATATAGAAATATTTATCCTTACTTTTGTTGTGTTACTATGCAAGAATTTAAAACAACTAGCCCCAAAACACACTTTTGTTTGTTCAGCGAATTATCCCGCGAACAAATTGCCTCATTGCGGTTGCAAGAAGTAGATAGGGTGTACAAAAAAGGCGAATCGCTTTTTCAAGAAGGAGGCTATCCAAAGGCACTTTATGTGGTGTACAAAGGAATTGTGAAGATTCACAAATATGGAATGAATGGCAAGGAACAAATAACGAGGTTGGCTTCAGCAGGAGATTTAATTGGGTACCGCTCGATCTTGAATGAAGAAAAGTACGCTGCCTCTGCCAGTGCTGTCGAAGAAACAAGGCTCTTCAAAATCCCGTCAGATGCGTTTATAAACTTAATTAAGGAAAATTCAGATTTTTCGTTGAAAGTAATGAAAATGCTGGCTGAAGATTTAAGGCACGCTGAAAAGCAGGTGATAGATATGGCCCAAAAATCCGTAAGAGAAAAGGTGGCAGAAGCTCTTATCTTACTTTCTGATAAATTTGGTGTGAACGAGCACACGGCTGCACTTAACTCGATTCTTACCAGAAAAGAAATTGGAGATATTGCAGGGGTAACAACAGAAAGTGCAATTCGCACGATTTCGGATTTCAATAAAGAACAAATTATTGAAATAGATGGAAAACGGATCCTAATCAAGGACGTAACCAAACTCCAAAGAGAAATCATTTAATCGTATTTTTTAGCCTAATTATTGACTATTCCATACTAAATCTGGTAGAGTTCAGTTAACTTTGAGTCATGCGCAATGTTCTTATCTTATTTATTTTCTTTTCTTTTTCGGGATTTGCTCAATTTGGTTTTGACAAAATTGATCATGATTTTGGCGATATCTATGCAGGTAACGACCGGGTAGTAGACTTGAAATTTCGGAACACAACTCCTGATAAAATATTTTTGTTGAGAGTAAAACATGGAAGGGAAATAAAAACACTAGTTTCTGGACAAACAATTATGCCCGATAGTTTGCTCATTATTCGTTTTAAATACAACCCAGATCAAACAGGAAAGTTTAATATTGAAATTCCCATTTACCTCAGTAATAGTTTGGAACCTTTTGTTTTTACCCTCAAAGGAAATGTTCGTGAAATTGATAATTCGATGGGATTGGCTTGCCCTAGTTTCGATAATCCCAATGCCGGAATTCCGCCACTTTTCGAGTTCAGAGGACTGGTCCTTGATCAGGAAACAAAGCAACCAATAAAAGGAGCTACCATCACCTTTGTGAGCAATGGAACTATCTCGCAAATAGAGAAGACAAACAGGGCAGGAGAAGTAGAAACAAAAGCAATGATTGGTCTGTATTATTTTGTGGTGGATGCGGATGGGTATATCGGGAAGGAGTTTCCTAGGTATATGAACAAGAATAATGATTCCATTTTGGTGCATTTAACAAAGCCTAACATTCTTCCAGAACCTATTATTTTGGCTGAAGATACCATTTCGAAGCGTGTATTTCAATATGAGTTAGACAGCGCTCTTTTGTCGCAAGTTTTTGGTGATTCTGCCATTCTTGACTCTGCCCTTATTTTATCCGATTCTCGAGGTAATACCCAACAAGAAGAACAGGTTGTTTTACGAAAAGATACGGTTTTGCCTGTTGTTCAAAAAGAACCCAAGTTTAAATCCAACAATATTATTTTTTTACTCGATGTCTCTACCTCAATGAATTCTGATGGTAAATTAGATTTGCTGAAAGCATCGTTGATCGAAATGGTGAAAAAGTTGAGCGAGAATGACACCATTACCTTGATTTCTTATTCTACTTTTTCTCACGTAATAATAGAAGGGATTTCGGCAAAGGAAAAAGACTTATTAATAGAAACAATAAAAGGAATAAAAGCCCAAGGAATGACAGCAGGCGGTGACGGAATGAAGTTGGCTTATCGCCAGGGACGCGAACATTTTATACAAGGAGGGAATAACCAAGTAATTATGGCTACTGACGGAAAATTTAATAGGGGAAACATGAACTTGGATAGATTGGTTGAGAAAAACTATAAAAGAGGAATTGGGCTAACCGTATTGGGAATAAAGAATAAACCAGAAGATGCCGAAAGTATGAAGGCAATCGCACAAATAGGAGGAGGGCGATTTTTGCTGATTCAGAATTATGAGGACTCCAAAGAAATGCTTGTTTCCGAAATCAAGAGAACTTCCTTGGTTTATCCTCAGTAGTTTGTTTGAATCATAAATTATACGACATAATTAGCTACCTTTGTCTGACAATTTACTAGCATTGATTTCAAAAGACACGATAGCGCAAATATTTGACACGGCTCGGGTAGAGGAAGTGATACAAGACTATGTAACTCTCAAGAAAAGAGGAGTGAACTTAATAGGAAACTGTCCTTTTCATGATGAGAAAACACCTTCGTTTACGGTTTCCCCAACAAAGGGGATTTACAAATGCTTTGGTTGCGGAAAGGCTGGAAACTCCGTTAATTTTGTCATGGATCATGAGCAATTAACTTATCCCGAGGCGCTCAGGTATTTGGCAAACAAGTACGCTATAGAAATAGAGGAAAAGGAACAAACTCCCGCTCAAAAAGAACAGCAATCGGTAAGAGAATCGTTGCAAATAGTTCATTCATTTGCACAAAAGTATTACACCGAACAATTGCTCGAAACGGACGAAGGAAAATCAATTGGTTTGTCCTACTTTATTGAAAGAGGATATTCCATGGAAACCATTCATAAATTTCAGTTGGGTTACAACCCAGATTCTTGGAATGGGTTTACAAGTGAAGCCATAAAAAAAGGATATAAAGAGGAGTATCTCTTAGCTTCCGGTTTAACCAAGGGCGAACCCGGAAAAAGATTTGATTTTTTTAAAGGCAGAGTGATGTTTCCTATTCATACTATTACCGGACGAGTAATAGCATTTGGCGGTCGTACTCTCAGAAACGACAAAAAAACAGCAAAGTATTTTAACTCACCCGAAAGTGAACTCTACAACAAAAGTAAAGTCTTGTACGGATTGTATTTTGCCAAAAAAGACATAGTAAAAAAAGATGTTTGCTACCTTGTGGAAGGCTATACAGATGTGATTTCTCTTCACCAACGTGGAATAGAAAACGTGGTGAGTTCTTCTGGAACCTCTCTCACTACAGATCAAATTAAATTAATAAAAAGGTACACACCTAATATAACGATGCTTTTTGATGGTGACGTAGCCGGAATAAAAGCTTCCTTCAGAGGAATAGATATGATCTTGAAAGAAGGACTGAATGTAAAAGTTGTGCTTTTCCCTGATGGCGAAGATCCAGATTCATACTCGAAGAAATTA
>CBFHPW010000024.1:0-30757 GCA_965657945.1 Flavobacteriales bacterium
TAACTCAATCTATTTCACACACAATCGTAATAGAGGGTAGCAATTCGCGCCCGATAACAATAGATTTGTCTCTGTGCAAAAGCCAAAAAGAAAAGTTGCCTATTGTAATTTTTTGTCATGGATACAAAGGATTCAAAGATTGGGGGTGCTGGAATTTGGTGGCCGATTTTTTTACTCAAAACGGGTTTCATTTTTTAAAGTTCAATTTTTCTCACAATGGAGTTACCCCTGAAAATCCCATTGATTTTGCTGATTTGGAGGCATTTGGAAATAACAATTACACCAAAGAATTGGCAGATTTAGATTTTGTATTGAATTGGCTGGAAACAGATTGCAAAGAGAAAGATCAAATTGAGCTGAACTCTATTTATGCAATTGGACACAGTCGCGGAGGCGGAATCGTAAGTTTGGCAACTGCCAAAAATCCGCGTATTAAGAAAACAATAACCTGGGCGAGTGTCTTTGATCTTACCGAAAGACTACCAAAAAACATTTCGGAATGGAAACAAACCGGTGTGATTCATCAGTTAAATGGGAGAACAGAACAGGAAATGCCACTTTACTTTCAGTTTTTTGAGAATACCGAAATGAATAAGAAGGAGTTGTCAATTGCTCATCAGGGTAAGAAAATTAACACCCCATTTTGTATCATTCATGGAGCCGAAGATAAGGTAGTGAATTGCGAAGATGCCACAAAACTACATGAGGTCATCCCCACCTCTGAACTCATCATACTCGAGCATTCTGGCCATACATTTGGGAGTTCTCATCCATGGGAAAACTCTGAGCTACCTCAGGATTTAGTAGAGGTTGTGGAAGAATCTTTGTCGTTTCTAAAAGGCTAATCTTTTATTTTTACCAAATCAGAATCGCTTGATATTGTGAAGTTGAATAGAGTGATCAAACTACTTAATAGGTGCGTTATTCTTATTATTATCGATGAGTTTGGTGTATAGCATGATAGTTTCTTTTGCCTCTTTTACATCGTGTACACGTAAAATATTTGCCCCTCCCAACAGAGCAAAACTGTGCAAAGTGGTGGTGCCATTTAATGCTTCGGATGGAGAAATATTTAATACTTTGTGAATCATTGATTTCCGGGAAACTCCAACCAGTATAGGGAGGTTTAACCAAGAAAAATGATTCAGATTATTTAAAATTTCATAGTTGTGTTCAATTGTTTTTCCAAAACCAAACCCAGGATCTATCAGAATATCGTTTACTCCTAATTCTTTTAGTTTTTCAACCTTATCTGCCAGAGAGTAGAATACTTCAGTAACCACATTCTTGTAGGTTGGTTTATTCTGCATGTTTTGAGGATTTCCTTGCATGTGCATGAGGCAATAAGGTACTTGAAGTTCTTTTACCGTGGTAAACATATTGGAGTCTAATTCTCCTGCAGAAATGTCATTGATGATACTTGCGCCAGCCCTTATAGATTCTCTAGCCACAGAGCTCCTGAACGTGTCAATAGAAATAATCGCCTCAGGAAATTCTTTTACAATCAATTGAATGGTCGGAATTACTCTGATTAATTCCTCTTCTTCGCTCACTTCCTTTGCACCGGGTTTTGAAGAATAACCTCCAATGTCCAAAATAGTGGCTCCATCTCGAAGCATTTGACCTGCTTTTGCAATTATATCATTTTGATTTGATAGGTTTCCGCCATCGTAAAAGGAATCGGGAGTGACATTTAAAATTCCCATTACAATTGGGGAATCAAGATTTAATAATTTACCTTTACAATTAATAGTCATACAAAATTTATAGAGTTATCATGAGTAATACTTCACAGCAATACGACACAATAATAAGTAAATGCGAAGATATATTTAGCAAAAAAACGAAAGATTACGGAACTGCTTGGAGAATTTTAAGAACGAGTTCGCTTACAGATCAAATTTTTATAAAAGCTCAACGAATAAGAACTCTAGAAGAAAAAGGTGTAAGCAAAGTAGGAGAAGGAATTGAAGACGAATTTATCGGAATAATAAACTATTGTGTGATGGCAATTATTCAATTGGAACTGAAAGATAATTCGCAATTGGAATTAGCTACTGAGGTAGCTAGTAATTTGTACAAAAAATACTTTTTGGAGGCAAAATCATTGATGGAGAAAAAAAATCATGATTACGGTGAAGCTTGGCGAGATATGAGGGTTTCATCCTTCACTGATTTGATTTTAATGAAATTACTTCGTGTAAAACAAATTGAAGACAACAAGGGAGAAACTATCATGAGCGAAGGGATTGACGCCAATTACTACGACATGATTAATTACTCCGTTTTTGCCTTGATACAGATGAGTGAGCAGAATTAGTTAGAGATTATCACTTTGTTAATTGCTCTTTTTGTAAAGAGTATATTATTATATTAGTTAAAATTTTAGACCATACCCTATGAAATACCTAGTTTATATTTCCCGAATCTTTGTAGGATCGGTGTTTATTGTTTCTGGATTAATCAAAGCGAATGACACCCTCGGATTCTCCTACAAACTAGAAGAATATTTCTTACCAAATGCATTGGGTTCATTCTGGACTCTATTTTACGATTATTCATTGCCACTAGCCATAATGGTCTGTGTAGCAGAAGTTGTATTGGGATTGTCTCTTATTTTTGGAACAAAATTTAAGCTTACAGTAATTGCCATTACTGGATTTTTGGTGTTTTTTGGGTTCTTGACCTATTACACAGCTCAGTGCGATCCTCATGCAATTATTACTTATACCAATAGTGCCGGGGAGGAAGTTTCAGGAACACCTATGTGTGTTTTGGATTGTGGTTGCTTTGGCGATGCACTTAAAGGTTCTCTAGGACGTTCGCTTACACCCTGGGAATCTTTCCAGAAAGACATGGTTCTGCTATTTTTTACTGTGTTCTTATTCTTTGGTTTTAGAACTCAAAAACTGAACAATGAAAGGAAAGATAAAATTATGATAGGAGGTTCTTTGCTTTTTACAGCAGGATTTGGTGGTTATGTTTTTGGTTGGTGGATGCCGCTTAGTTTCCTGGCAATAGCCGCTTTATTATACTTGATAATCAAATGGTTTTATGTAAAAAAAGGTCGAGAATGGATCATTCTTGGGATGCTTATTACGATTTCTAGCGTTTTTTCCTGGTACACGTTGAATTACCTTCCTGTAAAAGACTATCGCCCTTATGCAGTGGGTAATAATGTTTCAGAATTAATGAAAACATCTGACGATTACAGAGAAGAATTTAGAAAAGTGTTTTTGAATGAGATAATGGCGGATTTCCAAACTGATATGGAGTCAGATTTTAAGCAATACTTGGAGCAAGACACCCACTATATTAAAGGATTTGATTCAGATTCGGCACAAATAGAATATGAACGAAACATATTTGAAGAAATAAAATTTGGGTACCAATCAAAAGGATATGAAAAAGCAGATTCCCTTGCAATAGACTCGATGGAGGCAGCTAAATTATTGCCCCCCGTGTACTACTCGATGTATTATCTTCAAAACAAGGAAACCAAAGAACGTGACTATTTTAAAAGTACAGACTACATGGCAAATCGAATGTGGGAAAACTGGGAATATGTATACGTAATGGTAAACCCACAAACGGGAGAAACGCAAGAAGTAGCAAAATCTGAATTTGATGAAGAGGAATGGTCACAAAAGGGATTCGAGAAAAAGAGTTTTGAATCTGTTTTGGAGAAAGAAGGATACGAAGCGAAAATACCGGCTGAATTCAATTTTAATGATGAATCTGCTAACGACCAAATACAAAGAAGTGACACGTACACTTTTTTGGCAGTGTGCTGGGACTTAGATTTGGCCAAAAAAAAAGGATTGAAAAAACTCAATAAATTAAATGCATTCGCACAAGAAAATGGATACAATTTTGTAGCTGCCACTTCTACCATGTCCAAGGTGGATTCGGTAATTGTCAGCAATGACCTAGACTTTTCTTTCATATCGGGAGACGATAAAGTATTGAAAACGATTGTTCGATCTAATCCTGGAGTTATTGTATTGAAAAATGGAGTTATTTTAGGAAAATGGGGAGCCAAAACAATCCCAAACCCTAAAAGAATGAAAAAATACCTTTCGAAATTGTAATAATGGATGTACAAGGCATCATTGACCGAGTTAGGTATTCTGCACCAGTAAATGCAGGGAGAAGAATTCTAAAGAAATTAAGTTTTCCTGGTTTTGAGAAAATGTCATTGTACGATGCACTTAAGTTTGTGAAAGAAGCTTTTATGAGAAGCGATATTGCCACCAAAAGTGCGGCCATTTCGTTTAAGCTATTTATTGCTTTGTTCCCGGCAGTAATTTTGTTGCTTTCGCTTATTCCTTACGTTCCAATAGAAAATTTTCAAGAGAATTTATTGAATAGCATTGCCACTATCCTGCCCGAAAATGTTGAAACTATCATTTTTCAAACGATAGAAGATTTGATTCTCAAAAAACACACAGGTTTTCTTTCGGTCGGTTTTGTGCTAACCATTTATTACGCATCGAGTATCATCAACTCAATTCTCACCACTTTTTCAAAGTCTTATCAAATAGAAATCACCCGAAATCCTATTAAGCAAAGAGTAATATCCTTGGTGTTGATGATTATTATCACTCTGATGATGTTAGTTGGTTTTTCATTGATTCTCTTCAGCGAATCTGCTATTAGCTATTTTCTTTTTACCTATGTATGGGAAAGCGAATGGATTACTTTTGGTTTAAGATTAGCCAAATGGGTAGCGGTTTTCTTGTTGTTTGTACTTTCTATATCTACTTTGTACAATGTAGCTTTGATTCGAAGAAAAGGATGGGTGATGCTATCGGCCGGAGCAACATGGGCTACTGTTTTCATTATTTTGGCCTCGTTGGGAATGAGTTTTTACATAGATAATTTTGATTCTTACAACAAGCTTTATGGGTCCATTGGTTCCCTTATCGTTTTTTTAATCTGGATTAATATTTCTTCTACTATTCTTATTATGGGATTCGAGTTGTACGCTCAATCCAATACTTTAAATCTTGAAGATGATTAGAAAACTTGTTTTTTTGATTGGTTTTATGGGAAGTGGCAAGTCTACCATTGGAAAAAGAATGGCAAAGCAGCTCAGCTATCAGTTTATTGATACCGATCAGTATATCGAAAAAATGGAAGGCAAAACAATTGCACAGCTTTTTGAAGAAATAGGAGAGAGCGGATTTAGAAAACTGGAAATGGCTGTACTCAATGATTTGGAAAGTTTGGAAACGAATCACATAATTGCCACGGGTGGAGGAATGCCTTGTCGCCAATCTCGATTGGATAAAATGCTAGAAATGGGAACAGTTATCTATTTAGAAATAGATACAAAGAGTGTATTAAAGAGAGTCTCTCAAGCAAAAAATGTGAGACCTATCTTGGCAGGCTTGACTCCTTTAGAAATGGAGACTAAAATTCGTGAATTAATGAAAAAGAGAACGCCATACTATGAGCAAGCGAATCTTACAATTTCAAGTTTGGACGCTAAGAAAATTGATTTTTCTTCCCTGATTGGCTAAATTTTTCTTCCTTTTACGTGCCTATACATTCCAGCTGCTCTTCCGCCAGTTCTGATATCAAACACCACATTGTTTTTATTAGTAAACTTGCCTAAATTTTCATCTTGATAGATGTCTAATTTTTGAATCAATTTGGCATTTTCATCTATCTTTGGTTCAATCAAATTATCGGATTCAAACTGAATGATTACCTTTTCGTCATTTTCAGAGTTCTTAATGGTTCCATTTTAGGAATAGGTCGTGTCGCAATTGGGTAGAATGTTGTCACAAGTAACATCAATTGTAAATTGCTAGTTACCCGTATATTTTGCTCTTATATCGGCCTCATTTTTTTTTCAGGTAACAAAAAGAAGTAAGGTGAGAATATATGAGATAATAAGAGGGCATCGTTTCATAATATGGTGGATATTAAAAAGAATAATGGACTTTCTTGGAGATAATCTTTTTTGGAAATAAATTATTATCAGGATGAAATTTTGGTTCAAATTTTGTAACTAGCTGCTGTGTGGGATTTGCAATCCTACACTTTTCATCATGCTTTTAGGTTGGCTTTTGTTGTTTGCTCTGTATCGTTAGCTTAGTAGCAAAGGATTACAAATCCATCGCATTAGGTTTTTGTTATTTGTTACATCCTACACAACAAGTAGCTAGTACAGCTACTTCTAGGTTAACATCAAAAAGAAGAATACTAAAAGATCACAAACAACGAAAACGAGATAAGTAATAAACTGATAATATAACAATTTTTTCTCTGTGTATCAGTGATGAGTTTTAAGTTAATTTTACCCCCATTCCAAATCCAAAGAACAATTGCTCCAGGAAACAAAAGAAAAACCCCTAATATGATTTCAGGAAAAATATAAGCAAAGATTTCTAAAATCACTTCTATTTGAAACAGAATTATTTTTCCATCAAATTTTCTTCTAAGAAAGAAGTCATTTTATTGAATAGGTGAAGTCTAGTTTTTCCGCCATATATCCCGTGATTTCTGTTTGGGTAAATAAACATGTCAAATTCTTTGTTCTCTTTTACCAAGGCATTTACCATTTCGTACGTGTTTTGCGGATGCACATTGTCGTCTCCACCACCATGCACAAGTAAGAAAGCACCTTTTAGTTTTTCTACGTGATTAATGGGAGAATTGTCGTCATAGCCGCTGCCATTTTCTTGAGGAGTTCTCATAAAACGCTCTGTATAAATATTGTCGTAATACCTCCAGTTGGTAACAGGAGCAACCGCAATTCCTGCTTTAAAATAATCGGCTCCTTTGGTCATGCACAGCGAAGCCATGTATCCTCCGTAGCTCCAACCTTGTATTCCAATATTTTTGCTGTCTGCATAAGGTAGACTACCCACGTAGGTAGCTGCACTTATCATGTCTTCGGTTTCCAATTTACCAAGTTGTTTGTATGTGGAGTGCTTAAAATCTCTTCCTCGGAACATCGTTCCTCTTGTTTCTACGCACACCACCAAAAATCCTTTTTTTGCCAATAAGTGATGCCACATCATGGTGCTTCCTCCCCAAGAATCTTTTACCACATTGTTTCCCGGGCCATTGTATCCTGTCATAAATACAGGGTATTTTCTTCCTGGGTCAAAATCTGCAGGTTTTATCATCCATGCATTTAGTTTGGTTCCTTCTCCATTGTCAAATTGAAAGAATTCTTTGTTTGGTAAGTCATATTTATCCAATCTGTTTTTTAGAGCTTGGTTATCTTCCAATATTTTAATTTGTTTCCCGTTTGCCTCGTGCAATGAAATAAAAGAAGGGGAGTTAGCATCCGAATGGTAGTTTACGTAGTACTTCATTCCTTTGCTAAAAAAGGTAGAGTTGTTCCCTTTGCGAGTAGAAAGTTTTTTCTTTCCACTACCGTCTAGATTTACCACATACAATTCTTGTTGTGTGGCACCATTTTCAGCGGACAAATAATAAATAAGTCCATTTTCTTCATCCATTCCCTGGATTTCAATTACATCCCAATTTCCTTTGGTTATTTGGGTTTCTTTTCCATCAATAGTATTTAGATAAATGTGATTAAAACCGTTCTTTTCACTCATCCACAAGTATGTGTTGTTATCGGCAAGGAAAGTCAAATTATCGTGAATATCGATGTAAGATTCAGCAGTTTCGGTATAAAACGCTTTGGCTTGCAGCGCTACTTGTTTTTGAGGTAATTCATCCTTGGTGTTCACTTGCAACAACTCTAGTTTGTTTTGCAATCTATTGAGTTTTGTAATAGCCAATACCTTTGGATTTTTGGTCCAATTAATTCTTGGAATGTAGTATTCTTCTGTATCATTGATTGAAACCGGAACAGATTCTTGTTTCCAAATGTCGTACATAGATACACTAATTTTGGAGTTGTCTTCACCAGCTTTTGGGTACTTAAATCGATATTCCATTGGGTACAAAGGTCCGTAGTAATCCAAATGAAACTCTCTTACTTTGCTCTCATCAAAGGTAAGGTAGGCGATTTGTGTCCCGTCTTCGTTCCATTCAAATCCTTTGTGAATAGCAAATTCTTCCTCATATACCCAATCCGTAGCGCCATGAATAATCTCATTCAGTTTTCCCGTTTGCGTTACTGCAAATTCCTTTCTTGTTTCCAAATTCATAAAAAACAAGTTGTTTTCTCTTACAAACGCAACGTGAGTTCCAGCTGGAGAAATTTCTGCCAACCTTTGCTTACCTAATTTTCGGTCCGAAAGTGGAGTCGTTTTTTTTGTTTTTAAATCGTAAATGTAGTAGTATGATTTGCTCGATCTTCTATAAATGGATTCCTGATCTGTAGCAATCATTACCTTTGTTTCATCTGCATTAAACTGATATTCATCGATAGGAATCGGATTTCCCTCTTCATCTTTCAAATCCATAAATGTGAAGAGTGTAGCCACTTTTTCATAGGTAGCGTAGGAGTATTTATTTACTTCTGGTCCATTTTCTCCATTATCCAACGTTGTAAAATGTTTTCCGTCATTCATTGAGCTTACTCCTCTAACGCTCTTTCCGTAGAATTCTCCCGAGTACCAAATCAATTCATTAGAAAGTAAGTTAGCCGATGAGGTTTGTGAGTTTCTTGCTTCTGGAGTAGAGACCTGAGAAGTTTTTTCTATTTGCGTTGTGCTGCAACTTAATGTGCTAATCGAGAAAAGTAGGGCAATAAATGGACTGTTTTTCATAGGTTTTATTTTAGACAAAACGAATATAATCATTTCTAAAAAAAAGGACCCTGCTCATTAGAAATTAAAAAGGAAAGAGGTTTGATTCAAAATGATTTTAATCATGAAAAAAATCGTTCTTTTTTTATTTATATTTGTTCTAAATAAAAACAAGCAGTGAAATTATCAGAGTGCAACACATCATTTAAAGGAGAGATTCTCGAGGTTTTAGAGTCAGATTTTGACAGTAAACTCATGGAATATGGAATAATTCCAGGAGCCGAATTGGTGGTGCTTAACAAAGCTCCGTTTAATGGGCCTATATATGTTTCAATAGGGTTTCAAAAAATTGCAATAAGAAAAGATGAAGCTTCCTTTATTACCTTGAAATGAAAAAATTACACGTTGCACTTATAGGAAACCCGAACGTAGGTAAAACTACTTTGTTCAATAGATTGTGTGGGGTAAATCAGAAGACTGGAAACTACCCCGGTGTTACTGTTGATAAAAAGTCAGGAAAATTTAAACACCTAGATTTTAAAATTGAGATGACAGATTTGCCGGGCTTTGATAGTATTTATCCAAAATCTATGGATGAGGAGTTGGTGGTGAAATACTTGAAAAATAATTCGGGTAAAAATCATATTGATAAGGTGATTTTTGTTGCAGATGGAACGAACATCAAAAAGAATTTGTACCTGTTGTCACAAGTGAAAGATTTGGGGTATGACATAATTCTTGCGATTAATTTGATAGATATTGCAAAAAGAAAGGGAATTCAAATAGACACTCATTATTTATCTGAGGAATTTGGGATTCATGTAGTCGAGATTTCTGCCAGAAAGGGAGAAGGAGTTGATGAATTAAAATCTGCCTTGTTGCTAGATTCACCGCAATCTAAAGCAGATGATTTAAAATATTTAAAAGAAGAAAATCACGAGATTTTACAATCATTTGTTGAAAAACACAAGGCCAAAAATAAGTATACGGCATTTTTGAGTATCACTCAAGAGAATACTCTGCCAGAGGTAAATGTAAAGAAATGGAAATCGGAAGAAGCGATTTTGAGGTATCAGTTTGTGCGCAAAGTACTAGAAGGATCTATCCGTATTGATAAATCTCTTGCCACTGACGCAACTTCTAAAATTGATTCTGTTTTGATGCATCCGATAGGCGGATATGCAATTTTTCTGGGTGTATTATTAGTCATTTTTCAATCCGTTTTTTCTTTGGCATCGTATCCAATGGCTTGGATAGAAAGTTTTTTTAGTTGGTTTCATGATGTCACCCAATCTGCTCTCACTCCGGGTAGTTTTACTAGTTTCATAACCGAAGGATTAATTCCAGGAATAGAAGGTGTGGTTATTTTTGTTCCTCAAATTGTGATTTTGTTTTTTTTCTTCGCGATTTTGGATGAAAGCGGGTACATGAATCGAATCATTTACCTAATGGATAGATTGATGCAAAAAGTAGGAATGAGCGGAAAAAGTGTCGTTCCACTTATTTCGAGTTTTGCCTGTGCAGTTCCAGCCATAATGGCTACTCGAACTATCGAAAATAAAAGAGAAAGACTCATTACTATCTTAGTGGCCCCTTTGTTGACTTGTTCTGCACGATTACCTGTGTATACTATTCTGATTGGTCTACTGGTTCCAGACATTAAATTATTTGGGTTTATGAGCGTTCAGGCTCTGGTATTGCTGGCTATGTATTTGCTAGGGATTATCACTTCGGTATTGGCAGCCTTAATCTTTAAGTACATCATCAAAAATGAGTACAGAAGTTTTTTTATAACGGAAATGCCTCGCTACCTTTTACCTAGCCTTAAAAACATTGTGTTTACGATTTGGGAAAATACAAAAGCATTCATTTGGAATGCGGGAAAAATAATCGTTGCTGCATCGATTATTTTATATGTTTTGGGAACAAATGGAGGGGACAAATTTAGAAATACCGAACAGTTTGTTCAAAACAAATATCCTGAGCTATCCCAGACAGAGCTTGCGCCCAAGATTTCTTCCTATGAGTTAGAACATTCTTATTTAGGAATGATGGGAAAATCCATAGAGCCTGCAATAATTCCTTTGGGCTATGACTGGAAAGTGGGAATCGCTCTGATTAGTTCCATAGCCGCCAGAGAGGTTTTCGTAGGAACAATGTCCATTATTTATAGTATAGATTCTGAGGAAGATTTGTCTATCATGCAAAAGTTAGAAAAAGAGACAAACAGCAATACGGGAAAGCCTACGTTTAATTTTGCTACCTGTATTTCTCTCTTGTTGTTTTATGCCTTTTCCTTACAATGTATGAGTACAATTGCTGTTACTTACAAAGAAACCAAATCCATAAAGTGGACCGGAATTCAATTCCTGTACATGACCATTTTAGCTTACTTAGTTTCGTTCGCTGCCTATCAAATTTTAGTATGATGCAAGAAATATTGACCTACACGTTATTTACTCTCTCCTTATTCTATTTGGTGCGAAAATTCATACTTGCTTTTGTAAAAAAAGAAAAAAATTGTGGTACCGGTTCTTGCGGTTGTGAAATGCAAGAGTTGAAGAAATAATTCTTGTTTATTTCGTAATTCTACATTTTCTTAAATGAATAAATATCGGTACATTTGAAGAAACAATTAAAACCGAAAAAAACCATGGCAAAAGTTCATAATTACAGTGCAGGACCTTGCATTTTACCCCAAGAAGTTATCAAAGAAGCGTCAGAGGCAGTCTTAAATTTTGACGGATTAGATTTATCCTTGTTGGAAATTTCTCACCGTAGTCCAAACTTTGTTTCAGTAGTAGAGGAGGCAACCGCTTTGGTAAAGGAATTATTGGAAGTACCCGAAGGTTATTCAGTTTGTTTTATGCAAGGAGGAGCAAGTTTAGGATTTTTGATTTCTGCCTTCAATATGATTGGAGACAATAAAAAATCGGCTTACCTCAATACAGGAACTTGGAGTGTCAAAGCAATAAAAGAAGCTCATTTTGTAGGAGATGTAGAAGTAATTGCTTCTTCAAAAGATGAAAACTTTACTCACATCCCGAAGGGATATACAATTCCTTCTGATGCTGATTATTTGCATTACACATCAAACAACACGATTTTTGGAACTCAATTCAAAGAAATTCCAAATTCGCCAATTCCTTTGGTATGCGATATGAGTTCAGATATTTTTAGTAAGAAAATCGACATTTCGAAATTTGATTTGATTTATGCTGGGGCGCAAAAAAATATGGGACCTGCAGGAGCAACATTGTACATTGTAAAAGATGAGATTTTTAAAAGAAATAGAATCAAGATTCCAACGATGTTAGACATTGAGACTCACGTAAAAAAAGAATCGATGTTTAATACACCACCCGTTTTTTCAATCTATGTTTCTATGTTGAATCTTAGGTATTTAAAGAGCATTGGTGGAGTAGAAGCTCAACAAAAAATAAACGAGGAAAAAGCAGCCTTGCTTTATAGAGAAATTGACCGAAACCCATTGTTTAAGGGAGTGGCTGCAACAGAAGATAGAAGTACGATGAATGTTACGTTTGTTTTAACAGATGAGAGCAAGCAAGTGAAATTTGACGAAATGTGGAAAGCGGCAAACATTAGCGGAATAAAAGGACACAGAAGTGTAGGAGGTTACAGAGCGTCTATGTACAACGCACTACCTGTATCATCTGTTCAAGTGCTGGTAGATGTGATGAAAGCATTGGAAACAGCCTAATAAAATTTAACAATAAAAAGAGCGATAGGAAATTAATCCTATCGCTCTTTTTATTTGCTTGAAATTTCCGTTACTGCTTAATAATTCGTTTTGTCACAATTTCGTTTTGTTCGCTAATGAACTGTACAAAATAAATTCCATTCTGTAAGTGCTCTAAATTGATCACATTTGAGTTTGTGTTTTGATTAATTTTAACGCTACCTGTAACATTCATTACCCGAATATTAGTAGGGATAAAACTACCCTCAAAAACTATTTGATCATGAGTCGGGTTTGGAAAAATAGTGAATTCATGTTTCTTTTTTTCTGAGATAGATACATTAGTAGCTACTACAACTTCATAAATTGTGGTAGTACCCGATACCTCGTTGCTAACGATCAGCATCGCTTTGCCAGTGTGGCTTTCTGCTGGTGATACGAACACAAGTCCTTCGGGTGCTATATCAATCATTGCTCCAGTAGAAGTATCCATAGTGTGAATGTATTGATTGAATACAGGAGCTGTGGGATTCGAAATATCGTAAACCATAATTCCACCTTGTCTTTCTAACCCAACAAAAGCATAAGTCACGTTGTTAAGCTCTCCCACTGTTATTGCTTCTGGCTCTGGACCCTTGTCATCGCTTCGGCTATCTTGGTCACTCGCAAGACCGTCATTGCAATTAAAAAATGTCACGTGGTTGGTTTTGATGTATTGTTCAATTTCATCTTTACTATCCCAAACAAGATTTCCATTTCCGTCCCAGATAGAGAAAGAACGAGCTCCGTAGCTATATAATTCGTCTACGTCACCATCGTTGTCGATGTCACCGATCACGTCCATTGTAAAAGTTTTTAGCCTCCCCAAATTGGTATCGTTCTGTAATTCAGTTGCATTTGGAAATGTTATAGAGTCTAGAGTCAAATCTTTTATTCTTACCTCTGAACTATAACCGCTATAGTCTCTACCGTCTCCTTCGTTTGCCGAAATCCAATAAGTTTGTCCGCTTGCAGTGAAAGCCGAAATTGCATCGGGTTGGTACACCCCTTTTACTGGCCAAGTGTTTATTTGGACTTTGTTATCCCTGTTCGAAACGTCCATTCCGTTGCCAGCGACAGAGTGATCTTTGAATCCTAAACCTTTGTATGACAAAATGGTGTCATTTACCAAATCCAATAGAATCAATACGTTACTTTCTTGGCAAACAACAGCCGCTCTAGTTGATTGATCGTTTATTGCGATGTATTCTGGTTCTAAATCAACAGCGAAAGTTGTCCCTGGTTTTTTTAGACTTCCCACGATGGTAGAAGGTGCGTTATCAAAAAATAAGAGAGTCACATCAGCCTGACTTAAACTAGATATTCCACCCGAAATATCAATGATGCCGATAGAACCTTTTGGGTCGGTTAAATAATCATCGCTTGGCTCTCCTTCATTCGCAACGAGCAGTTTGTTTCCATCTTTCGTTGTGGTTATCATATCGGGAAGGGCGCCTACCTTAAGTGATGTAATAAATGTTCCAGCAGTATCGAAGAAAACAACAAAGCCAGTATCTTGCTTCACTGGTGCTTGGATGGCCGCTGCAAAATAACCGTTGTTCAATGTTACAACCGAATTAACTCCACCGCCATAGGTTAGAACGTTGATTCCCCCAACTTTGATTGGACTCGCTGGATTAGAAACATCAATTATATCAATAGAATCGCTTGCCGCATTAGTGACGAATATTTTCTTTGAGTCCAAATCATAGGTAGAAATTTCACAAGCACCGTCTCTTGAATCGTTGTGACGACCAATTTCAGTGATTGTAATGGACTGTGAGTAGCTCAATATTGAGGTGAATACTGTAGCTGAAAGTAATAGTTTTTTCATGTGTATAGATTTTTTTGAGTTTTCTCAAAGGTAAATCTCACACTTTACTAAGGGTTTAACTGAAAATTATGGTTGGTTTTAGGTATTGTTTCTACTAGGTTAATTTTTGATTGATCACGTTAATTAATTCTTGTGTTGATTCAATTGTGCTCAACATTTTAGTAGAAAGAAGTTCAGTAAGCTCCAATTCTTCTTTATAATAAATAATAGGGTAAGAGTTAGCGGCCGTATAGAGAACCTCAAATTCATCCATGTGATAAAACTCTAAATTCGTTTCAGTATTTTTTTTAAATTCTTTCCAATCGCTTTTTTCTTTTAATGTTCCATGAGTCAATTTACACAAGTTACAAGCATAAGTTGAAGGTTGAATTATTTTATGAGCAAAGTCTAAAGCTAAATGAATTATATCGGATTTAGCATTATAGACAAAAATGAGAGAATCCATTATTGTTTGAAATAGGAGGAAAATGGTTTTTCAACAGGTAAACTACCTGTTAGGATAAAACGAGTATCAAATTCAAAATATTGAGCATACTCTATTCCATTCATTTCGAATTTTACAAAGAGCTTGTATCCTACTTTTTCAGAATCTATTTGTATCAAACTAACTTCTGAAAATTCGGTAATGATAATTTCGTCTTTTGTGTTTTTTTTGAGCCATTTAATAGCGAGTATTCGGGGCAAATTCACTGTGTCTAGGTATCCTTTGGTTGAAATTACGGAATAGGTATTGATGACAGTTGCCATTGCCGATTCTGCATCTTCAGGATTCACTAACATAGCATCTAAATATTTGTACACTTTGTTGTTCTCAAGTATGTCGTTTGGCAATACAGGGTTTCGTCTGTAATAACCATAAAACCAATCGTATTCCTTTCCCGTAAACTCATACTTCATTAATTGAGTTAAATCTTTGATTTTGCCGTCCGGGAAAAGAAAAAATTGAGTTTGGTATAAGTAATCAATCTTTTCTTCTTTCACCACAAAATAATGTTTGATGTCGTAAATAGGAAATTCCTTATTCATTTTAATGGTATCAATTTTCTTTTGAATCAATTCATCGTAAGCTCTCAATGAGCTGTCGGTCAATAAGTTGTTTTTTCTTAATACGTCAACTTTTTTCTTTATTTCCTCTACTTCTATTATTCTCGGAGTACTGGTTTTGAATAATTCAGAGAAGCCGTAAGACTTGTATTCTTCGCCAAAAATTCCTTTCAGGTGTTTCTTTACGACATTTTCTGCTCTATCTTGGGCATCGTCTTGAGAGAATCCAAGAGAATATGAGAATAGTAAAAGGAGTGTAATAAACTGCTTCATGATTTTTGTTTTATCTAGTTTTAGTCAAAAATTATTCCAATTAATTGAACAGAGAATTAAAACTGAAAGCTTCCTTGAGTCGAACTCCTTTTTCTGTCATTTGTAACGTACAACATTCATTGTGGTAGTCATGTTCTAAAAACAAGACGATTTCTTCTTCTGTACATTTATTCAGAAAAAATTCTTTTTCATCAAGTGTTAATAAAGGTCTAGTGTCGTAACCCATTACATAAGGCAGAGGAATGTGACCTACTGAGGGAAGTAAATCAGCCATAAAAGCTACTTTTTTTCCTTGGTAATTCAAGATTGGAATCATTTGACTTTCGGTATGTCCGTCTGCAAAGAAAAATTTCATGTTAGGGATTATACCTTCAGAAAAATTTCCATTTCTCTCCACGAATTTCAATTGCCCAGATTCTTGAATCGGTAAGATATTTTCTTTCAAAAAAGAGGCTTTTTCTCGAGCATTTGGCTCAATTGCCCATTTCCAGTGGTTTTCATTACTCCAGTAGGTGGCATTAGGAAAATAGGTTTCATATCGCTCTTTGGAATTGTTGTGAATAATTGCTCCTCCGCAATGGTCAAAATGCAAATGGGTGAGCACGACATCAGTGATTTCATCCAAACCAAATCCCAAAGATTCTATCGACTTTTTCAATGAGTCATTTCCAAACAAATAGAAGTGACTAAAAAACTTTTCAGATTGTTTGTCTCCAATTCCGGTGTCAATAAGTATCAGGCGATTTCCATCTTCAATGAGCATACAACGCATAGACCAATCGCACATGTTGTTGGTGTCAGGAGTATTGGTTCTGGTCCATAATGATTTAGGAACTACTCCAAACATTGCTCCTCCATCTAGCTTAAAATTACCAGTATTTATTGGGTATATTTTCATTTCACTTGTATTTGAGATAAAGATAGTGAATTTTGCAATTTCAATTCCTTCACTTTGTTTATGAATCTTACCCATTAATGTATTATTTTTATTCAAAATCAGTTACCATGAAAATCATTCTGCCAATCTTTTCTCTTTTTTTAATTTTTTCTTGTTCTCAATCCGTTTCCAGTGTTACAAAAAACGAGGTAAAGGAGACAGAAGCTCTTGTCAATGAAGTCGAAGGCAAAATGAACACGGAGTTTTATCGAGACTCAATTAGGGATTACTCAAAGTTATCGGAAGATGAGTGGAAAGATATTTTGACTTCGAAGGAGTATTATATTTTAAGAGAAAAAGGAACTGAAAGAGCTTTTTCTGGCGAGTATGTGAACAATAAGAGAGAGGGAGTTTATGTGTGCAAGGGATGTTCAACCCCTTTATTTTCGTCAAACACGAAATTTAAATCAGGTACGGGTTGGCCTTCGTTTTATGATAAAATAGAAGGCAATATTCTATCCATTCAGGATAATTCATATGGTATGCAGCGAACCGAAGTAATTTGTGCGGTGTGCAAAAGTCATCAAGGTCATGTTTTTATAGACGGACCCGAACCAACAGGACTGAGGTATTGCATTAACTCGGAATCTCTTTACTTTGTAGAAAAGAAATAACCCATGGGAGAGTCTGATTTGCAGAGAATTAAAACTCTTTTTTCGAGTGAGTTGCCAGGAATGAAGGAACATTTGAAAATGACTCCTTATCGTGCGCTAACCAAATCTGTACCAATCGACTGCAGAGAGGGATCGGTTCTGTTGTTGCTTTATAAGCGAGGCGAAAAGTGGTATTTTCCATTAATGCAAAGACATGATTACAATGGAGTTCATGCCAATCAAATAAGTTTTCCGGGCGGAAAGGTGGAAAAAAATGACGAATCTAACTACGCAACTGCACTTAGAGAAACCCAAGAGGAAATTGGGATAAATTCGGCTCAAATTCAATTAATAGGAGAGCTAAGCGAAATATATATTCCACCAAGTAACTTTCTTGTTTCTGCCTTTGTTGGATTTTGCACTAAAGAGCCGTTTTTTGTGAAAGAAGAGAAAGAAGTTAAAGAGATTTTGGAAGTCCCAATACTCGATTTATTTAAACCCGAAATAATTAAGGAAACGCAAGTTGATTTAAGAGGAGGATTAAAATTAAAAACACCTTATTTAGAGCTAAATAATAAGGTGGTTTGGGGAGCAACGGCAGCAATTCTAGCTGAGTTTAAATCATTAGTATTGCCTCAAAAAAGTGTGTTTGAATAAGCGTTGTGTCGGACGAATTGTGACGAGTTTTGTTTGTAATAAAAGTTTTGTAATTTTTAATGAAAATATTGCAATTCAAAATTGGATTTAACCCCTAATGTTTTTTATATTCGCAGTGCGATGTGAAGATGTATGTTGCATCCAAAACTAGTACTTCAAATTTTTTTATAACAAACTATGAGCGAAACAGCTAAATTCATTTTAGACGGAGAAACCTATGAGTTTCCGGTAATAACTGGATCTGAAAACGAAAAGGGGATTGATATTTCAAAACTAAGAGGACAATCAGGATATGTAACTCTTGACCCAGGGTATAAAAACACTGGAGCCACTGAAAGTGGAATAACATTTTTGGATGGGGAAAAAGGAGTTCTTAGTTACAGAGGTTATTCAATTGAAGAATTGGCAGAAAAATCGACTTTTTTGGAAGTAGCTTATTTATTAATTGAAGGAGAATTGCCAAACAAAGAGCAATTGGAAGATTTTAATGAAAACATAAGAAAGCACACCTTGGTGGCAGAAGATATGAGAAAGTTTTACCAAGCTTTTCCTCATCACGCTCACCCAATGGGGGTTCTTGGTTCTTTGATTAATTCTTTGTCTTCTTTTTACCCTGAGTCTCAAGACCCAAATAGAAGTGAAGATGCTATTGATTTGACTATTTACAGATTGATTGCCAAAATACCAACTCTTGCAGCTTGGTCTCACAAAAACGCTCAAAGACATCCGGTAGTCTACCCAAAGAATGAATTGAACTACAGTGAGAATTTCTTACAAATGATGTTCTCGGTTCCTTCTGAAGAATATGAAATTGACCCAGTAGTAGCCAAAGCATTAGATTTATTATTTATTCTTCATGCAGACCACGAACAAAATTGTTCTGCTTCTACGGTAAGAATAGTAGGTTCTTCGCAAGCTAACTTGTACGCTTCAATTTCTGCAGGAATCTCTGCATTGTGGGGTCCGCTTCACGGTGGAGCAAATCAAGCGGTGATTGAAATGTTAGAAGACATCAAAAATGACGGAGGGGATGTGACAAAATATTTGAACAAAGCAAAAGACAAAAACGATCCATTTAGATTGATGGGGTTTGGTCATAGAGTATACAAGAACTTTGATCCAAGAGCAAAGATTATCAAAAAAGCATGTGACGATGTTTTAGATAAATTGGGAATCAATGACCCAGTATTGGATATCGCGAAGAAATTGGAAGCAGCTGCTTTGGAAGATCCATATTTTGTGGATAGGAAGTTATATCCAAACGTAGATTTTTACTCGGGAATTATTTACCGAGCTATAGGAATTCCTACAGAAATGTTTACGGTAATGTTTGCAATTGGAAGACTTCCAGGATGGATAGCACAGTGGAAAGAAATGATTGAAACCAAGCAGCCAATTGGAAGACCTCGTCAGATTTATACAGGTGCAAACGCTAGAAACTACGTAGAACTTAACAAAAGATAATCTTTTTTATGCGAACCGCCCATTTTTTATTTCTTGGAGTTATTCTCTTGTTTTCTTGCGAAAACAAGAAGGTCATTCCAGTTGAGGAAGTAAAAACTTTGAGTTTTGAGGAAATAATAAAACAACACACAATGGAGTATTGTTCGTGCGCTGTACCTCTAAATGAATTTGTCAATACGGTTGATGTGGCCCAGATGGACTCAGCTATTTATGAGCAGTACCAAATTCTACAGGCTCAATTTGAAAACTGTTTTGACCCATTAGGTGAGAAAAAAGCGTTTCGAGAGGGGCTTTCTGATGATCAAAAGAAGAAACAGATAGAATTATTCAATCAGTTCAGACAAGAACTTTGTCCCGAGGTAGTTCCAAAAAGTTAATGGAGTTAATAATAAATAAAGAATAAGTTCCTTACAATGTGTCAGGGACTTTTTTTATTTTGTTCCAATATTAAAACGTCTAGGCTGTGTTTCTTTTTTCTTGATATCGAAAAATAATTTCTCAATCGAAATGTTTTGACCGTTAGGGATAGGTTTTACAGCAGGAGCTTGCATTATTTTTCCGTTCTTATCAAGTAAAATATAATGAGGAATGGAATAAATATTAAACTCATCTAGTAAATTAGAATTTCCACCGTAGTACAGCATGTTCCAGTCATATTCTGGATGAGAAGTACAGTACTGTTCATATTTCTTGTAGCTTGCATCTATATTGATACTTACAAATTCTATAAGATCGCCATATTCTTCATTTAGTCGAGTAAATACGTCCATTTCTGCTTGACTTTCCTTGTTCCATTTTGCCCAGAAATTAATGTAAACGTATTTTCCTTTGAAATTTTCAATATTTATTATCTCTCTGTGTTGATTTATTAATTTGATTGGGGAAGGGGTAGCACCAGGAACTAACTTTGTGATGTTCTTTATTATCTCACGAGTTATTTTTCTTACTTCTTCATCCTTTCCAAGTTTTTCGGCTTCTTTTAATAATCCCAGAATAACGACTGGCGAGTAGTTTGGGTTGTAGTAAAGAGAATACAAGTTTTCGGTGATAACTAACTCTCTTATCGAATTCATTTTAAAAAAATAGTCTTTTTGCAATAAGGTGTCTAGAGCAATATAGCTTGGGTTCTCGTGTAGTACTTTCGTAATTTGTGATCCTACTTTGCCCATTTGATTATTCAATGTTTTTTCATAAAAGTTTAATAAAAACCTCATTTGGGCATGATGCTTTGTATTCATTTTTTTATTAATAACATGGGTGTTGTACAACCCTAGTTTGTTCACTTTTAAGTGGGAAGAAGGAGATACGAGTTCCAAATCGGCAATGCTATATCGAACGTAATTTTTGAAATAAGAGTTTTTTACTCCAGTAAATTGTTTTTGAATAGTAACCTTAAAGGTGTCTAGTTTTGAATGGAATATTCTTTTTCCAACATTGTATCTATTTTCAAGAAGAAATTGATCATACAATCTGTCAAATTCTAACACCAATCCATTGATATCGCCCAAAGGAATAGAATCAAATATAATATTCACGTTGTTTCTTGTCAATTTATAAGTTCCGTCTTCCGACTTTGGTGGAAATTTTATGGAATATTCTTGATTGGAGTCTAAATAAATAATCCCAATGAGATATTCTATTTGAATGATTGCTTGTTGGGTCTCATTGATTTCATAATCAAAATAAAAGTTTCCTAAAGAGTCAATTTCCGTAGATTGCAGAACTTTGTAATTAAGAGTGATGTAATCCGTATATTCGATAAGGTTTACTGTTTTTCCGGCAAACGGCTGAAACGTATTTCCATTAATTCGCGTTGAAAACGCGTTGATAGATAGACCAATCAAGAGAAAGAATAAAATGAAATTGGGTTTCATAGGATTAGTTTAGTTTTAATACACTAGGTAGAAACGGAGAAGCGTCACCATTATTTTTTATGATGTCTCGCACTATAGAAGAACTAATTGCAGAAAGCTCAGCAGAGGTGATTAAGAACACAGTTTCGATGGTTGGCTTTATTTCTTTATTGATTTGTGAAATAGCTCTTTCAAATTCAAAGTCGGGAGAGGTTCGGAGACCTCTAAGCATAAATTTAGCGTTCTTTTTCTCGCAGTACTCGGTAGTTAACCCTTCATAGGATTCTACTTTTACTCTTGGTTCATTCTTGAAAGTTTTTTCAATAAAACTGATTCTTTCTTCTAAGGTAAACATGTAATTTTTGTTTGCGTTGGAACCAATGGCTACAATGATTTCATCGAATAGTTCAAGCCCCCGATTTACAAGCGCTTGGTGACCTTTGGTGATTGGGTCAAATGATCCAGGAAATATAGCTCTTTTCATAGTGTGTTTTTATGGTGTGACTTATACAATAGTTAAGCCAAACTTACGAAAAATAAGTCTAGTCCTCATTCAGTTAAAAAAAGTTAATCTTTGATTGAATGTTATTATTTAAAGGTTAGTGAATTGGTAGAGTGGCAGAATGTATTAAATTTGCAGAAATCAATTAAAACTAAATCATCATGAAACAAGTAGGGACTATTCTTAATGTTATCTTGATACTAGCAGTATCGGTGTTATTTTATTTACATTTTTCTTCTGCCATAATACCTCCAACACCTGTTGTTTCAAAGTCAAAAGAGCCTGTGGTAATGATGGAGGATTCTCTTACCAAGTTTATGAGTTTAGATTCAAATATTGCAGCTAAACCCATAAAGATTGCATATGTGAATAATGACTCTTTGAATAAAAAATTAACTATGTTGAGAGATGTAGAAAACAGAATTGCCCAAAAAGAAAAAGAATTGCAAGGAAATATTGAATCGAAGAAAAGAACATACGAAAGAAATTACAAAAACAAGATTTCTGATTTTGAATCGAAAAAGAATCAATATACAATTAAGGCACCCACTCTTACAGATAAGCAATTGGAGGCTGAACAAGGAAAATTGATGGAATTACAAAATGAAATCATGCAGATGGAGCAAACCTTGCAGCAAAAAATGTATCAATTTTCGCAAGAGCAGGAGCAAGAATACATGATAATGAAATCAGAGGAAATGGAGAATTACTACCTAAAAGTTCAAAGTTTTTGTCAGTCTTTTGCCAAAACTTTAGGGTTTGATTTTATTTTGATATACCAAAGTGGCGGATCTATTTTGTACTCCAATCCGAATTATGATATTTCTAATTATGTGGTGGATGCCATCAATAGAGAATATGCTCAAAACAAATCTACTTCAGTAAAATAATGCTAATAGCTAACCAAAAGAAAAAAGAAAATATTGCCGAATATGTAATTTACATGTTTCAGGTAGAAACGATTATAAGAAGTTTCGACTTTAAGATAGATGATATTTTCGATCATTATATTGCTGTGATGACCTCTATTGAGGAAGCACGTGAAGATGTAAAGAAATGGTATTTGGAAATTATTGAGGAGATGAAATCTAAGGACTTAAAAGAAAAAGGTCACATAGCAAGAGTTCATGAAACGATGGATGAAATGAATTTCCTTCATAACACTCTTCTGACTTCCTTGGAGGACACAGAATACCTAGAAATTCATTCGGAAGCAGGAGGTTACATTCAAGAATTGAGAGATAAATCCGGAACCGAGGGGATGAGTGATATTGAAATATGTCTTACGGGATTATACGGAAAGTTGACTTTGAAAATCCAGAAAAAAGAGATTTCGGATGAAACCGAATTGGCCTTTGAATCTTTTACGAAACTTTTGGCAATTCTGTCAGTCCGATACAAAGATTTTAAATCAGGAAACTTGAAATTTCAGATGAATAATTAAGAATTACCTCCCCAATTGAGTTAAATTTTTTCTGAGTATGGTAAAGTCTGTCCAAAGGGAGTAATCCTTTGCATAAACTCTATCTAGCCTCTTTCTGTTTATAGTGGAGGTGGTTATATCTTTCAAGGATAGAATTCCTTCTTTTATTTTTGGTAGGTCAGAGCTTACATCACCAGAAGAATATCCAACCCATGACTTTTCTCCCTTCAATACTGACCAAACATTGGAAATGAATTTGAATTTGTTGTTTTGAAATGGAATTAGAATAGGAATTAATACGAAACATTTGATGGAGAAACTAATGTCTACCAATCGTTTTAGTCTCCTGTTCTCAATCGATTCTATTCCCAATACCTTGATGGTGTGAAGTTCGCCAGATGTATTTAAATCTGTGCTTCCCAATACAAACATATCCTTGGTGTGTGCTAGCTTGAACTGAATGTCAGTATCTTGAAAATCAATGAGAGTTTGAATTACTGTGTCATAATTCATATTTTCAGCACAAAATATGGCTTCGTTTATTCGGTGTTTTTCTTTCAGTTTTTTTAATTCTTTCAACTCTCCTAAAAATTCTTCATTATTGGTGCTTGAAGGAGAAATAGTTCCAACAATGGAGGAATACAATTGTGTGTGCTCGACCAAATTATTCACTTTATCACTTTCTTTTTGATCCCCAATAATCACAATTCTTTTTCTGAAAAAATTGATGCGATATTTTTTTATTTTAAAGAAATGTAGAATCCACCTCACACCCGTAAGACCAAACATAATCAATAGAATTCCTAACAAAGCACTACCCATACTGAAGTAATAATTGCTGGCAACAAATACATAAACTAGGCTTGCGAGCAAAGAGCCTAACGCTACACCCTTTATCACTTTCTGGAGTTTTATTGGGCGATCGTAGCCACCAGAAAAGAATACAGCTATCAGAATTAAAACAGAATACACAGCAAATGAAATATTGATGAGCTGCGGTTGATGAAACAGGCCGTGATCGTCTTGATAGATTGTTTTTACGACATGCAACCCAAAGAAAACGGTGCAAAAATCAATGATTGGTAAAAAGAAAACAGAAAAGAATCGTTTTATTAAGGCCAAGCTAGCGCTAAAGAAAATCGCTATTTTAATTAGCTTAGAAAATAAACTTGCCTTGCTCGATTCAAAATGTTTTTTGGCAAAAATGGCCATGGCTTTATAAAAAACATACACATAATTCACACTGCTTTTCTTTGTGCTTTCTCCTTTGTAATGAATTATTGTGGTACCAGGATAATAATAGTTTTCGTACCCTCCTTTTTTTATTCTATAAGATAAGTCAATATCTTCGCCATACATAAAAAAGTCTTCGTCTAATAGACCTACTTTGTTCAATGTTTCCATTCTCATAGTCATAAATGCTCCAGAAAGAACCTCAATTTTATGCGTTTCGTTTTGGTCTAAAAATCCAAGGTGATATTTGCCATATTTTCTTGATTTAGGGAAAATTTTTGAAAATCCAAATATTTTGTAAAAAGCCACCTCTGGGGTTGGTAATCCTCTTTTTGATTCGGGTAAAAACTTCCCATTTCCATCAATCATTTTTACGCCAAGTCCTCCAGCATCAGGATGTTCATCCATGAAACGAATCACTTTGTCAAAGCTGTCGGATTGAACAAGTGTATCTGGGTTTAACAGAACCACATATTCCGCTTCTGTCTGCTTTATGGCCTGGTTGTTGGCAGTTGAGAAACCCACATTTTTTTTGTTGGCAATAATTTTCACCTCTGGAAATGAGTTAGCAACCATCTCTACCGATCCATCTTTCGAATCATTGTCAACAACGTAGACTTCTATTTTATCCAAGTGGGTAGAATTGTAAACGGATTCCAAACATTGCTTTAGAAAGTACTTTACATTATAGTTGACTATGATTACAGCTAATTTCACTCCCAAATGTAACCGATTCCTTTTTTATAAAGAAACATTCATGCAGAAATTAGGTTCTATTTTTTGACCAATAAATCATTTAAAGCTATAAATAATCGAATTATAGTTAAAAATATAGGGGGTGTTGATAAAATTTAACTTAAAATTTATCTCTGACCCCCTTAAATGAATTATATTTGTTTAAATTTTTATAAAAAATAAAGAAATCATGGCTCAAACTAGATTCAATGCTCTTGAAACTATAAATAGTAGAAAAGCGAAGGAAATGAAAATTACACCTCAAAAAATTTCAGAAATTTTTGCGATGGATGTATTCACTGACGACAAAATGAGAAATCATGTGTCGGGAGAAGTATTCAAAAGTGTTCAAAAATCGATTAACGATGGAACGCGAATTGATAGAGAAGTTGCAAATCAAGTTGCCAATGCAATGAAGGAGTGGGCGGTGCAAAGAGGTGTAACACACTACACGCATTGGTTTCAACCTTTAACAGGATCAACAGCAGAAAAACACGATGCATTTTTTGAAACTTCTGAAAATGGAGCAATAGAAAAATTTAAGGGAGAGTTGTTGGTTCAGCAAGAGCCAGATGCTTCCAGTTTTCCTAATGGTGGGATAAGAAATACTTTTGAAGCGAGAGGATACACCGCTTGGGATCCATCATCACCCGCATTTATAATGGGAACAACCTTATGTATTCCTACCATATTTATTGCCTATACTGGAGAAGCTTTGGATAATAAGATGCCTTTGTTAAAAGCACTACATAAAGTAGATGAGGCAGCTACTGCTGTTTGTCAATATTTTGATAAAAATATCAATAGAGTTCAGGCAACACTAGGGTGGGAGCAGGAATACTTCTTAATAGATTCTGCCTTGTACAACGCACGTCCAGATATTATGATGACAGGTAGAGCTCTTTTTGGACACAAACCGGCCAAAGGTCAGCAATTGGACGATCATTATTTCGGTACAATTTCGGATAGGGTTACTGCTTTTATGAGAGATTTTGAAAAGCAATCTCTTAAACTTGGAATTCCGGTAAAAACAAGACACAATGAAGTAGCCCCTAATCAGTTTGAGTGTGCACCAATTTTTGAAGAAACAAATCTTGCTGTGGACCACAATTTATTGTTAATGGATGTGATGGAGAAAGTTGCCGAAGAGCACAATTTTAAAGTTTTATTACACGAAAAACCATTTGCAGGGTTAAATGGTTCAGGGAAACACAATAACTGGTCTTTGTCTACCAATACGGGAGTTAACTTATTGCAACCAGGAAAAAACCCTAAAGAAAACATTCGTTTTTTAACTTTCTTTGTCAATACAATTAAAGCTATTCATGATTATTCCGATATTTTGAGATCAAGTATTGCAACAGCCAGTAATGACCATCGATTGGGTGGACACGAAGCTCCACCGGCAATCATTTCGGTTTTCATTGGGCAGCAATTAACAAAAATGTTAGATAATTTGGAGAAAAACGTGAAATCTGGTACAATGACTCCAGATGAAAAAACAGCGTTGAAACTAAATATTGGAAAGATACCTGAGTTGATGTTGGATAATACAGATCGTAACAGAACTTCTCCATTTGCATTTACCGGGAATAAATTTGAGTTTAGGGCAGTTGGTTCAACAGCAAATTGTGCTACTCCAATGATTGCACTAAACACAATAATTGCCAAGCAATTGCAAGAGTTCAAAAATTCTACCGATGCTCGAATAAAGAAAGGAGAGAAGAAAGATATGGCGATTCTCAAAGAGATTCAGAAACTAATCAAAGAATCCAAAATTATTCGTTTTGAAGGAAATGGTTACGGAGATGAATGGGTAAAAGAAGCTGAAAAACGAGGGCTATCTAATTTGAAAGACACACCAAGAGCGGTACAAAAAGTATCAGAAAAGAAATACGTTGACTTATTCTCAGAAATGGGGATTTTTACTGAAGTGGAATACCATGCAAGGCAAGAAATTCAATTGGAGATGTACCAGTTACAGATTCAAATTGAAGGAAGAATGCTCGGTGATTTGGCTCAGAACCATATTATACCTGCTGCAGTAAAATATCAAAATGTACTGTTGCAGAATGTAACAGGAATGAAATCTATTTTTAGTGAAAAAGAATTTAAAGATAATTGTTATACTCAATTAAGCGTGTTGAGCGAATTATCCACTCATCTTACAGCTCTAAAAAAGAATTTGGAAACTATGTTGGACATGAGAAAAAAAGCAAACAAGATTGAAGATCCATTTGACAAGGCAGTTGCATACTGCGACACGGTAAAAATTCATTTTGATACAATTGCCTACCACGTGAATAAGCTGGAAATATTGATAGATGATTCCATGTGGCCGATGCCCAAATTAAGAGAATTATTGTTTACAAAATAAGAGGAAATCTTAACAAAATGGTAAGGAGGTACTTGAAGCAAGTTACCTCCTTTTTTTATACATTTACGACTCTATCAAAACATCGAAATTTCTTTCATGCACAATTTCTTACCTCTTACCTTTTTTTTATTTTTATCTTGTTTTGGGTTAACCCAAAATACCACTATTAGTGGAACTCTAAAAGACTCTCAATCTGGAGAAACTCTTATTGGAGCAACTATTTTTGTAAATGAATTAAAGCTTGGAGCGTCAACAAATGTGTACGGTTTTTATTCGCTTACAATTCCTCCAGGTTCGTATACCATTACTTTTTCATACATAGGTTACAGAGACGTTACTCAGAAGATAGAACTGAACGAAAGCACCAAAATCAATCAAGAATTAACAAGCTCTGATGTGGTGATAAATGAATTCAAAGTAGAAGCCGAACGAGGAGACGAAAACACGAAAAGCACACAAATGGGTACGGTAGAATTGGATGTGGAACAGATAAAAAATTTACCCGCATTCATGGGAGAGGTAGATGTGCTCAAAACGATACAATTACTGCCAGGGGTTCAGTCCTCGGGCGAGGGAAACACCGGGTTTTATGTAAGGGGTGGAGGACCTGATCAAAATTTAATCATGCTTGATGAAGCGGTGGTTTACAACGCGGCACATTTATTTGGTTTCTTTTCGGTTTTTAATGCAGATGCTATCAAGAACGTGAATTTGATAAAAGGAGGAATGCCCGCTAATTATGGTGGAAGACTTTCTTCAGTGCTCGATATTTCGATGAAAGAAGGAAATGACAGAAGTTTTCATGGAGCAGGCGGTATTGGCCTTATTGCTTCTAGATTAACTTTAGAAGGACCCATTCAAAAGAACAAGAGTTCGTTTATTGTATCCGGAAGAAGAACTTACATTTCTGAGTTGGCACAGCCTTTTATCAAAGAGGATGCACCCATCAAGGGATCTGGATACTATTTTTATGATTTGAATGCTAAATTGAATTACCAGATTTCGGAGAAGGATAAGCTTTTTTTGAGCGGATATTTTGGCAAAGATGTATTTACTTATGCTCAAGCCGAATCGGGATTTACCATTAATATTCCTTGGGGAAATGCAACGGCAGCATTAAGGTGGAACCATATATTTTCTGATAAATTATTCCTGAATACCACAGCCATCTATAGTTCTTATGATTTTACATTCGAAGGCAGGCAAGAAGATTTTAGCTTTGGTTTGTATTCGGGAATAAGAGATTGGAACATAAAAGCAGATTTTAGTTATTACCCCAATCCTAAGAACACGATCAAATTTGGTGCGAATTACACCTACCATACTTTTATTCCTAATAATGTTACCGCCACACAAGGCAATACTGAATTTGACCTAGGCGGAGCGGTAAGACTATACGCAAACGAGGGTGCAATTTATTTCTTGGATGACATTGAATTGTCTCCTTTGTTAAAATTAAATGCCGGAATCAGGTTATCTAGTTTTCAACACATTGGTCCTTTCAAGAGGTATGTAAAAGACAACGAGGGAAATGTGCTGGAAGAAATAGACTATGAACAATTTCAATCTTTGAAAACATTTGTAAGACCAGAACCAAGGCTAACTGGTAGGTACACACTCAATGAATCCAGCTCTATGAAATTTGGCGCCACTCTCAATTATCAATACATGCACTTAGTATCAGTTGGAGGAAATTCATTGCCCACAGATCTCTGGATTCCCTCTACTGATATTGTAAAACCACAGCAGGCCTCGCAAGTTAATCTAGGTTATTTTAAAAACTTTAAAAAAAACACCTACGAAGCTTCAGTAGAATTGTACTACAAGGATTTACGCAATTTGGTTGAGTTTAAAGATGGTGCAGACCCAAGTGATGGGGTAAATGACAACATTGATAACCAACTAACTTTTGGAAAAGGATATTCGTATGGAGCTGAGCTGTTTGTTAAGAAATCGCTCGGGACATTAACTGGGTGGATAGGGTACACTTGGTCCAGAACAATGAGGCAGTTTGATGAGTTGAATCAAGGAAAAGAGTATCCTGCAAAATTTGATAGACGACACGACTTATCTGTAACCGCTAGTTACAAGTTAGGCGAAAGATGGACTTTTGGGGCTATTTTTGTGTATGCAACGGGTAATGCTATTACCTTGCCAGCTTCCAAGTATTTCATAGAAGGAGAACTATTGGTCGAATATGCTGATAGAAATAGCTACCGAATGGCACCTTATCATCGAGCGGATATTTCGGCTACCTTTGAGGGGAAGAAACAAAAAGAATACAAGGACATAGAAACTGGGGAAATAAGAAAGGTGAAAAAGAGGTTTACTTCAAGCTGGAATTTTTCGGTATTCAATCTTTACAACCGCAGAAACCCTTATTTTATTTATTTCGATAGTTCGGGCGGTTTTGCTCAAGGAACATTAGATGTTTCTGCTATTCAGGTTTCTTTGTTTCCTATTTTACCCTCAGTCACTTGGAATTTTAGTTTTTAAAAAAATAATAGCTATGAACAATATTGTGCGGATTTTGGTTGTCTTTTCTCTTTTGCTTTTTGTGAGCTCTTGCGAAAAAGAAATCGATGTAGATTTACCTCGGCCAGAAGAAAAATTAATTGTGGAAGGAGTTATCGAAACGGATCAGTTTCCATACGTAGTGTTAAGTAAATCTACAGGGTATTTTGATCCAACTGATGCCCAATCGGTAGCCAATAGTTATGTTTCAGATGCTGTCATATCTATTTCAGATGGAACAGTAACCAATCAAATGACTAAGATTTGTTCAAGTACGCTATCTGCAGCTCAACAAAAAGAATTGAGTGATTTACTTGGGATTCCGGTAGAACTTTTGAAAAGTTACGATATTTGTGGTTTTGTAGATCTTTCTATGGTGGGTGAAGTAGGTAAGTCTTACACTATTTCCATAGATTGGAAAGGAAATAATTACCAAGGAACAACCCAGCTAGTTGAGCCAGTTCCGCTCGATTCTTCTTGGTTCGAAGTATTCGGAGACAGAGACTCTCTCGGTTTTTTATATGCCGAAATGAGCGAGCCCGCAGGGGAAAAGAACTTTTATAGATGGTTTGCTCAAAGAATAAATTCTTATCGATACGGAAGCCTAAAAGGACAACAAAAAGATGACAATTTTTTACTTCCTTCTAGCTCTGTTTTTGATGATGAATTTGTAAATGGAACCACCTTTGAGTTTGGCTACGGAAGACCTGTTGCCTCCGATAAATTTGACGATCAAGCGCCTGAACGTGGATTTTACAAAGTAGGTGATACCGTTATAGTAAAGTTCTGCTCCATTGACAATGGAGTGTATACTTTTGTTAGTACGGCTGAAGAACAAATTTTATCTACCGGGAGTCCTTTTGCCACTCCTGTGAATGTTCCCTCCAATATCTCG
>CBFHPW010000025.1:0-30406 GCA_965657945.1 Flavobacteriales bacterium
AAATTACTGACATAGGTTTTCAGTTACCTGAAAAGAAAAAGTTATCGAACGGAATTCCGGTTTTTCAATACAACTTGGGATCACAAGAATTGGTGAAAGTAGAGTTTGTGTTCGATGCAGGCACAAAATACCAACTAAAGCCATTGGTTGCAAGTTTTGCAAACGCCATGCTGAAGGAAGGCACACAAAAGAAAAACTCTTTGGAAATTGCTAATGCAATTGATTATTACGGAGCTTTTTTAGAAACAGAAGTTAATTCGGATTTTGGAACTGTAAGTCTGTATACTTTGAACAAACATTTGAGAAAAGTACTTCCTATATTAAAAGAGATATTGACCGAATCTGTCTTTCCAAAAAAAGAATTTGAGCAAAAACTAAGCATCAAAAAACAAAAGTTTGTCATCAACCAAGAAAAAGTTGAGACCTTAGCTTCAGCAGATTTTTCGAAATTCATATACAAAGGCACAAAGTATGCTCAACACACCGAATTATCGTCTTTTGATAACATATCGGTGGAGGATTCTAGGAAGTTTTACGAGGAATTTTACAACTTAAATAATGCGAAGATATTTGTAGCAGGGAAAATTGACCCTCGTTTAATTTTATTTTTAGAAGAAATGTTTGGGAAAGAACAGTTGGAAAATAAAAGAAGTGAATTTAGCATTGGAGAAAGTACCTACCTTTCTTCTACACATTCTATACTCAAACCAGACGCCATTCAGACTTCGTTTCGTATTGGAAAACCTACAATTTCATTGGGTCATCCAGATTTCTCGAAGCTAAAGGTGATGAATACAATTTTTGGTGGATATTTTGGTTCGCGACTGATGACAAACCTAAGAGAAGAAAAAGGATACACTTATGGAATTGGATCCGCTTTGATGAGTAAAATTGATGGGACAAGCCACATAATTTATACAGAAGTAGGTAAAGAGGTAACTCAACTTGCGCTGGATGAAATAAGAAAAGAAATCCATACACTTCAAAATGAGCTAGTATCGGAAGAAGAACTAACCAAAGTAAAAAACTACATGCTGGGTTCTTTGTTGCAAAATACCGATGGTGCTTTTGATATGCTAGAACGATTCAAATCACTTCATTATCATAACCTACCAAATACTTATTACACACAATATATCAGCGATATCCACGCTACTAACTCTCAAGATATTCTTAAACTAGCCCAAACCTACCTCAATGAGTTGACAATTGTGGCAGCAGGTAGTATCAAAGTGAAGTAACTATGCGAATTTATCTGTTTTTTCTTTGTTTCATTGTTTGTTCATTCAGTAGTTTCTCTCAAAAAGGAGTAACCACTTTTGGTCTTCAATACAAACCACTGGTTCCTATCACCGTGCTTAATGTGGAGAACTTAGTGTTGAAAGAAGAAGGTTACACAGTTTCAATTTCTTCGTTACTCGGTCATAATTTTGGTGCAGTAATAAGATGGGGAATTACCAACACCCTTGCCTTAGAAACGGGACTCAACTATTCCAGAAGAAATTTTAACTTGGATGCCGTATTGGATGATACACTTCAAGGATCAACAGATTTTGGAATAGTAACCTACGAAATACCTATCCAAGGATTGTTTTATGTGAGATTGAGTAAAACTTGGTACATGAATGCAGCAACCGGTTTCTCCATGAATTTTAGAGCTAGTGATGTTGGAAAATTTACTGAGAATAGGTTGTTTTCGCATACTGCGTTTGTTCGGGGATTAAATCTGGCCTATGTTGCCAATCTTGGATTCGAATATCGATCTAAGAAAAGCGGAACATTTTATTTAGGCGCCTCCCTTTCCACTCCTTTTAGAAATTTGGCCACAGTGCGTATTTTTAGTGAAACCATCAACAACCCGAGGAAAATAGAAGGAGATTTGGAGGGAAACTATCTTTCTGTGGATCTGCGGTACTTCTTTAACGAGAATAAAAAAACAAAATCGAAAAAGTAATGAAACTCTTATTTGCAACGAACAATGCCAACAAGTTAAAAGAAGTACAAGCAAAACTGCCTCATTACGAAGTGGTTTCGTTGAAAGAACTAGGAATTACGGAGGATATTCCTGAAACTGGAAACACGTTGGAAGAAAATGCCCTTATCAAAGCAAGGTATTTGTACCAAAAATTCAATTTAGATTGTTTTGCAGATGACACAGGACTCGAGATTGAAGCGCTAAATAATGAACCAGGAGTATATTCTGCGAGGTATGCAGGCGAAGAAAAAGAAGCGGATGCGAACCTGAATAAAGTACTCGCCAAGCTCGATAAAAAAAACAACAGAAAAGCAAGATTTAGGACAGCCGTAGTACTCATTCAAGGAGGAAAAGAAACGGTGTTAGAGGGAATTGTGAATGGCGAAATTTTACTTGAAAAAACAGGGGATATGGGATTTGGATACGATCCCATTTTTAAACCTAACGGATTTGAAATTTCTTTTGCTGAAATGGATATGGAAACGAAAAACCGCATAAGTCATAGAGGTTTGGCCATCGACAAATTAGTGGAGGTTTTGGGGTAGATTCTAGATGTTAGAAAATAGAGAATAGAAAATAGAAATAAGAGAATAGAGAATATGAAAAGAACTACTCTCGTAATATTTTTTATTTTAATAGTTGCACAATTTGATTTTACTTACACTTATTGGAGTAAAGGCGACTATGCAGTATGGAATAACAGTAGCCCTGATGGTTTAACTCTCTACAACATCAATGGAAACGGTGGAAATGGAAGAGTTTCAGATATACTCGAAATTGGTTCTAATGAGAAATTTATTCTTGTAAAAAGCCATAACTATTATGATGAATTAAAATTTGAATATTGGATTCTAGATATCTCAAAAGATACTTATCATTTAAATTCAGATGAAATTATGATGGGACCATTTACGCTTGAAATTTTTAAATTGAGAAGAAAAAACTGGGAATTGAAACATTGAAATTTGAAAAATCATTTAAATAAATTACAATCTTGACCTCTTCCTTATTTTGAGATAAATGAGAAATGAAATTGTGTGAGGGATTGCGCCAGATATCCTTGAACAACAAAAAAAAGAGAAAACCGAAACAGTAAATCCTTTGATATAAAAAAGTTAAAGCTCAAATCAATCAGGGATTGGGTTTCGTGGAGGGATTTTATTTCGTGAATTTTCCAAAAAAGAGAAGAAGACTTGAACTTTTTTTGTTTCTTTTTTTGCTTCAAGGCAAAAAGAAGAAAATATAGTAAATTTGATTTATGAACCCATTCACAAAAATTAATCAAACCCATCTCAATCATTTTCTTGAAATTCTGGGAAAAGAAAACACATTCTTTGATCAAGCGCAATTAAATGAGTTTGGGCACGATGAGACTGAAGATTTGGTGTTTCCACCAGAAGTTGCACTCACTCCAAGAAATACGCAACAAGTAAGCCAAGTAATGAAGTATTGTTTCGAAGAGAACATTCCTGTAACTCCTATTGGTTCACAAACAGGACTAAGTGGCGGAGCATTATCCGTTCATGGCGGAGTTGGATTGAGCATGAAAAAAATGAATGCAATTGTGGAACTTGATGAAAAAAATCTTCAAATAATTGTAGAGCCAGGATTAATAACAGAAGAATTACAAAATGCTGCTATAGCAAAAGGGCTGTTCTACCCTCCAGACCCATCGAGCAAAGGAAGTTGCAGCATTGGAGGAAACCTTGCCGAAAATGCAGGCGGACCAAGAGCTGTAAAATATGGAGTAACAAAAGACTGGGTACTAAACCTGGAAGTAGTCTTGCCAAATGGCGAGGTAATATGGACGGGTGCCAATACATTGAAGAACTCAACAGGTTACAACCTTACCCAGTTAATGGTGGGTAGCGAAGGAACTCTCGGAATTATTACAAAAGCTGTCCTTAAATTAATTCCCTTCGTACCAAATAACGTTTCGATGCTGGCTCCATTCACCAGCGCAAAAAAAGCATGCGAAGCAGTTTCTGCCATTTTTAGAGCTGGGATTACCCCTTCGGCACTAGAATTTATGGAACGTGATGCTCTTGATTGGATTATGAAATTTGATACATCATCTGCGATAAAAATTGAAGATACCACCCAAGCACATTTACTCATTGAGATTGATGGAACCAATATGGATCTTATTTATCAAGAATGTGAAAAAGTAGCCGAGGTTTTGGAAGAGTTTGACTGCGGAGAAATTTTACTTGCCGACAATCAAGCTCAAAAAGATGAGATATGGCGATTAAGACGAAGAATTGGAGAAGCAGTGAAAGCAAATTCTGTGTACAAAGAAGAGGATACAGTGGTACCCCGTTATGAATTGCCAACTTTACTGGATGGTGTGAAAAAAATTGGAAAAAGTTATGGTTTTAAATCCGTGTGCTATGGACATGCAGGTGATGGAAATCTTCATATTAACATTATCAAAGGGGACTTAACCGAACAACAATGGAACGAAGAATTACCCAAGGCCATTAGAGAGATATTCAAGCTTACTGTTTCGCTTGGCGGAACTTTGTCTGGGGAGCACGGAATAGGATTCGTTCAAAAAAACTACATGGATATAGCCTTTAACAACAGAGAACTAGACTTATTAAAAAACATCCAACGTGTGTTTGATTCGAAAGGGATTATGAATCCAGGTAAATTATTTCGTTAGGATTTTTAACAAAAAAAACTCCCAACAAAAGCTGGAAGTTCATTTCTCTAGTGTTTTTTGAGAGACTAGATGATTTAGTAAGCAAATACTGTACTAAATGCTGTTTTAAATAAATTAGAGTTTCACCCATTATTTCAGCTATTTCTAGCAAAAGAGCTCTAGGTTTTTATGTTTTTATTGTTTGTTTTAAATTTTCCGTTAAAACTACGTCTAATCTACTACATTTTTTTGGTAAAAGAAAATAAATCTACTTCGAATGTTATGATTTAATAAAAACTTAACTCTAGGAACATATTGATAAATTATGTTGGATTATTATCACTAACTTTGTGGCGAAAGTAAGATTTTCTATCGCTGCGAATTTATTTCGGAGAGGAAAGTCCGGGCATCGCAGAGCAACATACTTCCTAACGGGAAGGGTTCTATGTACATAGAATACAGCACGTGCCGCAGAAAATAACCGCCCTAAGCTTGTCGAAGGGTAAGGGT
Source organism: Flavobacteriales bacterium (assembly GCA_965657945.1). Taxonomy (GTDB): domain Bacteria; phylum Bacteroidota; class Bacteroidia; order Flavobacteriales_D; family CAJJDF01; genus CAJJDF01. The sequence goes on from CBFHPW010000025.1 coordinate 5,130, forward strand.
GAAAACGTGAGGTAAGAGCTCACGGGGTTTGTTGGCGACAGCAAACTTGGGTAAACCTTATGTGATGAAAAACCAAATAAACCAGAGCCTGAGAGCGGCTCGCTCGATTCTGGAGGGTAGGTTGTTAGAGACCGTGAGTGATCGCGGTTCTAGATAAATGATAGACGTTCGTCTCTTTGGAGGCGATAAACAGAACCCGGCTTACAAATCTTACTTTTCTTTTAAATTTCAACATTGAAATTTTACCATTCTACAAACCCTATTTTTAGGTTAAATTTGTTTACTGAGTATATTCTCCCCTATTTTTTCATCAGATAGACACCAATGCTACAATCCAAACATTTTTTTGGGATGCAGTAATTGTTGTGGCACTGAATAACTCCTTGTGAATCAGCTGAGCTATCTATCGCCATTTTATGTTCAAAAACTCGAGTTACTTTATTGTCTTCGGCTGGCAATTCTTCCAATAAATTGATAGCCCTTTCTATGTATCTCTCATCAGCCTTATACCGGCCAAAGCAATATAAAAATGGAGCGATTGTATTAATTACAATTGAATTGATCAGGGTGATCCCTATCGATTTCTTTGCCGGTTTACTTTCCTTGTCAAATGTATAATGATTATGCCAAAAGCCTTCACTAATAGCTATGGATAAAAGTTGCTTGAGGTCCTCGTAGTTATTTTCTAAAACAATTAATCTATCAAAAAGTTGTTGATTACTCAATAAGAGTCTGGCGAGTTGAGCTATTCTTATTGTAGGAAAATTGGATGGGCGCAACTTCGAAAACTTCCAAAACACCTTGTTAATAGGAATCAAATTATTCTTAGTTTGCTGAAATAAATACTCTTTTTGTAATTCAATGTAGTACTCTTCTTTTCTATTCTCAACTAAAAATCCTGCCTGACCGAACAAAATACTTTCGATACTCAATAAATTATTTCCTAGTTTAGAAAATAAAGTTACTTCCGTATTTTTTATCAATTGTTCCATTGGATGGCTATTGATTTTCATCCCCATAGATTTTGCTAAATACTGAAAAAACACCTGTTCCCAATTGTGTTGATATTGTTTCAAATCTTGATTTATCAATTCCGATTTCTCGGCTAATCTTTCAATTAGCATCTGTTCTTTGGCTGAGGATATAATAATTTCCGGAACTTGACTGAGGGAATTACTACAGGGAATATTCGTAAATACGAATTCTTGGTAGTTTTCAAATTTCGCATAATCCAACCTGTCGTTCATTTCTAAGGTTGGTATCACGCTTCCTTTAGTGGTTGTAATTTCTTTGTCGTTATGATACACAACGTGAAGCACCACCGAATCATACGCTCTATCTTTCTGATGATTGTGATTGAGCCAATCACTTGAGTTGATGTGAATTTCTATATTGCCGGCCCATGTCGTGTTCCCAATTTTCACTTTTCCTTGCGAAAAATCTGGGCCCGAATCGTGATTGTGAAACCCAAAATGAATAATTTCTAATGGTTCATTTTCAGTGGTTCTTAGATTCGATTGATTGAATAATTTGTACTTCCAAATATAATGTAGATAGTCTTCGGTCATTCTTAAATTTAAGAAATTAGCCGCCAACTTCTAAATTTTGTACAAAAAAAAGTCCCACCGAAGCAGGACTAGGAATAAAAATATCCTTTGATTTCAACTCTTCTTTACAAACTGAGTCAAAATCACAATTCGTTGTCCGTTTACTTTCCCTTCAATGTGTTCTGGGTTATCGTTTACCAGATTTATATTTCGGACTGGGGTTCCTCTTTTGGCAGTAAACCCTGCTCCTTTTACGTCCAAATCCTTAATTAGCACTACCGAATCTCCCTGACTTAAAAGAACACCGTTACTGTCTCTGTGTTTCACAATCATTCCCTCAACACCTTCTCCACTTGCTTTTGCCCATTTTAAGATGTCGTCTTCCAGATACATCATATCTAGTAAATTCTGTGTCCAACCGTTGTTCAGCCTTGTTAACATTCGCCAAGAAACTACTTTTACTGCCTCAATCTCGCTCCACATGCTGTCATTGAGCAGTCGCCAATGATTTTCATCCATTTTATCTGGATCTTCCAATTGACTGAAACAGGTTTCACAGGTATAAATAGCTTTGTTAGCTGTTCGGATTTCTACTGGGGGAATATCGTACACTTTCAATTCATTCGTACTTCCACATAATTCGCATTTCCCTTCACTTCTTGCGATTAATTCTTGTTCCAGACTCATATTGTAATTTTTTATTGGTCAAAGATAGGTTTATCTCATCACAACGCTCTCTCATCGTTTATGATTATTTTCATAATGGAATACAAAGACACGACAAACATTAAGAAAACCCGCATCAATGATACGTGATTTTCCTAATGAAAATACAGTGGTTGGGTAAGCCACCAAGCAAAAAGCCTAAATGGTAAAAAATGATTTTTCTCGTGAAGATTGATTGCAGTTTGCGAAATCCATTCCCATTAAAATAGGGAATCAATACATAGATGAAATCAATGCTGTGGCAGCAAATTGGATAACCTATTCCAAAAAATAGCAGATAGATCCCAACTTAGAGAAAACAATGGAACTGAACTTAGACATATTGAACTAATAATTTCCTTTCCCACTAAACTTCCAAACGACTAAAACCGCTCCCAAAATAAGAAATCCAAACATAAAAAGCTGATTGTATCCAGCTGGTTCTAAAGTGGTTTCTTCTTTCGTTTGTTGCTGATCCAGTTTGAGGGAATCTGCAGAAATTGAATCCGTTTGTTCAATGAAGGTTGAATCTATTTCCGGTACAAGTGTATCTAGAGCTAAGACATGGTTCCATAGACAAATGACGCTTAAAAAGATTAAAATTTGTTGTTTCATCTTACCTAAAATTAAGCGTTTTATTTAAAATCATTCAAGGCATTTACCAAATCTGTAGCTTCCTTTTCTATGATTAACATGCCCATAGCCTCTTTATCCATGTAATCGTAGTCAATAAAGTCCTCCAACAATCCGGTAAGCTTTTCATAAAACCCATTGATATTAAAGAGGGCACATGCTTTATGAATGTGGTTCACTTTATTTAAAGTAAATACTTCAATTATCTCATCCAAAGTTCCCACTCCTCCTGGCAATGCAATGAAAGCATCAGATAGTTCAACCATTTTTTGTTTCCGAATAAACATATCTTCTGTTTCTATCATTTGGGTAACTCCTTGGTGAGTAATTTCCTCAGCTAACAAAATAACCGGCCTCACTCCTATTACTTCTCTTCCGTGAGATAAAAATTCATCAGCTATCAACCCCATCAATCCACTACTTCCACCCCCATACACCAAGTCGTAATCTTGGTCTGCTAGTAGTTTTACCAATTCTTTTGTTTTCTCAACTATCTCAGTCGAATTCCCCGTTCTTGCACCACAAAAGATGCATACTTTTTTACTCATTCTATTCTCTCTAAATCAATTATTTTTTAATCTATTTCTACCATCAAGGGACAATGGTCACTGTGCACAGCTTCTGATAAAATAACAGCTCTTTTCAGTCTATCCTCTAGTGTTTTGCTCACCATATGATAATCAATTCTCCACCCTAAGTTTTTTCCTCTTGCTCCAAATCTATAAGTCCACCAAGTGTATTGATCGGGTGAGTCATTAAAATAACGGAAAGAATCAATGAAACCTGAATCAATAAATTGAGTGACCCATTCTCTTTCTTCAGGTAAAAAACCTGAAGAATTTTTGTTACTCACTGGGTTATGAATATCAATTGCTTTGTGACAAATGTTATAATCTCCAGATATGATCAGATTAGGAATCTCTTTTTTTAATTCATCAATATACTGCTTGAAATCAGCCAAAAACTCCATTTTATACCCTTGTCTTTCTGGATTACTTCCTGATGGAAAATATGCGCTAATCACTGAAAATGTGTCGTAATCTGCGCGTATCACTCTTCCTTCACAGTCATACTTCTCGTTACCCATTCCATATTCCACGTGATTGGGTTCTGTTTTTGTCAAAATAGCTACCCCACTGTATCCTTTTTTTTCGGCTGAAAAAGAAAAAGTATGATATCCTATCTCTTTGAATAAATCAGAATCTATTTGCTCCGTTTGCGCTTTCGTTTCTTGCAAACAAACCACGTCTGGATTAACAGACTTCACCCATCCTGTCCAATCTTTTTTCAAAGCGGCTCGGATTCCATTTACGTTGTAGGAGATTATTTTTGTCATGCTTGTACTTTGTTACTTCCTCTTTCTTATATTTTCTTTAATTTCTCACATAAGGATGAAGACCTCTTAGCCCCATATCTTCGACAGTTTCACCAGCAGTAGGTTCATACTTACCATCCACATTTACTTCTTTCCACTCAAAGGAATTATTGATTGAAAAAGCCAATACCACGGTAACCGATTCTGTTTCACTTCCAGTAATAACCAAGGGAGAATTTAATTTTCCAGTAACCACGCAAGAACCGGCTGGAACCGGACTTGTGCTGCTAATTGGATTCACGACCGTAACCTGAGAGCTATCGCCTTGGGTAACAGAACCGTAAGAAGTTCCTCCCAGAAAAATACTTGACTCTAGCGCCCAATATCCCTGTAATTTATTTCCATTAACTTGAAGGGTAGAATCTTTTACCACAAGGGAAGAAATGTAATTATTAAAACCTACAAAGGAAGCGATTGTTCCACTAAATGGTGCATTGACAAACAATGGTGGATTGTTGTAAACCATATCTATCTCGTAATTTTGATAAGAAAGAGAAACTCGCAACCAATTGTAGGTACCAGGAGATAATTGAGACAAGTCCATGGTGACAAACCTCGAGTTGTTTGATTTCACAATTGCTTGATCAAAATCAATGGCTCTTCCTCCACCTACTGATGTTTCTTCTCCTGTGTACACCACAGAGCCCGTTGTTAAGGGAGTCAGAGAATCTTCGGCAAATTCGATGTAATGCAAACTTGCTGCATTCATACGAGGATTTTGTGCAGCATTTCCCGGAGCAACCGAAACTGGCTGACCAAAATTTCCCAATCGAGGAAGAGTTGAATCAAATTCCAACTCTATTTTTAATTGTGCGGGAGTTACAACTGGTTCCTCCGGTTCGTCTTTTTCCTTATTGCACTGAACGAATAAAAAGAGAGCAATAATTAAACTAGCATATTTCATAGGATGTTTTTTTTAGATTAAATTAAAACCAAGCGTTCCCAAAACCTCTGAAAGGCCAAGGAATAGAAGCTATCATAAGAATCAGGGCAATTAAATAATACCAAAAGGTAAGTTTATGTCTTTTTGCTGCTTCTGTTATTTTCTTTCCTTTGATTCTGGCAAGAGTAATGAGAGCAATTGCGATCAACATACCAATCATGTGCTCTACAGAGAAAAAACGAAGTGCCGGTACTTTCATTGTACTAGGAGTAAACTTATGCCAACCTTTTGCAAAATAAAGAATGAACCCTAACAACAACTGGACGTGAGTCAAAATGAATGCAACTAAATTTAATTTATCGTCTTGCCCGCTGTAGGCTTGTTTCCCTTTCCATTTAGAAAAAGAAGTAAAAATGACGATGAGTATCAAGGCCAATAAAATATATCTATTAACCGAATGTAAATGTCCAAAACCTGTTAGCATATCTTTGTTTATTTGTAATTAAATGTAGCACAAATTAACAAATCTTTGGGTTAAATAAATGAGATTACAAGATTAAATTAAGATATTTGCAAGAAATAAAATTTAACCCATGCAACCAAGAACAGCGCAAAACTCTTTAGCCGTTTCTACTCACATTGTTTTACCTAACGACACCAACTTCCACAATAATTTATTTGGGGGAATGCTTATGTCTTGGGTAGACATTATAGCATCGGTTGCTGCAAGAAGGCATTGTAACAAACAAGTTGTTACGGCTTCCATCAATAGTATTTCGTTTGATGAACCAATAAGATTAGGCGATACCATTACATTAGAGGCCAAAGTTTCCAGAGCCTTCACTTCTTCCATGGAAATCTATATTGATGTGTGGGTGCAAAACCTAAGAACAGGTGTAAAACATAAAAGTAACGAGGCTATTTCTACTTTTGTAGCCTTAGATGATGACGGAAAACCTTGTAAAGTTCCTGAACTTATTCCTGAAACTGACGAAGAAAAAGTAAGATTTGATGGTGCGCTCAGAAGAAAACAATTGAGTTTGATTTTGGCAAAAAGAATGAAGCCAAAAGATGCAAATGAATTAAAAGCCTTATTTTTAGACCAAGATTAAATCCAAACTTATGAACGCAACTACCTGTTTTACAATTTTTGATGCTGTAATAGATACTTACCACATCACCGACCATGTTGATGCACCTATGAATAATCCTCACGAAGGAATTAAAGGTCTTCTCTTTCATAAATCTTGGATAGATACTGTGCAATGGCACCTAGAAGATATCATACGTGACCCGAACATCAATCCAGAAGAAGCCCTCGTGATAAAGAGAAGAATAGATGCTTCTAACCAAGATCGAACAGATATGGTTGAAAAAATTGACGATTGGTTTTGGAGTTATTTTGGAGCGAAAAACAACCTTTCTTGTGGAAAAATAAACACGGAATCTCCGGCTTGGGTTGTTGATAGATTATCTATCCTAGCACTTAAAATATACCACATGCAGGAGCAAGTGGAAAGAACAGACTCTGATGCTTCTCACAAAGAAAAGGTGGAACAAAAATTGGCCGTTCTTTTGGAACAAAAAGAAGACTTGTCCTTGGCATTCAATCAATTGATTGAAGACGTGATGGAGGGAAGAAAATTCATGAAAGTATACAGACAAATGAAAATGTACAACGATGAAAGTTTGAATCCAGTCTTGTACAAGAAGTAGGTCGGATATCGATACCGTTTGAATTTTCCTATTCACTTCAAATCCAAAACACTCAAGCCTTACATTATATTGGATGAGGCAAATTATCTGATCGAGTGATTTTTTTCTTTCAACCTTAACAAAAAAGGAGTGATAACAACTAATAAGAGATTAAAAAAATGAGCAAGCCCAAACATATCCTTGTCATTCGTTTCTCAGCCATGGGAGATGTTGCGCTTACCATCCCAGCCATCCTGTCTGTGGCTGATGCTCATCCTTATTTAACATTTACGGTAATTACGCGCCCATTTTTCGCATCATTTTTTCCAGACCACCCAAGAATAAAGGCCGTAGGAATAGACTTGGACCAATACAAAGGTTTTTTTGGATTGCGTAAATTAGCCAATCAATTGCTTCAAGATCACCAATTTGATGGAGTAGTTGACTTACATAACGTATTGCGTTCCAAAATAATCACCTCTTTTCTTAAATCTAAGGGTATTGAAAGAGTGACATTTGATAAAAGAAGAAACGACAAAAGGGCTATACTAGCAGGAAAAAGCCAAAAACAGTTGCCTCATGTCATTGAGCAATACCTCAATACCTTTAGCAAAGCTGGATACAAATCTGAGTTGATGGATGGTCCTTGGCTAGAGCCGGTGGTCCGTAAAGAATTGACCGAGTTTTTATCCATTCGCAACCTAAATACCAAGGAGGAAAAATGGATTGGAATTGCTCCTTTTGCTGCTCACGAACCCAAAATGTGGGGAATGAAAAATGTGGAAGATCTCATCGAGAAACTGACTGCCAACAAGTACAAAGTACTCTTATTTGGAGGTGGCAAATCAGAGATAGACCAATTAGACCAAATAGAGAATCTTGAAAAAGGAATTATTTCCGTTGCAGGAAAAATCACCTTTGACCAAGAGTTAGCCATAATGAAAAAGCTTGATACGCTCATTTGTATGGATTCATCCAACATGCATTTTGGGTGCCTTTTAGGAATAAAAGTAATATCTATTTGGGGAGCTACCACCCCACTTCTAGGATTTTATCCTTTTGGTAATGAAGAGTTTGTGATTCAAGTTCCTGAAAAATACCGCAACAAACTAACCTTAACGAGTTACGGAAACAAAGCCGCAACAAATGGGTTCGATTGGAAAAAGCAGATAACTCCTCAAGATATTCTTCCTTATATTTCCTAATCAACTCTTGAAGCGAAACTTGTCATTCATCATACTCCTTTACAATACTTCCTTCACTTAATTTCAAAAAGAACCAAAAAGTACAGCGATCAAAATCTATTTTTATGACAGAGTAATGAACTTTTATTAAAATGATTCGACACCTGAAATTGGTCTCGGCACTTTTGGAATAATCATCCTGAAAGATTACTTTTACGCAAACTTCACCCAATGAAATACTTGTTACTTCTGACTGTTTTATTCTCAGTTCAGATCTACTCTCAATTGCCTCAATTCCAGCATTCCATGAAACACTCAGAATGCAAAGGTGCTATTCCAGAAAAATTACAAAACGGAGTCCTTGCCAATGTCAGCCTAGATATAGCCAAAGACCAATCGGATTGGTACCTAAACAAGGACTTTTATCTACAAACCCAGTATTATCTCAATTCACTACTAAAAAGTGGGAAAGTTGTATTTGGTGACGAGATGAACGATTACGTAAATCAGGTGGCTCGCGATGTGCTAACTAAAAGTGGGAACGACTCCTTGATTGATAAAATTGATATTTTTATTCTGAAATCGAATAAAGTAAATGCCGTTGCCATGCAGGACGGGAGTATTTTTATCACCGTAGGATTGCTAGCACAAGTAGAAAACGAAGCACAATTGGCATTTACAATAGCACATGAAATTACCCACGTAATTTTACAGCACAGTTTAGATTCCTATAACGAGGTAAAGCAGGAAGTAAAAAATTACAAGCAATCGTCAGAAAATGTGAATGTTGTAATTGAAAGACTGAGCGATTACTCCAAACAAAAGGAACTAGAAGCCGATAGTTTGGGTCACATTATCTTTACCAAAGCAGGATATGACAGCGATGAGGCCATCAAGATGCTCTATGTATTGTTGTACTCTCACCTCCCTTTTGATGAATTGCCATTTTCTTCTACTTTTTTTGATAGAAAAAATTATACGCTACCCACAGATTACCTAACGTTAAATTCCGTTGCAGAAATATCGGACAATAGCGATTTTGATGACACCTACTCTACTCATCCCAATATAAAAAACAGGGTGGAAAGTTTGGAAAAATTAGCCACGAACTCGACTGGAATCACTCAGTACTCGGGTGACTCCTTATTTACTTACATCAACACCAAAGCAAGGTTCGAAAATCAATACTTAAATCTCATTTCAAAAAATTTCTTTAGAGTGGTTTATGAATCCTATTTGCTAAAATTGCAATATCCAGAAAACACCTATTTGGATGCTTGCATTGCCAAGGGTCTTTATGGATTATCCAAATTCAAGACGTATCCTAATATTGCGGATAACAGCTCAAGGGCAAGTGAAATTGAGGGAAATACAGAAGCAATAAAAAACATGTACAACAAGATGAGCCAAGAAGAGTTGGCAACTATCGCTATCAAAGCTTTGTATGAGTTGAATGATCCAAATCTTGATTCCTACTTGTATGATTTAGTCTCAGATATGGTTGAAACCATGGAGTTTGATTACACAGATTTTATTGTACAAGACAAGCCAAAATCGAAAAAAACCATCGAAAAAGAAAAAAAGGAGTCTGAAAGTTTTGTGAAATTAAGCGACAAGGAATACAACAAACTTAGTAAGGTTGACAAAATCATTTACAAAAAAAAACTGGACAGAATTACCAAAAAGAAAGAGAAAAAAGACTTGGGTACGAAAGAAAAAGAGACCTACTTTCTTACTGGTTTGTACACTGAATTAACTGATACTTCCTTGGTAAATATGTTTGAAAAATCAATCGAAGCGAAACAAAAAAACAAAGAGTTTCAGGAGTTTTATGACGGCATGAATCGCAGACAAAGGTTGAGGTACGACAAAAAAGAGATTAAAAAGAAACTGAAAGCCAGCAACATAAATGCAGATTCAATTGTATTGATTGAGCCTTTCTACTACTCTATAGACGACCGAAACAACACCAAATTCAAAATTGAGGAATCTATTAAGAAAAAGGAAAGAATGGCTAAGGAAACAACTAAAATCCTGAGACAATACGACAAAACTATATTGAACTTAAGCTACATCAAAAAAGACACGCTTTCTACGGAAAAACTGAACCAAGAATACGCCATAAAAGAATGGATGAATGAGAAAGAGGAAAATAGTGAATTTAACATCCTTCCATTTAGCAAACAAAAGGTAGATACCTTATTCGAGCAAAAGGGGTATCAATATATTTTGGAAACTGGAGTTTTCACGGCTCGGATAAAAAGTAGCTGGGATGCCGTTTGGACTTCTATCCTGGTTTATCCCACCATTCCCATTGCAGTGGCTTATGCCTTAACACCCAAATACATCACTTATAAATACGCTACGCTATACGACTCCAATGGAAACGAAGTATTGAGCAATGTATCAGAAGTAGTAAGAAAAGGAAACGGAACATTAGATAGACTCTTCATCGAGGATTTTGTTAGAAAAATATCAGTAAAAAAATGAAAAAACTATTATTAATTGGAGCCATTTGCTCCTTGACTCAACTGGGATTTTCTCAAAGCATTATCCACAACAAGCTCACCGTAGAGATTGGAACTTCTATGGACGGATTTGCCGGGGCTGATAAATTTATGGATGAATTCTTTAGTGGCAACTGGACTCGCTACGATTCCTATTTCGAAAGAGTGAACAGACAAGTACTTGATTTGAGATTCTATGCTCAGTACAGAGTGGCCAGAAAATTGAGTGTAGAAGTGGGAACTGCTTCTAAAACCTATGAAAATCAATTCAACTACATTGTGTATAATAACATTACTGGAAGTGATGAAACGACTCCATTTACTTTTAGTCTAAACCGAAGGTCCTACAACTTTGGGGTTAATCTATTTGTGGGAAATTCGCTTGCGCCTCTTGGTACTCACATTGGATTATTTTATGCCATCAACAACTATTCGGCAACTAATTTAAAAGAACACTACGCTTTTCTGCAAAGATCAAAGTCGCCTTCTTTTTCGGGGATAGAAACTCCCAATTATGTGGTGCATCATTTGGGATTGAAAATTGGTTCGGTATCAGCTATTTCCAAAAAAATACCTGTGTATTTGAAATATGGCGCTACGTTTGCCTTGCCTATCAATTCATTCATCCAAGATAACAATGTTACCTTGAAAACGGATGAATCCTATGAGTTGGGTGTTTCGAATCACGATGAGTATGGCTTGTTCGATCAACTTATTGAAAAAGAATACATCAACTTGTATCTTGGAATAGGGTTCATGTTTTAAGGATTTAATCTAAGTCCACCTACCTGCCTCAGATTTTTCTCTTCAAAGTCTTCCATCATCTTCACAGATTCATCTACGTAATAGTACAAATCATTGCCTGGCAAAGCGCCCCGTTTGGTGTGTCTTCTGTCTCTGGTTTTTCCTAGCCTTACTACTACCATATTGTGAGTAGGAATGACTGCAATGTATTGTCCCAAATGACCTATCAAGGAATAAAATGGAGTTTTGTGGTCGTAATCCAGCCACAAAGAATAGCCATAAATGGGCTGTTCTCCAGGAGAAAAAGCTGTCACATTGGGTGTTTTCATCAAAGCCACAAAACTCGAGTCTATGAGTTGTGTTCCATTCCAATTCCCGTTTTGCAAAATCAACTGACCAAATTTGGCAAAGTCTCTCGCATTGGAATACACACAGCAATATGCCTTTTCCATTCCATTTGGATTATCCAACGCCCAGTAAGCCGGAGTTCTCATTCCCATCGGTTTCCAAAATTTTTGTGACAAATAATCCGATAACGGTTGATCGATTGCTCTGCGAATCACAATTCCTAAAAGCTGTGTCACCCCCGATAAATAATTAAACTCCTTCCCCGATTCAGCCACAAATCCCCTACTCAAAATTTGCTCGGTAATGTCTCTTCCGTAATAAGCCTTGGCAGTTGGGTTCAGAGGAAAGTAATAATTTTCGCTCCAATCGTAGCCGGCTGTCATGGAAGACAAATCGCCCACGGTACACAACTGAGCCAAAGAATCTTCCGATAACTCGGGCAAAAAATCCGTGATGGGCTGATTCAGACTGTATATAAAACCTTCTTCCAATGCTTTTCCCAAAAGCAGAGTGACCATTGTTTTTGAAACAGAAAATGAATTGGTGAGACTCGTATCTGAATATCCATTAAAATAGGTTTCATTCCAAATTTCGCCCTCTTTTATGATCAAAAACCCAGCAGACTGATACGCTTCTAACTCTTGCAACAAAGTATCTGTGAGTGGGATTTCATTGTAGTGTTCGCTCAGACTCCATTCCTGAATTTTACCAGTGGCAATTTCTCTGGTATCAAAATCCAATCGGTCATCAATGTTGGCAGTTTTGTTTCCTTTGAGGTAAGTGAGCTTTACTCCCCTAAAAATATATTGGTTGTCCGTGGCGTAAATGAGTACCACGCCCAAAACAAGGAGAATAAGAACAAAAGCAGAAAGTCGTTTTATGGTTTTAAAAATAATCTTCATTGAAATGATTTCGGAATCACTCAAATATAACAAAAATAGCTTTGAATCGATTGAGCTACACCAATTCGAAATCATTTACTCGGGTTATGATTGCCTCCTATTAGGTAAACGAACCATCCCCATGCATTTTGAGCAACAAAACCTACCTCTTAAATGAATACTCACCGTAAAAAGTGATAAAAAACGCGTAATGTGTAACTTCCGGGTAACAACGAGTTATGGGCAATTAATACTACTATCAAAAACGGTTTCGTATGAATCTACCTGAGTGCTTTCCTTACTTGGATGAGAAAATAAAAAGGATAACAATAGTTCGTTTTAGAGTTCATAAAGGAGTAAATCAATAATTTGAGAGTCAAATTTATTGAAGTAGTTCACTCCTCAATTAAAACTACTATTAATTTTAAAAATAATTAATTATGAAAACTTTAAACTATGTAGTAGTATTGACACTACTACTCTCATTTTCATGTAATAAACAGAATGAAACACCACTTAACCCAATAAATAAAACAAAAGCAAAAAGCGATTTTGCAGAAAGTAATGAATTATTTTATTTTGATATTCCAACTGAACATCAAGCTATTCCAAACGCATCAATTTCAAATACTGAAATTATTACTGAGGAAATGGAACTTGAAGACGGAACTGTTTTACATGTTACTATTGAACATACTACATCTGAAGATGGAAAAATTATTTCAATAGGAGTTTCTGAAGAGTTTTGTGCTCTAAAGGAAATGAATTATATTTCATTCATTACAGATAATGTTGACGAATTTAATAATGAAATAAATGCTCCTGAAAGACCACAAAGAGGTTGGTTGGGTAGATTTTTTATCGGAAGAGTTGTGCATACTCCATGTGTTCTTGGTGCTAGAAACTGGATGAATGATCCATGGTGGGGACCTCCATATGGTGGTGGTGAAGAGCCGTGTTAATTTATTAAGCCTACTGATTTCAAAATCACTAGGCTTTTTCAAACATTCTTAAATATGAAAACAATTATTTTTTTAACATTTAACTTATTTTTCTTAATTTCTTTTACTCAAAAAGAAGTATCATTTAAAATTTGTAATGTAAATCGAGAACCTATTGCTTTTGCAAACATAAGTGTAAACAACACAAATTACGGCTATTATAGTAATCTAAAAGGAAATGTTATAATAAAAGCTTTAGACACTGACACCTTAATAATAAGCTGTATTGGTTACAAAACCATACATATATCAAATATTTATTACCTTGACACGGTCTTTCTAAACGAAAAAGTAACAGAGTTACTCCCATTTAATATAAAATCCTCATACTCACATAAGAAATTAGGTTTTTTAGGAAAAAAGACATTGAGAGGAAGTAAACTTGGAAACATGTCAAATGTAATTTCTGGAATTAAAATTGAAAACCAGAAAAGGTATCTAATTGAGAATGTGGAAGTTTTTATAAATAACAAAGTAATTGAACCTAAAAACCTATTAATTCTTCATATCTATAATATAAAAGACTCCTTACCTAATCAGAGTTTATTAGACTCAATCTTAATTATACCAAACAAAGGAAAAGGTTGGACAAAAATTGATTTATCTGAACTTCAAATAACAATTAGTAACGACTTCTATGTTGGTGTTGAATCAGTCCCAAATTTTTATTCCGATTCGAATAATAATTTAATTGATATGAAAGAACAGAACATTATATATATTAGAAGTGACATCAAAAAAGATAACTGGAAAATTAATACTATAAAAGGAAGAAGTAAATCACAATGGTATTATTACGATTATTATAGTATTTCTCCTATGATAAGAGTTAACGTAAAATTCTAAAAGCCCATATCAAAATGTATCTTTAATAAGGTGCACCAATCATCACCATGCATTTTGAGCAAGAAAACTTACCTCTTAAATGAAAACTCACCTTAAAAAGTGAGAGAAAAAGCGTATTGGCTAACTTAATAAAAGCAACAAGTTATGGGCAATTTAACCAGCTATCAAAAACGGTTAAGCATGAATCATATCCGAGTGCTTTCCTTACTTGGATAAGAAAATAAAAAGGAAAAAAATAGTTCGTTTTAGAGTTTGTAGCAGGTGTTTTTAACAATTTACTAACTCATTCACCTGTGAGTGGATACAAAAACAAAAATTATGAACATGAAAATTTTAAAATTCTCATTATTATCAGCAATTCTTGGAATTGGTCTTTGGTCTTGTAGGAAAGAAATAGAACCAATAATTGATGCTAATGAAATTCAAGCAAGTGAAATTCAAGCAAGTGAAATTAATACAAATCAATTCTCTCATAATTATAGAATTAAAAATATAATTAATGCGTTTGAAAACGAGTCATCAATTGATAAAGAGAAATTTATTTCTATTATAAATTTAGAGTTTGAGGTTGAATTAAAACAACTTGAAGAACACACTTACTATAGCATTTTCTCAGATCCTTTTAAAATGCAAGAAATTACAAATCTTTTAACAGACAAATTAATTTATAATATAGACATACTAAATCCTGAGGATTATTCAGAGTTAACAATAAGTTTCTACAATGAAGTAAACTCTAAAATTCCAAATAGTTTGAAAGTAAAAATACCAGTAATATGGAATGATATAAAAACTGGAGAAATCACTTCAAATAATTATATCTCTAAACTAGAAACAGAAAAAAACGAATTACTAAATAATAATCAGTGCACCTCAAATGAAACTATAATTATTGAAAGTTATTTTGAAATAATTAAAGAATCTTATATCTTCTGGCATCCAACTAATTTAGGAGGAGAAGGATACTACTCTAAATACAATCATATTATAGATAATAAGTTTGATTTTTTCAATCAAACTGAAAGAGATGATAATGATTGGCCATCTGGTGCTGCTACACCCGATTATTTAAATGATGATGTAATTGGTGGAATCGCTGTTAGTGCTGTTAGCAAAGGCTGGTGGGGCATAATTGTAGGTGCCGTTTCTGCATCTCTTATGTCTGCAAATTAATCAATTATGAAAGACTTAAAATATTTTTTTAAAATATTCATTATACTATTTATACTTGTTGGCACGATTAAATTATTTCGAGAATTATCGAACAGTAATAATTTTATACTTAATGAATTTCTAATTAATAATTATCAATTATTAATAGTAATTACTAGCATTGGTGCTTTAATATTAGCCATTATCAATAATTTAAAAAATAGAAAAAAATAAATCTATCAAATTTCTATTTAAACAGTTGAATTTCTATTTTGTTATTCAACTGTTTTTTTTTATTAAAGCCAATAACAAGGCATAAAAAACATAGAGCGTTTGGAGAGTATTCAAACGCCCTTTTTTATCTGCAAAGTCCGCGAAATATAAAATTTAGCATTAATGAAAAAGAAATTTACTCAAAAATGTCTCTTCTCTCGATAAATAATCTTTGAGTTGAAAAAAGTAAAGAACAGCCAAAAATTCATAGCCTTTCCGTAGCAGGTGAAGTTTGCCTCCCATTGAGTGCACGAACCATCACCATGCATTTCGAGCAACAAAATCTACCTCTTAAATGAAAACTCCTGGCAAAGAGTGAGAGAAAAAGCGTAATGGCTAACTTACTAAAGGCAACAAGTTATGGGCAATTTAACCAGCTATCAAAAACGGTTAAGCATGAATCATATCCGAGTGCTTTCCTTACTTGGATAAGAAAATAAAAAGGAAAAAAATAGTTCGTTTTAGAGTTTGTAGCAGGTGTTTTTATCAATTTACTAACTCGTTCACCTGTGAGTGGACACAAAAACAAAAATTATGAACATGAAAATTTTAAAATTCTCATTATTATCAGCAATTCTTGCAGTTGCACTTTTCGCTTGTAATAAACAAGAAGAAGTAATAAATACTAAAAAGTCAATTACTATTGAACCTTCATTTGCTCAGCAAGGACCTTATATTAAAATGACTGGTACGATTAGAAGGGCTTTAGTGAAAAGAAAGAGGGATGGAAAAATATGTGATTGTCACGAATGCTTTGGAGTTTGTGATATTTCATTTAAATTTGGTTGGAAACCAAAAATGTATGCTGCCCCTCCAATTTCAATTGGTAATGGAAGTTATACAACTCGTATATATTTCAATGAAGAATTAGAACAATTTGAAGATGAATTTGGTATTGATTATGATTTAGATATTCCAAATGAATTTCTAAAAAATACTGGATACAATTCATTTACTTTAAAATCAGGATTATATAATTTCCATGAGGTTGGCGACAACCTTTATGAAAATGGAGAAGATATACAAACCTATGGATATGTAGATGTTGATTGTGTTTTTAACTAAAATTTATAAATTGGAGGAAGTAGTAAAATAACTTCCCCACTAATATTTAACACATATGAAATATAAACTATTGATTCTTGTTTTTTTACTAACTAATTGTAGCGTAGTAGCAAGAGTAGCATTTGGAATAAAAAAACCGAAAGCGAGGTCAGCAGATTACATTCAAAAACATGCTGACAAATATCAACTAAATCACTTTAAACATTATTCTATAAGTGACAAAGGATTTATGGATTTTTTTGAACAGCCAGAAAGATTACCAGTAAAAAACTCCGTGAACAGTGTAATTATATTTAATGAAAAAGGTAAATTAATTCTACCCAAAGATTCTATTGACTGCACTAGCGATATATCAAATTACATTTCACATTATAATAAATCAGATTATAACATAGTGTTTGACACAATCGAATTTAGAGATGTTTTTGGAAGCTCAATTTCATCTTTACATGGAAATACAAGTGATTTTTCTCAAACTAATGGCAAATCTCTTTTTGTAATTACCTGGGCTAGTTTTACGGGAAAACTTAATAAAAATTTTACAAAGCCTTGGGCGGATTCAATTAAGAACATTATTAATTTAAATAATGCTGACGCTATATTCTTAAGCTTTGATTTTAGAGAAAATTGGGACTTTGAAAAATATCGTCCAGAATAAAAAAATTACTACGATTTAAAACAAAAGACTCATCACGAGACATAAAAAACATAGGGCGTTTGGAGAGTATTCAAACGCCCTTTTATATCTGCAAAGTCCGCTAAATATAAAATTTGGCATTAATGAAAAACAAATTTAATCCACCAACATTTCTTCTCTCGATTGATATTCTTTGAGTTGAAAAAAGTAAAGAACAGCCAAAAATTCATAGTCTTTCCATAGCAAGTAAAGTTTACCTCCTATTGAGAGTACGAATCAGCACTCTGCATTTCGAGCAACAAAACCAACCTCTTAAATGAAAATTCCTGGCAAAGAAGGAGCTAAAAGATGTAATGTGTATATTTCTTAGAATAACAAGTTGTAAAGCATTTAAAACCAAACTATGAAAGCATATTTAGAAGATGTATTTAAGACTTCAGGAATTCCAACTCATACATTCGTAAGACCAGATGAATATAACACAATTTTAGTTTCACTTAGAACTAAGGGAAGATGTTTAGTGGTTGAAGGCCCTTCTGGAATTGGTAAGACTACTTGTGTAATAAAAGTTATTGAAGAATTAGGACTTAATAAAAATATAACCTCTTTAACTGCAAGAAAAAAAGACGACCTTGAAATGATAAGACTCTTACCGGAATTTCAAGGTATGGGTACTGTAATTATTGATGATTTTCATTTATTAGAATTTGATTTAAAATCTTCAATTGCAGACTATATGAAGGTTTTGGCAGATGAAGAAAGGGATAATGATAAATTAATTTTAATAGGAATAAACAAGGCTGGGGATTCGTTGGTTCAAATAGCTGGTGATTTAAATAATAGAATTGATACTATCAAGTTTGAGCAAAATCCGCCATATAAAATCAGCGAATTAATTGAACTAGGTGAAAAGTCACTTAACATTAAGATTAGTACAAAAGAAGATATAACCTTATTAGCAAAAGGTAGTTTCCACATAGCACAGCTATTATCTAAAGAAACCTGTATAGACTCTGAAGTTCTAGTAACTTGTGATGAAATAAAAGATTTAAAATCTAGCATTGAGGTTATTAAAGAAAAAGTTCTGTCGGATTTTGACAGAATATTTTACCCAAAAGCCAGAAAATTTGCAATTGGAAATAGGTTAAGACGAGAAGGAAGAGCACCATATTTGCATCTTCTATATTGGCTTTCTCAATCTGATGAATGGGCAATTCAAATTGATGATTTATATCTTAAATATCCTGAAAACAAACTGAGTATTACACAAATTGTCGATAAAGGATTTCTTGAAACAATTATAAGACAGAATGAAGAACTAAAGGATGTAATCCATTACGATACGAACTCAAGAGTTTTAGCAGTTGAAGATCCAAAATTTATGTTTTATTTAAGGAATGTTCTTTGGTCTAAATTTGCAGAAAAAGTCGGTTACATTAGTCTAGCTTTCTCAAATAAATATGACTTCGCACTATCGTTTGCTGGTGAGAACAGGAATCTTGCCTCAAAAATAAATGATTTACTTCTTGAAAGAGAAATCTCTATATTTTATGACAAAAACGAACAATCCAGAATATTAGCGGCAAATGTTGAAGAGTATTTGGCGCCAATATATAAGTCTGAGGCATATTTTGTTGTAGTATTATTAAGCAAAGATTATCCAAAAAAGATTTGGACAAAATTTGAATCAGATAATTTCAAGGAAAGATTTGGCAAAAGTTCAATTATTCCAATTAGGTATTCTGATAATTATCCGGGATTATTTGATGAAACTCAAAAATTAGGAGGTTTAAGTTTTGACCCGTCAAAAGACCTTAACGAACAAGCTGCAGAAATTGTAAATATCATAGCAGAAAAACTTTCTGAACATAGAAATAAAGAAAAAGCATAAAATCAAAAACGCTCTACAACAGAGGCTATAAGTAATTGCTTGTTCTCGCCATTTATTGAAAGTCAAATAGATGTTTTAAGTTTTTGTTTATTAGCAAAGTTATAAGTTTATACACGCAACTACTCATAGCCTGAACATTCATCTCACCTACTCAACCCCAATAACCTCACATCAAAAACAAGGGAAGCCAAAGGAGGGATTTTTCTGTGGTCGCCCATTAATCCGTGGGCTAAATAAAACGGAACAATTATTTTAGCCTTGTCTCCTACTCTCATGTAGGTTACACCCTCGTGCAGGCCTTGTTCTACATTGTCTTTTTCTATCTGAAAGGGTTTTGGGCCAATTTCTTTGGAAGAATACAGCACCGTTCCATCGAGGAGCGAAATGGAATATTCTATCATGGCTTTCATTCCCGGTTCTGCTTTTTCCCCTGTACCTTGGTTGTAAATGAGGTAATGAAGTCCAGATTCTGTCTCTGTCATTTCCCAACCTTTCCGCTGAATAAATTGATGAATCAGTTCTTGCTCTTCCTGATTCCAAGTTTTGTTCATATCTGCTGTTTCATTTGCACTCGGCACAAGCATGGTTTGTGGTTTTTGTTGTTCCTCTTTGCACGAAAACAAAACCGCTAAAAACAAGACAAAAGCAATACTTCTTTTCATAATTACTGGGTTAACTGAGACAAAAACGTTGGCAATTCCTTTTTTATTTTATCCACTGTTTCGCTCACTGAAGTATGACTAGCGCCACCGGCAGCATTGATGTGACCTCCGCCTCCAAAGTGTTGCTTAGAAAATTCGTTCACCGGTATAGTTCCTTTCGATCTGAAGGATATTTTTACCAATTTGTCGTCTTCTTTGACAAACACAGCCACCTCAATTCCTAGGATAGAGAGTGCCATGTTTACAAAACCTTCCGTGTACCCTTTCTGTGTGTTATGTGCTAAGAGTTCTTCTTTCGTTAGGCTAATTATGGCTGTTTTTATTTCAGGTAAAACCTCCAATTTATTATTGAGCGTGTACCCCAAAAGCGTTAATCTTTCTGGAGTATTCACATCATAAATTGCCTCGTGAATTAGGGAGTGATTCACACCCCGAGAAATAAGGCTAGCAGCTATTTGGTGAGTTTTTTCGGTAACGGAAGAAAACCGAAAAGATCCAGTATCGGTTAGTATTCCTGTATAGATACAACTTCCCATTTCAGGGTGAATGCAATCTAAATCGTTCTGCGCTTCTATCAATTCATACACCAATTGACAAGTAGAACAAGAAGAAGTATCTGAGAAAGTAAACTTAGCAAAGTCATCGGGCTGCTGATGATGATCAATCATTACTTTAGTCGCCTTGGATTGTTTCAACAACTCTCCCAACTGCTTTCCTACTCTCGATTGTTCGTTGTAATCTAAGTTAAAAATAACATCAGCTTTAGTAATTAGCTCCGTTACTTTTTCTGTTTGTTTGTCGAAACAAATAATCGATTCTGTTCCTTTCATCCAATTCAAAAAATTGGGAAAACCATCGGGATGAATGACTTGGGAATCTATTCCTTTGGCCGCCAAATAATGGTGCAAAGCCAACGTAGAGCCAATTGAATCCCCATCGGGACTTTTGTGTCCAAAGATGAGAATGGTTTTGGCTTCCCGTAACACGTTGAACAGTGAATCGAGTTGCTCGGTTGTATACATTGGATTTATCATAGTCAAAAGTACAGATTTAATCCCTACAACCTCATTATTTTCAGGAAAAATCCAATTCTTAATTTATTGAATGGCGTCCAATGCCAACCCTATTTCCTCTATCAAATCTTGTGCATTTTCGACACCTACAGACAATCGAATGAGGTTGGAAGTAATTCCAAATTTCTCTTTGTCCTCTGGTGCAAGTCCAATGTGGGTCATGCTGGCAGGATGCTGAGCCAAGCTTTCTGTACTACCTAAGCTCACAGCTAACTTGATTACTTTGAGGTTGTTTAAAAATGTAAAAGCTTCCTTTTCACCACCATGAACTTCAAATGAAATCATGGCACCAGGCGAGTTGTATTGCTTTTGATAAATTTCATACGTTTTAGAGTTTTTATCTAGGTTACCTAAGTAAAATAACTCCTTCACTTTGGGGTGAGTACTCAAATAATTAGCCACTTCAATCGCATTATTTTGTTGTTTCTCCATTCTTATCATGAGCGTTTCTAAACTACGAGAAAGTAGCCAACAAGTATGAGGGTTCGCCATATTTCCTAAGAACGTTCTCAAGGTTTTTACACGAATCATAAGGTCTTGATTTGCCAATACCGCACCAGCAATCAAATCACTGTGACCACCGATGTATTTCGTGGCAGAATACACCACCATATCGGCACCCAATTCCATTGGATTAGACCAAATTGGCCCCATGTATGTATTGTCTACAGTAAAAATTACTTCTTCCTTATTTTTATCCGTAAATTCATTAGCAATTTCTTTGCACATTGCTATATCAATAAGTGCATTGGTAGGATTGGCTGGAGTTTCAACAAAAATATGAGTCAATTTATCTGCCTTTCCCGTTTGGTTTATTTTTTCAATCACCTCGGCTTTTGAATATTTGGCATCAAAACAAACGGTGTGAACTCCTAATTTATCCAAAAAATGATGAATGAAATGGTCGGTTCCTCCGTAGTTTGGGGAACTGTAAAGCAACAAATCTCCCGGTTTCAAAAACTCCAACAACACCGTGGTAATGGCTGACATACCACTTTCGAAAATTGCACTGTCGTCACATTTTCCCCAAAGTGAAAGTCTGTTTTCTACAATCTCTAAATTGGGATTGTTGATTCTGCTGTAAATCAATCCAAGATTTTCATCCGCCTCCTTTTCTCTCAATCCATAAGCCACCTCAAAAAATGCTTTTCCCTCTTCCGCAGATTTGAAAACAAAAGTAGAAGTCATAAAAATTGGTGGTTTTATAGCACCTTCTGACAATTCTGGTTTGTATCCATGGGACATCATTAAACTTTCTGGCTTATACTCTTTTGTGTCTTTCATAGGTTGAGATTTAAATGGGTTGAATACAAAAATAAAACAAGAAACTCATATTTCGGCAACTTAGTTCAAATGCAGAATATTTTCCTAAGAATTATTGTAATAATAGACATAATTGAAATAATTTTTAATATTTATGAATAGATTTAGGAAAAATTCCCAAAATGAAACTAGACACTATTGACAAAAAACTGCTGGAATTATTACAGAATGATTCGAAGCTCAACATCAAAGAGATTGCGGCTAAAATGAATTTGACGAAAACCCCCGTCTATGAACGCATCAAAAAGTTGGAGAAATCGGGTGTCATAGACAAGTATGTGGCTGTGGTGAATCGCGAAAAGTTGGACACCAACATGGTCGTGTTTTGCACCGTAACTTTAGACAGCCAAAAGTTGGAACAAATTAACGAATTCAATGCGGCTATTTCAAAAATTCCCGAGGTTGTGGAGTGTTACCTAATGGGAGGTTCGAATGATTTTTTACTCAAAGTAGTGGTGAAAGATTTGAACGAATACCATCTGTTTTCATCGGGAAAATTGGCTGCTTTGCCCAATCTAAGTCAGATAAGAAGTACATTCGTCCTGAACGAGATAAAGAAGTCTACGGTGTTTCCTGTTGCCTGAAAGAACACTACCCTAAAAAATTCTCTTTTCTTCTCCTTTGATTAGTCTTTGAATGTTTTTGGTGTGGGTGAGGACAATCAAAATGCTCATTACAATAGAAAATACAACCAAAGAATTGTAAGATTCGGGGAACACAAATCCGACAAAAAGAGGAAAAGAGACTGCAGCTACCATCGATGACAAAGACACAATTCTGGTTGCGAGTAACATCACTACAAACACCCCAAAACAGGAAAAAGATGCCTCTACATGAAGAGCAATGATAATTCCAAGTGCTGTTGCAACTCCTTTGCCTCCTCTAAATCCTGCAAAAACCGGGTAAATATGACCAATTATGGCAGCAACTCCGAACGTAATCTGAGTGTTTACTGCAGGATTTGACAAAAAACTAGGAAAGAAATAACGCGCCAACACGTAGGCACAAAACCATCCTTTTACGACATCAAACAACAAAACGGGAATACCTGCCTTGGCACCCAACACACGGAAAGTATTGGTAGCTCCAGCATTTCCACTTCCAAAATCTCTCACGTCCTTCTGGTAAAATATTTTTCCTACCCAAACGGCTGTAGGAATGGATCCCAAGAGATACGAAATAAGAATACAAGCTATAAATTCTGTGGTCATGTAAGGTGCGTTTAGTCTTCGTCAAAACCATCTTCTTTAACGAAATTATCAAGAAATACAAATGGTTTGGATTTTGAGGAAATTCCAAAGTAAAAATCTTCTTGGTCCTTTTCTCCTTTTATTTTTTTGTCTTTAGCCGGAATCGCTTCCAGTAATTCTAGGTACGTTTTATCTGTAGAATAGGTCAATAATTCTCCATTGAAATAATCGAAATAATAAAATGAGTTCTCTTTGTATTCTATCAACAAAGCAAATTTATCTCCCGATCTTCTTTTCTGAATCTGTACGAATACTTTACACCTTTTATACAATTGATTTTCACCAATGGTAGCAACATTTGCATTTCCCGTAGAAACAAATGACTGAAGGTCTTCATTCCAGTAGAAATTTAAATCAAATAAAGTAATTACGCTGTTCAATTCCTCAGGGAATTTCACCATTCGTCCGTTAGTAAACAACTCCCTATTCACCTGCTCAGATTTCGGGCTTGGCACAACATTGTTCAGGTATAAATCGTAATTGGTTTTATCCAATTGAATGAGTTCCTGGATGGGCGCACTGGCTATTTCTTGGTTCATTTGACTCGTAACCGCAGAATGAAAAGGAAAGCTCACTTTCATTGTTCCATTCATTTGTAGCACTGTATCTCTCAACTTATTGTAGCTCATCTCACCTACAATTTCTACATTGAATTGATCATTGCTTCCGAATAGGTCCAAATTCCCGATTGAACTAAAACTGCAATTTTCATTATCGAAACTGATGTAATTTCCGGCAGCTTTGTTATTCAACAATTTCTCTTTTGCACCAATTTCAAACAATCCTTTTTCTTTGTTGTAAGACAAAAAACCTTCTGATGGGGTAATAGCTTGATCAGTTTCAAATTTTTTATCAGCCAAAAAAGCGGTGTAAAACGATATTTCTCCATCGTTATAAATCGTAGGGCCCGAAACTTTGTCTGCAAAGGATTCTCCCAGAGGAATAATGATTTTATTGGTGTCTACTATAGCTTGAAATTCAATCCAATCCAATTCTAATTCCTTACAGTTTGTGATTACTTTGGTTTGTCCATTGTAGTTGGCTCCAATGTCACTTCCTTTTATTAAGATATCACCGAAATACTTAAATTGAGGACTCAAATAAAAGTTGGAATCCATAGGAATCTTTCCTTTCGCCACAGTGATTCCCTCTGTATTGGGTTCTATGTTATCAAAAAACACTTTACTGTTAATGGTAGGGTCAGAAGAAACGATATAATTTCCATTTGCAAGGTATTCTTGACTTGAAAAAATACTGATTTCAGCTTTCGTAAAGCGATGGTATTTAGTCACATAATTGGCTAAAATTTGAGAATTGTATAAAGTTGGGAGATCTGCTTTTTCTTTTATTCTCAGTTTTCCATTATTTGGAATTATCCAAGAATCGGCCACTACGATGTAAGGAATTTCCTGACACAGCAAAATGTTACTGTCAATAAAATAACTTGCAAATCCAGAGAAGAACCCAAGACCTTTGTGTTCCTTGAGCGAAGAGATAAAATTTGGTTTGAGGTTCTTGTTCTCGTCATAATTCTGAAAGTTGGCTGTATCTATGGACTTTTTAAAATTCATTTGATTCTTATCCATAAACCAATCAAACTCA
>CBFHPW010000026.1:0-28827 GCA_965657945.1 Flavobacteriales bacterium
CTATTTATCCATGAAGACCTATTTAAGCACACCAGACTATCGAATAACTTGATTTTGAAGCGATAGTAAATCGACAAAATTTAGCTTCGTATTTTCTTCTCAGCTGATAACAAGAGTAGAAAGGCTATTCTTTTAATTCTAATGTTATCTTTACTCAATTCCCATCAAAACCTCCGACATGTCCACAATTCTTTGTCCATATTGCAAAAACTCGCTCCACTTTGACGGCAACAGAAGCTATGTTTGTCAATCCAATCATAATTTTGATTTATCCAAACAAGGCTACCTGAATTTACTCCCGGTGAATAAGAAAAAATCGAAAACACCTGGAGACAATACTATGATGGTAAAGGCCAGAAGAGCTTTTCTGGAAGGTGGATTTTACGATCCATTAATGGCGGAAATTAAGAATGTAATCGAATCGGAATTATCTTTTTCTACCGATTCTCTCGAAATATTAGATGCAGGTTGTGGGGAAGGATATTACTCGGAGAAAGCATTAAGTAATCTTTCAAAGAAAAAATCAAACATCTTTGGAACCGATATTTCAAAGCATGCGGTAAAAAACGCTGCTGGCAAGTATAAAAATAATTTTTATTTTGTCAGTTCGGTCTATGACCTGCCCCTTATTTCGGGCAGTATAGATTTGATTTTATCCGTTTTTTCACCAATTGATCCAGCAGAATTCAGTCGTGTATTAAACAAACAGGGGTACTTAATTGTGGTAAGTCCGGGAGAAAATCACATGAAACAATTGGCTGAGTTAATTTATGATTCCTTTCGGCCTCACGAATACAACATCATCGAACAAATTGGGAAGTCTTTCACTCATATTTCAACGAGTCAAAAGTCTTTTGCCATAAATATTCTTGATTCTACTATGTTGGAAAATTTACTGAAAATGACACCTTATTATTGGAATACAAGTAAAAAAGCGCAAAAAAAAATCGAAGAATGTGGAGATATTACAATTCAGTGTGATTTTCTAATAACAGTTTTTGAACCCTACGCTTAAAACAAGTTAATCTATTTTATTGATTAGTAATCACTTCGTTTTTTTATTTGGCAAAATATACTTAAATTTATTTGTTCTAATCTAATTTTTATGAAAGCTTTATTTCCTTTTTTAAGTGTCTTATTTTGTGTCCTACAATTTAATCTCTCTTTTTCACAAAACGCCCTGAGTTTTGATGGAATAAATGACTACGTTAATTTGGGAAATTCTAATTCGCTCAATATTACTGGGACTGCTTTAACAATAGAGGCTTGGATTTATCCTACCTCATGGAGAGCTCAGGTTTGGCAAGGAAATATCATCAGTAAGGAAAGCCCTGTAGGAACAGGATACATGCTGAGAGCAGGTTCTGGAGGAAAGCTTAATGTTAATATTGGAAGCGGTGGTCCTTGGAACGAATTAACGTCTTTTAACAATGTGCTTACTTTAAATACTTGGCAACATGTAGCCGCAACTTACGATGGTTCTTTTTTACGACTGTATGTAAACGGAGTGTTGACCGATTCTGTTTCAAAAACTGTTGCCATAGTAGGTACTGCCTCAAATAATTTATATTTGGGAGAATCTCCTGCTTACCCTGGAAGATATTTTCCAGGAACAACGGACGAAGTAAGGATTTGGAATGTAGCTCGAACAAAAGCGGAGATTTTGGCTAACATGAACAGTGAAATCTGCAATATCCCTTCTTCTTTAAAAGCATATTATTCATTCAATCAAGGTATTTCGGCTGGCTCTAATTCAACCGTGACCACGCTCAATGATGTTTCGGGAAACGGAAACAATGGAACTTTAACCAACTTTGCACTCTCTGGAATTAGTTCAAATTGGGTCGCCGGAGCAAGTGTAACGCCTGGCGTGAGATCAACACTTTTTACCGATACGGTTTGTAATTCTTACACCACCTTTACTGGTAGGGTGATTACTACTACTGGGATATCAGCGGACACCTTAGTCTCATCTTCTGGTTGTGATAGCTTGCTAGTCTTCGATATTACAATTTCCTCTGTGGATGACTCTGTATATAGATCAGGGGCAAGGATTACTTCTGTGGATACTTGGGCAAATCACCAATGGGTAAGATGTGATAGTGGTTTTGCTCCTATTATTGGTGAAACGAATAGATTTATCAATGCCACTCAAGCAGGTGATTATGCTGTAATTGTCAGCCGTGGAAATTGCAAAGACACTTCCGATTGTGTGAATATCAGTTTAACATCGCTGAGCGAATCAGCTGCATCCAAAGTAATGATTTACCCAAATCCCGTAGCCAATGTCATGCATTTTGATGCATCCTATCTTTTGAATGAGGTTACTTTCTATTCCTTAAACGGAACTCTCATAAAAAAAGCATTTATTGAAAACAATGAATTAAATTGCAGTACATTAAAGCCAGGTATTTACCTAGCTGAAATTAAAATAGGAAACTCCAAATCACGAATTAAATTTATCAAACAATAAATTTTTGACCACAAGGGAGGACTAAATAAATCTTTTTTTGTTTACAAATTCTGAGAATCTGTTTTTATTGAGTAGATAATAAGGTTAGTTTCTTCTTAATCTGACATTTGGAGCAAATATTGGATTATTTGTTTCAGAACATCAAACTAATTTTATACATTCATCTCGAATATGATCGAAATGTAATATTTTTAACCAAAGAGCATAGGTCCTTTTAAGAAAAAGCGCTACTCGAAATAAACCAACTAACTATCTAACTATGAAAAAAACAATAATCACTCTATTAATTGCCTTGTGTGCAATTCAATTAACGGCTCAACGAGGAATCGGAACTACCTCTCCTAGCACAAATGCCGTGTTACATTTGGCTTCTGCTGACAGTGCCAAAGGACTCATAATTCCTATTGTCACTAACACCAAACGACCCTCACCCTCCTCAGCTATCGTAGGCATGATGGTGTACAACCTGACAGATAGTTGTATCCAGGTGTGTAATGGAGTTGACTGGAATTGCCTGAAACAAATATACCCAACCGATACCACAGAATGGAGCAACGAGGGTCTTTACATTATGGCAGCCAGAGCTGCAGCCAATGGTGACACAGTAGTTATTACCGATGACGGAAATATAGGAATAGGAACAACCACGCCCACACAGACTTTGGACGTTAACGGTTCTCTACATGCAGCAGGAAAACATAACCAAGTTTTTACTAGAAATTTAGGAGGAAATGCAGGTGATTTGGCGTATTTAGGAACGATCCATTCTAGCGGAGATGGAAGCTGTATAGACATCGAATTGAGCATACATACAATTAATTCTTTGGTTACTTTGCGTTATACCCTTTGTTTTACCTACCTGGGTGGTGATACTCATTGGTACGAAATATTGCCCACTACTGGCACGCTTTATGGTGGAGTCAGGCCCATTGCTTTAGATGTCCAAAAATTAAATTCATCTCCAATTGTGAACTTGAGAATTAGGAGAATAAGTGGTGGTCAAGGTACAGTTTCAGCTAAAATTGTATCAGACGAAAAAATGATTGAGGACACCACCGTTGCAGCTGGTGGGACCGTAACGGATATAATAGGTAGTCAAGAATATAATTTTGTCTCGAGAAATGACTATTGGGGAGGTCCATCTGGTGGGGTATATATAAAATCATCAGGAAAAGTTGGGATAGGAAAGACTGATCCACAAGCACGTCTTCATGTTACGGATCTAGGTGGTAATGCAGCCACAGATTATACAGCCATTTTTACAAGCAATCCATTTACAGGAGGTTCTGGGGGTATTTTATTTGATCAAAATAGCACCTACGCGTACAAGGTTCATACCGAAAATACTTCTTCTGACACGTTGGGACTATTTAAATTCTCTTACATCAACCAGTCAGCAGGAAATACAATTTATGATGATATTCTAGTACTTAACCGGGGAAATGTAGGGATTGGAACTGTTTCGCCTACACAAACATTGTCAGTAAATGGTACTGCAGGTAAATCTGGTGGTGGTGCTTGGGCGACATATTCGGATATCAGAACGAAGAAAAATATTCAACCCTTTACCGATGGTTTAAACGTTATATCCCAAATCAATCCCATTACTTTTCAATACAATGAAAAATCTGGGTATACGGATTTGGAAACAAAATATGTAGGATTTTCTGCACAAGCAATAGAGAAGATTGCCCCTTATATGGTAACTCAAATTGATGATTCGGAGAATAGCGGACTTTCAGATAAACGAGTATTTGATGAATCCGCTTTAACCAAAATTCTTGTCAATGCAATAAAAGAATTGCAAGAAGAGATTAAAGTCTTGAAAGAAGATAATTCTGAACTAAACGCAAAAAACGAAAAAACGGAAGAGACAAACAAAAATATAGAAGCCCGATTGACACAGCTGGAACAGCTATTATTGGAAGCATCTACCCAAAAAAAATAAATCAAAAAAATAACAATGAACTTAAAAAAAATACTTAAACATTTAGTATTCGCAATTATTGCATCATCTGGCATATCGAGCTTTTCACAAAATACTTCGCTCAATTTTGATGGAGTAAATGATTATGTTCAAACAACTTACTCGGGTATTTCGGGTGGCACAGCTGCCAGATCCATCGAGGCTTGGATAAAAACAACGGCCAACTTCAATCCTTCTGCG
Organism: Flavobacteriales bacterium; assembly: GCA_965657945.1. Taxonomy (GTDB): domain Bacteria; phylum Bacteroidota; class Bacteroidia; order Flavobacteriales_D; family CAJJDF01; genus CAJJDF01. Next base: position 4,641 of record CBFHPW010000026.1, read on the forward strand.
AGCGGAAGTCAAGGAGTTATTGCAGATTACGGCTCATTTGTCACGGGAGGAAGATTTACTTTTTGTGTGCTTTGGAGTAATGCCATTCGAATTGAAGTTGGAGGAAATGGGTTGAGCGGAACTATCGCTGTAAATGATGGGAACTGGCATCACGTGGCAGTGGTGTACAATCCAAGTGCAACGAATAAATATAGTTTGTATGTAGATAGTGTATTAGATGTTTCAGGAAACCTAACCGTTGCCACCAATACCGGTTCCTCTACCAATTTGAGAATTGGGCAAAGAATTGATAACGTGAATAATTTTACAGGAAGTATTGATGAAGTGCGGTTTTATAATTATGCGCGAACTCCTTCACAAATTGCCTCTGAACGAATGTCTGAATATTGCACTTCACCCTCAGGATTGATGGCCTATTACAAGTTTAATGAAGGAAATGCAGGTGTTTCAAATGCTGGAATAACAGCTGCTATAGATTATGCAGGAGCCAATAACGGCACATTAAACGGTTTTGCGCTTTCAGGTTCAAGTTCAAACTATGTATCCGGAACTGCCTTGACACAAGGTGCAAGCTTGAACACAGTTCCCGTTAGCACTTGTGGATCTTATACGTTGCCGAGTGGCGTTGTCGTTTCTACTTCAGGAGTTTATAACGATACCATAATCTCCGGAGCAGGATGTGACAGTATCCTGTCATACGTAGTAACGATAACAACTGGGCATATTTCTAATACAAATACAGTTTCACAGTGTGATTCCTATACCATGCCGAATGGAACCATCGTAACGAGCACAGGGATTTATTACGACACGCTTTCGGCAGTTGGTTCCTGTGATACTGTGGATGAATATAACATTACTATATTACCTGGAGTGAATGATTCTGTTTTTAAAACTGGAAATAAATTAACGTCTTGGGATACTTGGGCAAATCACCAATGGGTTGATTGTGGAAATGGATATTCCGTAATTTCGGGTGCCACTTCAAAAGATTATACACCCAGTGCTTCTGGAAGTTACGCCTGTATCATTACAAGAGGAACTTGTTCTGACACCTCTGCCTGTACTTCTGTTACCATTTCTACTATCGGAATAGAAGAAGAGTTGAAAAACAGATTTTCGATGTATCCCAATCCCACCAATGGCTTAGTGGTAATAAATCATCCAGAAACTATTCAGTTTGTTACGGTAAAAAATATAGCTGGAAAGCAGATTGCTAGCTACTTCAATTCGGTAAAGGAAATAGATTTCAGCTTGTTCCCAGAAGGAGTTTATTTCGTTCAGGTGGGTGTTAAAGGATATGTATTGACAGAAAAATTAATCAAACAATAGGTCTACTAAACCATGGAATAAAAAAAAGGGTTGTGCATTTTGCACAACCCTTTTTTGTTGGTTCATTTTTTCTACATTCTGAGGATTACTTTCTTGTAAAAAAGTGGCACCAAAATGGAGTAAAACAAAGAAATGAAAAATAATCCCAAAAAGTAAAAACTTAGATTGAGAGAGACTGAACTTAATAGTTCGTTGCTTGAAGTTGCTTTCTCCACAAATTCCTCTCTGGTCATTGTTTCAAAAACTGGACTACTTGCTTTTACTTGTTCCCAGTCTTTGGCGAGTTCTGTTTGAATTCTAGCATTTTTCAAGTTTTCTAAAAAAAGAGGATTGATGAACTTGAGATACAGAAATAAAAAAGCGGTAACCACAATGATATAAGTCCCTGATTTCTTTAAGCTATTTTTGAAGTTAACAGCAAAAGGGTGAAGTTTCTTATCTCTTTTAATTTGTAGAAACATAGAAACCCCAATCACACCTAGAACAAACAGAAGGTTTAAATAAATCCCAATTCTGAAATGGTGCGGTACTTTCAACACATTGAGAGTTAATAAAAGTAAAATCCAAACGGCCGCAAAAGCAACCGGCACTGATACTTTTTTATTCTTCATCCTGTTATCCATTCATTGATTGCAAAAATTCTTCGTTTGTTTGGGTATTCTTCATTCTGTCTTTCATGAATTCCATAGCTTCAATTGGATTCATATCAGCCAAGTATTTTCTCATAATCCACATTCTTTGAAGAGCTTCCTTACTCATAAGTAAATCTTCTCTTCTCGTTCCCGATGCGGTAATATCGATTGCTGGGTATATTCTTCTGTTCGCGATTTTTCTATCTAATTGGAGCTCCATATTTCCAGTTCCTTTGAATTCCTCAAATATTACCTCGTCCATTTTGGAACCTGTATCGGTAAGAGCAGTGGCAATGATGGACAAGGAACCTCCGTTTTCAATTTTTCGAGCCGCTCCAAAAAATCTTTTTGGTTTGTGCAATGCATTCGCATCTACCCCACCAGAAAGTACTTTACCAGAAGAAGGTGAAACCGTGTTGTAAGCTCTTGCCAATCTTGTAATAGAATCCAGTAAAATACAAACATCGTGACCGCATTCCACCATTCTTTTCGCTTTTTCAAGCACGATGTTGGCCACTTTTACATGTCTTTCTGCTGGCTCGTCAAAAGTAGAAGAAACTACTTCTGCATTTACATTTCTCGCCATATCTGTCACCTCTTCAGGTCGTTCATCAATCAACAAGATAATCAAATATACTTCGGGGTGATTTTCTGCAATTGCATTGGCAATATCTTTCAATAATACTGTCTTACCAGTTTTTGGTTGGGCAACTATCATTCCTCTTTGCCCCTTTCCTATTGGTGAAAATAAATCCATTATTCTGGTAGACATAGTTTCTTTTGTATGCCCCGTAATGTGAAGTTTTTCATCTGGAAACAAAGGAGTTAAATGCTCAAAAGGTATCCTATCTCGAATGTAAGAAGGTTCCCTCCCATTTACTTTATCGATACTCAAAAGAGGGAAATATTTCTCTCCTTCTCTTGGTGGACGAATATCACCAAACACAGTGTCTCCTGTTTTTAAACCAAATAATTTCACTTGTGCGTTAGACACATAGACATCATCTGGGGAACTTAAATAATTGTAATCAGAAGATCGCAAAAATCCATAACCATCACTCATTAGTTCTAGTACTCCTTCAGTTTTAATCAAACCGTCAAAATTATATCCATGTAATTCAGCAGGATTTTTCTTAGGCCTATTTTTATTTCCGTTGTGGGCGTTGTTATTAGTTGGATTGTTGTTTTTTCTGTTTGTAGGTTTTTCCGCATTCGTTTTGGCGTGTGCTACAGGAGAATCATTCCCCTCGATTGTTCTTTTTCTGTAATGCGGGTTGTTCGGATTATTCAAGTCAGCTTTGGTTGGCGTTGAATTCTCCGATTTATTTATTTTTTTTCTAGGATTTCTTTTCGGGCGATTATTGTTCTTGTCAGTTTCAGTTTGTGGTAGGACTTGCTCCTTTGTTTTTTCCGTTTCAGGCTTTTCTATTTTTTCTACAGATTTTTCACTTCTTTTTTTGGCTATCGGTTTTGGTTGTTTCTTGTCCTCTTTTACTTCTTTGCTCTTGAGAGCAGCTGGTTGCATAGCTTGTTCATCTAAAATTGCATAAATTAAATCTTGTTTTTTTTGATTTAATTTTTTGATCTTGAGGTTTTTTGCAATTTCCTTTAGCTCAGGTAATAATTTACCTTCTAATTGATTAATGTCGTACATAAATGTTTTTGAATAAATTGTTGTTATCAGGATTTCTGATAACTGGACGAGTTGCCCGGTTGATTAATTAATAAAAAGATGTTTTATTGAATAATGATAAAAAGAAATGAACGCTTGTTATTTCTTTCTCTGCAATTATACGACTATTTTTTATACTTTAGCAAAAAAAACACAATGATTCAAAGAATTCAAACCATTTACCTTGTCGTGGCCATTGTTGCTTTAGTCCTTACTTTATTTTTTCCTTTTGCGCTTTATACCATTGAAGGTACAGAGTTCGTTTACGACAGTTTAGGCTTTGAAAAATCGAATGAATTATCTCTTTTCCTGCCAGGAATTGCTCCGCTCATTCTTTCTATTGTGTTAAGCATAGTAGCTTTAGTAAGTTTTAAGAATAGAAAAAGACAACTTCTGTTAAATAAAATTAACTTCGTTGCTGTGTTGCTTACAATCGTTTGTATTTTTTTGAATTTCAATAAGATAGAATCTACTTTTTCACTCTTGCCAGAGAATATAAATTACGGAATGAGTTTTCTTTTCCCAATTATTTCATTCGTAGCAGTTTTGATGGCTAGCCGATCAATTAATCAAGATGAAAAATTAATCAAATCAATGGACAGAATTCGTTAATTCACCTTTCTTAACTTATTACTAATGAACTCAAAAACCAAGAGTTGGGTCTTGTTAATTGTTCTGGCCATAATTTGGGGCAGTTCTTTTATTTTAATGAAGAAATCCATGTTTGACGACTTTGGCAAAGAGCTACTATCAGCAAATGAAGTCGCTTCGCTCAGGATTTTCATTTCCAGTGTTGTGCTGTTTTTTGTGGCAATAAAACAATGGAAAATTACTGTGAGTAAAGATTGGATGTTCTGTGTGTTAGTTGGGCTTTTAGGGAATTTAATCCCTGCATTTTTATTTACAAATGCTGAAAAAACGCTTTCGAGCTCTTCTACAGGAATCTTGAATTCTTTGGTGCCAATTTTCTCGTTGTTGGTTGCCTTGTTTGTTTTCGGTCAACGAATATCTCTGAAAGCTTTAGGAGGTGTTCTTCTAGGATTATTAGGGACAGTATTATTGATAATTTTCAACTCTGATTCTATCGATTCCATTCCACTTATCCCCTCTCTCCTCGTGGTACTTGCTACTATTTGCTATGCTTTTAGTTTGAATATTATAAAAAACAAACTGGCTCATATTTCCTCTATTACTATTACAGCTATTTCATTGTCTTTTATGCTTCCGTTTTGTGCCATTCACTTAGTTGCTTTTACTAAAATAACCGAAAAAATAATGAATCCTGTCTACAGCCAAGCATTTATTCTTACGAGTATTTTGGCAATTATTGGAACCACTTTCGCCCTCATAGTATTCAATCAATTAATCAAGCTAACTACCTCTGTTTTTGCCTCCTCAGTCACCTATTTTATCCCTATGGTTGCTATTCTGTGGGGCGTGTATTTTGGCGAAAGAATAACTTGGGGAATTAGTTTTTCGGGACTTATTCTTTTAGGAGTTTTTATTGTCAAAAAAGAAGAGCAAAAAAGAATGGCTTCGAAAAAAGTGATCACTTAACTTTTTTACCATTTTTTGATCAATCAATATGTCGCAACTCTTGCTGCACAAGAGCTGGATTTTTCACAAATTTATTAGAATCGTGCAACACAATCAGTAAGATAGGAAACACCACTAATATTTTTACACTCGCTTGTATTTGTTGAATTTCGTATTGATTTATTCTTCTTCTAGATTAGAAATAATATCTTGGGGTGGCCGTTTTTCACCTAATTCGGATTGATGGTATTTTCTTACCTCTTTTTTCATTTCAGACTCCATGTCATCTTCCAGGTAATTCAGGTTTAAGTCTTTGATCATAACGTCCGAAATCTTTTTTCCTTTCGCTTTAATTAAAGCAAAAGTCATTACGAGACTTGTAATGAGGATGGCATAAAGCAAAACACCTTGATAAAAATTTGGGATATAATAGTTAAATGGAATAGTATAAAAGAGTAGAACGGTAATCAGTCCCCTTGGTGCAATCCATAATTGCGGAGTGATTTCCTTGTTCCACAGAACTAGTTTTAGTGTAACAAACCTCACCAAATACAAGATACCTATAAAGACGATACTCTGAATTGCTACTTGAATATCTACCAAACTAGCTAACGATATAGTAATCCCAAACATCACAAAAAAGAAGGTTCTTAAGAAGAAAGCAGACTCCAATGTAACGATATGAAATTCATGAAATACCGGTTTAAGCTTTTCTTTGTCAATCAATTTCTTTAATGGACCACGGAAAAATACTTCGACATTATTCAGCACGATTCCAAAGAACAAAATAATAATAAGCGAAGACAGATGGTACACAGACCCAATTCCGTACATCAAAGTTAAAACTGAGATAATGAGGAATAGTTTTACGTGGCTAGTAAGTTTATTAAACACCCATACAGCTATGTAACTAAACAACAGGGCGACTAGTATTGTGATTCCGATATTTGTTCCCACCCCAACAATTACATCTTGGGTAGTTTCAAATTCATTAGGAGCTGTCAAAAACTGAAAGAAGATAATCCCTAAAATATCCGAAAAAGTACTTTCGTATATCATGAATTCTTTTTTTTCTAAAGGCAATGAGGTAACACTAGGAATAATGATTGCACTACTCATAATTGAGAGAGGAACAGCATAGACAAGAGCTTTATAGAAAGAGGCTCCCAAAAAACCTTGAATAGAAAAAGCTATTAAAATAGAACTTGCCCCCAAAGCCAATAAAGCAACCAAAAAGGAACGGATGATTAGACCGATTTTGTCTCTACTCAGTTTAAGGTCTAATGCTGCCTCCAACACAATCAAAATAAGGCCAACTTTTCCGATTACAATGAGAGAGGTTTTGATCAAAGGATTCGTTACTACATCTGGAGCTAAAAACTGAATTAACACACCTAATACCATGAGCATCAGAACACTTGGTATATTGGTTTTTTTTGAAATAAAATTGAAAACAAAACTGATGATAACTATAAGTGATGCACCAATGATGAGAATATATTCGGGTTTTACACCTGTGCTTAAAAAATACATGTTGGATAGATTTAAGAAAGAATAAACTAACTACTTATTCTTCTTCGTTTATTTCAGCTGACTCATCTTCGATCGCTAATTCAGAATGTGAAGTTCTAAAGAATTTTCGGTAACCAATTAATATAATAAATACCCCAATAGAAATAGCCGCATCTGCGACATTAAAAATAAAGGGGAATAGTTGCTTCCCAGGATAGATGGGTGACCAGCTCGGAAATTCGATAGTAAACTGGAACATATCTACCACTTTACCATGCATAAATGACTCATAACCTCCCTCCGAAGGAAACAGCTGAGCCACGTCAAAATAATTACTTTCACTGAATATCATTCCATAAAATGCTCCATCAATCACATTTCCTATGGCTCCTGCCAAAACACAAGATACGGCCATTAATAAACCAAAAGGCGCTTTGTTTGTGAGTAGTTTTTTGAGATAAATAATGATAGCTGAGATGGCTCCTATTCGCAACAAACCAAGTATAAGCTTTCCATAAGGAAAATCCAATTCGGTACCAAATGCCATCCCTGGGTTTTCGACAAAATGAACCTTCATTATGCCAATGTCCCATCCATCTTGGCCAATAGTCATTGTGGTTTTAATGTAAATCTTTACGACTTGGTCCAATAAAACAATCAAAAAAGAAATGAGCGCTACTTTTTTCAAAAGCTTAGGATTGTTGTTGGTTTTTCGCTTCAATACTCAATGTAGCATGAGGAACTAGCATTAATCTTTTTTTGTTGATTAATTTCCCGGTTACACGACATATTCCGTATGTTTTATTCTTAATCCTCATCAAAGCATTTTCGAGGCTCAAAATAAACTTGTCTTGTCGTGCCGCTTTTTGTGCAATCATTTCTCTCGAAAATGTGCTCGCACCGTCTTCCATCATGTTAAATGATCTACCTGTATCATCTGTACCATGATTATCTTTGTGAGACATCTCGTTGTTCAACAACTCTAAATCTATTTTTGCCTCTTTTATTTTATGTTCTATAAGAATTCTAAACTCCTCTAATTCAGCATCACTAAACCTTGTTTTTTCTTTTTTATCTGCCATAATCGTTTATTTTTTTTCAATGCTAACAAATATAGAAATATCTTCGTCAAAATCTAATTTGGTCGCATTATTTTCATTCAACCTGGATGAAAATAAGATGTTATCTGTCAGGGTTTCTTCTTTCACATAAGCCTCATTCGTTTTAAGTGCCTCTTCTACCCTTTTGTTGCCTGATATTTCGATGGTAATCCTATCTGTCACCTCAAAATCGCTGTCTTTTCTTAAGTTTTGAATTCTATTAACCAATTCTCTTGAATATCCTTCATTGATTAAATTGTCATTTAGGTTAGTATCCAAAGCAACTGTGATAGATCCATTATTTGCGATTAACCAACCTGGAATATCGTCCGTAGTTATTTCAAAGTTATCGATCGACAAGAAAAGTCGCTCGCCATTCACTTCTAATTCCGCCCCTTTGTTTTTCTCCAGAAGTGTAATGTCCTCATCCTTTAATTTTCCGCAAAACGCTCCAATAACCTTCATGTGTCGCTTGTTTTCGGATTGACCAATTACCTTGAAGTTTGGTTTTACTTTCTTAACCAAAACCCCCGTTGTGTCTGTGAGAAGTTCCAGCTCTTTTACATTTACTTCACTTAAAATTAAGTCTTTTACTGCAGTTATTTGCTCTTCGAATCGTTTATCCAGAATTGGAACCATTATTCGCTGAAGCGGCTGACGAACTTTTAGTTTGTTCGTTTGTCTTAAACTCAATACCATGGATGACACTTCTTGAGCAATTTCCATTTTATCTTCCAAATCTGTATCAATAATACTTTCGTTAGATTCAGGAAACTTTGCCAAATGTACCGATTCTAGTGTGTTTTTACCAGTTGCAGTATGAAGATCCAAGAATAATTTATCTGAGAAAAAAGGAGCAATTGGAGACATAAGCACCGAGATAGTTTCTAAACAAGTATAAAGAGTTTGGTAAGCAGATATTTTGTCTTTGGCATATTCTCCTTTCCAGAATCTCCTTCTGCATAGTCTTACATACCAATTACTTAGCTGGTCTATTGTGAAGCTTTGAATTAATCTACCGGCTTTAGTAGGTTCATAACTTTCATAGGCTTCGCTCACCTCTTTCACAAGCGAATTTAACTTAGATAAAATCCATTGATCAATTTCTGGTTGTTCCGTTACTTCTGATTCCGAAAAATTGAACCCATCAATATTTGCGTACAAAGCAAAAAAGGAATAGGTATTGTACAAAGTTCCAAAAAACTTTCGTTGTGTCTCAATAATTCCTTCCGTATCAAACTTCAAATTATCCCAAGGCTGTGCATTCGTAATCATGTACCAACGAGTGGCGTCTGGTCCAAATTTAGCTAGCGTTTCAAACGGATCAATCCCATTTCCTAGTCTCTTAGACATTTTTTGTCCGTTTTTATCCAAAACAAGTCCATTTGAAATAACATTTTTGTAGGCCACATCATCCGAAATAAGTGTTGAGATTGCATGAAGTGTAAAAAACCAACCTCGAGTCTGATCCACTCCTTCTGCAATAAAATCTGCCTTTTTCAATCCATTTTCAACTGCTTCCTTGTTTTCGAAAGGATAATGCCACTGTGCATAAGGCATCGAGCCTGAATCAAACCAAACATCTATTAAGTCTGCTTCTCGATGCATAGGTTTTCCGGTAGGCGAAACCAAGACAATGGAATCCACGTAATGTTTGTGTAAATCGAATTGGTTGTAGTTTTCTTTGCTCATATCATCAGCATCGAAATGACTGAAAGGATTTTCTTTCATCATTCCTGCCAAAACTGATTTTTCACATTCTTCCTTTAATTGTTCGACAGACGAAATACAAATTTGCTCTGATTTGTTTTCGGAGGTCCAAATCGGAATAGGGATTCCCCAATACCTTGACCGCGATAGGTTCCAATCATTTAAGTTTTTCAACCATTCCCCAAATCTTCCTGTTCCGGTAGATTCTGGTTTCCAGTTAATTGTCTCATTCAATTCCTGCATTCTTTCTTTAGCCGCAGTAGATTTAATAAACCAAGAGTCTAGCGGATAATATAACACCGGTTTGTCTGTTCTCCAGCAATGCGGATATGAATGCTCGTATTTTTCAACTTTAAACGCTCTGTTTTGTTCTTTTAGTTCAATTGCTATTTCTACATCAATCGATTTTTCTGGAGCCTCTCCTTGCTTGTAATATTCGTTTTTTACGTATTTACCGCCAAATTTTTCTCCTAATTCTGCTAAGAATTTTCCTTGCAAATCTACGAGCGGTACTCCTTTTCCCTCCTGGTTCAAAACCAACATTGGCGGTACATCAGCATCTTTTGCAGCCTTGGCATCATCTTGCCCAAATGTTGGAGCAATATGAACAATTCCAGTACCATCTGAGGTGGTAACAAAGTCGCCTAAAATTACTCTGAATGCTTTTTCAGGGTTTTCGTAAGGCAAAGCTAAGGGCATAAGTTGCTCGTATTTTCTTCCCTCTAAATCACTTCCTTTGAGCTTTCCAATAACCTCAAAAGGTATGTTTTTGTCGCCCGCAGAATAATCTTCCATTGCTAATTCAGCATTGGAAGACTTAAAATGTTTTCCAAGCAGATTTTCTGCCAACACAACCGTCATGGGTTCAAATGTGTAGGGATTAAATGAATTTACGATTACGTAATCGATATTTATACCTACCGCCAATGCAGTATTAGATGGCAATGTCCAAGGTGTGGTTGTCCAAGCTAAAAAGAACAATTCTTTGTTCGCGTTTTTACCTGGGTATACAAATTTGGTCACTTTTTCGATGCAGCATGATTTTACTTTAAATTGAGCTACAACGGTTGTGTCTTTTACATCTCGGTAACTTCCCGGCATATTGATTTCGTGCGAACTTAAACCTGTACCTGCCGCTGGAGAATACGGTTGAATCGTATAACCTTTATACATTAAATCTTTCTTGAAAACTTGAGCAAGAATCCACCAAACTGATTCAATGTATTTATTGTCGAAAGTTACATAAGGATCATCCATATCCACCCAATAACCCATTTTCTCGGTTAGGTCGTTCCAAACATCCGTGTATTTCATCACCGATTCTTTGCAAGCTTTGTTGTAGTCTTCTACACTAATTTTTGATCCAATATCTTCTTTTGTGATATTCAGCGCTTTTTCAACCCCCAATTCAACAGGAAGTCCGTGAGTATCCCACCCAGCTTTTCTATTTACCTGATAACCTTGAAGGGTTTTATATCGACAAAAAATATCTTTTATGGTTCTTCCCATCACGTGATGAATTCCTGGAAGCCCGTTAGCAGAAGGCGGACCTTCAAAAAATACAAATGGCTTTTCAGAAGAACGGGAAGAGATTGATTTTTCAAATATTTGCTTTGATTTCCATGACTCCAGAATTTCAGAAGCCACATTAGGTAAATTTAAGGAATTGTATGTTGGGTATTTTGATGCCATTGTGCTTTTTCAAATTTGTGCGAATTTAAGGATTTGCTAATAAATTTAGCCCATTATAAAGGTATTAATTACTCTTAATCATTTAGAGATGCATTTTAAACAAAGGATTGAACCTTTAGAAGAAAGAAAATAGATTTTTTCCACTAAAAAAAATAACCTGTTTAGCTTTGCGGAAATTACATATTATAATCCAACTAAATTAATGTCAAAATCAAAATATACTGGAAAATACACCGATGCATTTCTTTCTGAAGATGTCTCTGACTACAGTTCCATCCTTAAAAAAAACTTGGACAAACGTCTCGAAATCAAAAATAATGAAGCTGTATACATCTACAGTTTTAAGGAGAAAAAGATGATTTTTTCTCAAGGATTTGAAAGTGTTTTGAATAAAAAGGATGATGAAATAAATTTAAAAGTACTCAACAGTGAGTATGATGAACTGTCCAAAATTTTTGTGAATGAGTACCACGATCGTGCCCTGTTATATTTACATCAAAACAATTTGAAATTAACCTCTTTTTCGAGCAGGGTAATTGTCAAGTGCTTAGGTATTAAAGAGCCTTTGTCTCTTAAAATACAAGTGTTTAAAACAAATAAAAAAGGGAATTTAGATTCTATTATTGGGCGAGTTATCAAAAATAAAAACTTGCGCTACAGTGATATTATTCAGTATTCTTTTGATGGAGATTTCGAGGAAGAATTTCTTTTTCAAATGAATCATCAACTAGATTTTGATTTATGTATTTCATCCAAAGAGATTAAAATCATAGAGCTAATTAAATCGCTAAAAACTCACCAAGAAATTGGTCGTTCTATTCAATATCCTACCCAAAAAATAAATGATGTTATTCAGATATTACTACTTCGATTTTCTTTAAAATCGGAATCCGATTTAGTAAAATTTGCTGAACGAAAAATGCTTATTCCTAATCAATTTGAGTAACAGGTTTTAATCAGTTTATTGGTTTATAGCTTACTAAAATGTTTTTTGTTGGTGATTCTCACCAATTCGAACAAAAAATTTAGCAAAAAAAAGCAAATCTTAAAATTTATGACTTACATTTGATTATTAATTATTATAACACAATGAAAACAGGAAAAGTAAAATTTTTCAATGAGACTAAAGGATTTGGTTTCATTGTAGAGGATGACTCTAACGAAGAGCATTTCGTACACGTATCAGGATTAATTGATGAAATCAAAGAAGAAGATTCAGTTGAATTTGAATTAAAAGAAGGTAGAAAAGGGATGAATGCAGTGAATGTAAAAGTTGTATAATCTCTCAGTTATATTTTTTTTGACAGAAAAAGCCTCAAGGTCTACCTTGAGGCTTTTTTCTTGCCAAATTCATTCTTTACAAGAAATCTCAAACAACTAATTTAACTCTATATCTGGTATAAGAATAAAGTTTTGAAAGTAGAAATAGATTGTATTTCTTGAAGAAACCAATTACCTTTAGCCACAAAATAGAAAGAACCTTATGAGAAAAACAGCACTATCCAATATACACGAAGAGTTAGGAGCCAAAATGGTAGAGTTTGCCGGATATTATATGCCTTTGCAATATGAAGGATTAGGGATTGAACATGAAACGGTAAGAAATGCCGTTGGAGTATTTGATGTTTCGCATATGGGAGAATTTCTTATTTCTGGACCTAATGCCTTAGAATTAATCCAAAAAGTGAGCTCCAATGACGCAACCAAACTTGAAATTGGAAAAGCTCAATACAGCTGTCTTCCAAATGACAAAGGTGGGATTGTAGACGATTTGATCATTTACAAAATAAAAGAGGAGCAATATTTATTGGTTGTGAATGCATCCAACATGGAAAAAGACTGGGAGTGGATATCCTCTCACAACACTATGGGAGCTGAAATGAAAGATTTATCTATGGATTACTCTTTGCTCGCCATTCAAGGACCAAAAGCAGTAGAAGCTATGCAATCTCTAACCGAGGTTAATTTGGCCGATATTAAATTCTATCATTTTGAAGTAGCACCGTTTGCTGGAATCGAACACGTGATAATTTCTGCTACTGGATATACCGGTTCTGGTGGTTTTGAAATCTATTGTAAAAATAGCGAAGCCAAACAAGTATGGGACAAAGTTCTAGATGCTGGAGCCGATTTTGGTATCAAACCAATAGGACTTGCTGCCAGAGATACATTGAGACTTGAAAAAGGATACTGTTTATATGGAAATGATATCAATGACATGACCTCTCCGTTGGAGGCAGGATTGGGATGGGTAACGAAATTCACAAAAGATTTTATTAATTCCGAAAACTTAAAAACACAAAAAGAAAACGGAGTCACAAGGAAACTTGTAGGATTTGAAATGATAGAAAGAGGTATTCCAAGACACGATTATCCTATAGTAGATACCAATGGAAAAGAAATTGGTGTAGTGACTTCTGGTACCATGTCTCCTAGCCTAAGTAAAGGAATTGGTATGGGATACGTACCCACAGAGTTAAGTAAACCCGATTCTGAAATCTTGGTTCAGATTAGAAATAAACAAGTGAAAGCCAAGGTAGTAAAAATGCCTTTTTTATAGAATTTTGATTTCATGAATACAACAAATAGAAATAGCTCTTTGATTCTTCTTGGAGCTATTTTTTTGTGTTCATTTTTTACGATAGAAGATCATTTGCTGGGAAAATGGAGGAATGATCGATATGGAATTGAAGTACGAATATTCAAACAAAACAAAAAATACTTTGGTCATGTTACAGAGGCAGGAAACAAAAAAGGGAACGAAAAAATAAAGAAAGGCCCCATGGAAGTGTTAAAAAATTTCCAGCAAACTTCCGACTCCACCTATTGCTGCGGTCAATTATACCTGCCTAAATTCAACATGAGTATTCCAGCAAATATTCAATTATCGAATTCAAAAAACTTAACGGTTGAAGGATATCTCTTTGGAATTAAAACATCCTCCCATTGGAAAAAAATTAACTGAGGGTATTCATAGAATTGTTGGAAATTAATTTTATTCATCGTAATATTGCAATTAATAAAACTTCTACTAAAAATGGGAATCACAAAAAGAGAAATATTTTCAGAAAAACAAAACGAAATAGCTTTGTTTGCCAAAGCATTGGGTCATCCTGCTCGTGTATCAATTCTGGAGCATTTATTTCAAATTGATTCCTGTGTATGTGGAGATTTAGTAAACGAAATAGGGCTCGCTCAAGCCACGATATCTCAGCATCTTAAAGAGCTAAAAAAACTAGGATTAATTCAAGGTAACGTAGAAGGTACTTCTGTTTGCTATTGTATCAACAAAGAAAACTGGACCAAAATGATAGCTTTGTTCTCAAGTTTTCTAGATCAAGATTTAAATAATAATGCTGACTGTTGCTAAAAAAATTTAATAATAATAATCGTTTTATTACGATGAATCAATCCCAACAATGAACCAACACCTAATACCAAACATTGAAAAGTTCATCAAAGAATATTGCACAGTTGAAATAGCAGAAGAAAGAAAAATAATGGTGAAACCTCTTATTGACTATATACAAACGCAAGTTGACAGTAATTCACCGATTAGACTCAATTTTATTTGTACACACAATTCGAGAAGAAGCCATTTCTCACAAATTTGGGCTCAAGCGATGAGCTTTTATTTTGGACTAGATAACTTAATTTCTTACTCCGGAGGAACAGAAGCTACTGCCCTATTTCCCTTGGTTGTTTCAACAATTAGGAGCCAAGGATTTAAAGTAGAAGTATTGTCAGAATCAACTAATCCTATTTATGCCATTCGGTATTCTAATAACGAGCATCCCATTATCGGATTTTCGAAAACAATGAATAATACCTTCAATCCATCTTCAAACTTTGCGGCTATCATGACCTGTGACTCTGCCAACGAAGCTTGCCCTGTTGTGCCTGGGGCAGATAAAAGAATTCCAATCACCTACAAGGATCCCAAAGAATTTGATTCTAGTCCCTTACAAGCTGAAAAATATCAAGAAAAAAGTATCGAAATAGCTCGAGAAATGCATTACATATTTAATCAAATCAACCTATCAAAATGACTACAAAAAAATTAAGTTTTCTAGATAAAAACCTTACTCTTTGGATATTTATTGCAATGGCCCTCGGAGTCTCTTTGAGCTATTTCATCCCAAACTTCCCCTCTATTGTAGATTCTCTGAGTTTAGGAACAACGAATATTCCAATAGCAATAGGACTTATTTTAATGATGTATCCTCCGCTTGCCAAGGTAAATTATGCTTTACTACCAAAAGTATTTCAGAACGTAAAAATTGTTTCCATTTCATTGATTCTCAATTGGATAATTGGTCCAATTCTTATGTTTGTTTTAGCCATCACCTTTCTTCAGGATTACCCTGAATACATGGTAGGCCTTATTCTTATAGGTTTGGCTAGATGCATTGCGATGGTATTGGTTTGGAACGACTTAGCTGAGGGAAGTAGTGAATATGGAGCCGGTTTAGTTGCGTTAAACAGTATTTTTCAAGTCTTTGCTTATAGTTTTTATGCTTGGTTGTTTATCACCATACTTCCAACCTATTTTGGATTCGAAGGAGCTATCATCGACATTTCTATCTCAACTATTGCGGAGAGTGTTGCGATTTATCTGGGTCTTCCTTTTCTTTTAGGAATAATCAGTCGTCAAGTTTTGGTAAAACGAAAAGGAGAAGATTGGTACAACAATCAATTTATCCCAAAAATTTCACCCCTCACACTCATTGCTTTATTATTTACGATTGTCGTCATGTTTTCATTAAAGGGAGAACTAATAGTCGAAATACCAAAAGATGTATTGATTATTGCTGTACCACTTTTGCTCTATTTTGCTATCATGTTTGTGATTGGATTTTTTGTCACAAGAGCAACTGGAGCCGAATATGACAAAACCACCTCAGTGGCATTTACTGCAGCGGGTAATAATTTTGAACTAGCTATAGCCGTTGCCATTGCTGTTTTTGGGATTAACTCGGGACAGGCTTTTGCAGGAGTTATTGGTCCATTGGTAGAAGTTCCTGCTCTTATACTCTTAGTGCGTGTTTCGTTTTGGCTCAAGAAAAAATATTATCATTCTTCAACAACCTAACCATTTATAGTCAGATTATTTGGGTTTCAATCTCTTCAATTACATCCAAACTATTTTCGTAAATCAATTGGTTGTTTTGGTTGCTCAATGGTGCATACTTTGCCATTTCACACTCTTCTAGCACTCGCACAAATGAGAGAATAGTTTCTTCCTTCACTCCTTTATTTACTAAAGTTGTTCGGATACTATCTTTTGTCATTTTTGACGTTTCGATACTCAATTTTTCGTTCACATATTTATTCAATCCGATGAGTATTTCGTGATAGAACTGAGATACATTTCCTTGTTCTAAATAACTTTTGGCAATCGATAATTTATGGGCCAATTTTTTTCTGGCATTTCTTTTTCTCTCTTCTTCCGTTTCTTCTTTCCTGCTTCTTTTCAAGAAAAACCAAACGAGCAATGAAATTATTGTCAGTCCCAAAACTGCGGCTAAAAATTTCCATATCGTATTGGTTTCCAGTTTTATGACAGCTACTTCCTCTTGGTTCTCACTAAGGTTTGTTTCATTGGTATCCAAACTCGTTTTAGTTGCCCCATTTTCGTCCACTACTTTCACCGTCTGAGATTTCCAGTTAATGGTTTGGTAAGAATTGGTAGACAAATCAAAATAGGAAAAGGCGATAGACGGCAATTCATAAATCCCAGGATTTCTAGGAATAATTAAGTAATTAAAGGTTTTACTCCCTTTCACTCCTGCTTCACTCACACTAAGTTTTACTTCTACTTCTGGATCATACACTTCCAGTTGCTCATCAAAATAGAGGGGAATTTCTGTCAATTGTTTTAAATTACCTTTTCCCGATAAGGTGACACTCAATTCTATAGGCTCATTCACCTTTACCGAATCATTTGTGAGTTTTACTTCCATCGAATAATTTCCCACTTGGTTTACAAAGCTTACCGGAGGATTAGCGGGCAATTTGTTTACCACTATTCTGGGCGAATTACTTTTTATACTCTTACTGAGAGGATTACTAAAAGGAGAGGTTTGAATTCGTGCGGTTAGCTCAAAGGGATTAAGCACCAACTCACCTGATTTTTGAGGAAAAAGAAGTTCTTTTTTCATGGTGTAAACTTGATACTGAACTCCCTCAATTACTTCTTGGCTCGGTTTTATTTCTTTGGGAATCTCAATGTTCTCAGTCCAAAAATTTTCTTGAGTAGGAAAATCATATTTCTCTAAACCAAAGTTAAAGTTCCGTGCGTAAATCTTGTAACTCGCTACAAGTCCTTCTCCTTTCATTACGTTGGACTTTGAGACCGAAATTTTAGCGAAAAAATCTTTCTCAGTAATCTCAATTTGTCGAAGTTGCGAACGCGGAAATCCTTGCATCATTTCATCCATCATTCCAAACGGATCAAAGGCTCTTCTCCTCCGTTGCCGAACCTGACTTTTCTCCACAACTTCGACTTTCACAGGCTTAGATTCGTACGTAGCTTTTCCTACTTTTATTTGACCTCCTTCTACCTCAAACACTCCTATTCTCTTTGGTTTCAAAGCCAGTGAAAATGAATACTTTTGAATAATTTCTCCCGTATTTAAGTTCACATTGCTTTCCTTTCTCTCCGAAATAGCACTTACTTGATTAAAATTCTTGTATTTGGGTGCAATAATTGTTCCCGGTTTGTTCGCTGTGTAGGTAACCTCAAATATATCTTCTACTCCTACTTTCTTGGCCGAAACAGAAGTAGTAAAACTAATCTCTTGCGCAGAACTGAATAGCGCCATGAGGCAACATAAACTCGTTAATATAAGGTTGTTCTTCATTCTTTATTCTTGCTTTAAAATTACCAATCTTTCTCTTTCTCGCTGGATTCGCTATTCCCGCCCTTTCCTCTCTTTCCTTGTCGTTGTTTGTCTTTGTTAATTTTCAATATTACCCTTCGCTCGTCTTGTTCGAGTGCATCTAAGTCTTGCTTGGCATTTCTTATTGTGATAGATTCTTTCTCTCCTTTCTTCTCTTTGTTTTGCTCATTGGGCTGTCGTTCTCCAGATGCATCTTTTTTATTTTCCTGGTCTTTTTTCTTCTCATTTTTGTTTTCTCCGCCTCCTTTTTCTTCTTTCTCTTCCTCTTTCAACTCCTCTTGCATTTGGCTTAGTTCCTCTTGTTTATTCTTTAGTTCTTGTTGCCTTTTCTTGAGTTCTTCTTGTTTGTTTTCTTGATTATTTTGTAAAGCCTCTTCCTGCTCTTTCTGCGTTTTTTCCTGCTCTTCCTGCACCCTTTTTCGTTGTTCGTTTATCTCTTTTCTTTGCTCCAGCTCTTCACTTTCGCCCCCTTTTTCGTTCTCCTTTTCCAAGTTTTTTTCTTCTTGGTTGATTTCTTCTTTTTGCTTTTTCAGTTGTTTCTTTTGTCGGTCCAGTTGATTTTGTTCTATTTCTTGCTTTTCTTGGTTCGCTCCTTTCTTTTCTGCCTCGGCTTGTTGTTGTTGTGTTTCATTTTCCTGCTGAGCGCGTTCATTTTCTTTTTGTTGGTTGCTCAGTTCATTTTCTTTTTTGTTTAGCTCTTCTTGTTTCTCTTGTTTTTCCTCCTCAGATTTCTGAGATTTTTCATTTTCTTCCTTTTCCTTTTTAGCCTCTTCTTGCTTCTTTTTAATTTCTTCCTGCTTTTTTCTTAGCTCTTCTTGTTTCTTCTCTAATTCCGATTTCTTCTTTTCGGCTTCTTTTTCTTTTTCGTCCAACTTTTGTTTTTGCTTCTCTTCCTTTTTCTGTTGTAACTTCTCCTTTTCTTTTTCTGCCTCTTTCTTTTCTTTTTCCTTCTTCTCTTTTTCTAGTTCTTTTATTTTTTCTTCCAACTCTTCAATTTTTTTATCAATCTCCTCTTCAGTTTCTTCCAAGCTCTTTAGTTTCAATATGGCCCAAGATAAATTGTAACGTGTGTCTTCATCAAATGGGTTTTTTCGCAATGCATTTTTATAAGACTCAATAGCTTTTTTTAGTTCTTTTTGGGTAAGCAAAACATTGCCTAAATTATGAAATGCGGCAGCTTCCTCTTTCTTTTTGGAGAAATATAATTGAGAATTATTGTAGCACTCCTTTGATTTTTCATAAAAGTCATTTTTTAGCGAGTCGTTCGCTTTTTGGGCTATTCGATACATAGAATTGCCTTTGTTATACCATGCCGGTGCATAATCATCCTGGTAACTTAGTGCCGAATCGTAACTCGTAATTGCATTATTAAACTGTCCCAGCTCATACGAATCGTTCCCTTTTATTAAGGCTAATTTTTGTACTTGTCCCAACAAATTAATTGATAGCATCATGATGCCAGCAAGCAAATAGCTCATTTTCACTTTCAACCTATTATCCATTTTTTGTTTCATTTCGTTCCCTCTTTTCATTCTCTTAACCAATTACTCGCCCGATCAACCCATGTAGCATTAACAATACAATCCCCAATCCCAATACCCACTGAAATCTATCCTCATAAGTCATAAACTTTCGCTCTTTGAAGGTGGTTTCTTCCAGTTTATCAATATCCAGCAGAATCGATTTTGTATCCACCCTTGTTTTATTGGCTTTTACGTAAGTTCCCCTTCCTGCTTTGGCAACGTCTCTCATCATCTTTTCGTTGAGTTTTGTCAACACAATATTGCCTTGTCTATCTTTATGATAATCAGTTCCATTTTCACTTTTAGGAATAGGAACTGCCTTATTTGTACCCATTCCTACTGTGTATATTTTCACTCCTTTTTGCTGGGCAGATTTTACCGCTTTTATCGCATTGTCCTCATGATTTTCACCGTCCGTAAATATAATTATCGCCTTATTCGTTTTATCCACACCAAAAGAATTCATGGCAGTTTCCACGGCTGACCCAATTGCTGTACCTTGCGTAGAAAGCATGCCCGGATTGATGGAGAGCAATTCTAATTTGATGTAGTTGTAATCGTTCGTAATAGGAATAAAGCTGTAGGAAGAGCCCGCAAATACCACAACGCCTACTCTATCGCCTTTGAGCTGTTTCAGCATATTTTTTATGGCCAATTTCGCCACCTCTAGCCTCGTCATTTTTCCAGATAAATCTCTCGCCAACATACTGTTAGACACATCAAGACACACCATAATATCGATACCCGATGAATTCATCTTCTTTTCGTCTTTGCCAAATTGAGGATTTCCCCAAGCCATCACAAATAGAGAAATAGCATAAAACAAAGCCAAAAACTTATAGGTATGATTTCTAAGCGAAAAGGGCTTCAACCATTTCGACTCACTCAGACCTCGAGTCATTTTTTGTCTTCTCTTTAGTTTCCCCCAAGTTGCCAGAAAAAATACGATAAATAAAACTCTAGTAAGTATCATCATCCCTAAAAACTCTTTGTTCTCCCACCTAAATTCTGGAGCATTCTCATTGAAATACGTTTGGGCAACAAATCCTATTGTCCAAAACAATAGTTCGGAAAAAATGATAACCAGGGCGCTATGTTTCCAATTCCAATTCATTTAATCTGTGGTAAATCTTAATATAAAATTTCGAAGAAAAAACTCGATGAGCAAAGACAATAAACCCAGTAATACAAAAGGGTAGAATGCCTCGGGCAAATCTCTTTTGTATTCAATCGTATTGATTTTGGACTTTTCTAACTTGTCTATTTCTGTGTAGATATTTTCTAATTGCTCCAAGTTCTTTGCTCGGTAATACTTTCCGTTGGTAGATCGAGCTATTTCTTTCAACATAACTTCATCAATTTTACTCTCAATAAAATTCATTCCTCTCGGGTTATTTCCTGGCACTCTCACCTTGCCATTTGTTCCAATTCCGATGGTGTACACTCTTATCCCCAATTCTTTGGCGTACCCAGCTGCCGTTATTGGATGAATTTTCCCAGTATTATTCTCTCCATCAGTAAGTAAGATAATTACTTTGCTTTTTGCCTCGCTCTCTCTCAATCTATTTATCCCTGTGGCAATTCCCATTCCTATTGCCGTTCCGCCCGATATTTTTCCACTTTCTATCGTTTCAAAACGATTCAGTAGGTTTTCGTGGTCGGTGGTAAGTGCACAAGCCGTGTAACTTTCTCCTTCGTATACAACCAATCCTATTCTGTCGTTCGGTCTTTTCTCTATAAATGATTTCGCCACTTTTTTTGCTGCGCCCAATCTATTTGGTTTGAAATCAAAAGCCTCCATACTCTGCGAAATATCCATGGATAACACCAAATCTATTCCTTCGATTGATTGCTCTTTTATGGTATCGTTATCCAATTTTTTTTGAGGTCGAGCAAGAGCAATAATCAGTGCACTAAATGCTACTACTCTCAAGAATATGGGAAACAACAGCAATAGTGTGTTCCATATTCCTTGTTTTTTATTCCCAACCGATAATCCAGAATGGGCAACTGTTTCGTTCTTGGAGAATTGCCTCAATTGAATCCAAACTATTATGGGCACAAGAGCAAATAGCGCAAAAAACCAAGGCGAATGGTATGTAAATTCCCAAAACTTCATTATTCTTTAGTTTCTTTCGTGGTTTTTATAAACGATTGGGCATCTCTCATTACCTCTTCATTTTCATCGGCCGTTGGTTTTTCTTTTGCAAATTTCACCAAATCCGACAGCATCAGAAGTTTGCGCAAGTTTCTCTTATTTTCTTCTCCCATTTCAACAAAACGAAGAGAGTGAATAATCTCTCCACTTGTTTTTTGTAAAGTGGGCACCGAATATCGTTCCGATAGATAAGTCTCAATAATAGCAGTGAGTTCCACATTGTATTCTTTCTGCATTCCTCTTTGCCACAGCTCTTTAGATTTCAGCTTCTCCAACTGAGCAAATGCTTTCTCGTGTGCCGGCACTTTCGCGACTTGATTCAGTTGAATGTTTTCTTTTTTCTTGTTTTTCCACAAAATCCAAATTATAAACCCAAGCAAAACAAGGGTGAGTATGACAATCCAGCCATAACTCTTCAACCAACTAACCATTAATTTCCAATAGTCAGCTGCCACGAGCGGATCTGTCATGATGGGTTTTATGTCTTTTATGGGTTGGTTTGTATCCACTTTTACAAGCGATACAAAAACAGGAATGGGTCGCGACACTATTTTATTGCTGCCATAAAACACCGAAAAAGCAGGAATAAATTGATTGCCTAACTCGAATGTAGAGAGCGTTAATTCAATAATTGCTTTACCCGAATTCGTATCCGTTTTGGCAACACCAACTACTTCAAATCCGTTGCCAATACTATCTCCTTCGGAAAAAGAAAGAGAAGAAGAAGCTCCCTTTAGCAGAAAAGAAATAGAAGTGTGAATAGGTTCGCCAATCAAGAGCGTGTCTTTGCTAATTTCTACTTGGATAGACTGAGCAGATGCCGAAAAAAGCACACAGAGTTGCCAGACTATTCCGAGTACACACATTCTTATTGCATTCATTCCTTTCATTTTTTGTTCTAGCTTACTCTATCTTTTTTTAAATAAATCCATTAAGGGTTTTATATAGGGTTCGTTTGTATAAATATTGGCAAAGTCTACTCCACTTCTTCTTAGTATGTCACTTATTTCGTCTTCTTTTTTTTGTCTATTTATTCGGTAATTCTTTCTCACCTTTTTACTTCCCGTATTGAGCCATTTTGTTTTCCCGGTTTCAGCATCTTCCAATAGCACAAAACCTACATTCGGAATTTCTTCTTCCGTTTTGTCTACAATGTTCAACCCAATTAAATCATGACGGTTATTTGCTATTTTCAATGACTTTTCTAAGTTTTGGGTATGAGTGGTACTGAAATCGCTGAGCAAAAATCCAATGCTTCTTTTTTTGATTGCATGGGTATAATTCCTCAAAACTTCAGAAATATCCGTTTTTCTGCTTGTTGGTTTTAGCTCTATTAATTCTCTTATGATTCTAAGGATGTGTTTTTTACCTTTTCCTGGTGGAATGAATAGTTCTGTTTTATCCGTAAAAAACAAAGCTCCAATTTTGTCATTGTTTTGAATAGCCGAAAAAGCAATTACTGCCGAAAGCTCTGCGATGAGTTCTTTTTTAAGTTGATTATGTGAGCCTATATCCTGCGAGCCCGAAACATCAATCAACAGCATTACAGTAAGTTCCCTTTCTTCCTCAAATACCTTCACATGTGGTTTTCCAAAACGAGCCGTAACATTCCAATCTATGGTGCGTATTTCATCTCCGTGGGCATATTCACGAACTTCCGAAAAAGTCATACCTCTTCCCTTGAATGCCGAATGGTATTCTCCCGAGAAAATCTGATTGGATAAGCCCTTTGTCTTGATCTCAATCTTTCTGACTTTTTTTAGTAGTTCTTTTGTTTCCATATTCAAGATATTAGATAGGAGATTTAAGATTAATAGACTCTAACATCTATTATCTAAGTTCTAAAATCTTAGTTAAGGTACTTGCACTTTATTCAAAATCGTGTCGATAATTTGTGTTACCGAAATATTCTCAGCTTCGGCTTCGTAACTCAACCCTATTCTGTGTCTCAGCACATCTTTACAAATTGCTCTTACATCCTCAGGAATTACATACCCTCTGTGATTGATAAAAGCATAAGCTTTTGCAGCCAACGCTAAATTAATACTTGCTCTTGGTGAACCTCCAAATTCTATCAAAGATTCTAGTTCTTCCATTCCATTTTCGGCTGGATATCGAGTTGCTCCCACAATGTCTACAATGTATTGTTCAATTTTTTCATCCATGTACACTTCTCTTACCACTTCCCGTGCTTGTAAAATTTGTTCGGGATTAATAACAGGATTGGGGGTAGGAAATGGTTTAGAAGAAATATTACTTCTTATTATCAACTTCTCTTCCTCTTTTTTCGGGTAATCCAACACCACTTTGAGCATAAATCTATCTACTTGTGCTTCAGGTAATGGATAAGTTCCCTCTTGCTCAATCGGGTTTTGAGTAGCCAAAACCAAGAAAGGCTCAGGTAGCTTGTAGGTTTCA
>CBFHPW010000027.1:0-28116 GCA_965657945.1 Flavobacteriales bacterium
TTATGGAAACAATGCGAATAATATTACTATTGACAGTAATTTAATCATAGGTGCGTACTATGGTATTAGATTAAATGGGGTTTCGAGTACTGTAAGAACTACAGGAAACAAAATAACAAATAACACGATACAAGACGCATACGTTTATTCAATATACAACTACTACCAGAATGATTTAATGATATCGAATAATGACATTTCTAGGCCAACTAGATCAACAATTACGACATTCTACGGTGTTCACGCATACTATTCGACCAAGGTAAAAATATGGAATAATAAAATTCACGATGCAGGATCTGGAAGCTATACCTGCTACCCAATTTATTTGGGATATTCGCCAAACACAATAGGAAACGAAAGTGAGATTGTGAACAATGCGGTATACAATAATTCCACAACAGGTTCCTATTATGGGATATATTTATACTCCTATTCTTCTACTACCGGAAAGAATAAAAACATCAACATTTGGCACAACACTGTCGATATGAACACGAATGGTTCTACTGGTACTCGAAGAGGTATTGCAACTTCCAGCACAAGTGCCTCGTATATAGAGAGTGTTAACATTACAAACAATATTTTCAATATTTATGGGAATGGAACAGGTACAAAACATGCTCTTTACTTGCCAAGCTTCACAACATTAACCGGAAGTAATAACTTATTTAGAAATGCTGCCACAGCAGGTAACAACAATTTAGGATATTACGGTACAAATATTGCCACTCTTGCTGCTTGGAATACAGCCACTGGTATGACTAATAATATCGATGATAATCCAATAATTATTGCACCTGGTTACACACCTTATTCTAACCTGATTGATAACTTAGCTACACCGTTAGCTTCCGTAACCACTGATATTGATGGAACAGTGAGAGGGACAACACCTGACATTGGTGCTGTAGAGTTTATACCATCTGGAGGAGACTTATCATTACTAAACGGTGGATTATCCCAAGTGGATGACTGTTACGGAACGAATGACACAGCGTTTGTTTCTCTGAGAAACTTATTTGGTTCTACAGTTGACTTTTCAGTTAACCCAGTTACCATTTACTTGAATATTACAGGACCTGTAAACACTGTAGATTCAATCGTATTAAATACAGATTCAATTGCGGTGAACCAAACATTAGACCTGGTTTACACAAATGTAGACATGTCGGTACCAGGGAAATATTCATTGAATGCATACATCAATTTTGCTTTGTACAACATCCTTGATATCAATGATACACTAAACTTAATTGATGCCAGTGAGGTGAAACCAATTATTGCAGTGAACCCAACGTTTGACACAATATACAACTACTCAGATTCAGTGAAAATTTCGAGTCAGTCTCCTTTCTATCCAGGCGGAGCATTTTTCTTCACAGAAGTATGTCATTTTGCGGGAGCAACTAATGGTAGACCTGCTAGTGGAAGACCAACTTGGTTAGTAACTGATGATTACGTTGAAATAACAGGGGTTCCTAATTCAGATCTAGCTGGTGTTACATTTGAACAATGGACAACTAGTGGTCTTCAAAGTTCATTTACCTTTCCTACGGGAACGGTTCTAAGTCCCAATGGTACAGCAATTATTGCAACAAGCCAAGTTGGCTCACAAACGAATGATCCTACTAATTTTATTTATTTAGGAAACGGCTCTTACACTGGATCAAACGGTTCGAGTACGACTTCGGGGAAAGTTTTAAGAGATGCATCTGGAAATATTATTGATGCCGTTGGATATTATAATTACGGCACATTCCCAGCAGCAGCTGGTGTCACTGCAGCAGATTGGTCTTCACCTCTATCTCATTCTTCAGGTACATGGGGAATCAGATTGACGAGTCCTGACAACAATACAGGTTCTAACTGGGTTTTATCAACAACTCCAAAGCAAGATCCAAACGTTCTTAATGCTGGAGTACCTTTGCCAGCACCATCTAGTGTTGCAGGTTTAACTTGGACATTGATAAATACTTCTGCGGTTGTGGATACTACTCCAGAAATTGTTGTTGGACCTTACACAACAAATGGAACTTACGCTTATGAAGCATCATACATTACACCATGTGGTACTTACAAGGATACAGCGTTTATCACAGTATTGAACCAAACCTACGATACGATTGTAGCGAACTCATGTGATTCTGTTCAAGCTGCATTTAGCGGTAGATGGCTATCTTCTACAGGTAGATTCTATGATACATTAGTAGCAACTGGTTCAGTAGTTTACGACAGTATATTTAGAACTTATGACATCAGTATTGATACAACAAATGCTGAATTTACTTTCACTTATTGTGGAGACTATACGAGTCCAAGTGGAAAAATCTTTGATACCACAGGAACCTACTTCGATACAATTACGAATTCACTTGGTTGTGACAGTTTAATGGTCTTTAACATAACTACAACCTCTGAAATTGTTCTTCCATTAGTTGTTACATCTTGTGATACTTACACTTGGAGAGGAAGATCCTATACAGCTTCTACTATGGATAGAGATACAGTAAACAATGGAAGTTGTGATAGTATCTTTACTTTAGACTTAACTATCAATTACAAATCATTTGATACGATAACTACCACAGTTTGTGATAGTTTAGTAAGTCCATCAGGAAAAGTATGGAATACTTCTGGAACTTACATGGATACCATTCCGAATGCAATTGGCTGTGATAGTGTAATGACATTTAACTTGACAGTAAATTACATCTCATACAAAACAATGGCTGTAACAGTTTGTGATACGTACACATCTCCAAGCGGAATGACATATACCACTTCAGGTACCTATTTAGATACGATAACCAATGTAGTAGGTTGTGACAGTGCCATAACTATTAACTTAACAGTGAATTACTCAACTACACAAACGGATAACGTAACACTTTGTCCTGGTGCATCATACAGAGTAGGACCATCGTTGTATACAACTGCAGGAACATACACGGATATGTTCTTAACCTCAAAAGGTTGTGACAGTACAGTTAACACAGTTTTATCATACTACCCTGTCGCTACAGGTTCAGCTTCGTATAACTTCTGTACCGGAGATAGCATTCAAGTACTTGGAAACTGGTATTATTCTGCCACTACATTTAACGACACAGTTGCAGGAGGGTCATCTACAGGTTGTGACACCATTACAACCCATACCATTACGACAAGAACAGTGTCACCGGCACTTAATTTAGGGAACGATGTAATCTCTTGTTTAGACGGTGGAGTTACAATATTCGCTTCTAATGCCTACGATTCTTACAATTGGAGTACAGGAGGTACCACGAACGTTTTAAATGTAACTGGTGCAACAGTTGGAACAGGAAGTGCTGATTACATCTTAACAGTTACACAAGCTTCTTCTGCATGTACAGCAAGAGACACTGTAAATATTAGATTTAACGATTGTACAGGCCTTGATGAAATGACAAGCGACCTTAACGTAAACTTATACCCTAACCCTGCTACAAATTTTGTTACTATTGAAATTATGGATAAATTAAATAGTGACAATTTAACTCTTGAAATATTGAACTCAATTGGACAGGTAGTTGAATCGAAATCTATTGAAAATGCAAAAGAGCAAATCATAATGGATGTAAACAACTTTAGCAAAGGGTTGTACTTGGTAAGAGTTTCATCTGACAACTTGTACATCACTAAAAAATTATTGATTCAGAAATAATTCAGATCTATAAATAATCAAAAACACCTTTTACGAAAGTAAGAGGTGTTTTTTTTGGTCTAAATCGAAGAGACTTATAACCTATTAACTCAGTAAAATTTGTATTTTTATCTTTCCAAGGATGAACCCCCAAAATTCGTCTTTTCAATTGAGCTAACTTTCTATGAGAACAATGCAAACAAATATTATTCAGCCTGTAGGGCTAGTCCTTGCTTTCTGTTTCTTACTATTTGCCAGTGATGTATTTTCTCAAGACGATCCTTCAATGATATTTGCAGGAAAGGTAAGAGACGAAAACGGAAAATCAATTTCAGGAGCTACAGTTAACATTATTAGAAATGGTAAAGAAGTTCACACCACCACAACAAATGCTAGTGGCGAATTCGATTCGTACAGCGATTATTACGGCTACGTGTACAAAATTATAATCTCAAAAAATGGATTAACAACCAATACAATTGAAATAAATAGTAAAGATGGTTACCATGAGGAGGATGTTCCGCTAGAAATAAAAATTCCAATTAAGGTAGAATTGGTGATTAAAGAGAATGGAATTGACTATGGAATCATTGAAAGCAAACCCATTGAGCGTTTTCGGATTGATCCGAATACTGGGCAATTATCAGAAGACTTTGACTACATAGACCAACGAAAAGATGAAATAAAAGAATACTTTAAAAAGATAGCGGGTGACGAAAAAGAAAAGGAAAAAAGATTTCAACAACTGAAAAAATCAGGAGAACAAGCGCTAGCCAAGAAAGATTATGGCAAGACAATAGAAGATTGGAAAGCTGCACTAAAATTAAAAGATGATGAGCCGCTTACAGAAAAATTAGTGGATGCGGAATTCGCCTACAATGATATTTTGAAAGAAAAGAAGCAATTGGCTAAAATGGAGCAACTCCTTAAAGAAGGAGACGACCTAGTCAACCTGTTGAAATTTGAAAATGCTCGAGAAAAATACGAAGCGGCAAAACAAGTGTTGCCAAAAAACAAAAAACCCAAAGAGAAACTTGAAGAGCTCAACCAAAGAATAGAAAACTTAAAGAACGAAAAAGCAGACAAGCAATATTCCGAACTGATGAAACGAGCCGAAATAAAAGTTAGCTCAGAAAGTTATGATGACGCTAAAATTCTTTTTGCAGAAGCTCAAAAAATAAAGCCTAAGGAAAAAGAACCGTCCAAGAGAATTAAGGATATTGACAACTTGGTAAAAGAAATAGCCCAAACCAGAGCCGAATATGACCAAACCATCATTGCCGCTAATGGATTGCTCGCTGCCAAAGAATACGAACAAGCGAAAATTTCTTTTGAGAAAGCTTCCTCTTTGCTTCCTTTAGAGAATTTACCTAAAGAAAAAATAGAAGAAATAAAAGGTATACTTAAACAGATTCAAAAAGACAATGAAGCTTACAACAAATTAATTTCGCAAGCCGATGATTTTTTTGGCAAAGAAGAGTTTGATAAAGCTATTTCAGACTATGAAAAAGCATTGAAGATAAAGCCAATTGAGGCAAAGCCAAAAGAACAAATCAAAAAAGCAAATCAACGATTGGCTGATATTAAAAAACTAAATGACGAGTACGATGCGTTTGTAAAAGCTGGAAATGAATTGTTTGCACAAAAAAAGTACAAAGAAAGTATATCACAATACGAAGGAGCACTCAATTTAAAACGAGATGAAAAACTCCCCCAAGCCCAAATTGATAAAGCCAAGGCAGAAATTACGCGATTGGAACAGCAAGAAAAAGATTACTTAGTTAGTGTTGCCAAGGGCGAATCTTTAATGGCAAATCTAAAATTTAGTGAAGCAATACAAGAATTTGAAAAGGCCCTTAAACTAAAACCACAGGAGGTACTGCCGAAAGAAAAAATAGCTTTTTCGAAAGGAGAAATTGCACGATTAAAAGAAATTGACGAACGCTATAGACAACAAATGGAAGCCGGAATCAAAGCATTTGGTGAGAAAAAGTATAGTGTTGCACTCACAAAATTGAAAGAAGCTCAAACAACTAAACCTCTCGAAAAGAAACCTCAAGAACTCATCGCGAAAGTTGAAAATGCGATAGCAGAGGCAGAAAAATTAGAAGAGGAGTACCAAAACACCCTTAAGAAAGCAGATGAACTTTTGGCTGCAAAAGAATACGATAATGCCATTTCCTCTTACTCAAAAGCTTTAAAGCTTAAGCCAAACGAAACACTCCCTAAACAAAAAATTGAAGAAGCGAAAGAAGCCTTGGCTACTCTATTGAAGCTAGAAGAAGCGTATGCCTCTGCTATGGCAAAGGGAAATTCTCTTCTTACGGAAACTAAATTTGAGGAGTCCATCACAGCTTTTGGCGAAGCGAAAAAACTAAAGCCAAGCAGTACTGACCCACAAACAGGGATAGACAAAGCAAACGCTGGCATAACAGCAAGAGAAGAAGCTGCCGCGAAGAAAAAAGCGGAGGAAGAAGCTGCAAGAAAGGCGCAATTGGCTAAAGAGCAAGCAGAAAAAGAAGCCGCAGAAAAAGAAGCGAAACGAATTGCCGAAGAAAGAGCTGCGAAAGAAGCGGAAGAAAAAGCAAAGGCAGAGGCTGAACGCCTCGCTCAGTTAGCGAAAGAAAAAGAAGAAGAAAGACTAGCCAAAGAAAAAGCTGAAGCAGAAGCATTGCGACAAAAACAACTGGAAGAGGAAGCGGCTAAACAAGCTCAATTGGCTAAAGAGCAAGCAGAAAAAGAAGCTGAAGAAAAGGCTGCCAAAGAAGCTGAAGAAGCCAAAAAAATTGCTGCAGAAAGAGCTGCGAAAGAAGCGGAAGAAAAAGCAAAGGCAGAGGCTGAACGCCTCGCTCAATTAGCCAAAGAAAAAGAAGAAGAAAGACTAGCCAAAGAAAAAGCTGAAGCAGAAGCATTGCGCAAAAAACAACTGGAAGAAGAAGCGGCTAAACAAGCTCAATTGGCTAAAGAGCAAGCAGAAAAAGAAGCTGCTGCCCAAGCAGCCCTAGAAGCAGAAAAAGCGAAACAAGCGGCTCTGGAAGCCAAAAAACAAGCAGAACTGAAAGAAGCTCAAGAGCAAGCAGAAAGGGAGGCAAAAGAGAGAAAAGCGAAACAAGAAGCAGCAGCTGCGCAAGCTGCAGCAGAGAAAGCCAAACAAGAGGAGGCAGAAAGAAAAAGACTTGCTGAACAGCAGGCTCAACAAGAAATGGAGCGAGCAAGATTGGCGAAAGAAAAAGCAGAAAAAGAGGCAGCCGAAAAGGCTAAACTAGAGGCTGAAAAAGCACAAAGAGAAGCGGAAAAGGCAAAACAAGCCGAAGAATTGGCAAGGCAAGCAGAGGAAGCGAAAGCAAAACTCGCGGCAGAGCAAGAGAGGAAAAGACAAGCGGAACTAGAAAGGCAACAAGCTGAAGAAGCAAAAAGAAAAGCACAAGAAGCGAAAAGATTGGCGAAAGAACAAGAACGATTGGCTGCAGAACGCGCTAAAAAAGAAGCTCTAGAAGCAGAAAAACGGGCAGCAGACAAAGAGAGAGAAGCCGAAAATCAACGACAATTTAAAGCTCTTATTGCAAGGGCAGACGAGCAGTTTAACAAGAAAGACTATCGAGGAGCAAAAAATTCATATAATTCAGCTTTATCAATTAAACCTAACGAAACGTATCCAAAAGTACGGATTGAAACTATTAATGAAATTCTCGCTAACATGAGCGAGGAACAGAGAAATGCGATTACCTCTACTGATGACTATTTCAATATCGATGCTGAATTGTACGGAACAGAAGTAGACATGACCGGAAAAGAAGGGAGTTTTCTTTTGACAAAAATAGAAGACAATTCTGACCTAAGAGAATACATGGATCTGATGGAATATATCGACTCATTGAATTTAGAATTCAAACAACAAGAGGACAAGGATATTGCTATTGCTCTTATGACCTATAATGAATTTGAGTCACTGAAAGACAAAATAAATAATGAGCTTGGAGTGAATGATTACGCAAGAAACGGCAACATCACTTCGGTTAAACTCTTTTTGGATGCTTATGCATCCCAACAACAAGAGACTATAACCGATGACAAAAAACAAAGTCTCACACTCTTTTATGAATTTGAAAAACTAAAAGAAACAATTAGCGAAGAGAAAAGCAAACTAAGGAAACGAAATGAAACAACAATCTCGGAGTACAATAAATACCTAGATTCTGAATCTGAATTAGCAAAAATTCAAGGGGTTCAAAATACTCAAGAGACTTACGAAACATATGTGTTAACGGAAGAATTAAAATCAAAGATTAACTCTGAATATGAAGTGAACGGAACAAAATTTAGACAAAGAGAGGTTTCCTTAGCTATATTGAAAGAAAAAATGCTCAATCAAAACAAACAACTTTCTGAAAAAGAAAAACTGAGTCTGAAAGCTGAAATCGATTATTTAGAAAAAACTAATGAACTCATAGGACTAAGAAAGGAAAAAGGAGAAAATAGCATCCTAGAAAACCAACATATTTATGAAGATTACCTAGATAAAAAATCCATAGAAAAGAAAGAAGCAGAAAAACAATTTGATGAACGCATTGAAATGAATATGGATGAACTCGCTTTACTCGAAGAGAAACGAATAGAAAACACATACAATGAAAACCAAGATTTGTCCGCAAAAACTGCTTCCTACCAACAATTCGAAGACGAGAAGGCAAAGCTCTCGAAAGAAATACGAAACAAAGAGGAGCTCAGCCAAAGATCCGTATCAAATTCTTTTGAAAAAGTTCAGGAAATTAAAAATGAAGCAGAAAAACAATCACGAAAAAAAGTGGCTAAAAACACCGCTGAGTATTTGGTATATGAGGATGATCTGGCTAATATGAAAGAAAATGAAAAAATCGAAAACGAGGGGAAAACTCTCGCAACGAGTAAGGAATTTGAAAAATTATCGGACCTAAAAAACCAGGAGTCTAAACAACTAAATGACGGAGCAGAAGATAAGGCAGCTGAGCTCAAAAAATTCATCGATAGAAAAGCGGAAGCCGAAAAAGAAGCGAGCACCAACAATCAAAAGAAATCCATCTCCACGAGCAAAGCGATTGAAAAAATTGAGTCGGAAAAATCCGTTCCAAAATCAGCGAGCAACAAAGACCAGTTAGCCATGATTTTTCCTGAAGGAGTTACCCAAAAAGTATATCAAAAGAAGAATGAATTTGGAGAAATCACCTCTATCACTACTCGCAGAGTAGTGGTTGTGGGAAACAAAGGAAACGATTACATTCATAAAAAAACCAAAGCTGGAAGTTTCTATTTCAAAAACGGGAAATCTATCTCAGAAGGAACGTGGGACTTAGAAACTTCTGGCGAAATTGTTAACCAATAATCCTATGAAAAAACTCTTACTATTTATCACTATTTCTTTCATGATGTCTTGTACGGTGATTGAACAAAACAAAGCCATCGACTACAACAATTCTTTGGTAGATGTGCAAGAAAAAGTTGCCGACAAAATAAATGAATTCATTGATTTAATAACTATTGAAGATACCTTGGACTATACAATGGTTTACGAGAAAAGAAAAGAAGTCTTGGAATCAATCGATCAGGGAATTATTGAAGTTAACAAAATCGGAGGATTTGGAGAGTCTGAAGAGTTTAAAAGCAGCATCCTTTCTGTTTTGAACGCCTACAAAGAAGGGATAGAAAATGAATATACTACAATGGCCAATTTCTTGCTATTGCCTATTGAGGAACAAACCGATGAAAGGTATAGCGAAACAGAAGAAATTGCCTATGTGGCAGACAGTTTGATAGGAATTGCAGAAGATCAATTTATCAACGCTCAGCAAGTATTTGCAGCCTCATACAACTTACAACTAGAAGATGTAATGGGTCCAGAGGAACATTAAAAAGCCTGAGTGCTGAAGTTCTTTAGCTGTTTATCTAACTGTTTTGCTTTACCTTGGGTGAGCGTATCCAAAAACTGCCAAAAAGAAGGTTGATGATGCTTGTGAACTGTATGAGCTAATTCATGTAAAATGACATAATCGCGCAATTCTTCAGGTAGCTTCATTAAGTGAAGTGACAAATTAATTTTGTTGTGAAAAGAACAGCTACCCCAGCGAGAAGTTGTATTCCTTATCGTAACCGAAACAAACTCTAACCCATGAAGAACGGCTAGTTCTTTGGTTCGAGTTGGCAAGATTAGTTTAGCTTCCTTTCTCCAAGCCTCGATTATCGCTGCTTGGATAAATTCTTGCACTTCTTTCTTACCTATATCAAAGAATTTAGGCACAAGAACTTGAATTCTATTGGTTGACACTTTGAATTTAAGCTCGGCAGAATCAACTCGATAAACTTCTAGTTTATGGAGGTTTGTACGAAACTCAGTATTTTCATCAAACACTGTTTGTCTCCCCACTTTTTTCTGGAGTTTTATTCTATGATTGATAATCCAATTTCTTTTTTCTTCTACAAATTTGTGCGCATGCACATAAGGCATTAATCCTGGAACAGTAACTTGAACTACTCCCCCAGCCTTCAATGTAATCCGAGCATATTTAGCCCGTTTGCTTTTAACAAAAACCACTTCGCCAATTCCTTCAAACTCTTTCGTTTCTTTTCCTTTTATTTTTGTCATGTCAATCAAAAATTTACGACAATATTTGACCAAGAAAGGCAACTAGGTTATTGACTCCATGAACAATTACACACATCACAAAAGCCAAGGAAACTCCAAACCTTTTTCTTGTATAATAGTAAACAGATGCTAAACATAGTCCCATCAAGAAAGTTATCAAAACATAATTCCAATTATACTGATGCGAAATGCCAAATAAAACCGCGGACATTAAGCCAGGAATATACCTCGGAATTGGAATCGAATCCAATTTGACTCTTACAAACAAACCCAATTCGACAATCCCGAATTGATAAATCAATGATTCGATGATAGGAGCAAAAAACACCGCTAACAACAGTAGTTTGGTGGTTGTCAAGTTCTCAAATTCAGTGTTAACCATTACATCCACATCAAGTAAGTAGTAAATGGTAGAAAATAGCAAACTCAACAACAAAAGGGTCAGTGAAAAAACGAATGCCAATTTTGTAAAACTCAATTTATCCAGGAGTCTCAGTATCTTTTTCATCAATAGCTCATTAAAATTCTGATAACTCAATTGAGCTAGCAGGATAAAATTAGGCATTTTAGAGGAGTTTTTTCGCTCTATTCAAATATGAATGACCAGTAATAAAAAAAATAAACAGATAGTATGATCTTTTAGTCTTTGAGTTTAATTAAGAATCCCTCTGTCGTTTTGTCACCAGAATCAAGGGGTTTTTGTCGTTTTAAGTAAAAGTTGACACTTTTTTATGAACTGGTATCGAATTTGAACGCTCAAAGAAAAAATTAAATACAATTATGGCAACAGGAAAAATTAATGTACAAACGGAAAATATATTTCCCATCATTAAGAAGTTTTTATACTCCGATACGGAAATATTTTTACGAGAATTGGTATCCAATGCTGTGGATGCATCTCAAAAGCTAAAAACACTTTCTTCTTTAGGAGAATTCAAAGGAGAAGTGGGAGAGTTACAAGTAGAAGTGATTCTTGATAAAGAGGCAAAAACTATTACTATTCGCGACAACGGAATAGGAATGACAGGAGAAGAAGTAGATAAATACATCAATCAAATAGCCTTTTCGGGAGCCGAAGAATTTGTTCAAAAATACAAAGACACGGAAGGCGCTGCTGCAATGATAGGTCATTTTGGTCTTGGTTTCTATTCTTCATTTATGGTTTCTGAGCAAGTTGAAATCAAAACTCTTTCTTTTAAAGAGGGATCCAAAGCGGTAAAATGGACTTCGGATGGAACACCAGAATATACATTGGAAGAAATAGAAAAAGAGGCAAGAGGAACAGACATTGTGATGCACATTGCCGAAGATTCTACCGAATTTTTAGAAGAAGCTCGCATTAGCACCATCTTGAACAAGTACTGTAAGTTCTTACCAGTAAATATCAAGTTTGGAACAAAAACCGAAATGATTGACAGCCCATCTGGCGAAAAAGATGAAGAAGGAAATCTCAAAAAAGAATCTGTCGAGGTTCCAAATATAGTGAACAATACTGCCCCGATGTGGGCAAAAACACCAACCGAACTAAAATCTGAAGATTACGATAAATTCTACCAAGAGTTGTATCCGATGTCAGAAAAACCTTTGTTCAATATTCACTTAAATGTGGATTACCCATTCAACCTTACTGGAATCTTATATTTCCCAAAGCTGAAGAAGGATATTCAAATACAAAAGAACAAAATTCAGTTGTATTCCAATCAAGTGTTTATCACCGATTCGGTAGAGAATATTGTGCCAGAATTCATGCAATTGCTCCACGGTGTTATTGATTCTCCGGATATTCCGCTTAATGTTTCAAGGTCTTACTTACAAAGCGATAGCAACGTGAAGAAGATCTCTTCTTACATAACCAAAAAAGTAGCCGACAAGCTAAACTCGATGTTTAAGGAAAACAGAGAAGATTTTGAATCCAAATGGGAAGACATCAGCGTTTTCATTGAATATGGAATGCTTTCTGATGACAAATTCGAAGAAAAAGCGAAGAAATTTGCTTTGTTGCGAAATACCTCAAACAATTTCTTCACACTAGAAGAATACAGCGAAAAAGTAAAAGAAACTCAGAAAGATAAAGACGACAAAGTAGTTTATTTGTACACAAATAACGCAGAAGAGCAT
Source organism: Flavobacteriales bacterium (assembly GCA_965657945.1). GTDB lineage: Bacteria > Bacteroidota > Bacteroidia > Flavobacteriales_D > CAJJDF01 > CAJJDF01. The sequence continues at coordinate 12,402 of CBFHPW010000027.1, forward strand.
CATGCCTTAATCGAAAATGCACATGCCAAAGGTTACGATGTGTTACTCTTGGATAGTCCGCTTGCTCCTCACTTGATTTCGAAACTTGAGCAATCTTTGGAAAATATATCTTTTGCCAGAATAGATGCCGATACAATCGAAAAACTAATAAATAAAGGAGAAGAAGTACCGAGCAAACTGACCAAGGAAGACGAAGAAGCCCTGAAACCAATTATTGAATCGGTAATGACAAAAGAAAAGTTCATGGTGGATTTCCAAAGCTTAAGCGAAACAGATAGTCCAATGCAAATTACCGAAGCTGAATTCATGAGAAGAATGAAAGAGCAACAAGCACTTGGTGGAGGCGGAATGGGATTCATGGGAACCATGCCCGAAATGTACAATTTGGTTGTGAATAGTAATCACCCTTTGATTTCAAAAATATTGGAAACAAAGACCGATAAAAAGAAAAAGCAACTTATTGAACAAGCCACCGATTTGGCTTTATTGGCAAAAGGAATGTTGACGGGAAAAAAACTTACCGAATTCCTGAAACGAAGTGTAGACATCATCAAATAACAAAATCAACTAATAAAATGAGTCCCGTAACATCAGGACTCATTTTTTTTGAGTAAACCGAATTATTTCTGCTATATTCAAGCAACAAATATGAATAACATGGACATAGATCAAAAAATAGAAAATGTAAAAAGCAGTAACGTATTCAAAAAATACGGGAAATGGCTTTTATTAGGAGTGCTTGTACTGTGGGTTGCCTCATCTTACAACGGTTTAGTAAAACTAGAAGAACCAATAAGCACCGCTTGGGCAAATGTAGAAACGGAATATCAATCGAGAGCAGACAAAGTTCAAGTAATTTCCAAAATAGTGAAGAATGCAGCAAATTTTGAAAGACAAACACTAACTGATGTAATTGAAGCGAGAAGCAAAGCTACTTCTATCAATCTTGATGTAAACGACTTAACGCCCGAAAACATGGCGAAATTTGAAGCAGCTCAAAATCAATTAACAGGTGCACTTAGTCGCCTTATGGTAACTGTAGAAAGATATCCGGAATTAAAAGCTACGGATGCTTTTAGAGATTTCCAGGCACAGTACGAAGGCATCGAAAACAGAATTGCTAAAGCTAGAAGAGACTATAACGAAACCATTCTTCCTTACAACATTGGTCGCAAAAAGTTCCCGAAAAACTTAATTGCAAAGGCTTTTGGTTTTAATAAAAAAGAAGAGTTCAAGGCCAATGAAGGTGCAGAGAATGTAAACGCAGACGAAATAGACCTAGGATTTGAATAAGAAAAAAATAGACGCACACTCTTTCTTGAATCCGGATGAAGAGAAACAAGTGCTTGAAGCAATTGGACAAGCTGAACTCTTCACTTCTGGCGAAATTCGCGTTCACCTCGAAACGGAATGTAAAAAAGAGGTTCTCGCTCGTGCGAAAGAAGTATTTCATCAGTTAAAAATGCACAAAACAAAACTCCGAAACGGAGTTTTGTTTTATGTAGCTACAGAAAGCAAACATTTTGCTATTTTGGGCGACCAAGGGATCAACGAAAAAGTAGAGCTCACTTTCTGGGATTCCACAAAAGACTTGGTGCTTCATCACTTCAAACAAGGAGAAAGAGCTCTTGGCCTCGCACTAGGAATTCACAAAGCTGGAGAAAAGTTAAAAACATTTTTTCCTTATCAACAAAATGATCAGAACGAACTCTCGGATGAAATTTCGACTGGCGAATAAATTAAAACGGATGGAAATCCGATTTCCTCTTTCAGAAACTAATGACAAGATTCTTACTTACACTTTTTAGCGCATTGTTCCTCACCATTTGGGGATTTGGACAAACGGATTGTTTTCCAGACCACAGTTCCGGAACATTTGTTTACGACAAAGCAGACGTGCTTTCCGAATCGGAAGAGAGAATGCTTCAGAGCGAACTTTCTTCTTTTACTGACCGCAGTTCCAATGTATTGGTGGTACTGGTAGTTCCTGACTTATGCGGGTATGACAAATCGCAATACGCCATTGAATATGGTGATCAATTGGGAGTGGGAAGAGCCGATAAAGACAACGGACTCGTATTTTTGGTAAAACCTAAAACAGCTAGTGAAAAAGGAGAGGTGTTTATTGCCATAGGAACAGGTTTGCAAGGGGCAATTACTGATGCCGGCACAAGACGAATTATTGATTACGAGGTCATTCCTTACTTCAAACAAAATAATTATTTCGGAGGAATTAGCGCAGGAGCCAAAACGCTCATGCGAATTGCCGAAGGAGAAATATCCGAAGAGGGGTACAAAGAATCCAAAAAAGGAGGGAATTGGGTAGTTTTCGTTTTTTTCGCCCTTATTTTCATCTTGTTTCTTCTTGCCCAAAAATATGGAAAAGGAGGAGATGACGATTGGGAAAATTACGACCGAAACGGCAAACACCGTGGTGGAGGAAGTGCTTGGCCGTGGATATTTTTAGGAGGTTCAGGTTTTGGTAGCAGATCAGGCGGAGGCGGTGGATTTGGCGGAGGCGGTTTTGGTGGTTTTGGTGGTTTTGGCGGAGGTGGTTTTTCTGGTGGAGGTGCCGGAGGAAGTTGGTAATTGGGAGTTAGTTTTTTATATTTGCAAAAAAAATCATTGAATAAAGACGCTAAACATTACTTCACGTTTGCACTATCTATTGATTGTGTCGTGTTTGGTTTTGACGGTAAAGACCTCAAAATTTTACTTATTGAAAGAAATGAAATTCCCTATGCGAACCATTGGGCACTCCCAGGTGATTTATTAGATCCTCAAGCCGATTTAAATAACTCAGTAAATATTATTTTAAAAAATCTAACTGGCTTAAGCAATTTATTTTTTGAACAAGTAGAAACATTTGGCGAAATAAATAGGCACCCTCAAGGAAGAGTAATCACAACAAGCTATTTCACAGTAGTTAATCAAAACAAATACAAAGTAAACCCCGCCTCATTCGCTGCAAAAGCAAAATGGTGGAAAATCGAGAAAGCCAACGAACTGAAGTTGGCATTTGATCATAATATCATACTTAACAAGTGTTTCAAAAGACTTCAAGATTCGATAAGAACAAAACCAATTGGCTTTGAACTATTAAACCAAACATTTAGCCTAACTGAGATCCAAACCTTGTACGAAGCGATATTAAAGGTAAAATTAGATACTCGAAATTTTCGAAAAAAAATTCTTCAAATGAATTTTTTAAAAGAAACAGATAAATTTCAATCCAACGTTTCGCACAGACCTGCAAAACTATATCGCTTTGATTTGGAAAAATACGAATTACTGAAAAAAGAAGGATTTAGCTTCGAAATATAAAAAAATTGTTAACTTAGTGTCTTTTCTACAATAAGTAAGAAAATAGTTTACCAACACGCCAAGTTTATGAACTTAGATACACTAGATATAATTGTATTAGTAACTTATTCAATTTTAATTTTATTTGTGGGGCTTTTTGTCTCAAGAAAAAAGACGGATGAAGTCAATTCAAGCGACTATTTTTTAGCGAGTAAGTCACTTCCCTGGTGGGCGGTAGGTGCCTCGCTTATTGCGGCAAATATCTCTGCTGAGCAATTCATAGGAATGTCTGGCTCTGGTTTTGCTGTGGGACTTGCGATTGCATCTTATGAATGGATGGCAGCTCTTACACTTATTATTGTTGGTAAATACTTTCTGCCAATTTTTATTGAGAAAGGTCTTTATACCATTCCCCAATTTTTAGAAAAACGATACAATGCAAGAGTAAAATCAATTATCGCAATTTTTTGGATTGCCTTATTTGTATTTGTAAACTTAACTGCCGTTCTGTTTTTGGGAGCAACGGCAATGGATACCATTATAGGTAATGGAGATGGCTCGTTAATTCTTTCAAGCATAATAGTATTAGCCTTATTTACCACTGCCTATTCTGTGTGGGGAGGATTATCCTCTGTAGCTTGGACAGATGTAATTCAAGTAGGGATACTTATTATCGGTGGATTAATTACCACAGGAATCGCTCTTTATCATGTTTCGCCAGATAACTCACTGTGGGGAGGTATGGAATATATATTCGCAAAAGCACCTGAGAAATTTGACATGATATTAGAAAAAGGCCACAAGGAATATAACAACTTACCGGGAATCGCGGTCCTTGTAGGAGGTATATGGATCGCCAACATCTATTACTGGGGATTCAACCAATATATTATCCAAAGAACTTTTGCCGCCAAAAGTCTCAAAGAATCACAAAAAGGAATTGTGTTTGCTGCAATTTTGAAAATGATTGTTCCACTCATTGTTATTATACCTGGAATTATTGCCTATGTAATGTATACAGAAAATCCAGATGTTGCCAGTGAATTTTTAGATGCAGCAGGTAATCATCAGAACGACAAAGCCTACCCTTGGCTTGTTTCTACCTTTGTGCCAGTGGGATTAAAAGGACTGGTATTAGCAGCTTTGGCCGCAGCTATTGTTTCTTCATTAGCTTCTATGTTAAACAGCACTGCCACCATTTTTACCATGGATTTATACAAACCACTCATAAACAAAGAGGCCTCAGAAAAGCAATTGGTAACAGTAGGACGATTAACAGGAGTAATTGCCTTAATTATAGCAGCCGTTTTAGCCCCTATTTTAGGAGGAATTGATCAAGTGTTTCAGTTTATCCAGGAATATACTGGACTTGTTAGTCCAGGAATTTTAGCCATTTTTATCCTCGGATTATTTTGGAAAAAAACTACGGCAAGAGCTGCAATTATTGGAGCTTTAGTTTCAATTCCTATCGCATTTTATCTCAAATTTGGTCCTCAAATATGGGAAAACAACCTCCTTTTCCCTAACCTACCCTTTATGCATCAAATGTCTATCACATTCTTGGCCACTTGTCTCATAATGATTGGCATCTCATTAAATCAAAATAAAGGGAAAGATGATCTAAAAGGAATTGAAATTGAAAAAGGATTTTTTAAAACTGACACTACTTACAATATTCTTTCTTATGCAGTAATTTTAATGCTAATCATACTTTATACAATATTCTGGTAACATGAAATCACTTTACCCCTATTTGTTTCTATTCTTCACTTTTCACTTATCTGCACAAGATACTATTGTGAAAAAAGCTCCGCTTGAAGGGTTTAGTGTGAGTGGAAATTACCGGTTTTTTGCTCAGCATAGAATATTTACCAACCCTTATGCCTACGGTTTATTGAACGATCAACCTTTGTACTTACCAAACAGATCCATTATTGTAGGTGACGCATCTCAACTCCCTGAACTTACTCTTAATTTGTCGGGAAGGCCATCAAAGGGAACTTCCTTTGGTACAGATTTAGTTGTTTGGAACCAAAACAATGGAAACTTTGACTATTATCACAATTTGCAACTTGGAATAAATCTCTACGGAAATTTTACAACGAAATTTGGAAATGTGGGAATAAAAGCAGGCGGAATACATTGGCATAGTATGACTGCACTAACAATGAAATCTTTCGCAGGTTACAACAGGTATAGTATTTTCGATCGTAATCCATGGGACCCGCAGTTTAACGACATCAATAAAAGGTATGAGGATTATTATAAAAACGGAGCCATTTCGCAGGATACACGATGGTCTCAGCAGGCTGTGCAGGGATTTATTCTGGATTTAACCGAATTACCATTGGGTTTATCCCTCAATGTGATGTATGGAAAAACTCAAAATGCAGGATCCGCATTTAGAGATGTAGCAAATGTCTCGAACGACAGTACAAAGGATAACTTTATAAAATTTTATGACAACACCATCCCCAATAATGTAGTCGCTGGAAGTATTACCAAAACTTTTAATAAAAATAAAATAAGTATCAACAGTTTCAATAGAAAAACCTATTCGGATGTATTGGCCACAAAAGTTATCTCGAATAATATATTGACGAGTGAATTCTTTTTTGACCAAAAAAAATTCTCTGTTTTAGGAGAAATTGGTGGCGGACATTATCAGGATGAATTCCAAGATCTTGGAATTGGAGAAATGATATCTCTTAAGCTAAACCTTAAAAAAAGTTTAACTAAAATCCCAATTGAACTCCATTATTACAGAATTAGCCCGGATGTAGTAAACAACAACGCAGAATTTGTAAACACTTCCGTAAATGAGGCTACTTCAGCTGCCTCGGGAGCCAATCAAGTTATTGGAGCAAATGGAGTGCTCCAGCAGAATGGAAGCGCCATGCTAGGAATGGGACAAATGGCAAATAACAGACAAGGCCTAAATATCAATACTGAATTCAAAATAAAAGACGCTGTCGTCTCTATTGGTAACGGGATTGCCAAGGAAATTGTCAACAAAAACAACAACATTTCTTTCGGTCATGCAGTAAACGGGCTTACAATGTCCAGGTTTTGGAGATTTAGCTTCCCCTCTAATGTAGGGCCTTACAATACTACTTCAGTACTTTTTAGAAATGTTTTTCAAACCATTAATCTAAACGATTTAGACAACAAAGGAAAAGTTGTAAATGACAAATATTTCAATAATATCGAAGCTCAAGTAAAATACAAATTAAATCTATTCGGGAACCCTTGGCATTTATTTTATTTAGGCTCCTATAATTCAGTTCAAACTAATTTTTCTCCTGTGACGGTATTCACAGAAGAGGCCTATCTGCGATTTTATTCTCACCAATTAGAGAGTTACTATCGGATTCATCCAAAGGTTGTATTATCCCAATATGTAGGTTGGGAAAGGGCAATAGCCAATTATTCTACTGAAATAGACATCGAATCAAATAAACCAAGAAACCAAGAGGGAATTGGTTTGGGGTTTGGAATCGATTACATGTTAGCAAAAAATACTGCTATTTATTTAAGGCACCGATACTTTACCTTAGAAGACCGAAATTTTGAACTTGATCAATTTTCAGGTCATGAAACTACTATTGAACTTAAAATTATTTTCTAATGAACAGAAAAGTACTTCTTTTTTTATTGATTATCTCTGCCAATTTAGTAATTGGTCAGCAAAAAAAATTCCAGATAAATGGAGCTGCTCGAGGCTATTTTTTATCCAACAACCTGAATCTTGATGAATCTCTTGATTCTGTTACAACCCGTAAAGCCAATTATGGGCACACTTTATTAGACTTAGGGTTTAGCCTTACTCCCAACAAAAATACCGAAGTTATAGGTATGTTTCGAATAAGAAACGAATTAGGAGGCTTTTGGGGAGGAGGCGTCTCTTTTGATGTTCGACAATTATCGTTAAAAGGAATTGCAGGGAATGTTGTGAAATATGAAATTGGAGACATTGATCTCAAAATGACACCCTACACACTGTTCAATACGCTAGAAGAAGGAGTGGTGAATGAAGGAGATGTATTTGATTTAAGAAGAGAAATTGTTCACTATGACATGTTTTATGGGAATGACAATACTTGGCGTATGCAAGGTGCCAAAATGAATTTCGGATTGGAATTTGGTAAACACATCAATTCGATTGACGTGAATGGCTTTATTACCAGACAAAGACCTACGGATGGAATAGCTGAGCCTGAGCGTGTGTATGGAGGTGGTACCCTTAAGATAAAACAAAGTGATAATTTAACAATTGGATTAAATTCGGTCAATGTAGTTGATCTTACCGAAACGATACAAGATAGTATCCAATACAAAAACAATGTCCATACTTTTGATATTTTATATAATAAAAACATAACTCAAAATATTAAAGTGGGTTTAAAATCAGAAGCAGGAATTTCAGGAACTAGCTATAACAACTACAACGACACAAGAGCTCCTGAATCTCTTGAAGATTGGTTTTATGATGTGGCATTGGTGGCTCACATTAAAGATAAAAACATAAAAATGGAGCTTGGCTACAAAGACGTGGGAGCCGATTTCTTTTCGGCAGGAGCGCAAACCAAACGAATCGATTATTCTCGATTCCCTGGCCTTTATCAGCAAATCACCAATAGTTCTGTAGGGCGACAAATAAGCTATACAGACATGATAAGCGGAAATACAGAAAATTCGTTCAAAATCAACGAACAGCTCCTTCCCTATTTTGCTGGATACAACAATATCTCGCCTTACGGCATTGCCACTCCCAACAGAAGAGGAATTTATGTAAATTTACTGAGAACTGATTCTGTTAAATTCAGAAACAGCTTTTTAAATGCTTCTTTTATGAGTCAATCGCGAGGAACTGGTACCGTTAATAAGAAGAACTTTATTCTGCTTACTGCTGGAACTGATCTCTACATAAATGATTTCTTTGGTTGGAAAAAACAATTGAAAGTGGATTTAGGACTGCGATATGAAAACACGACTCGAAATGGGGAAGAATACGAAAAAGGAAATCTAAATAGCACCTTCATCGATGCAGGAATATCGTGGGAATTCGCCCAAAAACTTGATCTGCTTGTTGGTACAAAGCTTTGGCTTGTAAATGGAACCGCTTATGTAAATCAACGAAATCAGTTTAATACTGTTGTCAATTTTGATGTGATTGATTATCAATTTACAGAAAATACTTATGCTGCTGGAATGAGGTATAGATTCAGCGATAAAAACACCTTATCTTTACAATACCAAGTATTCGATATACAACATAATAATTCAAATTCTGTCGATTACGGAATTTCACAATTTTCATTTCTTTACTCATTATTCTTTTAAACTATGAAAAAAATAACCCTACTACTGATAGTAATCTTGTTTTCTTCTTCTTGTAGAAAAGAAGATTCCAACAATTTTGATGGTCCAAATTTAAATGACTTATTTGGCCCTTTTTCCATTGTTGAAACGATCAAAATAAACAAAAATACAGCAGATTTCCCGAGTGATAACGAGTTGTTTTTTAGCGGTGAATTGTCCAAAAACACTTCCTGGGTAATCACCATTACAGGAGAAACAACTGGCGCCAAAAGAACCTTGACAGGAACAGATAGAATACTAAGTACAGACAATACTGCATGGGATGGCGGAGCCAATACTTTTCCAGGATTCGGATTAGAAAATGCTTTTATAGAAATCTCTTTTCCAAAAGAAGAAAACTCTCCCGTATTGTATGACACAGTTTCAATCACTAACACAAAAATTGATAATGGATACCTCATTACAAGTTTCGAGAACGGAGAAGGAGCTAATTGGAGTAAATTTAACCAAACAACAGTAAGAGGACAAATAGATTGTGGTACAGGAGAATCTGCCAAAGGAAATTGTCACTACGGATTTAACGGAACAGTTCCTTGGGATTGGGCGATTGGATCTGTCATGGTAAAACCTAATTCTGGAACATTTGGTTTACCTGCTTCTGCCTCCAATTTGTATTTCAATATGGCATTCAAACCACTTGAAAACACTGGGATTGGAAATACTTTTTTACAGTTTTGGTTTGATGAGGATGACAACGGTGATGGGGTTTTTGATGAAGCTACTGAAGATCGTTTCATTTATGAGTATTGGTATGAACAAGGCGGTTGGAATTTGGTCAGTTATAAATATTCTGATATTCAATTTGATGAAGATGGAAATCAAATTTCAACTAATGGAAACGGTCTTCCAGAACCTTCCAAACTTGTTTCGATCAACGTCTTTTATTTGGCAAATAAGGATAACGGAAATGCCAAAGCATTAATAGACCACTTAATTTTTACAACCAATAAACCTTACACTCCTTGAGAAAAATTTTTATCATATCGTGTGTTTTAATTATTTACAATTGTGAGAGCATAAAACTGAAAGAACAGGTGCTATATGACAAATACGAGCAACCTGCACCAAAAGAAAATTATTCTCAAGTCATTTTCAGCGAGGGTAAAGGTACCATGTGGAACTCATTATTTGATTGCGGAAATTTTGAAATAACAAATTCTGTTGCCTATTCAGGGAAATCTAGTATAAAATTAGATTGGAATAAAGGGGAATGCGAATGGATAGGTTTTGGCAACAGTTTTAATAACTGGCAACCTGTAGACCTAAGTAATGACCGATTTACAAAAGCCCTCAGATTTTTCGTGCGAACCCAATCCAACACTGCAAAAGCGATTCCAATCGTAGCCAACCTTGAGGATTTTTCTGGTGGTGGAAGTTATTATTTTATTGATGCCGGTAAATACCTAAATGGACTAGAAATAGATACAACCTGGAAAGAAATTATCGTTCCATTGTGGCATTTTCCGATTGACCCGGAAGAAGTAGATATCTTTTCCATCAAACAAATGCAGTTTCAGCTTGAAGGTTCTGGATCATTTTACATCGATGAATTAGAAATAATAGAGTATTCAAAAGAAGAGTATGCAACATCTCGTTTGTTGGTTGAGCAAATGAAACCGAAAGGAGCGTTTAACCAAACTGTGTATAGAAAAGGGAATTTTGAGGAAGATGTTTGGGGATACCAGAACAATACCTGCCAAGAGTTAAAAGAAATGAAAGATTCCCTTGGAAATACTCAAATCCATTGGAAATACGATTCAGAAAACTGTGATTGGGCCAAATGGGGAGTTAATTGGAATGGTTGGTACGCTATCAATTTAAGAGGTGTAAATGAAACCTCCGCCATTCATTTTAAACTAAAGTCGTCAGAAAATAGCGAATTTATAGTGATGATCGAAGACTTCAAAGGACATAAAACCAAGTTGTTTTCCAATGAAAATGAGCAAATATCAGCTAATAAAGAATGGCAACATATAGTGATTCAACTAAAAAATTTAGATCTGAAAGAAAAAGACTTTGTCCTTGATCAAATCAAACAAATCACCTTTGAGGGAACTTCATTTGGCGAAGTATTTATAGATGAAATTAAAATTACAAAATAATGTTTACTCTCAAAACAAACTATTTACTCGGGTTCGGGATATGGCTATTGCTCTATTCGTGTCAAACCAGTACTTCTGAATCTTCCAACTCTGACTCGGACATTGAATCCCTAATTTCAAACATGTCGATTGAAGAAAAAGTGGGACAAATGACTCAAATCAATATCGATGTTATTTCCAAAGGAGAATTGTATAACCTCGAAGTACCTCATCAACTGGATAGTACAAAATTAGATTCAGCCATCAATCATTATTATGTTGGTTCTATTCTCAATGTAGGAGGACATACCTATACAAGAGCCCATTGGCAGGAGATAATAACTGAAATACAAACAAAGGCTATCTCACAAGGGAATAAAATCCCAATAATTTATGGAATTGACGCAATTCACGGAGTAAATTACACGGTAGATGCTACACTTTTTCCTCAGCAAATTGGTCAAGCTGCAACCTGGAATCCCGAACTTGTTCAACAAGCAGCCTCAGTAACGGCCTACGAATGTAGAGCCTCTGGAATACCATGGAATTTTTCGCCCGTTTTGGATATTGGTAGACAACCACTTTGGTCACGTTTTTTTGAAACTTATGGAGAAGATGTTTTTTTAGCAAAAAAAATGACCCAAGCTTGCATCCGAGGATATCAAGGTACAGATCCTTCTAACCCAGAAAAAGTTGCTTCTTGTATGAAACACTTTTTAGGTTACAGCACTCCACTTTCGGGGAAAGACAGAACTCCAGCTTGGATACCAGAGAGGCAATTGAGAGAATATTACTTGCCCACTTTTGAAAAAGCAATTCAAGAAAATGCACTTACCGTAATGATTAACTCTGGAGAAATCAATGGCCTACCAGTTCATGCAAACGCGCTCATTCTGAAAAATTTACTGAGAGATGAACTCGGATTCAAAGGGCTCGCTGTAACCGATTGGGAGGATATTATTAAATTATACACCAATCACAAAGTGGCTCGAGATATGAGGGAAGCAGTCAAAATTTCTATTCTTGCTGGGATAGATATGAGTATGACTCCGAATGACTATTCTTTTAACCGCGCATTAATTGATTTGGTGAAAAGCGGAGAAATTCCTGAAAGTAGACTAGATGAATCGTGTAGAAGAATACTTTGGGTAAAAAAACAACTTGGTCTACTTGAAACTCCCATTCCAGACTTTGAATATTATGAAAAATTTGGTTCAAAAGAACACCAAGAAATTGCTCTTAACACTGCGTTAGAATCAATAACTTTATTAAAAAATGAAGAGAACATATTACCCTTGGAGGAAAATACATCGATTTTGGTATGCGGCCCTGCGGCAAATTCTCTTACCATTCAAAACGGAGCATGGACACATACATGGCAAGGATTAGATTCTTCCTACAACACCAAAGGAGCAAAAACATTTTTCCAAGCGATTAAAGAACAAAGCAAAGGAAAGGTACTTTATTCAGAGGGAGCCACGCTCACTGAAAAATCAAATTTGAAAAAAACTATTGCCAAAGCAAAGCTTTCAGAGGTAATAGTACTATGTGTTGGAGAATTACCAGGTACTGAAATCCCAGGAAATATAGAGGATTTAAATTTACCTGACGCTCAAATTGAATTAGTAACCGAACTAAGCAAAATCAATAAGCCCATTGTTCTAGTTATGAGTCTAAATAGACCTCGAATTCTTCAATCCGTTGTAGCTCATTCCAATGCTGTATTGCATACGTACTTGTCTGGTGATTTTGGAGGCGAAGCTTTAGCACAAATTCTATTTGGAAAAACTAACCCATCGGGAAAATTACCATTTACCTACCCCAGACATACTGGGTCTCTACTAACTTATGACCACAAATATACCGAGGTATTTGATAAGGATTTTGGTAAGACAGGATTCAACCCTCAGTGGGAATTTGGATATGGACTTAGCTATTCCAACTTTTGGTATTCCAATTTAGTCCTTTCTGACTCTACTTTCAATCAAGATGACACCTTATCATTTTCAGTAGACATTACCAACAACTCCGAAATAAATGGGAAGGAAGTTATTCAGGTTTATGTCAGTGATACGGTGGCTTCCATTACACCAAGTGTAAAAAGACTGAGAGGGTTTAAGAAAAAACTAATCAAAGCAAATACGACAGAAACTATTTACTTTTCAATTCCAATTTCTGAATTAGCTTTTGTAAATAATAAAAACAAATGGATGGTGGAACCCGGCTGTTTTATCCTAAACGTAGGGAACCTCAAAAAATCCATCATCGTAGAGTAAAGTTGTTTCTGAAAATTTAATTTATTATATTCGTTCTTACTAATTGTAAAAATAACAATAAGGGAGAACCATAAAAGTTCTCATTTACAAATCAATTTAAAACGCATTTTCATGAAAAAAAGTTTACTCTTTCTTATTTTATTAAGCCTTATATATTTCCCAATCAACGTATTATGCCAGAGTTCATGGGATGATTTTGATGTTCAAGGAAAAGTTACTTACCCGTTTTTCAATGGATCTATTTTTAATCAAACCTTTTCCAATCCAGCAACGACCGGTGTAAATACGAGCACACTTTGCGCTCAATACGCTCGTAGCTCAGGTTCGCAATATGATGTAATTTTAGTAGAGCCCTCAGGTACCAACAAAATAGGAAGCGTTTCCGATTACAGGACTGGTACAAAAAAAATGACCATGAAAGTTTACAGCCCGGTGGTTGGTAAAACTATTCAAATTACTCTGGAGAACAAGACCACCGCACAACCGACAAATTTTCCAACTGGACGTCATAGCGAGTACACTGCTGTAACTACGGTAGCCAATAGTTGGGAAACACTCACTTTTAATTTAGTTAATAGGCCCGATCCAACTGTAGCTGATACAAGCGTAAGTAGAATGGTCATACTGTTTGACCCAAACAGTTACAATTCTGACACGTATCTATTCGATGACATCATGGGACCTGACATGTTGGACCCTTGCTCTTCAGTAGCTATAGATACATCCATTGGTGAAGACTATGAATGTCAGAGAAATGTTGCCTTTACTTTTGCGAATGGAACTCATTTACAGTCAGAAACTAATCCATCCCAATCAGGAATAAACACTTCTGCTATTTGCGGAAAGTTCATCAAATACACTCCACCAACCAATGACGGAGCTTTTGGGGGTTCATTTAATCATAGTTTCTATTCTACCACTTTCAATAAGGCCCGAATCGATCTTTACAACCCAAATGCCACTTGCGATTTTATGATGGTAATGCAAGATAATGCAGGAAATAACTTAAAAGACACAACCTTTACCGTTCCCACTTCAACAAATTGGGCAACTTTCGAAATGGATTTAACTTCCATTTCACCAACTATTGAATTAACTAGTTTTGTTCTTCTTTTAAACCCAGCTACATCAACTGTGGACACCATTCACATCGATAATTTTGAGTTTTTCAAGGATAACTCAACTAGTCAGAAAGAAAACAATGGAATTGCAAAACTTAGTTTATATCCAAATCCTTTTAGTGACCAGTTAACAATCTCGAGTGATAACCAATTATCAGAAGTTACCTTAATGGATCTTACTGGAAAACGAATTCGGTATTTTACTCAGATAAACTCAAATAGAATTGAATTAGACCTATCAATATTAAATGAAGGTTCCTATCTTATTCAGATAAAAGACAAGGAAGGACGACTTACGACTAAAAAAATTATTAAATCAGTTAAAAAATAAGACATGAAAAATTTAATTACACTTATTACCGCTGCCTTCATGGTAAATGCGTCATTTGGACAAGTTGTATTCCAAAGTGATTTATCTTCTTGGAGTGGTGGAAATCCGACCGATTTCTTTGGCTCAAAAACAAGTATAACGAGTTCAAATGTTACCGAAGTTACAACTGGAGCTATCCATGGTACTTCCTATGCTAACCTTGTTAGCTCATCGAGTAGTCATAAAAGATTTACGACTCAAGCTGTTACAGTAGTCCCTGGAACCAAATACACCATAAAAATGTGGTTAAAAACCGTACCAGGTGATACAACTAGTGTCAGAGTTAGTTTGTATGACTTAACAAATTCAACTTACACGTCATATACTCCTTATCAGGATTTAACTGATACTGTATTTACGTTGTATGAAGATTCAGTGATAACACCGGCAGGATGTACTAGTTTGGAATTTATTATTTCATCTAGATTCAGTGATGCGTTAGGATTTGGTTTAGATTCTGTTTCCATATCTGGGCCAATGGCTCCTCCTCCTGCACTTTCTCAAATTGACTTGCCTGTTACCTTTGACGATACCACAGTTGATTACACCATGACCGATTTTGGTGGGAATGCTTCCATGTTAATGACAGATCCTACTTCGGCAACCAATAAGGTGATGAGAGTAATCAAAACAGCTGGTGCGCAAACGTGGGCAGGTACTACAATTAGTACTGCTTCTGGTTTTGCTTCTGCGATTCCGTTTACTGCTAACGATACGTTAATGACTGTAAAAGTTTGGTCTGCTGCTGCTGGTAAAACTGTTAGATTAAAAGTAGAAGATGCTTCGAATGGTGCTATCAACTGTGAAACAGACGCTGTAACTACCGTTGCAGGTGGTTGGGACACACTTACTTTTAACTTTGCTTCCCCTGCTGGCGCTCCGCTTAATACTGCGAATACATATAATATGGCTTCCATATTCTTTGACTTTAATACCGCTGGAGCTCAAGATACTTTCTATTTTGATGACGTAATGTTTGTTACTTCTCCTCCTCCTGCACTGTCTCAAATTGACTTGCCTGTTACCTTTGAGGATACTACAGTTGATTACACCATGACCGATTTTGGTGGGAATGCTTCCATGTTAATGACAGATCCTACTTCGGCAACCAATAAGGTGATGAGAGTAATCAAAACAGCTGGTGCGCAAACGTGGGCAGGTACTACAATTAGTACTGCTTCT
>CBFHPW010000027.1:28215-28304 GCA_965657945.1 Flavobacteriales bacterium
TTTGAGGATACTACAGTTGATTACACCATGACCGATTTTGGTGGGAATGCTTCCATGTTAATGACAGATCCTACTTCTGCAACCAATAA
>CBFHPW010000028.1:0-27230 GCA_965657945.1 Flavobacteriales bacterium
GAAAAGGAAGACCTTTTTACCACATCGTAGCTGCAGACAGCAGAGCACCAAGAGATGGAAAATTTCTTGAAAAAATTGGAACATACAATCCAATTACAACACCAGCTTCAATCGATTTAGATGTTGATTTAGCCATGAAATGGTTGAACAATGGTGCACAACCAACTGATACTGCAAGAAACATTCTTTCTCACACAGGAGTTATGTACAAAAAACACTTAATGAGAGGAGTGAAAAAAGGTGCTATGACTGCTGAGGAAGCTGAAGCAAAATTTACTGCTTGGGTAGAAGAAAAAGAAGCAAAAAATACGAAGCAAGCCGATAGTGTTGCTGCAAAAGCCAGCAAAATAGCTGCTGAAAGATTGAAAGCTGAAACTGCCGTGAAAGAAGCACAAGCTGCTGCTATTGCCGCTGCTAACGCACCAGTAGAAGAAGCGCCAGCTGAAGAAGCTACTACAACAGATGAAGAAGAATAAATTTCTATGATGAAATTTGATGAATATTTTAACCTTGGAGTCATCTCCAAGGTTTTTTCATTTAAGGGAGAAATTGTAGCCCGATTTGATGTTGAGGTACCGAATCTATTTGAAAACCTGAAGACACTCTTCATCGAAGAAAAAGGAAATCTTGTCCCTTATTCTATAGATAAATTAGAACCGCAGCTGAATCATTTTGTACGAATAAAATTCAGAGGAATTGATACCCAAGAGCAAGCTAAAAAATTACTGAAGTGCAATTTGTATTTGCCAGACAACTTACTTCCTAAACTAAATGAAGACGAATTCTATTTTCATGAAATTGTCGGCTTCACGGCTTTTGATGAAGAAGACGAAGAAGTAGGAGAGATTGTGGAAGTGTACGATTTACCCAATAATCCCGTTGCTGAGATACTCATAAACGGAAAAGAAGTACTTGTTCCGCTTAACTTAATGCTTGAGCTCGATAAAAAGAATCAAAAAATCTATATCGAAATTCCTGATGGGTTGGTAGATTTGTAGCTTGAATTCCCATCCTATTAATTGTCATGCTGAATTTATTTCAGCATCTTTATTCATTGGAATATTACGTGAGAATTAATCGTGAAATATCCTCTGCGAGATTCTGAATCTAGTTCTAAATGACTCATAAAACTGAAAGTTAATGTCCACATTTCATTTCAAACAATTTTCCGTTCAAAACAAAAAAAGTGCTATGAAAGTAAACACCGATTCGGTATTACTCGGTGCTTGGGCAGAAATTCCTGAAGGTGCGAAAATTGGATTAGACATTGGCTCTGGAACGGGAATTTTGGCATTGATGATTACTCAAAGAAATCCCAAAATTGAAATGACGGGAATAGAAATTGAAAAAAATGCCTTCGAAGAATCAAAAATAAATTTTAAAAATTCTCCATATAGAAAAAGGCTTGAAGCCGTAAATTTACCGCTTCAAGAGTTTACTCCCAACCAACCGATAGACCTGATTATCTCCAACCCTCCTTATTTCATCAATGATTTAAAAAACAGGGACAACAATAAATCTCAAGCAAGGCATACAACTTCACTCACCTTTATGGAATTAATTGAGTTCGCAAAATCAAACTTGTCAGACAAAGGTTTGTTCTCGGTTATCCTTCCAAAAAAAGAAAGTGAAATTTTCCTTTCTCTCTGCAGAGATAAAGAGTTACATCTAACGACAATCGCTTTTATCAAACCCAATCCAAGCAAAATCGTAAACCGTGTTATGATGAGTTATGGTCATGAAAAAGTTGTGGTCAAACAGCAAGAGTTTTGCGTCTATGAGTCGCAGGGTGTTTACTCCCAAGAACACAAAAAGCTGACAAAAGATTTTTATTTAGATAAATAGAAATTGTCCTCGATTGGCGGAATATTTCGCTACATTTACTTCCTAATTTTGTGACAGAATGACACTGAATCCGAAATTTTTTCAGAAAGAAAATGAAGATTTTTGTCAATCCAATAGTTGGCATAAAAAGTGCAACAACGAAATCAGTATTTTTTATGAAGTATTAACCAAAAAAAATTAAAAATTATGTCAGTAAACATCAAACCTCTCTCGGATAGAGTTGTCATAGAGCCAGTTCCGGTTGAAGAAAAAACAGCTTCTGGAATCATTATTCCGGATGCATCTAAAGAAAAACCTTTGAAAGGAAAAGTTGTTGCTGCCGGACCAGGTAAAGTGGACGAGCCAATGACTGTAAAGTCTGGCGACACAGTGTTATATGGCCAATATTCGGGCACCGAAGTAAAATTAGACGGTATAACTTACCTCATTATGAGAGAAGCGGACATCTTCGGAATTTTAGCATAACCGCTCACTAAAAAAAATCTAACCCTAAAAATTTTGTTCCTGTAAGAAACAATTTGTCCCAGTCTTTGAATAAGAATTTGGGAATGGGTAACTTTTATTAATCACATTTAAAAAAATTAGAACAATGGCAAAGCAAATAACATTTGACTTAGAAGCTAGAGAAAGCCTTAAAAAAGGAATTGACAAACTAGCAAATGCAGTGAAAGTAACTCTAGGACCTAGAGGAAGAAACGTAGTAATCGATAAGAAATTCGGGGCTCCACACATTACAAAAGATGGAGTTTCAGTAGCGAAAGAAATAGAATTGACCGACCCCGTGGAAAACATGGGAGCTCAAATGGTAAAAGAAGTGGCTTCCAGAACTGCAGAATTAGCAGGAGATGGTACCACAACAGCTACAGTGTTAGCTCAATCCATTATCAATACAGGGCTCAAAAGCTTAGTAGCAGGTGCGAATCCAATGGACTTGAAAAGAGGAATTGACAAAGGAGTTGAGGCAATCATTAAAGAAATGGCTGGATTTTCAGAAGCAGTTGGTGCCGACAACAAAAAGATTGAACAAGTTGCAACTGTATCGGCAAACAATGACAAAGAAATTGGAGCTTTGATTGCAGAAGCAATGAAAAAAGTTACTAAAGAAGGTGTCATTACTGTTGAAGAAGCAAAAGGAACAGAAACCTATGTAGAAGTAGTAGAAGGAATGCAATTCGATAGAGGGTACCTATCTCCTTACTTTGTTACTGATGCAGAAAAAATGATTACAGAGTATGACAACCCGTACCTATTAATTTACGATAAAAAAATATCCAACATTCAGGACATCGTCCCAATTTTAGAGACTGTGGTCGGAACTGGAAGACCCTTGATTATTATTGCTGAAGACATAGAATCACAAGCACTAGGATTATTGGTTGTAAACAGACTAAGAGGTCAGATGAAAGTAGCAGCTGTGAAGGCTCCTGGATTTGGAGACAGAAGAAAAGCAATGCTAGATGATATCGCCATACTTACAGGAGGAACAGTTATTTCTGAAGAAACGGGATTGACTTTAGCTAACACAACTCTTGAAATGTTAGGTTCAGCAGATAAAATCGAAATCGACAAGGACAATACAACCCTCATCAATGGATCTGGAAAGAAAGATGATATATCTGCAAGAGTAGGACAAATTAAAGCGCAAATTGAAAGCACAACTTCTGATTACGACAGAGAAAAGCTTCAAGAAAGGCTCGCAAAATTAGCTGGTGGTGTTGCCGTACTTTATGTGGGAGCAACTACTGAAGTAGAAATGAAAGAGAAAAAAGATAGAGTAGACGATGCACTTCATGCTACCCGAGCTGCAGTAGAGGAAGGAATAGTGCCAGGTGGAGGAGTTGCGTATATCAGAGCAAGCTCAGCATTGGATTCTGTGAAGGCAGACAACGATGATGAGGCAACTGGAATTGCAATTATCCGAAGAGCTATTGAGGAGCCGTTGAGACAAATTGTTTCTAACGCTGGCGGAGAAGGATCAGTGGTGGTTCAGAAAATCAAAGAAGGTAAAAAAGACTTTGGATACAATGCAAGAGCAGACAAATACGAAAATTTACTAAAGTCTGGAGTTATTGATCCTGCAAAGGTAAGTAGGGTAGCCCTAGAAAATGCCGCTTCTATAGCAAGCATGTTGCTCACTACGGAATGTGTCATTACAGATATACCAGAAAAAGAAGACGATCACCATCATGCAGCTCCACCAATGGGAGGAATGCCTGGAATGATGTAATCCTCTTACCTATAAAATAACTAAACCCGAATTTCAGAAATGAGATTCGGGTTTTTTATTAAAAATAAAACTGATAGTCAACTATATTTATGCTAAATTGTTATATTTATGCTTAATTAATATAGTTTTATGAATTCCTGTCCAAATTGCTCTTCAGAATCCTACATCAAAAGTGGCATTGTAAACAATAGACAACGCTTTAAATGTAAGGAGTGTAACTACTATTTTAGTGTAAATAAACTAGGAAAAAAAATTGATGATTATTATGTCAACAAAGCCCTTCAACTCTATTTAGAAGGCTTAACTTATAGGGAAATTGAAAGAATTTTAGGGATTTCCCATGTCACAGTACTCAACTGGGTGAAAAAATACAATATAAAGCGTCCCTATAATTCAAATTACCATCCCACTTATAAGATATTAAACGCAAATGAACTAGCTATTTTTTTTCAAAAAACTGAAAACATATCAGGAGCAGGCGTTGTTGTTACTGAGCTTGGAGACAAATTTATGCTTATAAAATGGGAGAGATTTAGAGACTAACTATAATTAATTAACTAATAACTATAGTTGTTTTTTTTTCATTGCATTTTGTTAATAGTTTAGTTCCGCACACAAGGACTAATTTATTAACCATAAAATCAAAAATGTCTTATGAAAAAACTATTACTTATAATGAGTTGCGGGGTCTTCCTTTCAACTCATTATTCCTATTCACAAGGATCTCCCGATTACGAAGGAGGTTACAAAATTAAATTCGATGAAACGGGTAAAAAGTACCTGCGTTTCATTTCGTGGGCGCAAGTTCAAGCCAATTATGATGAATTTGTTGCACCCAATCAAAATCAATTGAGTTTCAACTTAAGGCGAGCACGTGTACTCATGTACTCGCAAATTACAGATAAGTTTTTAATTCTATCTCATTTTGGGCTAAACAGTTTAAACGCAAACAATATGAGTCCTATTGGAACAGGAGACAGATCTCAACTCTTTTTCCATGATTTTTGGGGGCAATACTCTATCAACAAAAACCATACTGTAGGAGCCGGTCTCCACTATTTCAATGGAATATCCAGACTCAACAATCAAAGTACATTAAATATGCTTACTCTCGATAACAACCGTCAGTCATGGAGTACAATTGGATTGTCTGATCAGTTTGCCCGACACATGGGAGTATTTGGAAAAGGAAAATTCGGAAAACTTCAATACCGTGTTGCTATCAATGACGCTATGACAAACTCTTTAGATTCCAGAACGCCAGATACATCTGGAACTGCAGTTTACGGAGGAAAAAGACTCCTTGGTTCTGCTACGGCTGGATTTGCCTATGCTGGATATTTTGAATACAATTTCTTAGATCAGGAATCGAACTTTTTACCATACAAAGTAGGAAGCTACCTAGGAGCAAAAAGAATTTTCAACATTGGTGCAGGTTTTCACCTTCATCCAAATGGTTCAGCAGTATCTGACTCCGCAGGAAACTTGAGTGGAGAAAACGTAGCACTGTTCGCTGTAGATGCTTTTTATGAAGCGCCAATTGGCAATAAAAATGCAGCAATCACAGCTTATGGAACCGTACAATTTAACGACTACGGTACCGATTATTTATTCAGTGCTTATGGCACGGGAACTATGATTTACGGTCATTTGGGCTACGTTTTACCTGGCGACAAGGCTAAAACTAGGTTTCAACCCTATGTATCTTACGGAAATCACTCTTACGATGCTTCAACCGACAACCGTACCACACTGGGAGTAGGAATAAACGCCTACATGAGCGGACATAATTCAAAACTAACTTTAGAATATCAAAAACAAGAGTTTGGGTCTACCAATCAAGGAACAGTGAGACTTCAAGCAATGATTTATTTATAAAAAACCTCAACAATGGAAGAAAAACAGAAACATGCAAACGCCTATTGGAAAGAAAATGTGAAATACCTCACGATTCTTTTAGCAATATGGTTCTCAGTTTCCTACCTGGCGGGAATACTTTTTAAAGATGCTTTAAATGAATTTTCATTAGGAGGATTTAAACTAGGGTTTTGGTTTGCCCAACAAGGATCAATCTATGTATTTGTAGTTCTCATTTTTGTCTATGTACGATTAATGAACAAACTGGATAAAAAATACGGATTTGACGAATAAAACAAACGGAATAAAAATTATTTAAAAACAAACTATTATGAGTGTAGAATTATGGACCTGGATATTGGTTGGGGTAACATTTGCCCTTTATTTTGGAATCGCAATATGGGCGAGAGCTGGATCAACCAAGGAATTTTATGTTGCTGGAGGTGGTGTTTCACCTTTAGCCAATGGAATGGCAACTGCGGCAGATTGGATGAGTGCAGCCTCTTTTATTTCCATGGCGGGAATTATTTCATTCGTGGGGTATGACGGATCGGTTTATCTAATGGGATGGACAGGTGGATATGTGCTTTTGGCTCTTTTGCTAGCCCCCTATCTTCGTAAATTTGGAAAGTTTACAGTTCCCGATTTTATTGGAGATAGATACTATTCAAATGTAGCACGTACCGTAGCGGTATTTTGTGCATTAATTGTTTCGTTTACCTATGTAGCAGGTCAAATGAGAGGAGTGGGAATCGTGTTTTCTCAATTTCTGCAAGTAGACATTACGATTGGAGTAATCATTGGAATGACGGTAGTTCTGGTTTTTGCTTTTTTAGGCGGAATGAAAGGAATTACCTACACACAAGTGGCACAATATTGTGTTCTCATATTTGCTTTTTTAGTGCCTGCAGTATTTATTTCATGGCAAATGACGGGGAATCCAATTCCACAAATTGGAATGGGCGGAAAAGTAGAAGATGGAACCTACTTACTTGACAAATTAGATTCTCTTCACACCCAATTAGGATTTAAAGAGTATACAAGCGGAAGCAAATCTACTTGGGACGTATTTGCAATAACGATGGCACTCATGGTGGGAACAGCAGGACTGCCACATGTTATAGTAAGATTCTTTACCGTTCCTAAAGTAAAAGATGCAAGAAAATCTGCGGGGTACGCCTTATTGCTTATCGCTATTCTATATACCGCTGCTCCAGCTGTATCAGTATTTGCTCGAACAAACTTAATCGAAACAGTGAGCGACAAAAAGTATGAAGACATGCCACAGTGGTTTAATAATTGGGAAAACACAGGCCTGATTGCTTGGAGCGACAAAAATGGGGATGGAGCTATTCAATATGTAAACGGAAAGTCAATCATTGGAAAGAAACCAAATTTTGTTTATGATGCGAATGGTGAACCTTCTCGAGGATTATTTCAAGAAAGAGTGATTTCAAACCCTAATCCTGAAGAAAGAAACGAATTATACGTGGATAGAGACATTATGGTACTTGCAAATCCAGAAATAGCAAATCTACCAAATTGGGTTATTGCCTTAGTTGCAGCTGGTGGAATTGCAGCCGCTTTATCTACAGCCGCTGGATTATTACTTGTAATTTCAACTTCAGTTTCTCACGATTTGGTAAAGAAGCAATTTAAGCCAGACATCTCTGATAAAGGAGAATTAATAGTTGCGAGAATTTCAATTTTAGTTGCCATAATTATCGCAGGACTATTTGGAATATACCCACCAGGATTCGTAGCTGCTGTGGTTGCTTTAGCATTTGGATTAGCAGCTGCTTCTTTCTTCCCGGCCATTATTCTTGGGATTTTTGACAAAAGAATGAATAAGGAAGGAGCAATTGCCGGAATGGTTGTAGGAATTTCACTCATGTTATTTTACATGATTAGATTCAAAACTGGACTTGTTGGAGTAATGGATCCATTGCCTCAGTCAGAATGGTGGTTCGGAACTTCACCGGAAGGTTTTGGTACAGTTGCAATGATCGTAAACGTGGTAATATCTGTAGTGGTATCTCGACTTACTCCTGCCCCTCCTACAGAAGTACAAGAAATGGTAGAAAGCATCCGTATCCCAAGTGGAGCAGATGAAGCTCAGAGCCATTAATTTAAAATAACAACTCTAATCAACAGCATTGGGAATCTTCTCAATGCTGTTTTTTCGTTTAAAAAACCTATATTTATTCTCATGAAAAAAAGACATGAACAAAAATTAATCGTTTTAGCAATTGTGTTAGTTGCAACCTTTAATATTCCTTTGATTTTTCTTTTTAATTCCCAAGAATCTATTCTAGGTTTTCCCGTATTTTATTTCTACGTATTTTCGGTTTGGCTCATTTCTATCCTTCTTTCCTTTTTTATTTTAAAAAGACATTATGAGTAGTCTTTCACTCTTTACCATTATCATTCTTTACCTTGGTATCCTCTTTCTACTTGCGTTTATTGCCGAAAAAAGAGCAACAAGTAAATGGGTAAACAATCCGTATATTTACACCCTTTCTCTAGCAGTATATTGTTCTGCCTGGACTTATTACGGAAGTGTGGGAGTTGCAGCAACATCTGGCATTAGTTTTCTCGCCATCTATTTGGGTCCCGTAATTGCCGCTCCTTTTTGGATTCTAATTCTTCGTAAGATAATTCGAATATCGAAGCAACACAAAATATCCTCAATTGCTGATTTTATCTCATTGCGCTATGGAAACAATAGATTTTTGGGAGCTCTTATTACCGTCATTTGCGTACTAGGAACTGTGCCATACATAGCGCTTCAACTCAAAGCTATCGCTGAAACTTTTGAAATAATGACGCACAATGTTTCTATTGAGAAAACAAAAGTATTTAGTGATTACACCATTTACATTGCTCTGTTAATTGCTGTATTTGCCACATTCTTTGGTACTCAAAAAACAGATGCTTCGGAAAAACACAAAGGAATTGTTGCTTCTGTTGCTTTCGAATCAATAATTAAATTATTGTTTTTTCTTACTATTGGTATCTATGTTACTTTCTTTCTCTTTGAAGGAACTGAAGACATTTACGATCAAGTTTCTAGCTCTGTCAGCTTTAAAAAAATAACTACAATGGACGGGTTTGAGAACGGATTCAATTGGTTTTTCACAATCCTACTCTCCTTTTTTGCTATTTTTCTACTACCTCGTCAATTTCAGGTTTCGGTCGTAGAAAACAACAGAGAAAAACACCTTAAAAAAGCCATTTGGCTATTTCCTCTCTACCTTCTACTATTTAATATTTTCGTGATTTTTATTGCTTGGGGAGGTTTGGTAACTTTCGGCAACTCCATCAACTCCGAGTACTTTACCTTATTGCTACCGCTCAAGCAGGAGAATTACTTCTTGGCAAGTTTGGTGTTCATTGGTGGTTTTTCAGCAGTGATTTCCATGGTGGTAGTTTCCACACTCGCTCTATCCACTATGGTGAGTAACAACTTAGTTATTCCCTATGGATTTTTGGATAGGTTCAGTAGAAACCAAAATGACAAAAACGCTTTGTATATTAAGGGAATACGAAGAGTATCTATTTTCGTGATTATCCTCGCCTCCTACTATTTCTATTACTATTTTTCAGTTCCACTTTCTCTCTATTCTATAGGTCTTGTATCGTTTGTAATAATTAGCCAACTCGCTCCCTCATTTTTTCTTGGTCTATTTTGGAACAGAGGTTCGTCCAAAGGTGCCATTCTGGGTATTGTGATTGGGTTCATAGTTACTTTGTATACCCTTGTCATTCCAGTAAGTATTTCTGCCTTTACCAATTCAGATTACTTTGTAAATCAGGGACTGTTTGGAATTGACTTTCTTAAACCCTATTCTCTTTTTGGTTTAGATTTTTTGTCAACTCACGCACATGCCACTTTTTGGAGTCTGTTTTTTAATGTAATTACATTCGCAATAGTCTCATTGTCAGGGAAGGGAAATTACAGAGAAAGAAACTATGCCGAAATGTTTATTGACACCCGTAACTACTCAAAATTGGGAGATAGCGCCTTAGTTTGGAAAGGAGAGGCGTATGTGGCAGATATTAAAAATGTACTAATTAAATTTCTAGGACATGCTCGTACAGAAAGAGCTTTGAGCTTATTTTTTAGAAAATATAATTTACCTCCGGACACTCAAATGGCTGATGCTAGATTAATTAATTTCTCCGAAAAACTATTGACCGGAAGTATTGGAAGTGCTTCCTCAAAAATATTGATAGCCAATGTAGTGAAAGAGGAAGAAATTAGTTTGATTGAGGTACTTCAGATTCTGGATGAATCCAAAGAAGCGCTAGCCAATAACAAAGCTCTTAATGAAAAAACAAATGAATTAACTCAGCTTACCTCCGAATTGCAATCCGCAAATCATGAGTTAATTTTTCAATACAAACAAAAAGATGAATTCCTCGATACTGTGGCCCATGAACTAAAAACTCCTTTGACCAGTATTAAAGCTTCAGCAGAAATTCTTCAAGATGATTTTGATGAAATGCTACCTGAACTTAGAAATAAGTTCATGGGGAATATTGAGCAAGAGGTTGATAGGTTATCTCGTTTGGTTAATCATATTTTAGATATAGAAAAGCTAGAGCACAACCGAGCCAAATTAATATTGAAACCAACTAATCTTATAGAAACCATTGAAAAGGTGACCAGAACCTTAAGCCAATTGGCCAAGGAAAAAAACATACGATTCGAAATAGAAAAGAATAGAAAAATAACTGCCTTGTATGACGAGGACAGAATCATACAAGTATTAACCAATTTAGTGTCGAACTCTATTAAGTTTTTAGACAAACCAGAGGGAAAAATTCGCTTTAGTTTTTCACTTAAAAAAGAGGTGGTAGAAGTTCATATCGAAGACAACAGCAAAGGGATTCCTGAAAATGATAAAAATCATATTTTCAACAAATTTTATCAAAGTGAGAACCAAAACACCCTAAAGCCAAGTGGTAGCGGACTGGGATTGGCAATCTCAAAACAAATAGTTGAGAAGCATGGCGGTGAAATATGGCTAAAAAAATCGAACAATGAAGGTTCTATTTTTGTATTTTCGCTTCGATTTAATTAACTTGTGAAGGATAAAGTGATGAAGAAAATTTTAATTGTAGATGACGAACCAAACATTGTAATGTCGCTTGAATATACCTTTAAAAAAAAGGGGTTTCAAGTGTTTATTGCAAGAGATGGAAGTGAAGCCTTGGAACTCTTAGAAAATAACATTCCTGACGTTATAGTTTTGGATGTAATGATGCCAAAAGTTGATGGCTTTCAAACAATTAAAAAAATAAAAGAAAACAATAAGTTGAAAGAAACCAAAGTGATTTTTCTTTCCGCTAAAAATAAAACTTCTGATGTAGAGAAAGGGCTACAGCTAGGAGCTGATAAATATTTATTAAAACCCTTTTCGGTAAAAAAATTAGTTTCAGAAGTAACTGAGCTATTAGGTTAATAATTTAGTCTTGTGTGCAAACAGATAAATTTTAATTTAAAAGTAAACGAAAATGAAATTACAGTTAAAACCTTTGGCATCTGATATTTTTATCAGCGTGTACATAGTCGTTACCTTGTTTTTGAGATTTAATATGGAAGGAAGTGGTCAGGTTTCGCCTATGAACTCCCTTTTTATTGGCGCCAGTTTTATTCTAATGATTTGGGCCTTAATTAAACTCAAAATACTAAATCCCAATTGGTTCGGATTATTTGGTAAAAAAACCAAGAGCCAATGAACTACCAAGAATTTTATAGAAATAGCATTGATAATCCCAAAGAATTTTGGGGAGATCAAGCAAACCAATTAGATTGGTTTAAGCAGCCTAACTCCATTCTTTCTAAAGATAAATACGATTATGACCAATGGTTTGCGGATGGCAAACTCAATATGAGTTACCTCTGTATCGACAAACATATCCAGGATGGATTCGGAGATTCAACTGCGATCATTTACGATTCTCCAGTAACTAATTCCAAAGAATATATCACCTATAACAAACTTCATCATGAAGTTTCAAAACTAGCCGGTGGATTGAAAAAAATGGGATTGAATCGGGGCGATACTGCAATCATCTATTTGCCGATGATTCCCCAGGCTATTTATGCTATGCTAGCTTGTGCTCGCATTGGAGTCATTCATTCGGTAGTTTTTGGAGGGTTTGCTCCTCATGAATTAGCAATACGAATAGACGATTGCAAACCCAAAGTAATCATTACAGCCTCAAACGGAATAGAAATTGAAAAAATTATTCCTTACAAGCCCTACGTAGATTCTGCCATTGAAGAAGCTTTTCACAAACCAAATCATGTGATAGTTTTTGACCGAAAACAAAAAGTAGAAATCCCAAAAAAGAAGTATGACATAAATTATGAAACCCTAGTTGAATCTTCTCCAAGTGCGGAGCCAATAGAAATAGACTCTACCCATCCACTATATATTTTATACACTTCGGGAACTACAGGTTCGCCAAAAGGAATCATAAGAGATACAGGTGGGTACGCCACAGCGCTGAAATTCTCAATGAAGTATATTTACGGAGTAGATGAAGGAGATGTTTTTTGGGCAGCTAGCGATGTGGGATGGGTGGTAGGTCATAGCTACATTGTTTACGGACCGTTATTGAATAGAAATACGACCATTCTTTTTGAAGGAAAGCCAATTAGAACTCCCGATGCTTCCACTTTTTGGAGGGTGATAAGCGAGCACAAAGTAAAAGTAATGTTCACCGCCCCGACAGCCATCAGAGCCATCAAAAAAGAAGATCCAGCAGGGGATTTTATCAAGCAATTTGACATGTCGAACCTCAAGTATCAATTTTTGGCAGGAGAAAGGTGTGATATTGCAACATTAACTTGGACAGAAAATAAATTAAAGGTTCCTGTAATTGACCACTGGTGGCAAACTGAATCAGGTTGGCCAATGCTCGCTAATATGGTAGGAGTTGGTTTATTACCCGTAAAACCCGGTTCAGCTACCTTACCCGTTTCGGGATATGACATTCAAATATTAAACGAAAATGGAGAGAAAGTAAAAGAAAATGAAGAGGGTTTTGTGACCGTAAAATTGCCTTTGCCTCCAGGAACTTTAACCAACCTTTGGGCGAATCCAAATAGATTTAAATCTGGTTATTTGGAGCAATTTCCAGGCTATTATACTTCTGGAGACGGAGGTTACAAAGACGAAGATGGCTATGTGTTTATCACTGGCCGTGTAGATGATGTTATCAATGTAGCTGGACACAGATTATCCACTGCCGATATGGAAGAAATAGTTTCTTCTCACGATTCAGTGGCAGAATGTGCTGTGTTTGGAATTCATTGTGAGCTAAAAGGTCAAAAACCATTTGGACTGATTGTGTTGAAATCAGAAGTAACTAATTCAGAAGAAGAAATTCGGACCGAAATTATTGCCAAGGTCAGAAGAGAAATTGGAGCAGTAGCTTCTTTCAGAGATATTTTTGTTGCGAAAAGATTGCCAAAAACACGGTCTGGGAAAATTTTAAGAAAGTTATTAAGAAACATAGCAGATGAAAAACAATATAAAGCTCCATCAACCATTGATGATGTAACGATTATTGAAGAAATAAAAGAATTATATATAGTTAACAGAGTAGGAATACACCAATAAAAAACTAAAGAGATGAGTAATTATCACATAAAACACCTAGAAGAATATTACAAAGTTTACCGAAAATCAGTAAGAGAACCCGAAGTATTTTGGGAAGAAATAGCTGAAGAGCATTTTAGCTGGCGAAAAAGATGGGACAACGTACTGAGTTGGGATTTTAAAACCCCAGAAATAAAATGGTTTGAGGGAGCAAAACTCAATATCACAGAGAATTGTATTGACAGACATTTAAGAACTAAAGGAGATAAAACGGCTATTTTGTTCGAGCCCAACAATCCAAATGAGTCTGCTCAACACATTACCTATAAAGAATTGGCAAAAAGAGTGAATCAATTTGCTAACGTATTGAAGGAGAATGGGATTCAAAAAGGAGACCGAGTATGTATTTATTTGCCTATGATTCCGGAATTAGCAATTTCTCTCTTGGCTTGTGCAAGAATTGGAGCAATTCATTCAGTGGTATTTGCCGGATTTTCTTCAACAGCACTTTCCACAAGAATAAACGATAGTGACTGCAAAATGGTAATTACCTCTGATGGTTCATACCGAGGAGCCAAAACAATTAATTTAAAAGGAATTGTAGATGAGGCATTGGAATCCTGCAATGGAGTCAATACAGTATTAGTTGCAAAAAGAATAAATTCAGATGTTTCGATGAAAGAAGGTAGAGACAAATGGTTGCAACCTTTGCTTGACACTGCCTCAACTGAATGTGAACCTGAAATTATGGATGCGGAAGACCCCTTATTCATTTTATATACTTCAGGCTCTACTGGTACACCAAAAGGAATGGTTCACACTACTGCTGGTTACATGGTGAACACGGCTTATACATTTAAAAATGTGTTCAATTACCGAGCAGATGACATATATTGGTGTACCGCTGATATTGGCTGGATAACAGGACACAGTTACATCGTATATGGACCATTAGCTAATGGAGCAACAACTGTAATGTTTGAAGGAGTTCCTAGCTATCCTGATATGGGAAGATTCTGGGAGGTTGTAGCAAAACACAAAGTAACTCAATTTTACACTGCTCCCACTGCAATTCGTGCATTGGGGAAGGAGAGTTTAGATTTTGTAAATAAATACGATTTATCTTCTTTAAAAGTACTTGGTTCGGTAGGTGAACCAATAAATGAGGAAGCATGGCATTGGTACAACGAAAACATAGGAAAATCCAAATCTCCCGTAGTGGATACATGGTGGCAAACCGAAACTGGAGCGATTATGATTTCCCCATTGCCTTACGTAACACCTACCATTCCCACTTTTGCCAGTTTGCCTTTGCCAGGAATTCAACCTTGCTTGATGGACGAAAATTCACAAGAACTGAAAGGAAATCAAGTAGAAGGAAGATTGTGTGTAAAATTTCCTTGGCCATCTATGGCACGAACCATTTGGGGAAATCATCAGAGGTACAAAGAGACTTATTTTTCGGCATATGAGGATAAATACTTCACTGGAGATGGCGCACTAAGAGATGCAGTAGGCTATTACCGAATTACAGGAAGAGTAGATGATGTAATCATTGTTTCGGGTCATAACCTGGGAACTGCACCCATTGAAGACGCGATAAACGAACATCCTGCTGTAGCAGAATCAGCAATTGTTGGTTTTCCTCATGACATAAAAGGAAATGCGCTTTATGGATATATAACTCTGAAAGAAACAGGTGAAGGAAGAGATCACGACAATTTAAGAAAAGAGATAAATCAAATGATTACGGAGCGAATTGGCCCCATATCTAAGCTAGATAAAATCCAGTTTACCAATGGATTACCAAAAACTAGATCTGGAAAAATCATGCGAAGGATCTTGAGAAAAATTGCGGGAAAAGATACTGGAAACCTAGGCGACACTTCTACTCTACTGAATCCAGAATGTGTGCAAGAAATTATGGACAATGCTTTGTAAGCTCATCAATTAAAAATCTTTAAAGTCGCCTTGAAATTGGTTCAGGGTCTGTTTGTTAGTATCATCGCTACTAATAAACAGATTCCGTCCCGAATGGTCGAGACGGAATGACTGGTTTAGTGTTTAATTCCTTACTTCACTAACTCGGGAAAAGCCTTTTTAAATCGATTCAATCTAGGGACTGAAACTGCACGAATATAGGATTGGTTTGGGTGGAGTTTCTCGTAATCTTGATGGTAATCTTCTGCCTTCCAAAATTTCTCAAACTTCCTTACCTCGGCAGCTGGGTTCAAGCCTTTGGCTTTTAATTCAGTAACTTTGGCCTCAATTATCGCTTTTTCAGAATCATCTGAGTAGAAAGCGATTGTTCTATATTGGCTTCCATTATCAGGTCCTTGCCCATTTACTTGTTCAATGTTTTGAGTCCCATAAAAAACATCAACCAATTCCTTAAAACTAATAATCGAAGAATCATAAATCACTTCCACTGCTTCGGCATGTCCCGTTTTTCCTGTATTGGATGATTCATAAGTTGGGTTTTTGGTGTGCCCTCCCGAATATCCAGAAATTACTTCACTTACGCCTTTTGTATGTTCATAAATGGCCTCTACACACCAGAAACATCCACTCGCAAAATGTGCTTCAGCAAATTTATCCGGATTTGGGTAAACCGTTTCTTTCGGAGATTCTTCTGTTTTGGCATCGGCTAGTTCGTTTGTTGATTCAGTTTCGGGAAGCCCAGCATCTGCCTGTACTTTGCTAGAATTACAAGAGATCAAAAAGAAACTCACAACAAAGGGTAGGAAATATATTTTCATAAAATAAATGGGTTTAATAGTACAACGAAATTAGGCGATTTTACTTACTATTTCCACAATAAGTATATCTTTCACAAACAAAACATGCATATAGTTGCATATACAACTAAATTGTATTTACCTTTGTTCTGTGAATCAAAAAACAGAAATAGAATTTAAAGATTCTCTTGGACCTTGGATTGGACGAACGATGAAATTAATCGAACATAAGATTGAAGACATTTTGGCCGAACACTCCATAGATTTGAGTAGAATGCAATTTGTTGTTCTGAAAACAATTGAAGAAAATGATGGGATTTCACAAAATGAATTGGCTCATTTCGCAAATCGTAATAAGTCCTCTCTCACCCGAATGATCAATACGCTTATCGCCAAAGACTTTATTACAAAATGTGTGTCTGAGAGTGACAAAAGAAAAAATCACATTCACATTACAAAACTAGGGGAAGAAGTGTTGGAAAAAGCTATTCCACATTTCAGAAAAATGGCTCTTAACATTGAAGAGCACTTATCTTCATTAGAAATAGAACAAACGAAACGAATACTAAAAAAAATACAAGAAAACGTATCTGGACAAGAAGCTGGTCCTTTTTTTAATTAAAATTTTTATGAAAAAAGCAATCCAAATCCCATTGGCAATCGCCATAATCGCAGGCGCTGTCGGGCTTAAAAACTTGATGGAAAGCAACAAAAAAACTCCTGAGAAAAAAACTGAAAAAACCCTCAAACTAGTTTCGGTTGAAAGAGTTAAGAATGGTTCTTTGCCTATTCAAATAAAAAGTACCGGTTCTATCTTAGCAAAAGACCGAACTGTGCTTTACTCCGAAGTTCAAGGAGTGTTCCAAAAAACTTCCAAGCCTTTTAAACCGGGTGTGAAGTACTCCGTTGGTGAGCCGCTTATTCGAATAAATAATACGGAGTTTTCGGCTTCTGTAAAGTCACAACGAATCAATTTCAAAAGCTTGATAACGGGAACTTTAGCTGATATACAGTTTGATTATCCTGCTGAACTGAGTACATGGAAAAATTATGTTAACTCTATTTCAGCAGAAAAATCCTTACCTGTTTTGCCTAAATCAACCAATGAAAACTTTTCGAATTATCTTTCTGGAAAAGGAATTACAACCAATTATTACACCATTAAAAATCTTGAAACACGCTTGGGAAAATATTCGCTAACGGCTCCATTCTCTGGCGTATTAGTTGAAGCAAACATTACACCGGGAACTTTGGTTTCGCCTGGGCAAAAACTCGGAGAATTTATCAAAACTGGCGTGTATGAACTGGAACTGAACGTAAATGCAAGTATGACGGACTTCCTTCAGATTGGAAAAAAAGTGTCTTTATTCACTACAGACAAGTCTCAGCAATACGAAGGAAAGGTTACTCGAGTGAACTCTCAGATAGATAGAGCCACACAAACTGTGCAACTATTTGTGGAGGTTATTTCTTCGCAATTAACTGAAGGTGAGTATCTAGAGGCAGATATTAATGCTCAAAATGTAGAGAATGTTTGTCAAATAAAAAGAAGTTTGATTATAGACGAAAACTATGTATTTGTGTTGCGAGATAGTGCACTTCACAAACAAGAAATCTCTATCGTTCATTCCAACGAAAAGTCCATCATTGTAAAAGGATTAAAAGATTCTTCCTTGCTTGTAACGGTACCAGTTTCTGGTGGATATGAAGGAATGAAAGTTTCGGTACAAAATCAAGATTTAAACCAGTAAAAGAATGAAAAATCTACTCGCCTATTTTATTAAATATCCCATTGCAGGATGGATCATTGTCATTGGTTTCTTGCTATTTGGATACTTTGGGTTTACCACACTTACTTCCTCCTTTTTTCCCTTATCCGAATCGAGAATAATTAAAATCAATTTGGCTTACCCTGGCGCTTCTCCCCAAGAAATGGAAGAAGGCGTTGTGTTAAAAATTGAAGACAACCTGAAAGGAATTGAGGGGATAGATAGAGTGACCTCAAAATCTTATGAAAATTCTGCAGCGGTTACAGTCGAAACAATTAAAGGGTATGACACCGACATTATTCTGGCAGAAGTAAAAAATGCGGTGGACAAGGTTCCTAGTTTTCCAAGTGGAATGGAGCCTCCGGTAATTGCCAAGCAAGAAGCAACAAGGCAAACAATCACTTTTGCTGTGAGTGGAAAAGGAATTCCCTTGAAGGTACTGAAGCAAAAAGCGCAAACAATCGAAAAAGAATTATTGCGAATGGAGGGGATTTCGCAAGTTTCGATTTCGGGTTTTCCAGACGAAGAAATAGAAATTGCCGTGACCGAAGCAGGACTTAGAGCTTACGGACTAAGTTTTCAGCAAGTAGCTACCGCAGTGGCACAAAATAGCTTGATTACAACCGGAGGTTCAATAAAAACTGAAGCCGAGGAATACCTAATTAGAGCCAGCAGTAGAGCTTACTTTGCCAATGAATTAGAAAACATTGTGGTGAAATCGTCACCAGACGGAAATGTAGTGCTATTGAAAGAAGTGGCCACCTTGCGAGATAAATTCAATGAAAATCCAAACGGCCTTTATTTCAACGGAAACAAAGCGGTAAATATTACGGTTCAAAACACAAACAGCGAAGATTTAATTTCGGCTGCGGACAAAGTAAAAGCGTACGTGTCAAAGTACAACCTGGCTTCAGATGATGTAGAATTAAATGTAACCTCAGACTCCTCCATCACCCTAACCCAAAGAACCGATTTACTTCTCGAAAATGCGATTGTTGGAATGTTTTTGGTTTTGTTGATTTTATCCATTTTTCTAAAACCACGTATTGCCATGTGGGTAGCATTTGGCCTGCCAATTTCCTTCTTGGGAATGTTTGCCATAGCTGGACAATTTGATGTGACAATCAATGTTCTTTCTTTATTTGCGATGATTATTGTTATTGGAATCTTGGTGGATGATGGGATTGTTATTGCCGAAAATATTTTCTCTCACCACGAGAAAGGTAAAACTCCAGTAAGAGCTGCAATTGATGGAACCTTGGAGGTAATTCCTCCTATCATTTCGGCTATCCTCACCACGATGCTTGCGTTTTCGACTTTCCTGTTTCTGGATGGAAGAATAGGAGAGTTTTTTGGAGAAGTTTCCGTTATCGTTCTTCTCACACTTTCGGTTTCTTTGATAGAAGCGCTGATTATTTTGCCTTCGCACATTGCGCATTCCAAAACACTTCAAAAAGGAACAAAACCATACAAATTCAATCTGAAAGCAGAACAGTTTATGAACTTCTTGAGAGACAATCTGTATGAACCTGTTCTCAATTTTTTCTTGAAATACAAAGTGATTGGATTTGCCATAATGCTCAGTTTGCTAATTGTTACTATCGGTGGAATTAGTAGTGGCGTTATCCGAACTACCTTTTTTCCTCAAATTGCAAGCGACAGGGTTCAAATCACCCTGAACATGCCGCAAGGAACAAATGAAAATGTAACTGATTCACTTATTTCTAACCTAGAAAGAAGTGTGTGGCAAGTGAACGAAAAGTTTAAAAACATTCAAGAAGGCGGCAAGTCGGTGGTATTAAACATTATCAAAACAATTGGCCCTGGTTCTTCAGTTGCTTCCTTAACGGTTAATTTGCTTCAAGGAGAACTGAGAACGGTCTCTTCTCCCGAGATAACGAATGCCATTCAAGATACGGCAGATGAAATAATTGGAGCCGAGAGCCTCGTGTTTGGCTCGGGAGCCGTATTTGGAGGTTCGCCCATTGCCGTATCCCTTTTGGGAAATAATATCAATGAAATAAAAGCTGCAAAACTAGAACTAAAAGAGGCTCTTTCGCAGCTAGATGGAATAAAAGACATTACAGACAACGATCCACAAGGAATAAAGGAAATTAAGGTTACCTTAAAACCAAATGCTTACTTACTTGGATTCACCTTAAACAACGTAATGAGTCAAGTAAGAAGTGCGTTTTTTGGTGCTCAAGCTCAACGATTTCAGAGAGGAGAAGACGAAATAAAAGTGTGGGTGAGGTATGACGAAAAGGAAAGAAAATCGATTAATAACCTCAATAATATGCAACTTATTGCAAGTTCTGGCGAAAGAGTTCCGTTTGCTGAAATTGCTGAATACAACATTGCTCGAGGTGAAATCTCAATCAATCACCTCGAAGGGCAAAGAGAAATTCAAGTAAAAGCAGATTTGGTTGATCCAAAAGCAAGTGCAACAGACTACATGAATACCTTGAAAAAAGAGATCATGCCAGGAATTTTAGCCAAATACACTTCTGTAACTCCGCTCTACGAAGGACAAAATAGAGAGGCTGTAAAAACTCAAAACTCCCTAAACCCAACAGGATGGATAATTCTCGTTTTTATCTACATCGTTATTGCGTTTACTTTTAGAAGTTACAGCCAACCTTTTGTGCTCATTGCCTTGGTTCCTTTTAGTTTGATTGGAATTGGCTGGGGTCACTGGATTCATGGGTTTTCCATAAACATTCTATCAGGGTTAGGAATTATAGCCCTCATCGGAATTATGGTAAATGACGGACTTGTATTGATTAGTAAATTTAACTCTAACCTAAAGCTAGGAATGAAATTTGACGATGCTCTAGCTGAAGCTTGTAAATCACGATTTAGAGCAATTTTCTTAACCACAATCACCACGGTTGCTGGACTTACTCCGCTTATCTTCGAAAAAAGTTTACAAGCTCAATTTCTAATTCCAATGGCTATCTCCATTGTGTACGGAATTATTATTGCCACTGTACTCACTTTACTTTTGCTCCCAATCTTTTTGTCTACTGTTAATAGTGTAAAAGTAGGCGTACTTTGGTTTTGGGAGTCAGAAAAATGGGCGTTTTGGAACACGGACAAACCAAGCTATGAGTCAGTTGAAAGAGCCGTAAAAGAATTACATGCCGAACACGAAGAGGAAGAAGAATAAACCTGCACACAGTGACACACGAATTAAAAACAAAAACAATGAAGTATCTAATTGCCTTACTATCGCTCACAATTTTGGTTCAAAAAACAAGCTTTACGCAAGAATCAATGACCGTGGAAGATGCCATAGCTCTGGCTATGAAGCACAACTACGACATTCGATTAGCGACCAATGCCACTTTGCAAGCCAAAAACAACAAAAGTATTTACAACTCAGGATTTTTACCTTCGGCTACGGCCGCAGCAGACGGAAGATATAGTTCATCCAATGCAACTATCACAGATCAGTTAGGAAATGAAAGAGAAATACCCGGTGTGGAAACCAAAGGTTATGGTGGATCAGTGGGGCTCAATTACTTGCTATTCAATGGAGGTGCCAGAAAATATCAATACGATAAATTAAAAAATCTTTATTCACTTTCTTCACTTCAGAAAAAAACACAAATAGAAAACACCTTGATAGAAGTGTACACCACTTTTTACAATGTAGCACGAAACCAAGAACAGCTGAAAACTGTAAAAGAAGCTTTCCAAATTTCGAAAGAAAGACTGGAAAGAGTTACTGCTCAACAACAATTCGGTCAAAAAACCACCTTGGATATACTGAATGCACGAGTGGATGCGAATAAAGACAGCATAAACCTAATTAATGTGAGCGTATTGGTTGAAAACAATGTGAGAAACCTCAACTTTTTACTAGGAAGAGAGATCCATACTTCCTTCTTGGCGGAGGCAGATGTGAACCTCACCGAAGAATTATCCTACTTGGAATTATTGAGTCAATTGCGCGAAAACAACAACGAATTGCAACAATGGGAAATTAATCAATCGATTTCGAGGCAAGAATTAAAAATTAATCAGGCCGGATGGTTGCCAAGTGTATCTACGAATGTGTCGTATGGATTTAATTACAGCGACAACGGACCCGCTGGATTTTTGGCAGAACAGCAAACTACAGGGATAAATGCAGGGATAAACCTCAACTGGAATGTGTTTGACGGAGGAACTACTCGAGTACGAGTGCAAAATGCCAAAATTTCAATGAAAACACAAGAACTGAATCAACAAAAAGTTCTGTTGAATCTTGAGAATCAATTGGCTAAATTTTGGGCTGAATACAACACACAAAAAGCAATCATTTCCAACGAACTAATCAATATTGAAGTGAGTAATGAAAATTTTTTGAAATCAAAAGAACTTTTTAATCTAGGCAGAGTATCCTCTCTTGATTTCAGGCAAGCCCAACTTAATTTAATCAACACAAAACTGAATCTATTAAACGCGCAGTATAACGCAAAAATAGCTGAATTACAGCTCAAAAGATTTGCGGGACTTCTAATAAATTAGTCAAAACACAACGGAATTCAATTTTTTTGTTTAAATTCAAAAGAACCAAAAAAAATGTATTATGAAAAAAATTTACTTTTTGCTGTTCATGCTAAGTGCTGGACAACTAGTTGGACAAATAGTTAATCAAAATATTCCTGGGGTTTTAGGTGCGACATCCACGTTGAGGGCACCAAATGGTACTAGTGCCCACACAACCATAAGAGCGCATTACATGATTTATCCTGCCGATTTAACCGCATTACCCAACGGAGCCCAAATCGTTTCCGCGGGATTTGTTTATGTAAATGGATGCGATACCAACGCATCTGGAAACCTAAAGTTCTACATGGAAAATAGCACAGCTACCTCCAATACCAAGTCGACTACTTGGGCTACCGCAATCACAGGAATGGATACCTTATATGACGGAGCTTACAATATTCCTGTTTCAACGACAGGAGTTGTATCATCTTTTCCACTCAATGATACTTTTACTTATACAGGGAATGGAATTCAAATTGCGTATGATTATTTAGGAGCAACCTTTGCCACATCGCCTGCGACCTACGATTGTAACAATACCGTTTCAGGTGATTTAAAACTCGTCACTTCTGCCACAACAACACCAGGGGCTGTATTGACTGGATCCTCAAGCTGGAGACCAGGAATATATATCGGGTATATCAATCCATTTACCAATGACCTGGCAGTTGAGTTTATTACCCTCAATCAAGGACATCACAACAAAGTGTATGATACTACTCAAACCATCACGGGAAAAATTACCAACAACTCGATTGGAACTCTAACTTCTGTTCCCGTAACTTTGCATATCACGGGAGCCAATCCCTCTAACAGTATCCAAACTATTGCCACTATTGCATCAGGAAGTTCTCAAATTGTTACTTTCACCGGTTTATCTGCAGCTAATAGCGGAACACAACAGATAAAATTATCTGTTCCTAGCGATCAATTTACTGCTAATGACTCCGTTGTAAGAATACAATCCATAAATTGTGATACAATTAGCTGGGCAGACAATTCTGTGCCATATACATCCATTGGTTTTAATACCGGTTCGGGAATTCTTGCTGCCAAACATACGGGGAGCTCTATGATGAACACAACGATTAAATCAATCTATGTAAACATTGATGGAAATACGAATATTACAGGCAATCAACTGCAGGCCGTATTACTTGACACAGGAGGTGTAATAATTGATTCATCGGCAGTAATGACCGTTACAGCAAGCCAACTTAATAGTCGAGTAACTATGCCTCTCACAGGAAATAACCTGATTACTACGGCTAATCCAGATTATTACATTGGAATTAGACAATATGCGAATGCCACCGTAGGATATTTTCCAATTTCATCTCACAATCCAAGTACTGTGCCAACAGATAGATACTATGGATTTGGATTAGCGGGAGGAACTCCCTCCGCTCCATATACCACATTAGGTACTTTAGGGATTGGAGCAATTATTGAAGTGGAACCGATAACCTTAACCAGTTCAACTTCAAATGACTCGATATGTTCAGGCGAGTCCGTAACACTTACGGCAAGTGGCACTTCTTCCTCAATGTATAATTTTAAATCTAGCGGCTCCAGTGTCCAAAACACAGCCTCAAGCTCCTACATGACTACCCCATCAAGTACTTTGACTATGACAGTAGAAGGAAGCTATAACACCTGTCCTATTTTGTCAAATACAGAAACCGTGACTTTGGTTACTATTGACAGCTCTGCAAGCAAATTGACAGATTCTACGGGAACTGCAACGATGGCAGGAGCTAGTTATCAGTGGATAGATTGTGGAACTGGAATGGCTGTGCCGGGAGCAACGTCCCAAACTTTCCTTGCTCCTGTTTCTGGAAATTATCAAGTAGCAGTGTCTTTGGCAGGTTGCAGCGACACTTCCAGTTGCTACTCGTTTATTGTGCCCGTTACCAGTATTTCAGAAAATTCAATTCCTTCTTTGCAAGTGTATCCATCGCCAGCTGTGAGCGAACTTACGGTAAGTACAGATGGAGTGATAATTACAGAAATATCAATTCTTGACCTGAACGGAAAGATTATTTATTCCTTGTCTCCTCAAAATACTTTCTCTAACCTAGATGTGTCCGCACTTAATTCTGGTGTTTACATCCTAAAAGTAGAATCTGATAAAGGAAGCGACACAAAGCGATTCATCAAACACTAACTTTTTCTTTTCTTGAAAAAACCTCCTTCGAAGAATCGAAAGAGGTTTTTTTATTCATACCATTGTGTGAATAGCTAATTAGTTTTCCTCCAAATTGAAACGGGGTTTTGGTTACTTTTGTAGAAATAATCGAGACATTATGTTAGTTGTAGCCATTTTTTTAGGAGGAGGTTTAGGAAGCGTAGCACGTTATGGAGTTTCCCAATTTTCTTCACCCAGTTTCCCAATTGGAACGCTTATCGCCAATGTTTTGGCCTGCGTCATTATGGGGTTGGCTATTTTTTCCTTGTCGGATAAAATTGAAACAAATTCATTTCTACGCTCGCTTATCGTAATTGGTTTTTGTGGAGGGTTTAGTACTTTTTCCACTTTCAGTTACGAAACCTTTGAGCTGTTCAGAAACGGGAATTTCGGAATTGCTATTCTCAATATTATTCTCAACATCACCTTTTGTTTGTTGATTTTCTATCTTTTCAAACAATCAATCTACCCTTCAGAATGAACACACAAAAAAACATTCATTTTATAGCGATTGGCGGAAGTGCCATGCACAATTTGGCTATCGCTCTGCACTTAGCTGGAAACATAGTTTCGGGTTCTGATGATGAGATTTTTAATCCTTCCAAAGGCAGACTCAAAAAATATGGCTTGCTACCAGATAAAATGGGTTGGGATGAAACCAGAATCAATACTGAAATTGATGTGGTGATTTTGGGTATGCATGCCCGAGAAAATAATCCTGAGCTACTAAAAGCTCAAGAACTCGGTTTGCCCATTTTCTCTTACCCAGAGTATATTTACGAGGCTACCAAAGAAAAAACACGTATTGTAATTGGCGGAAGTCATGGAAAAACAACCATCACTTCCATGATATTGCATGTGTTAAATGAGCACAACAAGGAGAATGACTATATGGTGGGCGCTCAACTAGAAGGTTTTGAAGTGATGGTAAAACTAACAGATTCTGCGCCAGTCGCTGTACTTGAAGGGGACGAATACCTCTCTTCACCCATCGACAGAAGGCCTAAATTTCATTTGTATCACCCTAATGTGGCCTTACTTACTGGAATTGCTTGGGATCATATCAATGTATTTCCAACTTTTGCAAACTACTGCGAACAGTTCGAAATTTTTATCAATAAAATAGAGGAAGGTGGAAGTTTGATTTATTTCTCAGGTGATTCCGAGATTCAAAAACTAGTTACGAATTCTTCTCGAAATATAGCTTTTATTCCCTATTCCACTCCCGAATACAAAATTGAAAACGGAGTGACTACCTTACTCACAACCGAGGGAGATTTTCCACTTGAAATATTTGGAGAGCACAATCTACAAAACCTAAACGGTGCAAGACTTGTCTGTGAACAAATAGGAATACCAGAAAAAGACTTTTACACCGCAATCCAATCATTTACTGGTGCGAGCAAAAGATTAGAAACTGTTGCCAAAAACTCCAAGACTCATATTCTAAAAGATTTTGCCCATTCACCCTCCAAACTAGAAGCAACAACAAAGGCTGTTAAAAATCAATATCCAGATAGAGAATTAATTGCCTGCATAGAATTGCATACATTTAGTAGCTTGAATCAAGAGTTTTTAGGTCAGTATAAAAACACCATGTTAGCAGCCGATCAAGCATTTGTTTATTTTAGTCCCAAAGCAATAGAACACAAAAAACTCTCAATGTTGAGCGAAATTGACGTGAAAAAGGCCTTTTTTAGCGAAAATGTAACGGTTTTTACAAATTCTGACGAATTGATGAAAAGAGTAAAAAGTATTAATTTTAATCATAAAAATCTACTTTTAATGAGCTCAGGAAATTTTGATGGAGTAGATTTTGAAGAGCTGGGGAAAGATATTTTGAACTAATCATTTCTCGCAGGAGAAAGAATTAATGAGGGGATCGGCCTATAAAATCAGTCCCGTTCTTTACTCTTTTCAGGGAGAAAATTTGATGAAAAATCTTGACAAGTATGAAAAAAACACTTCTATTTATTGCCGTAATAATCCATTCAAGCTTTTCTTTTTCACAAAAAGAATTAGCCAAAAAGTTAATAGATTCAATAGCTTCTGATGAATTCTATGGGAGAGGTTATGTGAATGATGGAGATAAAATTGCAGCGGGTTATATTCTAAAAAAATTCAAAGAGTACGGAGCTCTTCCCGCAAATGGAAATTCCTATCTCCAAAAGTATTCCTACTCGGTCAACACATTCCCTGGAAAAGTAGAGGTTAAAATAGAAGGGAAAACTTTAAAAACAGGCGAAGATTTTATTGTAGCACCTAATTCTGGAAGCGCAAAAGGAAAATATACTCTCAAACGAATTACTGCCGAAAATTTCCTGAATGAAATTGGCAAAGACCAAATTCAAAATGACACCCGACTTGCTTATG
Source organism: Flavobacteriales bacterium (assembly GCA_965657945.1). Classification (GTDB taxonomy): domain Bacteria; phylum Bacteroidota; class Bacteroidia; order Flavobacteriales_D; family CAJJDF01; genus CAJJDF01. Next base: position 27,153 of record CBFHPW010000028.1, read on the forward strand.
TAATTGATCTTCCCAAACCTAATGGCAGAGAGGAATTGATTTCGCAATTAACACTGAAAAATTCTATTGCTCAAATAG
>CBFHPW010000029.1:0-26884 GCA_965657945.1 Flavobacteriales bacterium
CGCTCTATGTTACGGAGCTGAGAAGGAGATAATTCATCATCGAATATGACTAAATCAATAGAATTTGATTTTACATACCTCCTTATCTCTTCCAGTTTTCCTTTCCCCACAAAAGTTTTAGGATTTGGGTATTCTACTTTTTGAGTAAATCTACCGTGGGTTTGGGCACCTGCTGTTTCGGCCAAAAAAGCTAATTCATCCAAGTACTCTTTTACGTCATCTTCTCCTTGCATCTGAGTAATGACTCCCACCAACAAGGCTTTCTCTTCTATATATTGTACTTTCTTATTCTTTTCTATCATAAAAAATGGGTTACTGTAAAAATGGATTGTGCAGTTTTTCATGGCCAATGGTAGTTTCTGGACCATGGCCGCAGTACACAACAAAATCCTGTGGCAATGAAAATAGCTCTCGCTTTATGCTATCGAGAAGAGTTTGATGGTCACCTCCGGGTAAATCGGTTCTGCCAATACTTCCTTGGAACAGACAATCTCCGTTGATCACAAATTTTTCTTCATTGGCTACAAAAACAACATGACCTGGTGCATGACCTGGCACAAATCTTATTTCCAAACTCGAATTACCCCAAGCTACGCTTTCTCCTTCTTCCAAGAAATTACTTGGAACTTTACACCCGTCATAATTCATAAATCCGTAGGAGGTAGCGTAGGTTTCCACTGAGGTTAATGTCTCAAGATCTTTAGAGTGGATAAACAAATCTACATCGTATTTTTCCATCACAAACTTATTCCCCAGTACATGATCGATGTGGCTGTGTGTGGAAAGAAGTTTGCCCACTGTTAGTGCATTTTCTTCTATAAAATCGCTCAACTCTGCTTGTTCATGAGGTTCATAACAACCAGGATCAATGATAACACACTCCTTGGTTTCATCAAAAAGAATGTACGTGTTTTCCTGAAAAGGGTTGAATGTGAATTTTTTTACTTTAATCATAATTATAATACAAATAATGAGGCAATGATAAAGATGACAATAATTAATAAATATTGCCAAATGTCAACGAAATAAGGTTTCATTTTTATGCCAATTTTCTTACCAAGGAGACAGGGTTCTTATTATTTGTGACAAAGTTACAAGATAATCTCACACGAAGTAACAAAACTAGAGAGGAACTCTTGGGGTTCAATCAAGAAAAAAAACCACCAGAACTATCCGTGAGTAATTAGCGGTTAGTAATCAAAAAAAAATTAGTATTTTAGAATTGAATCAATGAGAAAATCCCATGAAAAAATCTAAAAAATTTATCTTAGCAGTAATTGTAATTTTAGTTGCTGCCATTGCCATCATACTGTTAAAACCAGACTTAGTGGATTCGGAGGAACCCGTAAAAGGAGAGGAAAGCGAAGAGGTTCAAGAAACAAGTCAAGAGTTACGTGACGAAATTTTTGATTAAGTTTTCTCTAAAACCTAAAAGTTGCGCCACCCATAATATTTATACCTTGCACAGGGTATTGGTAATACATTAAATACCGTTGGCTAATAAGGTTATTGAAATTCACAAAAGCAGAAATTGTTTTGCTGTATCGGTATTCAAACCCTAAGTTGAAATCAACAAAAGCATTCAAATTTACTGAGTAGGACCCATCTGTTTCGCGAGTTATGTTTTCTCCTGGCCCATTGACTCTTGCTTTTCTTTCTCCAATAAAATACACTTCCGAACGAACCAAAATTTTATCGGCCAGATCATACACCCCGCCCAAGGTAATATCGAGAGCTGGAAGATTCCAAACGTGTGCTTGATTCAAAGGAGAGAAAAAACTGTACTTCCCTTTCAAAAACACTCTTAATTTCTCGTTTTTATCATACATCACTTGGGCGCTTACTTCTGTTACATCCATGGAATCATACAACACGTTCATTCTGTTCCCTATTGAATACAATGTATCTGTAACGAATAAAGCCTGCCCGTAAATACTTTTTCTGGCTGCTTGTATATTGAATGAAATCGCATTGGAAATACTTCCTCTTATTCCCGCATAAATGTTGTACCTAGTATTGGTATTTGCCAAGTTTACTTGAGATAATAAAAATGGATTTTCTTGAGTAAATGATTTGAAAGAATTTCTTTTCAAGCCTCCATTCATACCAATGTAAGGAATAAATATATCAAGGAAGTTATATTTTGCCTCTATATTGGGATAAAAATGAAACTTTGTTTTGTCCTGAATATCAGCAAATACTCCAATCCCTGCTTTTACGTACCATTTTTTTCCAGAGGTAATCACCGATGGGACCACCTTAATTATAGTATTGTTTGTTACAATAGGGTCTGGCACCACTGACAACAAGGGCTGAAATGAAATATCTTCTTGGCTTTTGTAGCTATTAAAATCTACTCCAAAATCGAGCGAATATTGCTCCGAATTGATTAGTTTTTTCGCGTTAAAATCCAATAATACATTATTCTCCTGAGCATCGTATTTGTCAGAATAATTATAGTAAGCCAATGAACCAGAATAGTTTAATTCACCCGTATCAGTATCGAATGTAGAAGTAGAAACTCTACCCCCAAAATTATTGAAGGCTTGATGAATCAGCCCCTTGTCAATGGCAGTATCTTCTGGGTTAAAACCATAAAAATGATTTGCATCTCTTTTGTAGTTCAGCTCTCCTTTCCAGAAACTTTTTTTCGTAAAATGCTGATAATAAGCAGAAGCACTATTTTCACTCAATCCACTAAAACCAGTATTTTCCAGAGAACTATTAGAGGAAATATGTCTTCCTTTAACACCCCAACTGCTGTTTCGTGACCTCAGCGAATTGTAGTAAATTTCTGCCAAAGGTGTGGTGTACATGCCAATCCCACCTTTTATGTATCCTCTTTTCAATTTATCAAGTGGTTGGATCACTTTTAATTTTGCAGGAGAAATGGGTTGCAGTTGCAATTCGGATGGTGCGGTGTATTCATAAAAGACGAACTCAGATTTTATTTGGGTTTTCGAGGTGTCTTCTACTAATGAAGGAACCAAACCAGCTTTGGGCGTTGGTTTTATGGTTCTATTCCCTCTACCAATGGCATCTATTTCTTCAATAATGGTGTCGTTCTGTGCAAAACCTTGGAAGGTGCAAAACGACATAAAAATATATAATGATATTTGAAATACTCTTTTCATACTTGAATTTTACTCTGTAATTTCTATTTCAATTAATTCCTGGGTTTTGTTATCCTTTGCTTCCTCAGCAGCAATGATTGCATCAAGCTTGGCTTGAGCTATTGTTTTAATCTCATCCTCTCCTTTGTAGTAATCAATTACACTTTGTAAAGTCGCTTTTGCCTGAAAATTGTCTTCCAGCTTTACATACACATCTGCCAAAAGGATATATCCTTTGGCCAACCAATAATCGTAAGAGGGTTTTTGTTTGAGGTAACTAAAAATTTCGGCCTCGGCTTGTTTGTATTCATCTGCCATATAATGAATTTCGCATAATTTATAACCTGCCTCCGCTTTGTCAATATCTGTAGATAATTTCACCACTTTTTTGAACCAAATTTCGGCATCCTGATTGTTGCCCAATTCATAGTAAGAGTTTGCTTGAATCATAAAAGCTTCCTCCTTCTCACTTTTATTCAACTGACTTTTTGCCAACACTTTACTGGAGTATGCAACGGCCTCTGGGTAGTTTTTTAGTTGGTAATGAGTGAGCATCAACCCCTTATTCATGACAGGGATTTTTAATTCATCTGTGTTTATTTTCTCAAGTTGAGTATAATAATTGTTTGCCACCATAGTGTTTTTCAATCGGTAGTTGATGTTTGCAGCATGAAACAAAGCTTCTAGCATGTGTTTTTCGTCCTTTTCAATTACTTTGTTGTAGTGAAACAAAGCCGTTTCATATTCCTTATTCAGGTAATTACACTCTCCCAAATAAAACTGAGCTGTCACATAATTTCTTGGAGCTTCTATCTTACTCAGATAGGCAGAAAGTCCACTAATTGCTTTCTCACAATCCGCATTCAAATAAGCTTGATTGGCAGGATACCACAAAGTAGAATCTAGTTTCGATTGTGAGTACTCCACACCCAAAGAAGTTAATAGATCTGGGAATTCAGCAATTTTATTTTGGGCTAAATAAGACTTTTCAAGTTCATTTACGGCCGCCTCTCCTTCCACGGATTTAGGGTATTTCTGAATCAACGTTTTAAAAGCAGTTTCTGCCTCCTGGTATTGCTTATTTCGTAAATATATCCCACCTATTTCTAGTCTTGATTTACGCTCTTGGTAGGTGCCTTGTTTGGTTTCGGCTATTTGGTTGTAAAACTTAAGCGCCAACTCATTCTTATTTTGTATCCGGTAATTGTTCGCCAGCTCAAACTCCGTATTGGTCGCATAATTCGAATTTGGATGATTCTTTAAAAGTATATTTAATAACCTTTCTTTTTCTGGGTAATCTGCCAAGTATCCGCTGCTTACTGATTTTTGGTACAAGGCATAATCCACATTTTGTTGATTTAGCTCAATGGCATTTTGGTAATATTTTACAGCTTCTTCATCGTTTTGAGTTAAAAAATAAGCATCTCCTAATCTCAAGTTTGCTTCACTCATTTTCTCTTTATCCGTAGAGGATTTAATGAAATTTCTGAAAGCCAAAATACTTTGGGGATACATTTTTTGTTCAAAATAAGCATACCCAACGTTGTAATCAACAGTTTTGGCAAGCTCAGAATTCACAGCTCCAGGCATCGACTTATAGGCTTGATATTCAGATATTGCTTGGTTGTATTTCTTTTGTTTGTAATGAGCTTCTGCAATCCAAAATTTACTCTGAGAAGTGAGCTGAGTGTTTACTGGATATTTATTTACATCCTCGTAATGCTTAATCGCTTCTGTGTAGTTTCTTTTGTAAAATAATTCAGTTGCGCGGTTATAACTCAGCTTTTGGTAGGCTTCTTTTATCTTATAATTTTTGTTCTCAATTCGATTTATCGACTGAAGGGCTGCTTCATAGTTTTTCGTTGTTGTGTACACATCTAGCAAATATTCGTATACTTCATCCGTTTTTGTCGATTTTGGGTATTCTGTTAAGAATTTATGAAAAATTTCGGTGGCCTCATCGTAAGGGTTATAGCTTAATTCATAAGTTGTTTTGGCATACCCAAACAAAGCATCTTCAGTCAATTGTTCGTCTTGACCTAAGTCGTAAGCTCTTTTGAAAGCTGTTTTAGCAAATTGCTTTCTCTCTGTTTTTATGTAGCATTCTGCTAATAAAAAATTACACACTTGCGCTCTTTTTGTTTCTTTGGATGCTACTCTTCCTAAATATTTCACAGCATTTTCGTAGGCTTCTGTTTTGTAATACGAATAACCTAATTGGTAATAATCATCGATTGATTTCTTAGCCGTTTTCGAAAAGTAATCTGTCAAATAACGGATTGCCTCCTCGTATTGTTTGAGCTTAAAATAAGAAGAACCCAAAATTCCTTTAATCTCGGCTTCTCTTTTTATTCCTTCGCCTGCAAGTGCGGTTGGTATATATTCCACAGCTTTGTCGAACTTTTTTTGTTTGAAAAGAATTTGTGAAATATAATAAGGCACAATTGGCCTAAATCCAGGATCTTTTTCTATGTTTCTAAAACCCTCTAGTGCAGTCTGATATTTCTCATCTTGATACGACAGATGTGAATAATAATATTGAGAAGGACCGTAATAGTCCGATTCCTTTAAGTCCTTAATTTCATAAAAAGCTTGTTTTGCCGAGGCAAACTGATCTTTGTTGAAATAACTATATCCAAATTTAAAAAAGTATTCCGTTTTTTCATCTTCCGACAAATCGTACTTATCCACTTTTTCATACCATTCTATAGCATCTCGAAACCTCTTTTTTCGGTAAAAGTCATTCCCCAACAAAAAGAATATTTTTTTTGTCTTCGGTGAATCTGGATGTTTCAGAGCAAACTGGGACAGCAAATACTGGGCATCCTTGTGAAACAACTCAAGTGCACAAATGGCATGTAAATACTCTGCGCTAATTTGTATCTCATCTTGCTCATCAGCAATTTGCTCAACTATAAAACGAAACTTTTCTTGAGCTGCTCCAAAAGCACCTTTATCGTACAATTCTAGTCCGTCACGGTAAGCCTTATATTTTTCGGTATAAGTCGTTGTAAGTTGAGTCCAGGCTGAACCAGAGACAAGAAAAATCCCAATAAAAATGAACAGGGAACGAATTATTTTCATCATATTTTATTTTTTTGGCGTACCAGTCAGTACTTCATCAATCATACCGTATTCTTTTGCCTCACCCGAAGTCATCCAGTAATCTCTATCACTATCTGCCCATACCTTGTCATAATCTTGTTTTGAGTGATCCGCAATAATGGTGTACAATTCTTTTTTCAATTTCATTATTTCTTTCAAAGTAATTTCCATGTCGCTTGCTTGACCCTGAGCTCCACCCAATGGCTGATGAATCATTACCCTCGAGTGTTTAAGAGCCGATCTCTTTCCATCTGCTCCTGCACACAACAACACAGCTCCCATGGATGCTGCCATCCCGGTACAAATCGTTGCAACATCTGGCTGAATGTATTGCATGGTATCATAAATTCCCAAACCAGCGTATACCGAACCTCCTGGGGAGTTAATGTAAATTTGAATGTCTTTTTTTGCATCGACAGACTGTAGGAATAACAACTGAGCTTGAACAATATTTGCAACTTGATCATTAATTCCCGTACCCAAAAAAATGATTCTGTCCATCATCAGCCTCGAAAACACATCCATTTGTGCTACATTCAGCTGACGTTCTTCGATAATATTTGGGGTTAAATTTTTTACATAGCTGTTGAGAGTATTGCTATTAATTCCAGCATGCATCGTTGCGTATTTTTCAAATTCTTTAGAGTCGAACATAGTTATATATTTTTAGTTAGATTGATTATTCTGTTATTGTGAAAATCCTTCGCAAGGGTTCTCAATCTTCGAAAATACTTAAAATAAAGCCCGAAGTAAATCGATTGAGTGGGAGTAATAAACTGAATGATGTTTATAACGTAAAAGCAAACGCAATATTTTTACAAAAAAACATAGAAGATAATGTTACAAATGAACCAATACACTATTTAATAAACACTGCTTTCAATTTGTATCAAATCACAAAGTAACATAAAACAGATTAACACTAGCTGAGTGGCTCACACAATTTTTCTTGAAGTCTTAAAGTCAGAATTCTGTACAAAAGTGTTTTAGTTCGGCAAAAATTATAATTTCTGAAAACCTCCCAAAGTAACAGTCTTCGATAAAAATTACAGGTAGAATTTCTGTCTCAAAAAAAAATCAGTTAGTTTTTATAGATAGTTAGGACTTTATAAAAATAAAACTTATCTTTGCATCCAATATTTTTCGAAATATTAGCGGGCGTGGCGGAATTGGTAGACGCGCTAGACTTAGGATCTAGTGCCGCAAGGTGTGAGAGTTCGAGTCTCTCCGCCCGCACAACACAAAAGGCGTTCCGACAAATCGGGATGCCTTTTTTTGCATTATAGATTATTGATATTTTTTAATACATAAATTCTGAAAACGATGAATATTACAGAAGAAAAAATAGATGACTTAAACGCCATCATCAAAATCAAATTGACTCCAGAAGATTACACTGGTCAATATGAGAGCAAACTTGCAGAAGCAAGAAAACAGATGACTGAACCAGGTTTCAGACCAGGTAAAGTTCCAATGGGAATGGTGAAAAAGAAATATGGTCAATCTATCCTTGCGGATGAGTTGAACAGAATCATCAATGAAAAATTGTACAGCCACATTCAAGAAAACAAATTGAACGTTTTAGGAAACCCAATTCCTTCTGATGCACATACCACTTTCGATAAATGGGAGGCTGGAAGCGACTTTGAATTTGGTTACAAAATTGGTTTGGCTCCTGAATTTGAAGTAAAACCATCGTCCAAAGACAAAGTTACTTTTCACAAAATCAAAGTAGAAAAAGAAACTATCGATAAGCAAATAGAAGATTTTCAAAAGAGATACGGCCAGATGAAAGAAGCTGATAAATCTGAAGCTGGAGATATGGTATTTGGAGAATTTGTTCAGTTAGACGAAAAAGATAAAACTCTAGCAGATGGAATTACGGCAAAATCTACTGTTTCCATTCCGATGATCGAAGATGAAAAAATCCAAAAGAAATTTGTAAACCTGAAAAAGGGGGATTCTTTGGTAATTGATCCAAAAACTGTATCCAAAGGAGATGCAGACATGGCGGCCATGTTACACATCAAAAAAGAAGAATTGGATACCGCTATGGGTAATTTTTCTTTCACAGTGGAAGAAGTGAAAAGGTTGGAGCCTGCTCCATTAGACCAAGAGTTGTTTGATAAAATTCATGGAAAAGATACAGTGAAAGACGAAAAAGAATTTAGAGCTAAGATTGAAGAAGAATTGAGCGTGGCTTTTGTAAACGACAGTGAAAGGTTGTTTCAAAAATCAATTGCCGATCATTTTGTAAAGAAAATGAAATTGTCTCTTCCAGATGAATTCTTAAAAGAATGGATCAAAGTTTCCAATGAGAAAGAAGTTTCGATGGAAGAAATAGAAAAAGAATATCCTCAATACTCTGACCAACTAAAATGGCAGTTGATTGAAAACAAAGTAATTCAAGAAAACGACATCAAAGTAGAGGTGGATGAAGTAAAAGATTATGTAAAAGGAATGTTGGTTCAACAATACGCTCAGTATGGTATGCCAACTCCAGACGATGAAGCTTTGGAAGCCAATGCAATGCAAGTGCTACAAAACCAAGATGAAACAAAAAAAATCTTTGATTATTTGTACAAAAACAAAGTGTCTGACTACTTCAAAAACAACGTGAAAGTTCAAGAAAAAGAAGTAAACCAAGAAGAATTTATCAAATTGTTTTACGCACAGTAAACATCAACTACAAGATAGAAAAGCCCGAGATTATCCGTCAATCTCGGGCTTTTTTCGTTCTGTAGGTTTCTCATCAACCGAAACAAGAACTCTCATGGCAAAGTTAAATGACGAAATCAAAGGAGGATTTATCAGTATTTTAAAGCAGTTTTTCGCTTCGCTTTTTTCTTCTTCGGAGAAAGAACAGTAAGTCTCTTTAATTAGGCATCCAGAATTTAACTCCAGATTTCACAAAGAATATTACACCTTGTCATCCTCGACTCCGATCGGGGATCTCACAAAGCATATTTCATATTTGCTCTGGTAATATTTCAATACGCAAGATTCCGCACTTAGTGCGGAATGACAATTTTCATATAGGATTATCCTCAGTCATTAGCATTTTCCTAAACCATTACTTATATTTACTTTCTTAAATTTTTACACAAAAATTAGCTCAAGATAGATATGAAATTACAAAACTATGCCCAAGGAAAATGGGTAAACGGAGAAGGAAACGGACAAGAATTGTTCAATGCAATTAACGGAAGTGTTGTTGCGGAAGCTAGCTCCTCCGGACTTGATTTTGGGGATATGATGAAGTATGCACGTGAGGTTGGTTCGCCTGCTTTGCGTAAATTAACGTTTCACGAAAGAGGAAGGATGTTGAAAGCTTTGGCTTTTCATTTATTAGAAAAAAAAGAAGAATTTTATAAAATTAGTGCTTACACAGGGGCAACAAGAGTAGATTCTTGGATTGATATTGAAGGGGGAATCGGGAATTTATTCTCTAATGCATCTCTACGAAAACAATTTCCCAACGAAAGTTTTGCGCTAGACGGAGAAATAGCCCCGTTATCAAAAAACGGAACTTTTATTGGACATCACATTTTGACTTCCAAGCAAGGAGTAGCAATTCATATCAATGCGTTCAACTTCCCTGTATGGGGAATGCTAGAAAAGATAGCCGTAAATTTACTAGCTGGTGTTCCGGCAATCGTAAAACCTGCAACAGTTACTTCTTACTTAACCGAAGCTGTGGTTAGAGAAATTGTTGCCTCTGGAATCTTACCAGAAGGTTCACTGCAATTAATTTGCGGTTCGGCTCGTGGAATTTTGGATCACGTAGAAAGCCAAGATGTAGTCACTTTTACTGGATCGGCAAGTACAGGTCAAATGCTCAAGTCTCACCCAAGATTAGTGGAAGAGTCTGTACCGTTTAATATGGAAGCCGATTCATTGAATTGTTCTGTGTTGGGAGAAGATGCTGTGCCGGGAACTCCTGAATTTGATTTATTTATCAAAGAAGTACAAAGAGAAATGACGGTGAAAGCTGGACAAAAATGTACGGCAATTCGTAGGGTTTTAGTCCCAGAAAAACTAGTGGAAGATGTGCAAATTGCTCTTGGGCAACGATTGTCCAAAACCGTAATTGGTGATCCAAGTACCGAAGGAGTGCGAATGGGAGCGCTTGCAGGAAAAGAACAAGTAGAAGAAGTAATAACTCAAGTCAACAAACTGGCCGAAAGCCAAGAGATTGTATACGGTAGTTTAACTGATTTTGATGTGACAGGTGCAGACAAAAACAAAGGAGCTTTCTTATCACCTATCTTGTTCTTAAATAACGATCCGTTTAATAAAACAGATTGCCACAACATTGAAGCGTTTGGACCCGTTTCCACGATTTTACCTTACAAAACCATTGACGAAGCTATCGAAATAGCCAAAATGGGAAAAGGTTCATTGGTGTGTTCCATCATTACTGCTGACGATAAAATTGCCAAAGAATTTGTATTGGGAGCAGCTTGCATGCACGGAAGAATTTTAGTGCTAAATGCCGATTGTGCCAAAGAAAGTACAGGTCACGGTTCGCCAATGCCGATGCTTACTCACGGAGGACCAGGGAGAGCTGGTGGTGGAGAAGAAATGGGAGGAATGAGAGGTGTAAAACATTACTTGCAACGAACTGCGATACAAGGTTCGCCAACTATGTTGACAGCCATTACCAACCAATACCAAACGGGTGGAGATTTTAAATTTGATAAAGTTCACCCTTTCCGCAAGCATTTTGAAGAATTAGAAATTGGAGAAACTTGGATGACAGCTAAACACACAGTGACCGAGACAGACATTGTAAATTTCGCCAATGTAAGTGGCGATAATTTTTATGCACACATGGATGTAACTTCCTTAGAAGGAACCATCTTTGAAGAGCGTGTGGCTCACGGATATTTTATCCTTTCTAAAGCCGCAGGATTATTTGTTGACCCAGCAAAAGGACCAGTTTTATTGAATTACGGATTGGAAGAAGCTCGATTTGTAAAACCAGTGTATGTCGGAACAACCATTGGCGTGAAATTCACTGTGAAAGAGAAAATTGAAGGCGAAAAAAGAGACGAAGAGGACATTGCCAAAGGAATTGTAAAATTCTTGGTAGATGTATACGACCAAACTGGAGAAACTGTGGCGATTGCTACTATTTTAACAATGGTGAGGAAAATTGATCAGAGTATGTAAATATTTGAAATTGGGTTTGAAGGGTGGAAATCACCCTTCGAGTTCTTTTCAATAAATTGAAAACCTCAGGGTTCGGGTTTATTCCGACCATTCGGGAAGGGCTGAGTGGTTTCCGGGAAAAGTTTTATTGGCCTGTCCCGAGAATTCGGGAAAGTCCAACTTAACTGATGAACTGCACTAACGCGTGTCATTCCCATGAAAATGGGAATCTTATTCATAGAAAGATTACCGAAGCAAATGTGAAATTAGCTCGTTTTTAGATCCCCGATCAGGGTCGAGGATGACAGATAAAAGAAAACACAACCGTATGCAACAAAAACGCTGGACATTTATCCCAAAATCAACTGAATCTACCAAAGAGTTGGAAGAGAAATTGGGATTGAGTAAAGAATTGGTCGAATTACTTCACCAGCGTGGGGTGAAAACTTTTGAAGAAGCGCAAGATTTTTTTCGTCCGCAATTGGAACACATTCATGATCCTTTCTTGATGAAAGATATGGACAAAGCAGTAAAACGAGTTTTTGAAGCTTTTGAAAAGGAAGAGAAAATTCTCGTTTATGGCGATTATGATGTGGATGGAACTACAGCAGTCTCGCTGATGTACACGTTCTTAATCAAACATTACAAAAACGTAGAGTTTTATATTCCCGATAGATACACTGAAGGCTACGGGGTTTCTATCCAAGGAATTGATTATGCTGCAAATAATAATTTTACCCTTATCATCGCACTAGATTGTGGTATAAAAGCAATTGAAAAAATAGATTACGCCAAAGAAAAAGGAGTAGACTTTATCATCTGTGATCACCATAGACCTGGAGATGAAATTCCGAAAGCTGTAGCCGTTTTAGACCCTAAAAGAAAAGATTGCGAGTATCCCTATAACGAATTGTGCGGATGTGGAGTGGGTTTTAAATTAGTTCAAGCATTGAACCAAGAACTAGGTTTTGAATTCTCAGATCTTGAGGAATATTTTGATCTATTGGTAGTAAGTATCGGTTCGGATATTGTTCCTGTAACTGGTGAAAACAGAGTGTTAGCATATTTTGGTTTGAAAAAAATTAACCACAGCCCAAGGAAAGGAATTGCAGAAATCTTGAAACTTTCGGCATTGAAAAGAGATTTAACAATTACCGATGTGGTATTTATTGTGGGACCAAGAATCAATGCAGCTGGAAGAATGAAATCGGGAATGAATGCTGTAAAGCTGTTGGTTTCGGGAGATAATGAAACGGCAAAAGAACTTGGGGAATTCATTGAGAGCGAAAACAAACAGAGGAAGAATTTTGACAAATCAATTACAGCAGAGGCACTCAAACAAATTGAAGAAAACGAAACTTTTTTTAATGCAAAATCAACCGTTTTGTACAACGAAGTATGGCACAAAGGGGTGATTGGAATTGTGGCATCAAGAGTGATAGAAACTCATTACAAACCAACCATCATATTGACCGAAAGTAACGGAAAAGCAGCTGGATCAGCTCGTTCTGTTCAGGGATTTGATGTGTACAACGCCATTGACGAATGCTCTGATTTACTCACTCAATTTGGCGGTCACATGTATGCCGCTGGAATGACAATGCCTATTGAAAACATAGATGCATTTCGAGAAAAATTTGACCAAGTAGTTTCAGCAACTATCACAGAAGATCAATTAATCCCCGAGATAAAAATTGATTCGGAAATAGTGCTAAAATCCCTCGTGCCAGAAAAAGGAGAACAATTCCCTAAGTTTTATAGAATTATTAAACAGTTTGCTCCTTTTGGCCCACAAAATATGCATCCAGTGTTTGTGGCTAAACAAGTTCAAGCCAACTATGTGAAAGTGGTAGGAGAAACACACCTTAAGCTATCGGTGTATCAAGAAAACGAACCTTCTCAGCTCTTTGATTGCATTGGTTTTGGGCTGGGACATTTTCTTGAAAAGATAAATAACAATCAATATTTTGATGTAGTTTTTGTAATGGAAGAAAACACTTGGAAAGGAAACACAAAACTTCAATTGAACTTGAGAGATATAAAGCTCGTATGACACTGATAAAACGATTAAATAAGTTAGGGGTTTTGAAGGAAAAATACCTTTTCGGCCTAGTCATACTGCTTTCCATATCTCCCTTTTTAGGAGTTACTTTCGTACCTTCGTTGGATGGTCCAGCACATTTGTATAATTCAAACCTAATCCTGGAACTATTAGAGGAGAATGACTTTATTTCTAGGTTTTATTCTCTTACTTCATCTCCCAACCCTAATCTTACTGGTCACGTTTTTCTTAGTTTTCTCCTGCTCATTTTTCCTGCATTTTTGGCGGAAAAAATTCTACTTATATTCTATGTGGTTGGATTCGCATATTTCTTCAGAAAACTCATTTTGGTTCAAAACTCAAAAGGTGTTTGGTTGACCTATTTAGCCTTTCCTTTTATCTATTCCTTCGTATTTGCCTTGGGATTCTACAACTTTTCCCTCGGTATTGTATTCCTATTGTGGGGACTCTATTTCTGGATTAAAAACGAGAAGAAGAAACTAAACACACCCGAACTAGCAACTCTTTTCTTTCTATTTACTCTAACCTTCTTTTCTCATATTTTTGTGTATGCTGTTTTGATTCTAGTTGTATGTACCCGGCTCTTGTTTTCCTTTTTTAAAACGAATCCAAGGATTTCGGCAACCAGAAAACTCAAAGAATTCTCTTTTTCCAGCATTGTTTCGATTGGATTATTCATCTTCTATTTTGCCTCACGACCAATTGTTCACAATTCTACCCACAAATCATTGATAACATTAATGGAAGATATTTTCACCTTCAACCCACTTGTTTCTTATAGCAAAGGGCGTGAAAGTGTCTTTTTAGCCCTTGTCGGCTGTGTGATTTTATACCTTCTAGCTTTTGTATTTAGGGCTAAAAAGAAAAAGTGGAGTAAAGAAAATCTAGTCAAAGACAGCTGGTTGATTTTATCTCTTTTTCTGTTTATTGCCTACTTCATTTTGCCCGACTCCAACAGTCTCGGAGGATTCATTAATACCAGAGTTGCTTTGGTGTTTTATCTCCTAATGATCATCTGGATTGGAATTCACCACCTTGCCAATAAATTGATAATTCCAGCTATTGTTATCCTGCTATTTGCCCATTATCAGCTCGTAGATTATTATTCTCATTGCATAAAAAACCTAAATGAAGTAGCCGAACATTGTCATGAAATGGAGGAGCACATTGAAGAAAACAATGTGGTAATACCCTTGCATTTTTCTGGCGACTGGATGAAAGGTCACTTTTCTAATTATTTGGGAACAGAAAAACCACTGGTAATTTTAGATAATTATGAGGCGGTTAATGATTATTTTGCCACAGAATGGAATTGGGAATATCTGGGAGAAGAGTTGTACAAAAATATGTCGGTAAACAACTTCAATTGCCTCAACAAGTTCTCTTACGTCAATCAAGAGAGATTGGGTCAAGTATATATTTTTATTTTAGGAGATATTGAGTCACAAAAAGATCCGTGTATGACTGACAAAAAAGAAGAAATTAACAAGTATTTTTATCCTGTGGCAAAAAACAAGCATTGTTCCTTATACAGAATGAAGAAGTCTTAATTTTTTTCGTAAATTCAGTTGACTGGAAACAAATAAAACCGAACTATCTATGAAAAGAACTATACTTGCCATTCTCCTTGCCTGTTCCTTTGGAACGACCTTTAGCCAAGAATTTGGCAAAGCAGACATTGATTTTAGTATAACTACAGGCGTTGCTGTTGACAATGCAGAAAAAGGATTTGCCTCCAAGCACACGTATGAGCCGAAAAGTATTTACCAATCTAACTTTACCTTTATTGAAATTGGTCTTAGCTCAGTAGATTATGAATCTTTGGACTCGTCCTACTTCAAAACTGGCGGAGCTGTTACATTCAAGTATTTCTACCCAACTCGAGCGAATGACACCACAAACTCTCGATATTCTGGCAATTTATTTGGGTTTGATGTACTAGGAGTAAATTTACTCCCCACAATAAAATTTGTTGACTTTTTGGTGACTGGCGGTGTGAACATGGGAAGCAAGAAGGTGAGAATTGATAGAAATATCAAATACAAAAACTTCATTTTTGCACCGAGAATCACAAGCGAAGTTCGATTCAGGATTGGGCCAAAATTTTCTATTACAGGAAGAATTGAAAAACAATGGGACGTGTCAAACCCAAGATGGAAACTAAAAAAAGGACTTGACACACTTGATCTTACTGAGTTTAAATACAGCCCTATACTTGTTTCTGCGGGTCTGGGATGGAAAATAATGTAACCTATGATTCCACTCAGCGATATTATCCATAAATTAAGCAAAGAGGAACAAACAAAGTTTTTCAATGTTGTAAAAAAGAGCGGTAAAAACAAGGTGTCTAAAAAAGCTATTCTATTTAAGTTAATCTTGGATAAGAAAATAAATTCTAAAGAGATTCCGAAAAAAATTTACGGCAAAGAAAATAAAGTAGCTTACCATCAATTGAGAAAAAGATTGTTTGATGAACTCATTCAATTCATTGCGCTGGAACGATTCATTTTGGAGGAAGAACATATTCTTGAAATCACACAGCTGATTCTTGCAGGAAAACATTTGATAGAAAGTAAAAATTACTCCTCCGGCTTCAAACTTCTTTCGAAAGCGGAAGAAAAAGCAATTCATGAAAACGATACGGAATCGCTCAACGAAATCTACAATCTTTTGATTCAATTTTCTCATTACAACCCTGATATTGAACTAGAAAAAATCATTGAAAAACTTGAACAAAACAGAGTGTTGATGATTGAAGAATCGAACTTGAACTTGGCTTATGCCACCGTAAAAGCTACTTTTAATTCCTATCACCAAAAAGGTATTGAGCCTAATTTAGACGAAATTCTTAATGATGTATTTACTCGGTTTAATATTTCGGAACGCTCGGGAAATAATTTCAAAACGCTTTACCAATTGGTTCAAATCGTAGCGGCAAATGCCAACGTCACAAAAGAGTTTCATAGGGTAGTACCTTTTGTTTTGGACCGATACTCGTCCATCAACCAACAAGACGAACAAAACCGCTATATTTTCTTCCATATTAAACTGCTGTATTTTATTTCCAATGTCTTGTTTCGTGAAAAGAGGTTTGAAGAAAGCAACGAGTTTTTGGATAAAATGGAAGCTCTGCTTCATGTAAACAAGAGTTATCACAAAGTGTTCGATACTAAAATTTTAGTCCTGAAGTCATTGAACATGAATTACCTTGGAGAAAACCAAAAGGCACAATTTATCATTGAAAAAGCCTTGGAGTCAAAAGCAGATACTTCCAAAGATTACCTAGATGCCATGGTTGTTGGCTCAATGATTTATTTCCATCAAAAAAACTATAAAAAAATAACTGCAATTTATAGCCAACTGAATTCTAGTGATTCGTGGTACATAAAAAAAATGGGGATTAACTGGCTTATGAACAAGAATTTAATTGAAATACTCACTCACATTGAGTTGGAAAATCTCGATTATGTGGATAGCAGACTTGATAGTTTTTTGAGTAAACACGAAGACTATCTGGAACACGACCAAAGGGCTAAAGTATATTTACATTATTTAAAAATCAGTTACAACCATCCCAATAAAGTTCAAACGGAAGATTTTAAATCCACTTTTTTTAATTCAGTGGAGAAAAAGCCAACTTTACGCGAAGACATTTATGTATTGAGCTTCCTAGCTTACCTCAAGGCTAAAATGCTTGGAAAAGAAACCTATGAGACTACGTTGGAGCTTGTGAGAGGAATTAGTTAACTTTGGGGTATGAAATCAATTATCACCTTGTTATTCTCTTGCCTTATTTTTTCGCTCGTAGGGCAGCAAATCCCTGGTAATAGAATAACGGATTGGACAAATCCGGGAGCATGTATATCGATTTATGACACGGCAGTTTCTATTCAAGATTTCGGGGGAGATAGTACAGGAGTTTTTGATAATTCTGCGGCTTTCAATGCTGCCAAAATTGCTTTGGGACCACGGGGTGGAACGATATATTTCTCTGAAGGAAATTACTTGTTCACATCCTCTCTTTCAGTTTCAAGTGGCATCCTTATTAAGGGAAAAGGTTCAAAGTTGACTCAGTTCACCCATAATTTATCTGGTTCTGGTCATTTGTTCCGAATAAATGGGTCAGTCAATTCCGCTAAAGACACGTTAATTGGTGGATTTTCGCTTGGATCCGATTCTATTTTGGTTTCAAATGGTGTAGGATACCAAATTGGAGACTACATCAAAATTGTAGAGGATGATGGAGGCCGTATCACCTCTAGTTGGGCAAGCAACAGCATTGGACAAATCGCAAAAATTATAAGTAAATCTGGGAATTGGTTGTTTTTAGACAAACCTCTTCGCCAGCGTTACACTACCACTTTATTTCCCAGAATTAGTATAATCTCCCCGATCAAGAATGTTGGTTTCGAATGTTTTAGTATTCGTAGATTGGATGCTACTACTTCTCAAACTAAAAACTTTGATTTGAATTATGCGGCCAACTGCCATTTCAAGGGAATTAGAAGCGATTCCTGTAATTTTTCTCACATCAGTATTTCCAATTCCACGAACATTACGGTTGCAAATTGCTTTTTTAAAAACGCCTTTAATTATGGTGGCGGTGGTAAAGCTTACGGAGTTGTTGTTCAAGCGACTTCAGGAAATTGCTTGATAGAAAATAATCAGTTTGAACACTTGCGCCATTCCGTGTTACTCCAATCCAGCTCCAATGGAAACGTAATTAGCTACAACTACTCGAGAGATCCTTATTGGACAGGAGTCTTTCTTCCAGCGAATTCAGCAGGCGACTTGGTTCTTCATGGCAATTATCCCTACATGAATTTATTTGAAGGAAATATTTGTCAAAACATTGTGATAGACAATTCACACGGAATTAATGGAAAATTCAATACTTTCTTAAGAAATAGAGCGGAATTATATGGATTATTTATGAATATAAGCCCAGCTTCAGACTCTCAAAACTTTGTTGGAAATGAAATGACGAATACATTAATTGGCATGAAAAGTATAGCTGGAAATGGTCATTTTGATTACGGAAATAAATTAAGAGGAAACATTTCGCCTGTTGGAACAAACGGGATTCCTGCCAATTCTCTTTATCTCCAATCGGCCAAACCTGTATTTTGGAATCCTGTAAAACCTTTTCCAATTGCAGGAAATCCAATGGATTACAACACAATACAGAACAAAGCATTTGATAATTATTCAGCTGGCAGTTTTGCGACTTGGAAAACCGATACATTGCATTTTCAAGTGAATCTTTGTCCCAACGATTCAATTCTAATTGGGCAAAATCAGTATTCACAAGAAGGGAATTTCATTGATTCTTCTTGGAATTCATCAGGATGTAGACAGTACCTGAAATTAAATTTGTCTCATTTTGCCAAACCAACAATTGTAGCAACTTGGTTTCTGACTGCCACTCAAGGCAATCACTATCAATGGTATTTCGGTGACACAGCATTAATAGGAGACAGCTTACAAACGTTACCTATTTATAGAAATGGTTGGTACAAGGTTGCTGTGGAAGACACAAATGGTTGCACTCAGTTTTCCGACTCGATATTTGTAAATTCTTTAGGTTTAGAGGAGATAAACTCTCGTTTTTCTATATTTCCAAATCCTTTTTCCGAAACAATCACTATTCGAACAGACAACGGAAAATATAAAACTTTCCAGCTCCTTTCATTGGATGGAAAGATACTGAGAGAATGGAAATCGAGTGACTCTGAGCAGCAACTTACCCTTAATCTACTTGCCTCAGGAGTTTACATATTGAGAATAAAAGGAGGTTCATTTCAGAAAAAAATCATCAAAGACTAGTAGAACTCAGCAATCTCATGTAGGAGCTTTCTTTGAATATCTGGCACATAAGTTTCTGCGGCTGAATAACCCACTGGAAGTAACAAAAACGCCCTTTCATTGCTTGGCCTATTCAATAACTTTGTCAAAAAATTCATTGGACTAGGAGTGTGAGTAAGTGTCACCAAACCTGCCTGATGAATAGCCGTTATAAGCATTCCGCAAGCTATCCCTACCGATTCATTGACATAATAATTTTGGTGTTTTTTTCCGTTATCATCCAAATCGTAAGGCTTTTTAAACACGATAATCAAATAGGGAGCAATCTCTAAAAATGGTTTCAAATGATTCGTTCCAAGGGGTTTTAAATCCTCCAACCATTCCTCACTCATTCTTCCTTCATAACTTTTCCTTTCTTCCTCTTCAGCCGCAATTCTAATTTTTGATTTCAAATCGCTAGATTCCACCACACAAAAAGTCCAGGGTTGTTTGTGTGCACCGCTTGGCGCAGTTGAAGCCGTCTTAATTATATCCTCGATGACTGATTTGGCTACGGGCTTCTCTGAAAACTCGCGAATACTCCTTCGAGAATTCATAACCTCATAAAATTCTCTAGCTGATTTCTCGATGTTATCGACCAATATTGTCTGTTCAAACAATACATGAGAATTTCCTTCAATCATTTTTTTACTTGCCATGTTTTAAAGTTAATAAGATTATTTGTTACGTCCTAACAATGAAAAGTTCATCAATAAATTCTGAAAAAACAAATAGGAAGCTCTCAATTTGTTCAGCTCATCTGAAAACAATAATTTTACGGCCTAACAAACACTCATGAAGATCAATTTTCTCAAAGTATGGTGTTTTCTGTTCTTCGTCTCCATTTCTTTTATTAGCAATGCATCCAACGAAATAGGGGATACTGATTTAACTAAAACCTTTAAACCAGCGCAAGTAGCAGGCGACTTACCCAAAGTATACTCCTGGAGTAAAGAGATGTACCAAACACTTCCTTTCGATCACTTAACTGCATCAGGCATAGAACGTAAAAAAAAGGAAGCATTTCAGGCGTTGTATCGAGCAAATCTCTACGAGCTTTTTTGGTCGGGAAATGTACTATTTGGCGATGAATTCTCTGTATATTTAAATAAGGTGAAGGACCAGATACTCGAATCTAATCAATTGAGCCAGTTAAAATACGAGGTTACTTGTTATGCTTGGAAAACTTCTCAAAAAGTTCCTAAAACTTTAATTGACGGATCTATTTTGATTCCCATCAATTTGATTTCGAAGTTGGAAAACGAGGCGCAACTTGGTTTCTTAGTTTCTCATGAAATTGCCACCTATCAGCAAATAAAAGATACAGAATATGCTTTGTTTTTGAACACCACTGGTTCTTTGAAGCAGAAAATTGGGCTGTACGATATCTTGAGTGAATTCAATACCACGTTCGAAAAGAATGAATCGGTTTCTGATTTGAAAGGTTACGAATTGTTCAAAAAATCAAACTATAACCAAGAAGATGCTTTGGACTTATTGTTAATCATGCAGTTTTCTTCTTTGGACTATGAAACCAGAAAAATAACGCCAGAATTTTTTAACACCTCCATGGGTGAGTTACCCGCAAGTTACTTTGAGAACTTATCGGGAGATATGGAAAAAAGTGTAGCTGAAATTGAAGAAACAAAAGAAGCTTCGAAATATGAATCGCGGATAGAAAAGTTAAGTGAGTTACTCAATTTTAAAGAAGGAAAAAAATTCATTGTGAACGACAAGGCGCACTTTGATAACCTGGCGGTTAGGGCGAAGTTTGAAAATCAGCTGATTCATGTAGAAGAGAAAAAGTTCATCAAAACAATTAAGGAGTCTTACTCTCTATTAAAAGTATATCCTGAAAATGAATTTTTGAAAGATTGCCTCATTCAAAGCTTATACAGCTTGGCAAAAAAAGAAAAGTATTTTTCCTTAAAAAGAAAAAACAAGAAAACTTATTTTCAATCAAAACAAACTTATTCAAAATCCAATAAAGCGGAAGAAAAAGACGCGCCAACTCTTAATGCGATAGAATCGCTAATCGACAATACTTCTGCCAAATCATTGAGGTTTGTAGTGATTAATTACATTCAGCAAAATGGCGGTGAAAAACATCAAAAATATGCGGACGACTTACTATTTGATTTGATACATATTGCAGGCGAAGATCTAACTTCATTTTCTGTTTCGGCTACCAAAAACCCGCAGAATAAGAAGGATTCTTCGAACAAAACAATACAATCTTCGAACTCATTGACGGTTCCTGCAAAGGAACCAGAGGTAAAAAAAGTAGTGTTTGATCCGATTGACTCTCTTGGCTACATTGAGTTATCGAAAATTGAAAAAATCAATTACCAAAGAAAGCTAAAAAAATACAACGATTACATCCAGTATTTGGCAGACAAAAAAATAAAGGACAGCCTAGACAATGTGATTGCCAATTCTGATAATATGGACAGCCTTGATCTTTCGGAGGAGCAGCTGGATAGATTGGATAAAATAAAAGAAAATAAAAAAGATTTGGCAGACAATAATTTCATGAAAACATCCATCGATAATTGGAAAAAAGAGGCCTCTTTTTGGAAAAGGATAGAAACTATTGAAAAGCTAAAATCGGACCTTAATTATAGAAAACATGTGCTTGGCATATCAGAAAATCAATCTAATACAGGCAGAAAACTGGATAAAAAAATAGACATAGATTCTATTCTGTGCGAAGAACCTGTGTACAAAGTGTATGACGACCGCAGAATTGCAGGAAAAGTAAAATACAAAGAACAAGATTTTAAAAACGAAGGGCTAAAAAAATCACTTGCCAAGGCGATTAAAGAAAAAACAGAACACTCCGATGTGGCATTTGTGACCGGACAGAACGAACAGACTGTAGAAACTGTTCAAACTATTTTGAACATAAACAAATGGAAAGAAAAACACGACTTTTCCTCTTCGGACTACAATCAGTTTCCTCCTCTCACCGAATATTACTCGGAGTCTGAACTATCCTCAAAATATCATTACATCCTTTACACGAAAATAAACAGCGAGCGTATATCCAGAAGCGTAATGGTTTTGGCGGTAGGATTGGTAAGTTTTGTGGCTGCACCGCTGGCATTGGGAGTTTATATCACACCAAAATACAAGGTGTACAAAACTATTGAGATAAAAAATCTAGAGGGAGTTACTGTGTATAAAAAAACGATTCACCCGAAAAACAGACCCAATATTATTCTCGATCAACTGTTCGTGGAAGATGTAATTAATCAAGTATCAGGAAAATGAAAAAGCAACTAACCTTACTATTTGTTACATGCTTTTTGGTAAGTAATGTGACTCACGCTCAAAAAGCGTTTGAAAATAAATTAACGGTGGATTATACAGCCTCAGTTGTCTCGGACTTCAGCTCTTTTGGATCAAACCTGATGCAAGCCGCTCGTAGCCGAATAGATAACAATGTGAACCTCAATTACAAACTAGGAAGAAAGGTGAGCCTTGAGCTGAGAGGTGGATTGAACACAATTCACAGGAATGAGTTCACCATGAGGGAAGCGTCTTATGGAGTTGGGCTAAATTTTTTCTTCTCAAATTCTTACGCTCCACTTGGAAACTCTTTTGGAGTTTACTATCAATCCAATAATTTTTTGCCCACGGATTACAACGAGTTTTACGCATTTTTAAGCTATCCTTCGGTAAATTATTACGAAACCACCACCCAAATCAATTACAAAGTGGATGTAATTGGGTTTCAGTTTAATTTTGTTTCGATGCTTTCTAATCGAGCCCCTGTCTATTTCAAGTATGGATTTAATCTTTGTATCCCTGCAAAAAAACAAATTTTTGATGCTTCCTTCAAAAAATCTTCGTTTGAAACATACGGAGTAAGTAGAGAATTTGGATCGCTCTACGATGGTGACCTTTTGAATCAACTTAGCACATCAACTATTTTTGCATTGAATGTAGGAATAGGATATTTATTTTAATCATTATGAAACAAATTATAGCCTTTACTTTGTTGGTCGCTACCCTTGCTGGATGCTACAAAGAAAACGGAGAACCTTTGCGCGAATTCCCAGAATTTGAACTAGGAACTGAGTACGACACGATACCTTGTAAATCGATTACACAAAGGAATCGAGCAAGTTTTGGGGACGGAAGCTCACAGGCCTACACAACAAACGATAACGGCTCGTACTTCTTAACCGACCGAACGTTTAGTTCCGATATTTATCAATTTGAAGGAGATTTTTTTCTGAGGCCCGATAAAGATGCGTATTACACGACAACGACAAACGAGTACAATTCGAAAAAAATGAGATTCTTCGTGAAAAAGAGATACCCTAACCGAACCTACCTATGCGAACCGGGTAAAAAAATGTACGTAGAACTGACTTCTTCTTCAACCAATTACTATTTCTGCGGAGGTACTTTCTTTAATAGGGATGACAACACCGATTCAGTCGTTGTGACTCACGCTCAATTCAATCAATACTAATTTATGAAACAACTATTATTGGGCGCCATACTTGCGGTCATTTCAACTTTTGCCTTAGGTCAGTCGCAAAACTTTGAGCACCACTACACACTCAGTAAATGTGTGGGAGAAACTCCTTCAGAATTTACGGTAGATATTCTCGCTAAAACGAAGAAAAACCTAGCCTCGGATACCAGTTTAAGCGGCTTGGAGAAATCCAAACTGAGTGACTTTTATGCCAACTCAAATTACTTCATTCAACAGTTCTTAACTGGCGGAAAAGTGTTGTACGGTGATGAGATGACAAATTATGTCAATAAAATTGCACACAACTTATTGGATAAATCTGGAAATGCTCACCTCAAGACTCAATTAAAATTTTACGTACTGAGGTCAAATATTGTGAATGCTATTTGCATGCCAGACGGATCCATTTTTATTACTGTAGGATTACTTACTCAAGTAGAAAACGAAGCGCAACTAGCCTTTGTAATTGGTCACGAAATCACTCATTACCTTTCTCAACATGGAAAAGAATCTTTCTTGGAAATAGAGAAACTAAAATCGGAATATAACCGAGGACAAATAGATTTTGAA
This sequence comes from Flavobacteriales bacterium, assembly GCA_965657945.1. Classification (GTDB taxonomy): domain Bacteria; phylum Bacteroidota; class Bacteroidia; order Flavobacteriales_D; family CAJJDF01; genus CAJJDF01. Next base: position 24,338 of record CBFHPW010000029.1, read on the forward strand.
CGAGCGGTTTCCTCATTGAGTGCTCACTCACGAGAACATGAAATTGAATCGGATGACAAAGGATTTGAGCTATTCAAAAAAGCGGGATATTCGACAGTAGAAGCAGAAAAAATGTTGCTCGTTCTTCAGTATTCTCACTTGCCTTTTGATGAGAAAAAAATAGAAGTAACCTTATTTAACTCGGCCAAATACGTCATCCCAACCTCCTACTTTGACTTTTCCGAAATCTTCTCCTCTATTGAAGATGACTCTGACCGAGATGACTCTCGCTCGTCACATCCAAATATCAAGAAAAGAATCACAAATGTAAATGAAAAAACAAGCGGAAATGGAGTTACCTCCTATTTCGATTCAGCAGAATTTTCTTACATTCAAACCAAAGCGAGGTTCGAAAATCAATACCTCAACTTGCTGAACAGACAATTTGTGAAAGCGGTATACGAATCTTTTTTGCTCAAGAAAAATTACCCGGAAAACAAATACCTGGATGAATGCATTGCCAAAGCACTTTATGCCATTGCCAAGCAAAAAGAACACACTACGTTTAACGAACGAAACGACAACTACAAACAAGGGAATGCCTTGGTACTGTTTCATTTATTTTACGATAAATTCACAAAAAAAGAAATGGCCATTTTGGCTACCAAAACTCTTCTCGATATTGGCGACTCTAGTTTGAATCCCTACATTAAAGATTTGATTTTCGATTTGTACCACAATCATTCCACAGTGTTTTCTGAATTTGATTTTGCTTCTAACCAAAAAACAGACGAACAAAACTCCGCCATTCGAGAGGTCGTATTTCAGGAAATTGACTCCTTGCAGTTTTTGGAATTAACCAAAATTGAAAAAATCAAATACCTAAAAAAGAAAAAATTGTTTGAGGAGAAACTTGCCGACACATTGCCCGAAACATCAGACTACGCAAGTAAGGCATTTTATTCTTACCCAAATCCTGCTTGGATTCAAAGCGTGTTTGACTCGGTGACGAAAGAAAAAAAAGTTCGGTACTTTGATGAACTTAGTTTCAAACGACAAAGAGAGATAAGAAAAGAGCGAGATAAAAAAGCAAGGACTTTCAAAAAGGTAGAAATGGATTCTATTCTCATATTATCCGTTAATTTCTCTTCGCGAAACAACCGAGGGAAATTGAAATCTTCTGAATCATTTAACCTTAAAAATAACACTTCGGAACTGACCAAAGAATTGGCAGAAGAGAGTGAAGTGACCTTTAAGTTTTTGGGAGTGGAATCTTTTGATTCCCTAACTACTGGAGAAATGAATGACAACTTTATATTGAATGAATGGGTAAATGAAATGACTGAAAGTTACGAAGAAAAAATGTTGAGCCTTACCCAAAATAGAGCCTCAGAGGTATTTGACAGAACGGGGTATGACAAAATTATGTTGGTCAATTTTCTGTCGTTCAAGGAACAAACAGGATACACCCCGCTAGTGGTAAGAGCAACGCTTGCCCCCCTCATGATTATGCTTCCCGGATTATGGCCCTTGCTGCCTATTGCTACTAAAAATCATGTGAATATTAGCAATGTAAAAATATTGGATAAAAATGGATACGTGGTGTTTCACAGAAATCACGAAAGTGCCGCCAAACCAAATCTTAAAAACACGGAATTATTCTTAAGCGATGTATTCGAACAAATTGTAAAATAATGAAAAGGCTACTCTACCTCCTCGCTCTTTTGACACTGTTTCCCGGTTTGGGATCTAGTCAATTCAAAGTAAAAAACAAGTTGTCCATTGGGTATGACATCAATTATTTTCCCGCAACTATTGCGGATGAGCACACAGAGTCTTTTCCGGTAACAGCTCGAGTGAAATACGCTCATAAAGAACATACCCTTTCGTTGAATTACAAGATAAGAACTAGATTAAGTGCTGTTGTTTTTGGTGGATTCATGTCCAACAAAGCCACAGCCACAGAAAGAGGAGACTACTACCTAGATGATACCGAATTAGGTTCGGTTCGGTCTGTTTCGTTTGGTGCCGGAATAAATCTCTATCTAAAAGGCGGGTTTGCTCCTACGGGCAATTCCTTTGGAATATATCTAAGACAGCACAATACCACCATCACAAACGAAGATATCTATAAAATATACAGAAACGAGTATAGCATTAATTCGGAATTTAGTGGGATAACCGAAGACGATGTTACCATTAACGTAACTTATTTAGGGGCCAAATATAATTACACTCACATGCTCTTTAAAAACCTTCCCATTTATGCCAATGCAGGAATAGGATTGTATCTCCCCATTTATTCAAAAGTAGAAACCCCTTCCTATGTTGCAACCAAGCCAATGCCTTACAGTTGGGGACCACAGCATGCTGATTACCAATTTCGATACGATTCTGACATGGAAATCCTAACTAAATTTTACCAACGACTTCATATTTTCAGAGTAAATATTGGACTTGCTTATTGCTTTTAATTCCCAAAATCCATGAAAAAACTTTTTTTAGCCCTTTCCCTCTTTCTCTTCACTTTTCATTCTTCTGGTCAATATGATCTGTTCGAATCTTATG
>CBFHPW010000030.1:0-21311 GCA_965657945.1 Flavobacteriales bacterium
CATAAAAAAATCCCCAACTATCTATCAATTAGACTGTTGGGGATTTTTATTGTACTCGAGACGGGACTTGAACCCGTACGTCCCAGGGGACACAAGATTTTAAGTCTTGCGTGTCTACCAATTCCACCACTCGAGCATCTCTAGTCCCGAATAATCGGGGCTAGATTCACAATACTTCTGCCGACATGCAGAAGCTGTGGTTTGGCATCTTAAATATATAAGAGCGAAAGACGGGATTCAAACCCGCGACCCTCACCTTGGCAAGGTGATGCTCTATCACTGAGCTACTTTCGCTTTTTTCGCGTTGAACGGATGCAAAACTACACATTTTTTCTATTTATAAAAAAATTGTCCGAATTATTTCTTGTATTCTGTGATTGTTTTTTTAATTATATCAATACACTCCATCAATTGGTCTTTAGAAATAACTAAAGGTGGTGCAAAACGAATAATATTTCCATGAGTCGGTTTAGCTAACAACCCATTGTCACGCAGCTTCATACAAATGTTCCAAGCTGTTTTACTCGTTTCGGTATCATTAATAACGATTGCATTTAATAATCCTTTTCCTCTCACAAGTGTGACAAGATCACTCGTTTCAATAAATTTATTTAATTCAGATCTAAAGATGTTTCCTAACTTAAAAGCTCGTTCTGATAGTTTTTCTTCTTTTACTACTTCCAATGCCGCAACTGCAACTTCACACGCCAAAGGATTTCCTCCATAGGTAGAACCATGCTCTCCTGGCTTAATAGACAGCATCACTTCATCATCTGCCAACACAGCTGAAACAGGCATCGCACCTCCAGATAGTGCTTTCCCGAGTATAAGAATATCTGCTCTTGTTTGTTTGTTGTCTTCGCAAAACCCTTTGCAGGCACAATTTCCGCAAGTTGCTAGCAACTTACCTGTTCTTGCAATACCGGTTTGAACTTCATCTGCAATAAATAATGCGTCATTCTCTTTACACAAATCAAAGCAATCGCTTAAATAGTTTTCGTCAGGAACCACAACTCCGGCTTCTCCTTGAATAGGCTCTACCATAAAACCTACCACATTCGAGTTATTGGCAAAGGCTTCTTTCAGAGCGTTCACATCGTTATAAGGAACTCTTATAAAACCTGGTGTAAATGGACCAAAACCGGTGTAGGAATCTGGATCACTTGAAAAAGAAACGATAGTAGTTGTACGACCATGAAAGTTTTGATCACAAACAATAATCTGTGCCTGATTCTCAGGAATATTCTTGTAGGTGTAAGCCCATTTTCTAGCCAATTTAATGGCTGTCTCAACAGCCTCTGCTCCTGTGTTCATTGGCAAAACCTTGTCATACCCGAAATACTCGCTGATGTATTTGGAAAACTTCCCCAACGAAGTATTGTAAAAAGCTCTAGAAGTAAGAGTTAGTTTTTGGGCCTGGTCTACTAATACTTTTGTGATTTTCGGGTGACAATGCCCTTGATTTACAGCAGAATACGCTGATAAAAAATCAAAATACTTTTTACCCTCTGCATCCCATACAAATACTCCTTCACCTTTATCCAACACTACAGGAAGCGGGTGATAGTTATGAGCTCCATATTTATCTTCTAAAGAAATTGACTCTGCTGATGTTATTGTTTTATTCATAATATGAATTAATTCGAAATTTGATTAAGAATCTAAAGTATAAAAATCCCAAAGAACAATCAAACATACGACCCATTATCCAAAAAAAATGCTGCCTCAAAATAATGAGGCAGCATTTTTTATTTTTGTTAGATAGTAAAGTTTTCTATTAATCAGATTTTTTTAAGTTTTTAAACCAAAAATCCTTTCCAAAAGTATTCCCTTTTATGAGTTTCCAACGAAGAGATAGTTTTATTCTGCTTAAGATGCAGGTTTCCTTTATTTAAATGCATATCATATCCTAACTTCATTTAACAAAACAATGATTTAGAAGAAGATAATGAACTTTAATTACCTGCAAACAACACAATTCTCTCTATAAATTTGGTCTGTTTTATGTGAAAACGATAAAGCAATTTAGTAGATACTCAAATTTTTACTACATTCAGGAATGAAAGCATTAGTCATCTCGGGAGGAGGTAGCAAAGGGGCTTTTGCCGGAGGCATGGCTCAATACCTCATTGAAGAAAAGCAGCAAAAGTATGACGTTTTTGTAGGCTCTTCTACCGGCAGTTTATTGGTTCCTTTATTGGCCTCAAACAATGTCCTGAAAGCAAAAAAAGTATATACTGAAATAAAAAATTCGGATATTTTTTCCCTAAGTCCATACAAACTAAAAAAAAGAAGGGGAATCGAATTTATTCGAATGCATCATTTAAATGTGTTAAGGTCATTTTTGCGAGGCAATAAAACATTTGGTTCCTCCAAAAACCTGAGAAAAACCATTGAACAAAATTTTTCTAAAACCGACTTTGATTTCATCAGACAGAAAAAAATCGATGTCGTAGTAACCGTCTCTAATTTATCGACTCAAGAACTTGAGTACAAATCTATTCACGACTATTCCTACAGTGATTTTTGTGATTGGATTTGGGCCTCTGCTAACTTTGTTCCTTTCATGAGTTTGATGATAAAAAACAACATGGAATATGGAGATGGAGGATTTGGAAACAATATTCCTGTACAAGCAGCTATTGATGCTGGAGCTACAGAAGTTGATGTAATTATTCTTGATCCGATAAATCGACTAACTAACAAGATAAAATCAACTAATGCCTTTGATTTAACTTTTAAATTACTGGACTACTTACTAGAACAAAACAACCAGAGTAAGCTTGAAATTTCGAAACTAAAAGCTCAGTACAAAAAAGTAAAAATCAATCGTTTTCACACACCAACCCAGCTGACAGAAAACTCACTAATTTTCAATCAAAAAAAGATGAAAAAATGGTGGGCAGAAGGGTATCAATTTGCTGAAAAACAAGGGCCAAAAAAAGCAACCATTATCCCATAAATCGACCTATATTTTTATTCAAAAGAGATTGTTAACATAAATAACACATTTATACTTCGAAGTGTATTGATAAAATTGTATTTTTGAGAAATTCCAATACATTTACCACCAACCAAAAACCTTATGGGATATCTTGACGAGCTAAACAGTCAACAATACGAGGCCGTGACCAACACCGAAGGTCCGTGCATGGTAATTGCTGGAGCTGGCTCAGGAAAAACGAGAGTTCTTACCTACAGAATTGCCCATTTGATTGAGAAAGGCGTGGACCCTTTCAGCATTCTTTCTTTAACTTTTACCAATAAAGCGGCCAAAGAAATGAAAGAACGTATCTCAAAAATAATTGGTGGAAATGAAGCAAAAAACCTGTGGATGGGAACTTTCCACTCAGTTTTTGCTCGAATCCTAAGAACGGAAGCCGAAATCATTGGATACCCAAAAAACTTTACCATTTACGATACCCAAGATTCAAAAAATCTGCTAAAATCAATCGTAAAAGAAATGGGATTGGACGAAAAACTCTACAAACCAGGAGTGGTTTATGGAAGAATTTCCTCTGCAAAGAACAATTTAATCTCGGCAGATAGTTACTTGCAAAACGTAACAATAATGGCTGACGACCGAAGCGCTGGCCGCCCACGAATTGGTGATATATATAAAATCTACCAACGAAGATGCTTTAAGGCGGGAGCTATGGATTTTGACGATTTGTTGTACAAAACCAACGTATTGTTTCGCGACCATCTGGAGGTATTGTACAAATACCAGCATAGATTTAAGTACCTGCTTGTGGATGAGTACCAAGACACTAACTACTCTCAATACTTAATTGTAAAAAAATTGGCCTCCGCGACCGAAAATTTAGTTGTTGTTGGGGATGACGCCCAAAGTATTTATGCGTTTAGGGGAGCAAACATTCAAAACATTTTAAATTTCAAAAAAGATTACCCTGATTATAAATTATTCAAACTAGAGCAAAACTACCGATCTACGAAAGTCATTGTGCAGGCTGCCAATAGTATCATAAAAAAGAACAAAGACCAAATTGAAAAAAAGGTTTGGACTGATAACGACCAAGGTGATAAAATAAAAATAGTGCGAACATTGTCCGACAATGAAGAGGGCAAAGTAACCGCACATTCAATTTTTGACATCAAGCAGAATAATGCAGCCGCAAACAGTGATTTTGCTATCCTTTACAGAACCAATGCTCAATCGCGTTCTTTTGAGGAAGCATTAAGAAGACTAAATATTCCCTACAGAATATATGGCGGACTCTCTTTTTACCAGCGGAAAGAAATAAAAGACCTTCTCTCCTATTTTAGATTGATTGCCAATCACAATGACGAAGAAGCATTCAAAAGAGTCATAAACTACCCAAAAAGAGGAATAGGAAAAACCAGTATCGAGTCTCTTACCATTGTCTCTAATGAGGAAAATAAAACTTTATGGGAGGTAGCTAATAATTTGGCAGGCAATGGAGTTAAAATAAACTCGGGTACTCAAAGAAAAATAACAGATTTCTGTACAATGATACAGAGTTTCAGTGTGAGGCTGGATAAAGAAAATGCTTTCGATTTAGCAAAAGAAATCGCTACTTCAACAGGCATCATGCGTGATTTACATGCCGACAAAACTCCAGAAGGAGTAAGTAGATATGACAACATTCAGGAGTTACTGAACGGAATCTCTGAGTTTGTGGCAAAAAATCAAACGGAAGAAAACCTTCCTACATTAAGTGACTTCTTATTGGATGTTGCCTTATTGACCGATGCCGACAACGATGACAAAGAAGACAACAACAAGGTGGTAATGATGACAATTCATGCTGCAAAAGGACTTGAGTTTCCTTACATTTACATTGTAGGAATGGAAGAGAATTTATTCCCTTCTCAGATGTCGTTGACAACACGAAACGACTTGGAAGAAGAACGAAGACTTTTTTATGTAGCGCTAACTAGAGCAGAAAAGAAAGCTACACTCTCTTATGCTACTAGCCGTTACAGATGGGGAAGTTTAATCTCGTGTGAACCCAGTAGATTTTTAGAAGAAATAGACGAAGAATTCATAGATGAAGAAACTCCCATGCCAAGCGCACCCGTAAGATCCTCGGTGGATAGAAAGGCTGGATTTGAAATGAAGTTTAACAAACCTATGCAGGAAAAACAACTCAGCCAAATGAAAAAAGTTTCTGCTGCTGCTGCTCCAGGAGGCGGATCAGACAATAAAGAAATCGTGGTTGGGGTGAATGTACGCCATGCAAAATTTGGAAAAGGAAAGATAATAAACATTGAAGGAGCTTACCCGAATAGAAAGGCAACTGCCTTTTTCCCTTCGGTTGGGCAAAAACAGCTTTTGCTGAAATTCGCAAAGCTGGAAATAATTGATTAAAAACAACATATATGTCAGAAGGACTAGAATATAATACTTCGAGAGAAGAACTTAAGATACCGGAATACGGAAGAAATGTGAGAAACATGGTAGAATATGCCATCAGTGTAAGCGACCGGGAAGAAAGACAAAAGGTTGCAAATGCCATTATATCTGTAATGGGACAACTAAATCCTCATCTCCGTGATATTACTGATTTTACCCACAAACTTTGGGATCATTTGTTTATTATCTCTGAGAACAAACTGGACGTAGATTCTCCCTATCCAAAACCAGAATTGGAAGAAGCCACTAGAAAGCCAGAAAAAATGAACTACTCTGAAGGGAAAAGAAAAATCAAATACGCCTACTATGGCAAAACTGTTTCCCTCTTCATAAGAGAAGCTATATCCAAAGAAGATGAAAAGGAAAAAGAAATTTTGGCGGAAGCAATTGCCAACTTAATGAAAAAGCTTTTTATCACCTGGAACAAAGACTTTGTAGAAGATGACGTGATATGGAGACATCTCGATGAATTATCAAATGGAAAACTAATACCCAACAAAGAAAAACCACTTACTTCTGTGGAAGAATTGGCTAAATCGATACCAAAGGTTAAGCCAATGAAAAACAACAGAAAAAAAGGTAAAAAACAAACAAACGGAAAACATAGATTTTCAAAAAAATAAAAAATATGAACATTTTTGAAATAAACGGAGGTAAAAAATTAAGTGGAGAGTTAGTTCCACAAGGAGCAAAAAACGAAGCATTACAAGTACTATGTGCTGTACTTCTTACGCCAGAGAAAGTAATCATTGACAACGTTCCAAATATTATTGACGTCAATAAACTGATTGATTTACTTGCCTCTATGGGAGTGAAAGTAGAAAAACTAGGTGACGAAAAATACTCTTTTCAGGCGAACGAAGTTGATGTGGATTACCTTATTTCCGAGGAATTTAAAGAAAAAGGATCAAGCTTAAGAGGGTCAATCATGATTTTAGGACCGCTTTTGGCAAGATTTGGAAAAGGATACATGCCTAAACCAGGAGGAGACAAAATTGGAAGAAGAAGACTAGACACTCATTTTATCGGATTCAAAAAACTAGGTGCAAACTTTCATTATGACAGCAAAAAATTCTTCTATGAAGTAAAAGCTGACAGACTGAAAGGAACTTATATGCACTTGGATGAAGCCTCAGTAACAGGAACTGCAAACATTGTAATGGCCGCAGCCCTGGCAGAAGGTACAACCACTATTTACAATGCCGCTTGTGAACCATACTTACAACAATTGTGTAAAATGATCAACGCCATGGGAGGAAAAATCTCAGGAATAGGATCCAACATGATTGTGATAGAAGGAGTTGACGAACTAGGCGGATGCGAACACCGAATCCTACCAGACATGATTGAAATTGGGAGCTTTATAGGACTTGCTGCCATGACAGGCTCCGAAATTACAATCAAAAATGTTTCTTACCCTGATTTAGGAATCATTCCGGATACTTTCAGAAAACTAGGAATAAAAATAGAATTAAAAGGAGATGATTTGTTCATACCAGCTCAAGATCACTACGAAATTGAGTCCTATATTGACGGAAGCATCATGACCATTTCCGATGCACCTTGGCCTGGCTTCACACCAGATTTGTTGAGCATCATATTGGTTGTGGCAACACAAGCCAGGGGAAGTGTATTGATTCACCAAAAAATGTTTGAAAGCAGGTTGTTCTTTGTAGATAAATTGATAGACATGGGTGCTAAAATTATTTTGTGCGACCCGCACAGAGCTACCGTAATCGGTATCGATAAGGAATACCCTCTAAGAGGAATAAGCATGAGTTCACCAGATATTAGAGCTGGTGTTTCTTTGCTAATTGCAGCTCTTTCTGCTGAAGGAAAAAGCCAAATCAGCAACATCTCACAAATAGATAGAGGATATCAAAACATTGATACACGACTCAAAAATATTGGTGCCGACATTAACAGGCTATAAACTGGCACTATTGTTGATTCTTGAGGAAACATTAACACTATGATTTAACACACATTATGAAAAAAATATTTTTTATACTAGCTCTTGTTAGCGCAGGATTCTTTCTCTTTAGTTTTACCGAACACAAAGTTGCACGGAAAAGCGCTGTATTTGTAACAGATACCGGAATAGAAATCGGGGATTTAGCTCCCGACTTAAATTTTAAAAGCCCAGATGGCAAGTCAATTAAGCTTTCCTCCTTAAAAGGAAAATATGTGTTAATTGATTTTTGGGCAAGCTGGTGTGGCCCATGTCGCAAAGAAAACCCGAACCTGGTAAATGCCTACGATAAATATCACAAAGCTACTTTCCACAAAGGTAAGGGGTTTGAAATTTACAGTGTGTCGTTAGATACAGACAAGGCTAAATGGAATACTGCCATAGACAAGGACAACCTTTCGTGGAAGTTTCATGTAAGTGACTTGAAAGGATGGAACTCTGCGGCAGCAAGATTATACAAAATCAACTCTATTCCGCAAAGTTTCTTGCTAGACCCGAATGGAAAAATCATTGCAAAAAATCTGAGAGGAATAAAACTCCACACCACTTTGGATAAATATGTGAAGAAATTTTAATTTTATTTAGCGTCAATGCAAGCCTATTAATCTGTCAGGAAACTGCCAAATTAATAGGCTTTTTTAATTATTCTATGTCAGTTTGACTTAGATTTGCAAATGGCAAAAAAATTGAATGTGTTCAAACGTAAAAATAAAAGAGGAAAAATGAATAGTGAAAACGAATCAAACGAGGAACTAAACGAAGAAAATGTAGCCGAAGAAACTACCCAACATGAGGAGGTAGCGAACGAAGAAGCACAAGCAGAGCCGGAAAAATCTGAATTGGAGCTAGCTCAGGAAGCTGCAGCTGCTGCCAATGACAAATATCTGAGATTATACTCGGAGTTTGATAACTTTAGAAAAAGAACGGCCAAAGAGAAATTGGACATCATTAAATCGGCAAGTGAAGATGTCATAAAAAACATGCTACCGATTGTGGATGATTTCCAAAGAGCAATGACTCACAATACCGAAGTAAAGGATCCTGAAAGTTTGAAACAAGGATTTGAGCTCATCTACAACAAACTACTTAAATCTTTGGAAGCAAAAGGACTAAGTCCAATTGAAGCACAGGGAGAAGTTTTCAATGCCGACATTCATGAAGCCATCACAAACATTCCAGCGCCAAGTGAGGACATGAAAGGCAAGGTGGTAGATGTCGTAGAAAAAGGATACTACTTGGGAGAGAAAATCATTAGATTTCCTAAGGTAGTAGTGGGACAATAAGTCTCAAAACACAACAAAAAAACAAACAATGTCTAAAAGAGATTATTACGAAGTATTAGGAGTAAGTAAAAATGCGGATGAAAGTGAAATAAAGAAAGCATACCGTAAACTTGCGATTAAATTTCACCCAGACAAAAACCCGGATAATCCGGATGCCGAAGTAAAATTTAAAGAAGCGGCAGAAGCTTATGAAATCCTCAGTAATCCAGAAAAAAAACAACGCTATGATCAATTTGGTCATGCTGGAGTAGATGGAAGTGCTGGAGGCGGTGGATTTGGTGGTGGCGGAATGAATATGGATGACATATTTAGCCAGTTTGGAGATATTTTTGGTGGCGGAGGCGGTGGCTTCGGTGGCGGTTTTGGACGTAGCCAAGGAAGAAGAAGAACTGTAAAAGGTACAAACTTAAGGGTTCGACTGAACCTTACCTTGGAAGAAATTGCCAACGGAGTAGAGAAGAAAATAAAAGTAAATAAGCTCGTTCAGGCAGAAGGCGTTGAATACAAAACTTGCGCAACTTGTAAAGGACAAGGTCAGGTAACCAGAGTGGTAAACAGCTTTTTGGGACAAATGCAAACCGCCAGTACTTGCACTACTTGTAATGGTTCTGGGCAATCTATTGGTAAGAAACCTGCCGGTAGTGACCAAAACGGAATGGTAAGAAAAGAAGTGGTAATCCCAATTGAAATTCCTGCTGGAGTGGAAGATGGCATGCAACTGAATGTACGAGGAAAAGGTAATGACGCTCCAGGCAATGGTGTGGCTGGTGATTTATTGGTAGTAATCTCGGAGGTAGAACACGAAACACTGAAACGTGAAGGACAAAACTTACATTACGATTTGTACCTCAACTTTGCCGATGTTGCGATGGGAACCTCAGTGGAAATTCCAGCTGTGGGCGGCTCAGTGAAATTCAAAATTACACCGGGAACTCAGAGTGGTAAGACACTCCGATTGAAAGGAAAAGGACTACCCTCAGTAAACGGTTATGGCAAGGGAGATATTTTGGTGCATGTAAATGTATGGACTCCACAAACCCTTACAAAAGAAGAAAAGAAAGCGCTAGAAATTTTACAAAAATCAGAAAACTTCGCTCCCAATCCAACTAGTAAAGACAAAGGATTTTTTGACAGAGTGAAAGATGTATTTAGTTAAACTAAAAAGAACTATCGCCTAATTATTTTGGCCGGATTTACACAAGTAGATTCGGCTATTTTTTGTTAGATTTTCATCCTCGGATTAGCGGTTACCTCCTGCCCTACAAAGTCTTGATTCAAAAAATGAAAATATCCCGCCATGGCAATCATCCCTGCATTGTCAGTGCAATACTGAAATTCTGGAATAAAAGTATGCCATCTTTTTTTCTCACCTAATTTTTGTAATTCAGTTCGCAAATGACTATTGGCCGAAACACCTCCAGCTATTGCTACTTGGCTGATATTACAATCATCGGCTACTTTTTTCAATTTAGAAAAAAGTGTTTTGATAATAGTATCTTGAATCGAGGCACAAATATCTGCTTTGTTCTTCTCTACAAAATCTGGATCATCACGTTCGCATTTTCTAATAAAATTCAAAAATTGAGTTTTAAGTCCGCTAAAACTAAAATCATACCCAGTGGTCCGAGGATGCGTAAAGTGAAACCGAGTTGGGTCACCTTCCTGCGCATATTTATCAATAAGCGGTCCGCCAGGATAAGGGAAACCAAGTACTTTGGCCATTTTATCAAAAGCTTCTCCAGCTGCATCGTCCAATGTTTCTCCCATTATTTCCATATCAAAATAGTCTTTCACCTTAACTAATTGGGTGTGACCACCCGACACAGTCAAACAAATAAATGGAAAACTCGGAAGTTGTTTATTTTCTTTTGGTTTTTGAATAAAATGTGCCAAAATATGCCCCTGCATGTGATTGACCTGGATAAGCGGAATATCCAAACTGAGGGCTAAAGATTTTGCAAACGAAACTCCTACCAGTAGCGCCCCCATGAGTCCTGGGCCAGCAGTAAATGCAATTCCTGTAAGGTCTTCTTTTGTGACTCCAGCCTCTTTCAAAGCTGCTTCCACTATTGGAATAATATTCTGCTGATGAGCTCTTGAAGCCAATTCGGGTACAACTCCTCCATACTGCTCATGAATTTCTTGTCTTGCAATCAAATTGGATAAAATTCGCCCGTCTTTAATTACCGCTGCCGAAGTATCATCACACGAAGATTCTATGCCTAGTATTATTCCTTTTTTATCACTCATTCTATTCGGTATTAACTTTCCTCTATCAGTAAGTATCTTACAATCCTACTAGGAAACGGTCAAAATTAATTAATTTAGCTAACTTATACCTTGAAAGGCTTAATTTTTGTAGAAACCTAGTAAACTCGCTTCATCAAAAACAAACTAAAAATATTGGGTCATCTGTGTCTATTTCTTATCGAAATTGCATTGATTTTGACGTTGCTTAGTTTTATGGCCGTTCGATTTAATACTGTGCAAACAAGTTTAGCCAAATATGCCACTGAAAGACTTTCTCAAGACCTAAAAACTAAAATACACATTGGCAAAGTATCTATTACACCAATAAAGTCTATTGAATTACTCGATTTTTATATCCTAGACAAAGAAAATGACACAGTGATAAAAACACAGAGCATATCAATTCTGGCAAAAAACATTAATCTTAAGAAAAACAAAATTGAGATTACTTCCTTAAAATTAAACGAGGCGGACATTCAATTAATAAAAAGAAAAGGCGAAAGTGGGTTTAGTTTTCAATTTATTTTGGATTATTTTGATTTAGACAAAGAATCTAATTCCGGTTCCAATAATTTACTTATTGGAGTACAATCGATTGAGCTAACCAATAGCCGTTTTCGCTTCAAAGATTATAGAACCTCAGCCTCTTATTACGGAATGGATTTTGCTGATTTAGACGCAAAACCTATCAACTTCACCTTTTCGGACTTCCGAAACGAGGGAAGCAACATCAAAGTAACAATTGAACATCTATCTACCATTGAAAAAAGCAACTTTGATTTAAGAAATTTAACTGGAGAAGTAGAAATTGACTCAAACTTTGTGCACATAAATAATTTAGAGATTACAACACCCAACTCATTCGTATCGACAGAGTATTTTAGATTTGAATTTGATAAACCCTCCTACTTTGAAGACGACTTTGAAAACAAAGTCACGATGAAAACGAATTTTACAAAAACCAGCTTAAACTTATCTGACTTGGCTTATTTCACCTCTTTTTTTGAGGGAATTGACCGAGTGGTAGATCTATCTGGCGAGTTTGATGGAACGGTGGCAGATTTTAAAACCAGAAATCTGGAATTGCAACTGGACAAGCAAACAAAATTCAGTGGAAACCTGGCAATGAAAGGATTACCCGATACCGAAAACACCACCTTCAGCGTACTTATTAGGGAATTAAAATCAACCGAACAAGAGCTAAACAAGATAGACATCCCTCCTTTTGACAAAAAACAAAAATTACAATTGCCCTCCGAAATACAAGGGATTGGTAGCGTAAGTCTTTCAGGAACTATGTCCGGAAAATTTGATGACTTTGTAAGTGACCTGGCTGTCTCTACGTCTCAAGGTAAAATAATGGTGGATGCGCGCTATTGGAACAAGAACCAAACAGATTACCTGAAAGGAAGCATACTTGCCGACAGGTTGAATTTAGGCGTATTTGCCAACAATCCAGATCTTGCCGAAGTGGATGCAAATTTTGAGACAGAACTAGCTTGGAATGCTAAAACGGGTATCAACCTTCTGGCAAAAGGAGAACTCCCTCAGTTTACCTACAAGGGTCATTCATACAAAAACATAAAAGTGGACGGGGCCTTCACCGAGAAATCTTTTGATGGGAAAGCGTCAATCAAAGATGCATTCGGAGAAGTCATCTTTTTGGGATTCATAGACTTTGAATCACAAACTCCAGCATTTGATTTTCAATCGAAAGTGGTAAAAATGAATTTGAGTAAACTCAATATTTTGAATGACTCGAATCAACACATCGTGTCAGGAGAAATTAGTTTAAAAGGAAATGGATCTTCGATTGATAATTCAACAGGGATTGCCAAAATCACTGATCTTGTTTATCAGCAAAATGAAAAATCCTACCAAAACAAGGAAATAAAAATAACTTCTTCTAAGAAAGGAGACAATCAGCATCTAAATCTCCTATCAGATTTAGCAGATGGCTCAATGAATGGCAAGTTTACATTGTCGCAATTAAGTATTATCGCAGACATCATTGGACAACAAGTGGTGCCAGCTCTGTATAGCTCAAAAGATACTATCAAGCTTTCCAACCAGTCGTTTGATTTCGATTTACTAATCAAGGATTATTCACCAATTCAAGATTTGTTCACACCTGAATTGGCTATTGCTAATAACACAAAAGCAATGGGAAGTTTCGATTCTTCTTCCGAAGAATTCAAGTTATCTCTAAGTTCGGATTCTATTTCATTTCTTTCCAATTCTTTTGTAGGAATCGAGGGAACCCTGGCCAAACCGACAGATATACTTGACCTAGCTATTGATGTTTCAACATTCAAAGCGGGAAATGACTTTTCACTAGAAAATTTGGAAATAACTTCATTGATTCATGAAAATCACATTTCTCCAACCCTTAAATGGAAATCAGTTGACGGTGAGAGTTACGGAAAAATTCAGGGAGATGGTTATTGGTACACCCAGGATTATTTCGATTTATTGATTCTTCCGTCCTCTTTTCATTTTAAAGAGAGAGATTGGAAAATAAAAGAAGACGCTTCATTAATTGTTGATTCTTCTAACTTCAATTTCAATGGCTTGGTTGTCACAAACAACCTCAACGAAGGTGTTTCGGTAATGGGCAATATTTCGAAAAACCCAAAAGACGTGCTGAAAATTTACCTTGATAATTTTAATGTAAAATACCTAAATCCATTCATTGGAACGGCAACCACTCAGTACAAAGGAAACATAAACGGAAGTGCCTGTATTAGTAATGTTTACAATGACATCGAAATCGTTTCTGATTTCTTCATCGACTCTCTTCAAGTAAACAAAGAACTAATAGGCGACTTGGTGTTTAACACGGATTGGATTAAGGAATCCAAGGGAATGAACATAAAAGGAGAATTGTTGAGAAACGAGGAAAATACTTTCGATTTCATGGGGTACTTCTATCCTTTTAGGAAAACAAACTCGATTGACTTTAATTGCATCTTACAGAATACAAACTTAGAATTTCTCAATCCTTATTTGGATAATCAAGGAATTTCTGAAATAAATGGAAAAGCCAAAGGAAAAGTTTCGGTAACGGGCGAACCTAATCGTCCGCTGCTCAAAGGAGAAATTTCATTGTTACGAACAGGTTTCAACGTAGATTACCTGAATACTCATTATGACTTTTCAGGTCTTATGATTATTGAAAACAATGACATCTACACCGACAATATTATCGAAATAAGAGATGAAGAAAACAACTTAGCTTATTTTAATGGCGCCATCATTCATGATAATTTTAGAGATTTCAACTTCAATGTTTTTGTAGAAATTCCCACTGCGGTTTATAGGAAAGGAACCCAAACGGAACTAATATCTTTTGAAGGTTCCAAAAAAGCAAACAATAAGTTTATTGGCTTGAACACAAACATGGAATTGAATAATGATTTTTACGGAAAGGTCTATGCCACAGGAGGAATTAACATAGAAGGGTATCAGGAAGAAATTGACATTACGGTAACTGCAAAAACAGAAAAAGGAACCAATTTCACACTTCCGCTTTACGGAAGCTCTGAGGTAACCATGGCGGACTTTGTTGTTTTTAATACAAAAGATTCTATTACCAATGAGGAAGAAATAGTGAATCTCGAGGGAATAAATTTAGATATTAATGTAGAAGTAACTCCCGAAGCCAATCTTCAGTTGATATTTGATGAAGTGTATGGTGATATTATCTCGGGAACTGGCTACGGAAATTTATCGATGACCGTGGATAAACAAGACCAGTTTAACATGACTGGGAAATACACAATAGAGCAGGGTGATTATTTATTTACACTTGGTTTAGAGCGATTTGAAAACCTGATTAATAAAAAATTTGATATTGCCAACGGGAGCACCATCAATTGGTATGGCGATCCGTACAATGCAGAAATAGACATCAACGCTATCTATAAACTGAAAGCACCGATGTTTGAAATTATGCCGCAACTACCCAATAATAGTAATAAATACAAAACTAGGTCTGATATCGAAGTGATGATGAAACTGACAGAGAACTTGATGACTCCTAACATTGATTTCTTTATCGAAGTGCCTCGAGCGGATGAAACCGAACGTGCCGTAATCGCCAACCTCATGCAAACCAAGCAAGAACTGAACAAACAAGTGTTTGCCCTACTTCTACTTAATCGGTTTTTACCTTCTCAAAACTCCAACAACCAAAACGGAATAGAAACCACTGGAGCCGTGGGAACTACAGCCTCTGAACTTCTCTCCAACCAATTGAGTAATTGGATGTCGAAACTGAGCAACAACGTGGATGTAGGATTTAATTATCGACCCGGAGATGACATCACGAGCGATGAAATTGCGGTGGCTCTTTCTACCGAATTATTGAACGAACGGCTGGTCATAAGTTCAAATTTTGGAGTAGCTCAAGGAAATGAAATCAATCAAAACGAAAATGCCTTGATAGGAGATGTAAATGTGGAATACAAACTAAATGAAGATGGTACTTTTCGAGTAAGGGTATTTACTAGAACGAATGAATACGACATTACCAATGCCAACCAAGCCCAAACTACTAGTGGGCTAGGTGTGTATTACAAAAAAGAGTTTAATACTTGGAAAGAGTTTATTACAAGAAAAAGGAAATTGAAACAAAGAGAATCAAAATAAACATATTGTTTTCGAAATATATTTCTCACTCTACAAACAAAATCAATTATTTTTTGGCTCTGATTGCCTCGTACATCACAATACCTGCCGCCACAGCTACATTCATGGAAGAAATTTCGCCAGTCATCGGAATTTTACCAATAAACTGAGATCTGTTTATCAATTCGTTTGAGATTCCTGTTTCTTCATTCCCCATTAAAATACCTATGGGTCCTTGGTAGGGATAATCGTAAATAGAATTGTCTGTTTTTTCTGTACAAGCCACAATGTTTATCCCTGACTCTACCATGTAATCAACAGTTTTCTTAAGAGAATCTACTCTACAAACGGGTAATGTCATTAAGGCTCCAGCAGATGTTTTTACCGCATCGGATGTTACGGTTGCACCACCTTTAGCAGGAATAATTACTCCGTTAAAACCTAAACATTCTGCTGTTCGGGCAATTGCCCCAAAATTTCTTACATCGGTTACCCCATCCAAAATAACAAATTTAGGCTCCTTCCCCTCTTCATACAGCCGTGGAATTAAATCTTCTACTTGGTGATAAGTAACGGGAGAAACAAAAGCGATAACGCCTTGGTGGTTTTTTCTTGTAATGGAGTTAAGTTTTTGAACCGGAACCAATTGCAGGTTTACCATCGAGTGCTTTAATAATCCTCTCAACTCATGAAACGTGTTTCCTTGAAGGCCTTTTTGAATTAAAATTTTATTTATTTCTTGACCACTTTTTATTGCTTCCATTACTGGATGAAGACCAAAAATTACGTCTTTGCTTAGTTTCTTTTCGTACACTTTTAATTAAAATTATAGACTCTTCCTTGCCTCCAGCTTTCACAGGCTCTATACCAATAATCTCGGTAGGTTCGGTAGCGGGTTAGTTGATAATCATTCCTTACTCTTTCCTCATTTTCTAGACTAAAGCTAAACGTAAGAGACATCATCATGTTATGTGGAGTCCCGTAAACCCAGGTTTCTCCTCTTCTTGTTTTATAAATTGTATTGGGCAGTCCCATCACGATAGAGAGCATTCCTCTGTCAGTTTTCCAGCCTTCCTTGTAGGAAGTAAAGAATTTATTTGCTTGCTCCACTCTCGAGTAATATTCATGAATTACCATTCTAGCTCTTTCCTTGGAGCCTGCCATTTTTAGCCACAACGCCTCTACTGCTTTTCTTTTGTTTGGGGCATTTACAAGTGATTGATATTCTCTGGAAGAACAAATATATTTCATTGGTTCTATCATCCCTAAATAAGACTCGAGCCCGCCAAAATTTGGATCTAATTTTTGAATGATTAAACTGTACTGGGAAGAATCTGGGTGTCGCAAATAATAACTACCCAACTTATTCATCTTTACTAACCACTTGTTGTCACTAACACTCACTGTGTAACCCGAATCTCTCACAGAAGCTATTTCTATTTTTTTATTGGAAGAAAACGGGGGCAAAGATGGCGGAAAATCCGTATTGTAGTAATCTATCCGGTATTCATCATTTTTATTAAATTCTGAGAGCACCTCAACCTGTGTTTCTTGAGTAAAATATGTGGTGAAATATATTTCTTTTGTCTGGGGGTTTCTGAACAAAAAGAATTGATTAGATTGTAGATTTTGTTTGTCTATTTCCATTACCAACCGATCTCTCACTTTTTTATTTACATCCCTTGTTTCCACCTTCAAAAAAGCGGTTTTTCCAGTGGGTAAATGAAATGGAACGCGAGCCAAAATGGTTTTGGGCTCGTTGCTTGTTTTGTAGTCGTACAGATGTTTCGTTGCGCTATCCAACAAAACTCTTCCTTTTTCATCCTCAAATAGCTGGTATTGTACCGTGATTTCAGCCTCAAATGGTTTTGAACTATTTTCTCTTACGTACAACAAATTATTGGTATAAAGTTCCAAATACAAATAAGATGTATCTTGTTTTTCGTGGTACACCAAGTAACTTGGATCCAAATCTTTTATCCGGGTATCGTACTCATAATTGGCCTCGTCAGTTGCGAGCTTACCCGAACTACAATTCACCATAAAACTCATAGCTGTGATAACTAAGGTGAGTTTCATGCGATATGAATTGGTTCCGATCATTCTTCTAAAAACTTTTGAGGAATTTGTTTACTTGTACTCACTCCAAGCTCTTTTATTTTTTCCGTTCTCCTCACTAGGTTTCCCTTTCCAGTTTGCAGTTTGTTGAGCGCTCCTTGGTAAGCCGATTCTGCCTGAGAAAGACCTCTTTCTATCTTTTCCATGTCGTCCAAAAAACCGACAAACTTATCGTATAAAGCTCCTGCTTGGCTGGCAATTTCTAGGGTGTTTCTATTTTGCTTTTCTTGCTTCCAAATAGAGGCAATTGTCTTGATTGTTGCCAATAAAGTAGTAGGGCTGACAATTACGATATTTCGTGTTATGGCATACTCATACAGTTCTTTGTCATTCTGAATGGCTAAACTAAAAGAAGCTTCTATTGGCATGAACAACAACACAAAGTCAGGAGAATCCAGTTTAGCACCCGTTTGGTAGTTTTTATCACTCAAATATTTAATGTGATTCTTCACCGAAATCAAATGATTTTTGAGTGCAGTCGCTTTCGACTCTTCCGATTCGGGAGAAATATAGTGGTTATAGGCGACCAACGACACTTTAGAATCCACTACAATATGTTTGCTATCGGGAAGTTGAATGATATAATCTGGCTGAACTCTTCGTCCTTCTTCGTTGGTGGTGCTAAATTGTTTCACGTATTCTTCTCCTTCTGTCAAACCAGAATCAGATAAGATTTTTTCTAAAATCATTTCTCCCCAATTTCCTTGCGCCTTGTTATCATAAGTGAGAGCCTTGGTGAGATTTTGCGCATCTTTACTCAGCGTTTGATTGAGTTCAGAAAGCTGAATTATTTGAGATTTCAATTCCGTTCTTTCTGCCAAACCTTTTTCGTAAGTAGTTTGAACTTTTTCTTCAAAACTTTTAAGTTTTTCGTTCAAAGGGTTCAGTACAGTATCAATGTTTTCTTTGTTTTGGGCAGTAAATTTAGCCGACTTTTCTTCCAAAATTTTGTTGGCAATATTCTCAAATTCAATGGCGAATTTTTTCTGTAAGTCTTGCATTTCCGCTTTCTGGTCGGTCAGCTTTTCCTCCAAGTTGCTCAAATTGGTGGTAGAAACAGACAATTCATCTCTCAAGTTCTTGTTCTCCAATTTTAACTCTCCTATTTCTTCCTTCTGCTGATTAAAATAGCGAGCCGCATCTTCTAATCTCACTTCCATCATGCCTTTTTCTTTATCCAAAGCAACTGAACGAGAAGTAAGTTGTTCATGCTCAGTTTCTAACTGCGATAATTTTTCGTGAATGGCCGCAGGAAGTTTATTTTTTTTCAACGAATGAATTAAAAACACGACCAGTACGCCAATCACTAATCCAACAAGTAGAGAAATAATGTCCATTTTTAGTTTTAAATTAGTACCAATTCTCAGCGGTAAACTCTTGTTTTTTGTCTTTGTTCTTTCCTGTCAAATCTTTCCAAAACGGCTTCATTTTACCTTTCAGCACAATGAATACAAAAGTAGCCAAAAGAATGTAAGGAATGATTAAAATATATTCAATTCCGGCATTTAATCCTCCGCCAACGTTTGGATTACTTTCTGCCGTTGCTTTACACATGGCACATTGAGCATTCGCAGAAATCTGACTTACCAGCAACAATACTAAAATCGCAATTTTTGATACATATTTCATAAGAGATGTGTTACGTTAATTCTATCCAAAGATACAAAAGCCTAGTTTAAAACTGCGTGAAAATCGCACCTAGTTTTTGAGTTTTACCTCGAATCATTTTCTTTCTTTTCTCTGGGTGAGTAAATAAACTCGACCAAACAATACTATAAGCGTCAAAAATAAGAGATCATTTTTTTTTGTAATTTAGATAGATGAAAACTTGGCTCTCCATACTATCTTTCCTTGTATTGGTAAGTCCAACATTTTCGCAAGAAATTTGCGACAATGGAATTGATGATGACTTGGATGGACTTGTTGATTTGAATGACACCACTGAATGTGATTGTGCAATAGGCCTATTACCTCCCATACTGCCCAATCCCTCTTTTGAAGATTACTCCACTTGTCCTACTCAAGCCTCTCAACTATCAAGAGTGAATCATTGGAGGGATGCTTTAGCATATAATTCGCCCGATTACTTCAATTGTGGCTACAGATTACCTTTTATTCCATTTCCATTTCCTCATGGCACAGGTGTGATTGGATTTGCTGTGGGAAATGGAAATACAAAAGAATTTTTTGGGGCTTGTCTTCTTGATACTCTTCATCCAGGAAAAACCTACAGAATTGAGTTCGACTATGCCCAAATTGCCTCAATTTCTCCAAGGCCAATAGCAGTGTATGGATCTAATTCGTGTTCTAATTTACCTTACGCCAGAACTCCCATTGGAGGGGGTGGAACCACAGCAAACTGTCCTAGTTATTCGCCAAACTGGGTAACACTAGATACTCTGATTCCGTTACTAAATAATAATTCCTGGAATACTTACACGTTTGAGTTCTCTCCCTCCATACCTATTACCACTTTAGTCTTTGGTCCGAGTTGCGCACTTTTGAGTTCGCCAGCACCTCAAGCTTATTACGGTGCAATGGACAACTTGAGGCTTTCCTATGTTGCTCCTTCAATTACCCTTTCGAGTTCGGGACATATATGTCAAAATAATCTTACACTAAGAGCGGTATTCGATTCAATCCCTCAATCCATTCAGTGGTATAGAAACGGTGTAGCTTTAGTAAACGACACCACCTCAATACTGGCAGTGCCTGCCGGAATGACTGGGATATTTCAAGTAAAACTTAACTTTAGTGGAGGCTGCTTACTTTCCGATTCGTTAGTCGTTGTGCAACCTGCAATCTCTGCAAAGAAAGATTCAATCGGAAGTTGCGCCAACAAAAATGATGGAGCACTCTCGCTCACCAGAATAATGGGTGGAACAAAACCTTACGCCTTTTCTCTAAACAGTTCTGGTTTTCAGTCGGATTCGAGTTTTACTAATTTATCACCCGGCTTATATCAAGTTACTATTCGAGACAGCAATCTGTGTAAGCTTCAAGTTCCAATTGCAATAGACCCCTATCCCATGCCCGCTTCTTCCTTCAGTGCAGATACGGTTTGTTTTGGCCAAACCACTAATTTCTCGAGTACCTCGTCTATTTCAAGTGGCAATATTGTCTCTTGGCTTTGGGATTCGCACATAAATTTGAGTGGAAAAAACTCCTCTTATGTTTTCCCTCAACCAGGCGCCCATATTGCTTCATTGAGAACTGTCTCCGATTCAGGTTGTATACATGAAACCACTGCAACCATATGGGTTCGGGAACTGCCCGAAATGAACTTTACCTTCTCGCCAAACTCTGTGTACTCATACAGCCCAGTAGTATGTTTCACAAACACCTCATCGCCTGTTGTTTCTCAGTTTTGGAATTTTGGTCATACAGATCCCAGAAACACCTCTTTTGACTTGTCACCTTGCCCTGTAAACTTTCCTGTCCAGAGGAGCGAAAAGTTTTCAATAACCCTCACAGGAATCGATAGATATGGTTGTATTGATTCGATCACTAAAGAACTACAAATACAAGAAGATTTTCTAGTTTTTGTTCCCAATTCGTTCTCCCCTAATTTTGACGGAACGAACGATTTGCTTTATCCAGTATTGTCTGGAATTGAAACTCTCGAATGGCAAATCTTTAATAGATGGGGCGAACTAGTTTT
>CBFHPW010000031.1:0-17411 GCA_965657945.1 Flavobacteriales bacterium
TTTTTCTCCCAAACAATCGCTCTACTTGATAAAAATGAAGAGTATAAGACTTTTGATGCTCAAAATAAATTACTTAGTTTCTATTTTACGTTTTTTGAGATTTTAACAAGGAATAGAAGCTACGTGATTCAAGCTATCAAAACAGATAAGTTAAAAGGATTGGGAGTAACCAAAAGATTGGGAAAACATTTCAAGCAATACATTCACTCTATTGATATTGAAACATTGACAATTCCAGAAGATAGATTGAATTCTTTCAAAGACAAAAGCATAGCAGAAGCCTATTGGGGACAGTTTGCATTTATTTTGGCTTATTGGGAAAGAGACACTTCACCAAGTTTCGAAAAAACGGATATTTTGATTGAAAAATTAGTAAATACTGGTTTTCAATTACAAGATATCAAACCGCTTGAAAGCGTGATTGATTTGGGGAAATTCCTCTTAAAAGAACTAAAAAAATAAATCATGGAAACGATTGACAGTATTCCGATTTCCAAAATAAAACGAGCAGGAAAGCTAGTAGGAACAGGCGCTAAAGTAGGAGTAAACTATTTAAAGTATTACGGTAGCAAACTAGTGAAAACTGAAGAAGATGCACGCGAGCAATTGAATAAAGACAATGCCGAAGACATTTACAACAGCCTGAAACAACTGAAAGGAAGTGCCTTGAAAGTAGCTCAAATGCTGAGCATGGAAAAATCGATTATGCCTGCGGCCTATGTTGAGAAGTTTTCTCTTTCGCAATTTTCAGTTCCGCCTCTTTCGCCTCCTTTAGTAAACAAAACTTTCAACAATTATTTCGGCAAAATACCAAACGAAGTTTTTGACGAGTTCAATACACAATCGACCAATGCTGCTAGTATTGGACAAGTGCACAAAGCCAAAAAAGACGGACAAGAATTGGCTGTAAAAATCCAATACCCTGGAGTTTCAGAAAGCATCAGTTCTGATTTGAAACTGGTGAAACCCGTAGCGCTAAGAATCCTAAATATTTCGGCCAAAGACTCGGATAAATACTTTAAAGAAGTGGAGGATAAACTGATGGAAGAAACCAATTACCTTCTTGAACTGGAACAAAGTAAAGAGATTTCAGAAGCGTGTAAAAACATACCGAATTTGCTTTTTCCTAAATACTACGAAGAGTTTTCTTCGGAAAGAATTATTACCATGGATTGGATGACGGGGAAACATTTGTCTGAATACACTCCAACTGAAGAAAGTGGTAAAAAAATTGGACAAGCCATGTGGGATTTTTACATGTATCAAATGCATGTGTTAAAAAAAGTGCATGCAGATCCTCATCCAGGAAATTTCTTGGTATCCGAAAAAGATGAATTAATTGCCTTGGACTTTGGCTGCATGAAAATTATTCCAGAAGATTTCCACGCTCCCTATTTTGAGCTAATCCAAAAAGAAACTTTAGCCGACTCCACCTTGTTTTTGGCTAAAATGTACGAGCTAGAAATACTAAAAGAATCTGATACCAAAGAAGAAGTGGCTTTTTTCTCTTCCATGTTTCACGAGCTATTAAGTTGGTTTGCGAAACCCTTTCACCAAGAAACTTTTGATTTTAGTGACGAAGTTTTCTTTAATAAAATAGGGGAACTTGGCGAGCAATACACCAAAAACACTGAATTAAGAAAAATGGATGCCAACAGAGGATCCAAGCATTTTATTTATGTGAACAGAACCTTTTTTGGCTTGTACAGTTTGATGAATATGCTGCAAGCCAAAGACATACAAATTAACAATTATAAAAACCTGTAAAAAGATGTTTGGACTATTTAAAAAGAAAAGTGAGGCGGATAAACTACAAGAACAGTATCAAAAATTGATGAAAGAAGCATTTGATTTGTCCAAAGTGAACAGAACAAAAAGTGACGAAAAAACTGCAGAGGCTGAGGAGATTTTGAAAAAAATAGACGCTTTAAAAAACTAACCATGGCATTTTACCAATTTATACAAGAACAAAAAGTGCCTGCCACCATGGAAGAAGTTTGGGATTTTATTTCGTCACCCAAAAACTTGAAAGAGATAACTCCCGAGTACATGGGATTTGATATTACATCCAAAGAAAGTGACAAAAAAATGTACCCGGGAATGATTATCACCTATGTGGTAAAACCTTTACTAGGAATTAAAACTCCCTGGATGACTGAAATAACACAAGTAAAAGACATGGAGTTTTTCATTGACGAACAACGAGTGGGTCCATACAAAATGTGGCACCACCAGCATTTTATCGAACCCACTGATGGAGGTGTTTTGATGCGAGATATTGTCACTTACATTCCACCGCTAGGGTTCTTGGGAGCCATTGCAAATAGCTTATTTATCAAGAAAAAACTGAACGAAATATTTGAGTACAGAACTGTGGCGCTGGAGAAGAGATTCCCATCCGCAGCCCTTCACTAAGGGAAGGGTGAAACGATAGCTTTTCTAAAAAGTAATAAGTCATTCCGCACTTGATGCGGAATCTGTTAGTGAGTAACGGATATACCAATTAATAGATTCCGTGTCGTGGCACGGAATGACCAGAATCATTTATTTTCAAATTGCTAAAAATTTATTAGTTATTAAAAACGTGTTGAAAACAATGAAACAAGAACTCACAGAAAGAGACATAAATCGAATCATTGAAATGGCTTGGGAAGACAGAACACCCTTTGAGGCTATAGAATTTCAGTTTGGAACACCTGAAGGTGAAGTAATCAAGATAATGCGTAATTCACTGAAACGAAAAAGCTTTAATCTATGGCGAAAACGAGTAAACAGTGGAGTAAGTCAAAAACATCTGAAGAAAAGAAATCCAGAAATTGACCGATTCAAATGCACCCGACAACGAACAATAACCCACAATAAAATTTCAAAAAGATAGCCTATGTTTCCTACTGACTATGCCTCTATTTTAAAACGAATTGAAGCTATAGAACCTGTGGCTTATTGTAAATCTCGAAACTTTTTGGATGGGGCCGTTACAAGACTTTCGCCTTATATTTCTCGTGGAGTAATTTCCACCAAACAAGTTTTTGATCACGTGATGAGTTTGGGCTACAAAACTTATCAAATTGAGAAAATGCTTCAAGAATTGGCTTGGAGAGATTTTTGGCAACAGAGTTGGATTCATAAAGAAGGTGGAATTGACCACGACATCAGAAACGAACAAAAAGGAATGCTAACTCGTGAAGTTTCTTCCATTTTGGTAAATGCAGAAACAAAAATTTCTGCCATTGACAATGGAATTGAAGAATTGTACGATTCAGGTTATATGCACAACCATTTAAGAATGTACACAGCTGCAATCGCTTGTAATATCGGTAAAAACCATTGGAAATTGCCGGCAAAATGGATGTATTACCATTTACTAGATGCCGACTGGGCGAGTAATGGTTTAAGCTGGCAATGGGTGGCCGGGACCAATAGCAACAAACAATATATCGCCAACCAAGAGAACATCAACAAATATTGCAAGACTACTGACATGGGGACTTTCTTGGATGTATCGTACGAAACTTTGGGCGAAATGGAACAACCAGATGTATTAGCCAATACCGAAGATCTAAGATTGGTCACGCCTTTGCCGGATAGAACATCCCTAGTAATTGATAAAGCGTTACCAACTGCCATTTATTCGTTCTATAACTTGGATCCTTTATGGAGAAAAGAAGAGAATATGAATCGTGTCTTAATTCTAGAACCAACGTTTTTTGAAAAATATCCATCCTCACAAAAGGTGATTGATTTCGTTTTGGATTTGTCCAAAAATATTGAAAAATGCCAAGTTTTTGTTGGTGAATTCAGTGAGTTTGTCTCAGAGTTTGAAACTCCACAAATTTATTACAAAGAACATCCTACAACTACTCATTTTAAGGGAATTGAAGATTCAAGAGATTGGATAGCGCCCGAGGTTCAAGGAGATTTTAGGTCGTTTTTTGGATATTGGAAAAAAGTAAAGAAGAGTTTGAAACTTTGATCAAGAAAAAGGTAAATATCGTTTGGTTAAAAAGGGATTTACGAACCCAAGACCATAAACCTTTTCAGGAAGCTGAAAAGAGCGACTTGCCTTACCTCATTCTTTTTTTCTATGAACCTACTTTCATTCATTATCCAGACACTTCAGAGAGGCATCTTCAATTCTGTCATCACTCCGTAAAAGTGATGAATGAAACGTTTCTAAAAACAAATCAAGAGGTCATTGAATGTTATGGTGAAGCCATAGAGATCTTTAATTATTATACGGAAAAATACTCTGTTCAAAACGTATTTAGCTATCGTGAAAGCGGAATAAAAACGACCTGGGAACGCGATAAATCAGTGAAAAAATTATTGAACTCAAAGAAAATCACATGGACTGAATTTCAAAGAGATAACGTGCTCAGAGGAATAAAAAACAGAGAGAATTGGGACAAGATTTGGTATCAAACCATGAATATTGAATCGATTCAAAACATCTATTCTCACAAAGAAAAAATGGACATTGAAAATCCATTTGTGCTTCCTGAAAGTTTTACAAAACGTTTAACAGCTTACCCCAGTTCATTTCAACCTGCAGGAGAAAAAAATGGATGGAAATACTTGCAATCCTTTACCAAAGAAAGAGGAAAAAACTACAACAAACATATTTCAAAGCCTACGGAAAGTAGGCTTTCTTGTGGTAGAATATCACCTTATATTTCATGGGGTAATTTATCAGTAAAACAAGCCTCACAGTTTGTTGTTTGTCACGGAAATTACAAAAAAAATAAACGCTCATTTGACGGGATGCTCACTCGATTGAAATGGCATTGTCATTTTATTCAAAAATTTGAAGTAGAATGCGAATACGAAACGGATTGTTTGAATCCTGGTTATGAAACCATGCACTACGACAATAACCCGGAGTTTTTGGAAGCTTGGAGACAAGGAAAGACCGGTTATCCGTTAGTAGATGCTTGCATGCGAGCTGTAATCGAAACAGGCTGGATAAACTTCAGAATGCGAGCCATGCTAGTTTCTTTTCTATGTTTTAATTTAGACAACGATTGGCGAAAAGGAGTTTATCATTTGGCTCAACAATTTTTGGATTACGAACCGGGAATTCATTATCCACAATTTCAGATGCAAGCTGGTACAACTGGAATAAACACAGTGAGAATGTATAATCCTATTAAACAATCTCAAGACAATGATCCTGAGGGAGTTTTTATAAAGAAATGGGTACCAGAGTTGAAAGATTTCCCTGTTGAATTTATTCATGAACCTTGGAAAGCAACTGCTATTGATTTGATAGATTGTGGAGTTACTTTAGGGAAAGATTATCCTTTACCCATCGTGGATTTAAAAGAAACAGCCAAAGTGGCAAGAGAGAAAATTTGGGGACATCGAAAAAAGCCCGAAGTGAAGCAAAACAGAAGAAGAATTATAAAACTACATACAAGAGACAAACTTACTGGAAAAGTGAGGAAGTGAATTATGAGAAAAGACCTACTACCGCTTCGCTTAACGACAGAAGATTTAAGAGGAAAGAAAATAGAGAATAGAACAAAGAGAAATGAGCAACGCAAGTAAAATCCGAAGCTTGTGCCGAACAATCGGTAGATTAAGGAGGGGATAAAACGAGACTCAAAATAGTATAGACGATTAAAAAAAACAATGCATTTAACAAAAGAAGACATTAAGAGCTTAGACAAAGCCAAAAGATTGAATATAATCAACTCCATTACAGGGATTAAACCTGCCAATTTGATTGGAACAGTCTCGGAAGACAACGTTGCCAATGTGGCAATTTTTAGTTCTATAGTTCACCTAGGAAGCAATCCAGCTTTACTTGGTTTTATTGTGCGTCCAACGGGAGAAGTTCCAAGAAATACGTATGAAAATATTTTGGCAAACGGCAATTACACTATCAATCATGTGAATGAAAGTTTTGTGAAAAATGCCCATTACACCTCAGCAAAATTTCCTAGCGAAGTTTCAGAATTTGACCGATGTGGGTTAACCGATGAATATTTACACGGTTTTAAAGCTCCTTTTGTAAAAGAAAGCAGCATCAAAATTGGGATGAAATATTGCGAAAGCATCCCCATTGAACGAAACGGAACTATCCTAGTAATTGGAGAAGTAGTACACGTGATTTTGCCAGAAAAAATAGTAAACGAAAAAGGATACATTGATTTAGGACAAGCAGAAGTGGCAGGAATTTCTGGACTAAACTCTTACTATAGCTTGGAAAAAATTGCATCTTTTCCATATGTGAGATTAAATGAAGTGCCTGAGTTTGAATCCCAAACCTAACCATCCGATTGGTCAGTAATGGCTGTCCGGAATGGAGGTGATACTCCAAATTCTATGAATAATCTCATCCTAACCTTCCCCAAGGGAAGGGACTCCAAATTCTATGAATAATTAAAAAAATGTAAAAAAGCCATCAAAACTCCCTTCCCTTGGGGAAGGGTAAGGGATGGGAATAACCAGCAATCATGAAAAAACAACACCTTCCTACTAAGATTTGCGTGGTCTGTGAAAGGCCTTTTACTTGGCGCAAAAAATGGTCAACAGTATGGGAAGAAGTGAAGTATTGCAGTGAAAAATGTAGAAGGAATAAATCCAAAAAAGAATAACACCTCTTAATAAACCGTAAAACTGTCCAAAGCAAACATCATCAAGAAATTACAACACAAAACTATTAAATAAGCCAACATGACCCAAGCAACCCTTATTTTCCCTCATCAGCTACATTCAGATATTTCTGGGCTACAGACAAGCGCTCCCGTTTATTTGATTGAAGAACACTTGTTTTTTAGCCAATATAAATTTCATAAACAAAAAATTGCTTTCCACAGAGCTACCATGAAGTTTTATGAAAGTTATTTGAATGAAAATGGGTTTGAAGTAATTTATATTGAGGCTAAAGAGGAAATTTCGGACACAAGAAAACTAATTCCACACTTAAGAGAGAAAGGAGTTGAAACAATCACTTACCGAAACCCAACAGATTACAACCTAGAAAAAAGACTGAACGAAGGATTGAAAAAAAGTAAAATAGAAAAAAATGAACTCAAGAGTCTGTTGTTTATAAACTCAAAAGAGGATTTATCTAGTTTTTTTAAACCCACAAAAAAGAAGTTTTTTCAAACCAGTTTTTACAAAAGCGAAAGAGCCCGATTGAACATTCTCATGGACGCAGAAGGAAATCCAGAAGGAGGAAAATTAACTTATGATTCGGATAATCGGAAAAAATATCCAGCAAAAAAAACTCCTCCCGCTATTCACTTCCCTGAAGTAACCAAATGGCACAAGGAAGCTAAACAATATGTGGAAGACAATTTTAGTGAGAATTATGGAGAACTAACCTCTGACACGTATTACCCCATAACATTCGAACAAACAGAAACTTGGCTCAACCAATTTTTAGAAACTCGCTTTCATGAATTTGGTCAATACGAAGATGCTATTGTGAAAGAAGAGATTTTCCTAAATCACAGTATGCTCACACCCATGCTCAATGTTGGTTTTATTCAACCAAAATACATCATTGATAGGGCGATTGACTTTGGCAAAAAACAGAATGTTCCGCTCAATTCTCTGGAAGGATTTGTAAGACAAATCATGGGCTGGAGAGAGTTCATAAGGGGCATGTACGAAGCCAAAGGCCGAGAATCTCGAATCAAAAATTACTGGGGCTTTACTCAAAAAATACCTGCTTCATTTTATGATGGAACCACGGGTATTGTTCCGGTGGATGATACCATCAAAAAAATCCTGAAAACCGGATATTGCCACCACATTGAGCGATTGATGGTAATTGGCAATTTCATGTTATTGTGCGAGTTTGATCCAGACGAAGTATATCAATGGTTCATGGAATTATTTATTGATTCCTACGATTGGGTGATGGTTCCCAATGTGTATGGAATGAGTCAATTTGCAGATGGCGGTTTCTTTGCCACCAAGCCCTATATCAGTGGAAGTAACTACGTGATAAAAATGAGTAATTACAAAAAAGGAGCCGATTGGCAGGCTACTTGGGATGGATTATTCTGGAGGTTTATGCACATACACAGAGAGTTCTTTGTGAAAAACCCAAGACTTGGAATGTTGGTTAGGAATTTTGACAACCAATCTCCTGAAAAGCGGAATGGGCACCTGGAGAAAGCGGAAGAGTTTTTGAAAGGACTGAAATAATAACAATTGAGCTAAAACCTGTTAGGTTTAATAAAAAATTCGAACTTTATAACTCCCACGAGGCTGCCATTAAAGCCTGCTGACATTATTATAAAAGGGAACTTGAAGGACGATTCTTTAAATAATAGAGTATAGAATTAAAGCGTATTCAGTATCTGTTCCTTAATTTTCTCTAGTTGATCTTTCATTTCCACCACAATTTTTTGAATCTCTTGGTGGTTGGCTTTAGAACCCAAAGTATTTACCTCACGCCCTATTTCTTGAGCCACAAATCCCAGTTTTTTTCCTTGTGACTCTGGGTTTTTCATGATATCAATAAAATATTCTAAATGCCCAGAAAGTCTTACTTTCTCCTCGGTTACATCATATTTTTCGATAAAATAAATTAACTCCTGCTCAAACCTATTTTGATCAAACTGAGGATTGTCTAGCTTTTCTTCTAGGTTGGATTTTAATCTTGCTTTAACAGTTTCTATTCTTTCTCCCTCGTATTTTTCAACATCTTTAAGTAGTTCTCCAATTCGATTGATATTGCCAGAAAATTCTTTGTGCAAAGCTTCTCCCTCTCTCTTTCTAAACCCTTCAAAATTCTTTACTGCTTCTTCAATCATACCTTCCACTGCTTTCCATTCTTCTGGGTCCAGCTCTTCTTTTTCTTGGCTATAAACCTCCGGCATTTTCATAGCAAGTTCCATTAACTTGGCGTCATTATCAATTCCCAACGAAGTTGAAAGTGCTTTTAAATCATTGAAATAGGTTGTAACCACTTCGTGATTAATTTTTGCCGAATTACTTTTTGGAGGCAATTCCACATAAATTCCAAAATCTACTTTTCCTCTTCCAATTAGCTTAGATAGCTTTTTGTTTAAGGTCAATTCATGTTCACGGTAAAAACCTGGCATCCTCATGTTTAAATCAAAGAACTTACTGTTCAATGATTTGATTTCGATACTTATTTTTTTGTCATTGTAAGTTCCGGTCGTTTTCCCGTAACCTGTCATAGATTGAATCATAGTGGTAATTTTGTGAGTGTAAAGGTAGAGTTAATTTTACTATTTTTTGTTTTCAAAGCTAACTTCCCTTTGTCATTCTCACGAAAGTGGGAATCTTATTCATCCGTATTTCATTGGCCTTTTCTTCTTTTTGCTCCCGATGAATCGTGACAGGCTTTGCCAAAAAAAAACGAATCAAAAAAAACGCTAGGCTTCATTTCACTCCGTGTTTTTAACTTATATTTTTCGATTCGGTCGGTGATTTCCTCCGCAAGCTCCGGAACTTCCTCTCTCATTCACGAAAAATATTGCATCAAAAACACTGCTTGAAACAAGGCCGACAAAAATCAATCATCTAAAAAAAGAATGCATCATTGAAGAACTTCAAGAGTAATCAGTTTATAAACTATTCAGAACTATCCATAAGCAATCCCTTTAAGTCAAAACCTTCTTACTCCTACTTGTGAGATAAACGCCCACAAAAATCAATAAAGTACAGACTAATTTCTCCCAAGTAATAGCCGAGGCATAATTGCTCTTGGTATTTACTATGCTTATCCCAAACCCCATCAGCATGGCAAAAACAGGTTGTAAATAAATGTAACTACTCGCTATGGTTGGAGACAATTGCTTGACAGCAAAAATATTGAACAAATACGTGCAAAAAGTAGTGAACACAACGATAAAAGCGATGGATCCCAATACCATGGGAGGAAATCCAAAACTAAAATCTTGAACATCAGAAATCCCGAAAGGAAGCACCACAAAAAAGGCAAAAGTAAACATGTAACTGATTACGGTTAGTGGTTTGTACTTGGCCAAAAGTGGTTTTACCAGCACCAAATAAAGAGAGTAACTAGTGGCATTTGCCATGATAAACAAATTCCCTTTCATGGAAGATCCCGAATTGGAACTTCCGCTAAGGTAAATTAAGGTAATGGCACCAATCAGCCCCAAAGAAATTCCTGCTATTTTATTAAAAGTAAGTTTGGTTTTGAGGATAATTAACGATAGTAAAGTCACAATTACGGGCGAAGTAACCATTATTATTGCCGAATCGATGGGCGAAGTAATACTCAATCCCTGAAAGAACAACAATTGATTTAAGGCCACCCCAAAAAAACCGACTAGAGCGATTCGTCCAAGGTCTTTTCTCTCTACTTTTTCTCTAAAAAAAAATCGCAAAATCAAAAACATAATGGCTGCGCCAAAAATTCGAAGTAAAATAAATGTATTTGGCTTTAAGTAATCGGGCATTACTTCCTTGGCAATAAAATGACTACTTCCATAAATCAGGTTTACGGACAAAAGGGCTAAATGTGCTAATAAATTTTTAGGCACCGAGTTTGGTTTTTAAAGATTCCATAGTCTTTTTGGCATTTCCGATAAACATCTCGTTATCCAATACAAAAACGGGTCTTTTTAAGAAGGTATACTCTTCCAACATCATCGATTTTAGTTTTTCTTCTCCTAATTCTTGCCCCTTGTATTCGGATAATTTTCTGGCTCTTTTGTTCAATAAACTTTCGTAACTATCTGTCATGCTTCGCATTTCTTCCAATTGTTCCAGCGTAATTTTTTCTGTTTTGATGTCTTGTAATTTCCAATCTTCTAAAAGGTTCAATTCTTTCAAAATTCGTTTGCACGTATCGCAAGTGGAGAGGTAGTAGGCTTTTTTCATTGTTTTAATGGTTACTCCCTTCCCCAAGGGAAGGGAGTAATGATGGTTTTGGTTATTGTTGTTTAA
Source organism: Flavobacteriales bacterium (assembly GCA_965657945.1). Taxonomy (GTDB): domain Bacteria; phylum Bacteroidota; class Bacteroidia; order Flavobacteriales_D; family CAJJDF01; genus CAJJDF01. The sequence continues at coordinate 10,903 of CBFHPW010000031.1, forward strand.
AAATATTCCTAGAATTTGGAGTCCATTCCCTTTGGGAAGGTTAGGATGAGATTATTCATCTAATTGAGAGTTCTCTTCCCTTTGGGAAAGGTTGTGCCAACCAATCGGTAGGTTACGGATGGGAAATATACTTCCACAACAAATCTTTCAATTCCGTTATCCCTTGTTGAGCTACTGAGGAAATAAATAGTGTTTCAATTCCTTCGGGCAATTCTTTTTTAATTTCTTCGGTCAATTCTTCGTCAAGCATATCTGCTTTGGTGATTGCAAGCACCCGGTCTTTATCCAATAATTCGGGGTTGTAGGTTCCTACCTCATTTATGAGAATATCAAATTCTTTTTTGATATCATCACTATCTGCTGGCACCATAAATAGTAACAGGGCATTCCGCTCAATGTGACGCAAAAATCTGTGCCCCAATCCTTTTCCTTCATTTGCTCCTTCAATAATTCCAGGAATATCTGCCATCACAAACGATTTGTGACCACGGTATTTTACAATTCCCAGGTTAGGAACCAGGGTGGTAAACGGATAATCCGCAATTTCTGGTTTGGCAGCCGAAACTACCGAAAGCAAAGTAGATTTTCCTGCATTGGGAAACCCAACTAAACCAACATCTGCTAATACTTTAAGTTCAAGAATTTTCCATTCTTCTTGACCGGGTTCACCGGGTTGAGAATATCTGGGGGCTTGGTTCGTGGAGGATTTAAAATGGTCGTTTCCTCTCCCTCCTTTTCCTCCTTTTGTAAGGATTACTTCTTGTCCGTCTTCGGTAATTTCGAACAACACTTTTTCCGTTTCGGCATCTTTTACCAAAGTTCCCAAAGGAACCTCCACAATTTTATCCTCTCCCTCAGAACCAGTTTGGTGTTGTCCTCTTCCTACATCTCCATGACCTGCAATAACATGTCGTTGAAACTTCAAGTGTAACAACGTCCACAATTGGCTATTTCCTCTTAAAATTACGTGCCCACCACGTCCGCCATCACCGCCATCTGGCCCTCCTTTGGCCGTAATTTTATCTCGGTAAAAGTGGGAACTACCCGCTCCACCTTTACCCGAACGGCAGCAAATTTTTACGTAATCTATGAAATTGGATTTTGACACAATCTTTTGGTTTTTTACAAAACTAACAGAATTAGGAATTATAATTTGTGAATTGCCAATTCTTTTCGAAAACTAAACAGTTGAAACCACATTTTCATCTCAACCAAAAAACAAGTTCAGGTTATTCTCTTCTAGTTGTACTAAACTAAATTTTCCTTAGAGACTTTGCCTACATAACTCCAGGTAGGACAAGTATCGCACTTCTTCTTTTTCTTCTTTGTTGCACAGGCAGATAACATAAATAAGCTTGCTACAATAACTAGGGTGGATATCAACTGTTTTTGTTTCATTTACAATTTGGCATTTAGACTTATAAACTCTCTGTGATTATAAGTATCAGGTAAAAAGACTTAGGCTATTTTGATAGAAACTAAAATTACCCCTATTTTAGTACTTTAAAAGTAAGAAATTTGAATTTATTTGAGCACATAGGAAGATTTATTTTGATGATTGCTGCCGCATTCAAAAAACCAGAAAAATGGAAAGTGCTTGGGAAAAATTTCATTCATGAGGTTCATTCTATTGGTATAAGTTCATTGAGCATTGTTGCCCTTCTCTCTTTATTTATGGGGGCTGTAATGGTTATTCAAACTGCCTCTAACATTGATTCTGTGTTAATTCCGGCCTACACAGTAGGTTTTGCGACTAGGCAATCTATGATTCTTGAGTTTTCCTCAACCATGATTTGCCTTATCTTAGCTGGGAAAGTTGGATCTAACATCGCCTCCGAAATTGGCACCATGAGACTTACCGAGCAAATTGATGCCCTGGAAGTTATGGGAGTAAATTCAATCAACCATCTTGTTCTACCAAAAATATTAGCCTCTCTCTTTATTTTCCCATTTATTGTTCTCATCAGCATGGGATTGGGATTAATTGGCGGAGGGTTAATTGGAACGCAAGCTGGTATTATTACTTTAGAAAAATACATCATGGGGCTTCAATACTATTTTGAGCCTTTTAGTATTACCTATTCTCTTATCAAAACGTCTTTTTTTGCATTTTTTATCGCGACCATCCCTTCTTACTTTGGGTACTACGTAAATCCAAGCGGAGGAGCTTTGGAGGTCGGTAAATCTGGAACAAAATCGGTTGTGGCCTGTAGCATGGTTATACTGTTAATCAACTTAATTATCACCTATTTTCTTTTGCTTTAGTTATGAGTATCATTGTGAACAACATACAAAAAGGCTTTAACGGAACAGAAATATTAAAAGGAATTTCTTTTGAATTTGAACCGGGCAAAACGAACTTAATAATAGGACAAAGTGGTTCGGGAAAATCTGTTCTTACAAAGTGCATTGTTGGACTTTATGAGGTAGATAAGGGAGAAGTAATTTATGGCGGTGAAAATTTTTCGGCTATGAATGTGGCAGAAAGAAAACAGATTCGATCTCAAATTGGAATGCTCTTTCAAGGGAGCGCTCTTTTCGATTCATACAGTGTAGAAGAGAATGTCATGTTTCCCTTGATTATGTTTTCAGACATGAACAAAGAAGAGATGATTGACCGTGTAAATTTTTGCTTAAAGAGAGTTCAATTAGAAAATAAAAACCACTTATTTCCGTCAGAAATAAGCGGAGGAATGCAAAAAAGAGTCGCAATAGCCAGAGCCATAGCGCTGAATCCAAAATATTTATTTTGTGACGAACCAAATTCTGGACTGGACCCAAAAACCTCCATCGTTATTGACAACTTAATTCATGACCTCACCAAAGAATACAACATGACTACGGTAGTCATCACCCATGACATGAATTCTGTGATGGAGATAGGGGAAAACATCATGTACATACACAAAGGTGAAAACTGGTGGACTGGCGACAAACACTCTATTGTAACTACCGAAAATAAAGAAATAGGAGATTTTGTTTATGCATCAGAATTCATGAAGCAATTAAGAGAAAAACTCAACTAACTTGTTTTTTCTGAAAGAGAAAGAAGGAGTTTAAGAAAAATATCTTCTAAAGAACACACTAACACTATGGATATGCTATCTACACTTTTTTTAAGTTCACCTGAAGTTTTTGGAATAGAAATTTTTGACAACGATTTCTACAAATTGTTAGTTCTATTTGGACTTAACTTCCTTAGCACAATTATACTAGCTCGATTCATTTACTATCCTTATAACAATAAGAAACGAGAATTTATTTTTGCTTACATGGTGGTAAGTAGTGTCATTTTCTTTTTGTGCTTTGCGCTAAAAGCTTTTAAATTTAATACGGGAGTGGCAATTGGACTCTTTGCTCTTCTTGGAGTTATTCGTTTTCGAACTGATACTATTACGTTGAAAGAAATGGCCTACCTTTTTGTATTTATTGGAGTTTCCATGATAAATGCCTTTTCAAAAAAAATGAGTTTATACGAAATCGGATTTATCAATTTAGCCTTCATTTCTTTAACTGCAATCGGAGAAAAACTATTGCAGCAAAAAACTGTCTCTAGGCGAACGGCCAACTTTGAATTAACCTACGGCAACTTAGAAAACTTGAAAACTGAGAACTATGAGGTTCTTAAAAATGACATAAGCTCTGCTACCGGACTTAAAATAGAATCGGTAAAAATCACAAGCATGGACTTAAAAACAAAAGAGGCTAAACTAAAAGTTTATTACGAAAAATAAAATTGAGCAGGCAAGACCCTTCAATATATTGACAAAAAAATCCCCTTCCGAACAACAAACGGAAGGGGATTTATTATTTAAACAACAATAGAATTCCCTAATTATTCAGGTTTTCTTTCACCAATTTAGAAATAATTTTACCGTCTGCTTTTCCTGAAAGCTGTCCCATGGCAGCCCCCATTACTTTGCCCATGTCTGCTGGTGAAGCAGCTCCTGTCTTAGCAATTATTTCTTTTACTACGGCACTTATCTCTTCTTCGCTCAGTTGAGCTGGCAAATAAGCCTCAATAATCTCTGCCTGAAACACTTCGTCATGCACTAAATCCTCTCTGCCTTGCTCTTGGTACAAAGCTGCAGCATCTTTTCTTTGTTTGTGCAATTTCTGAAGAATCTTCATTTCTACTTCTTCGCTTACTTCTCCGCTACTGTCTTTAGTAGCCTCAAGCATTAATGCAGATTTTATAGCTCTCAATGCAGCTAATTTTTCTTTGTTTCTCGCTTTCATTGCCTCCTTCATATCGGAAGCTATTTGTACAGTTAAACTCATAGTTTAGTATTTAAAAATTTGTCGTTTTAGTCATCAGTTTGCAAATATACTTTAAAAACTGATGACTATTCAATACCGACCAATCGCTTTATTTAATCAACATTATCATGCAGGAATGAGTTATTTCCTTTGATAGCGTTACCCTTCCCTTCCTCATCAGACAAAGTAAACCTTGATACATTGTTTTCAGAAGAATGAGGTGTGTCCTCCAGTTTGATTTGTCTTCTGATGTAGGCTGGCTCACTTTCTAGCTCAGACAATCCGAATGGAGTTCTTAGCTTGAGGCTCAACTCCTTAATTCTCTCTTCTCTTTCTGCTGATAATTCTTGAAGCTGTTCTCTGCTAATTTCTTCCCGCACCTCTTCTTTCACCTCTTTGGTTTCCTGAAAAGTGTTAACTGGAGCTGATGGAGACTCATCTTCCATGTTGTCTTCCAAGTAGTGAATTATTTTTTCCTCTTTCTTTGGCTCTGGCTGGATATTTTGAGGTATTGAAACTGGCTCAATAACTTCCTCATTCTTTGGAGTATTCACTTCAAAGTTCAATGAGGCTTGCTCTTCCCTCATTATTCTTTCCATGTTATCTTCCTCCTCCAACTCTACTTCTGGAGCAGAAGAAACAGGTTCCTCCGGTGCACTATTCTTTAGGTAGGGCATTTCATCCATTTTCTCCTCTTCTATATGGGTAGGTTCTGGAGCCGAATAACTTTGAGTAGGTGAGGTAATTGGCTTAGCAATCATGGTAGGCTCTTCTGAACCTAAATCCAAATAAGTTTTCTTTGGCTCTTCAGGAGTTACTCCCGTATCTACGTTGGCATTTGAATGAAAACCAGTAGCAATTACCGTTACACAAACTCCTGTTCCAAGAGTTTCATCATATCCTTGACCCATAATCATTTCAGCTGAACCTCCAGCTGCATCTACGATAAAGTCTGTGATTTCACTCATCTCATCCATTGTCAATTCTTCCTCACCAAAAGTAATATTCAACAATACTTGTTTGGCTCCTGTAATGTCATTATCATTCAATAATGGAGAAGAAAGAGCTTTTTCAGCTGCAATAATTGCTCTGTTTTCTCCTTCGGCAGTTGCAGTACCCATAATAGCTACTCCACTGTCTTTCATTACTGTATTCACATCATTCAAATCCACGTTGATGAATCCGGTTTTAGAAATTACTTCAGCGATTCCTTTGGCAGCGGATGCCAGTACTTGGTCTGCCTGAGCGTAGGCATTACGGATAGTTAAATTTCCGTACATGTCTCTCAACTTTTCGTTATTAATGATTAACAACGTGTCTACGGCATCTCTCATTTCTTTGATTCCCGCTTCTGCTTGTTCCTTTCTTTTCTTTCCTTCGAAACTAAAAGGAACAGTAACGATACCTACCGTTAACACACCCATGTCTTTGGCTACCTTGGCAACTACTGGACCTGCACCAGTTCCTGTTCCACCTCCCATTCCGGCAGTAATGAACACCATATTGGTATTGTCCGACAAGTAATTTTTAATTTCATCTACGCTTTCAATCGCTGCATTTTTTCCAACCTCTGGCAAAGAACCTGCTCCTCTTCCTCCAGTTAGGGTTTCTCCTAATTGAATTTTTGTGGGCACAGCGCTAATGTCAAGAGCTTGAATATCGGTATTACACACGATAAAATCTACGTCCTTTATTCCAAGTTCGTACATGTGGTTTACGGCATTACTACCTCCACCTCCAACACCTATCACTTTGATGATATTGGCTTTGTTGTTGTTTGGGATGTTAAATTCCATATCTATTGGTTTTGTTGTTGTTTGTTGTTTCTATTTTATTTCTTCGTCAAAAAATCTTTTGATCTTATCAAAAAAGTTGGGCGCTTTCATGAACGATGTGTCTCTTTGAACAGTCTCTGGTCTCTGGATAGCTCTTTGGTTTTCGTATCCTTTCATTACTAGCCCAATACCTGTTGCAAACAGTGGACTTGTAATATCTTCTTGAATTCCTTTTCCTACGTGTTCGTTTGGATACCCTACTCTACTGTTCATTCCTGTTACGTATTCAAACAATTGAGGCAGATATTTCAATTGAGATCCACCTCCCGTAATCACTACACCTCCAATTAGTTTTTTCTCAAATCCAGAGTTTTTAATCTCAAAATGAATGTGCTCAATTATCTCTTCCATTCTTGCTTGGATGATACTAGACAAGTTCTTTACAGAGATTTCTTTTGGTTCTCTTCCTCTCAA
>CBFHPW010000032.1:0-17342 GCA_965657945.1 Flavobacteriales bacterium
AAAATAAAAATTACGATAGGTAGTTGAAAAAACAAACCACAAGCGATAGTGGAGGAAACAATTAGTGAATAATAAGAAGTAAAAGTAGGGGTAAGCTCTATACTTTGGGACATTTTGTAAAACCCGAAAAACTGAATACACAAAGGAGAGATGATGAAGTAACCAAAACCAACTCCTGTTAGAAACAGTAAAGTGGAGTAGGCCACAATACCTCTAGTTGCTTTAATTTCCTTCGGCTTTAGTCCAGGCTTTACAAAAGACCAAATTTGAAAAGCTAAAAATGGAAAAGCCAGAATAATTCCACTTACGAGAGAAAAGTATATGCTCGTTGCAAATTGCTTTGTCATCTGAGTCTCAATGGTTTTTACTTCAATATTATTTGCACAAAAGGCATCACCTAACCCTAAATTATTGGAAATAAAACACATAATCTTGTAGGTTGGAAAGGAAGCCCTTGACATTGACATTAAGACTAAATCGGTGAGAGGTTCAATGAAAATAAAGACAGATACTGCAACTAATACAACGGCAATGGCAGATTTTACTAGTCGCCATCTTAACTCTTCGAGATGTCCTAAAAAGGATGTGTTTGTTTCGTTTTCACTCATATTGAACAAAAATATAAACTATTTCGAAAGTTACACCACTAACTTATGAATAGAACAAATTTTATATCTTTTTTGAAGTATACCTTTGAATAGCAGCAAAACTTATTTTATATTTATCTAATCAAAAAAAGCAACAAGAAATATGTCTATTTCTACCCAAGTTAATCTGAAAGAAAAATTACAGGAGTATTTCGGCTTTAGTCATTTTAAAGGAAATCAGGAGGCTATTATCCAAAGCGTTATGGATAGGAACGACACATTTGTGATCATGCCAACAGGCGGTGGAAAGTCATTGTGTTATCAACTACCTGCCCTTATCCAAAATGGAACTGCAGTAATCGTTTCTCCCCTTATTGCATTAATGAAAAACCAAGTGGATGCAATTCGACAACACTGCCAGGATGATTCTGTTGCTCATTTCTTGAATTCATCTCTAAACAAAGGTGATGTTGCCAGAGTAAAACAAGATGTGGTAGGTGGGAAAACTAAATTGCTTTACGTGGCTCCCGAATCATTAAACAAACAAGAGTACATCGATTTTTTAAGAAAAACAGAGGTTTCATTCTTTGCAATTGACGAAGCTCACTGTATTTCGGAATGGGGACACGACTTTAGACCAGAGTATAGAAGACTTAAAGAAATAATGAGTGCGATTACAGATGTTCCTGTAATGGCATTAACTGCTACGGCCACGCCCAAAGTTCAAATTGATATTCAAAAGACTTTGGGAATGAAAAAGGCGAGTTTATTCAATTCTTCCTTTAATAGAGATAATTTGTATTACGAAGTTCGCCCTAAACAAGATGTTGAGAAACAAATCGTACAATACATCAAGCAACACGAAGGAAAATCAGGTGTAATCTATTGTTTGAGCAGAAAAATGGTAGAGAAATTTGCAGAATTATTACAAGTAAATGGAATAAAAGCACTTCCATATCATGCTGGCTTGGATGCAAAAACTAGAGCAAAACACCAAGATATGTTTTTGATGGAAGATGCTGATGTTATTGTGGCAACCATTGCTTTTGGAATGGGAATCGATAAGCCGGATGTGAGATTTGTCATTCACCACGATATTCCAAAAAGTATAGAAGGATACTACCAAGAAACAGGTAGGGCAGGAAGAGATGGAGGCGAAGGAAACTGTATAGCCTTTTACAGTTATAAAGATGTTGAGAAATTAGAGAAATTTCTTCAAGGAAAGCCGGTAAGCGAAGTGGAAATTGGCAGGCAATTGTTAAACGACATAGTTTCTTTCTCTGAAACTTCAGTGTGTAGGAGAAAGTACATTCTTCATTATTTTGGTGAAGATTATGAAGAAACTAATTGCAATAAGAAATGCGACAACTGCGCAAATCCCAAAGAAAAATTTGAAGCGAAAGAGTTGATTGTTTTGTTATTAAAAGCTGTGTTAGCTATGAATGAAAAACACAAATCAACCCACATTGCAGATGTATTGGCTGGAACCCTAAATAATGAAATTACTAACTACAAACACAATAGACTAGAGATTTTTGGGGAAGGTAGTGACAGAGATTCAAAGTCTTGGAGATCAATTATTAGACAAAGCTTACTTAAAGAATTTATTAAGAAAGAAGTGGAGTCTTATGGGATCATAAAAGTAACTTCAAAGGGACAAGATTTTTTAAAAAAACCATACGATGTTTCGTTATTTAAGGAGCGAGATTACAGTGATTTGACAGGACCCATAATTCAGAACACGAAAGAAAAAGTGATGGACGAAGCATTGTACAAGGTTCTGAAAGATTTAACCAAAAAAGTTTCGAAAGAAAAAGGTATCCCACCGTTTGCAGTGTTTCAAGAGCCTTCGTTACAGGAAATGTGTTTACACTATCCTCTCACAATGGATGAGTTAAAAAATATAGGAGGAGTGGGAACAGGAAAATCAAAGCGATTTGGTCAGCCATTTTTGGATGTGATTTCCAGTTATGTGGAAGAAAATGGAATAGAAAGACCCAACGATTTTGTGGTAAAATCTGTGGCGAACAAATCTGCGCTTAAGATCCATATTATTACAAGTATCGACAAGAAAAGTGACTTGGAGGACATTGCCAGCCAAAATAACATTCCGTTTGATGAGTTAATTACAGAAATAGAAACCATTGTTCATTCGGGGACTAAAATAAACCTTAATTACTACATAGACGAAATGCTTGGAGAGGAAGAACAAGAAGAAATTTTCGAGTATTTTATGGAATCTACTACTGACTCAATTAATCAGGCTTATCAAGAGCTAGAAGAGGAATACGAAGAGGAGGAATTGAGATTAATGAGAATTAAATTTATGTCCGAAGTGGCAAACTAAAAACAATATTTTTCAAAATTTTCTGAAAGAAAAAAGAATAGACAAAAGTGAAGAAAGAAATAGATAAGAAAACCCTAATTAAAGCCTACGAATTGATGTGTTCTGCTGTGTCGATGACAGAATTGTACGAAAAGAACAAAACAATTACGAGTAAATATGTCCACGCAACTTCGAGAGGGCATGAAGCAATTCAGTTAGCTGTCTCTATGCAGCTAAAACCTTGTGACTTCTTAGCTCCTTACTACCGTGATGATTCCATGTTATTGGGAATTGGAATGAGGCCGTTTGATTTGATGTTGCAATTATTAGGAAAGAAGAATGACCCATTTTCTGGAGGAAGAACCTATTATTCGCACCCTAGTTTGAAAGACGATGACAAACCTAAAATACCCCATCAATCATCGGCTACCGGTATGCAAGCAATCCCAACTACAGGGTTGGCTATGGGAATTCAATATTTGGAACAACAAGGCTTAAATAAAACAGACGATAAACCCGTGGTGGTGTGTTCGTTGGGTGATGCCTGCGTAACAGAAGGAGAGGTTTCAGAAGCTTTTCACATGGCTGCTTTAAAGCAATTACCTATTATTTTTGTGGTTCAAGACAATGAATGGGACATTTCTGCACATGCGAGAGAAATAAGAACCCAAAATGCCTATGAGTACGCACAAGGATTTAAAGGATTGGAGGCTCTCACGATAGATGGTACTGATTTTGTGAATTGCTACCAAGTACTAGAGGAAACCATTGAAAAGGTCAGAACAGAAAGAAGGCCAATTTTGATTCATGCGGAGGTTCCTTTGCTAAACCATCATACCTCGGGAGTACGAATGGAATGGTACAGAGATGATTTAAAAGAACAAAGAAAAAGAGATCCCTTCCCAAAATTTAAGGCCCAACTTAAGGAACTAGGAATTGGAATTGCAGATTTGATTAATGTTGAGGCGAAAGCAAAAAAGAGGGTTGAGGAAGATTACCAACTCGCACTGAAAGAGGAAGACCCACAACCAGAAGACTTATTTACTCATGATTTTGCTCCTACACCTATCACCGAAGAAAAAGGGGAAAGATCGCCAAAAGGGAAGGAACCAACGGTTATGGTAGATAGCGCATTATTTGCGGTGCAGGAATTAATGGAAAAACACCCAGAATGCTTGCTTTACGGACAAGATGTAGGCGGTAGATTAGGAGGTGTGTTTAGAGAAGCTGCAACTTTGGCTCAAAAATTTGGCGACAACAGAGTGTTTAACACACCAATTCAAGAAGCTTTTATCATAGGTAGTACAGTGGGAATGTCTGCAGCAGGGACTAAACCCATTGTGGAAGTTCAGTTTGCTGATTATATCTGGCCTGGTCTAAATCAATTATTTACTGAAGTGAGTAGGTCGTGTTATTTATCCAACGGTAAATGGCCAGTAAGTTCCATATTAAGAGTACCAATTGGAGCTTACGGAAGTGGCGGACCTTATCATTCATCGAGTGTTGAATCTGTATTAGCGAATATTCGAGGAATAAAGATTGCCTACCCAAGTACTGGGGCAGATCTCAAAGGTTTGTTAAAAGCTGCCTATTACGATCCTAATCCTTGTGTGATGCTCGAGCACAAAGGATTGTATTGGAGTAAAATAAAGGGAACTGAAGGGGCTAAAACGATTGATCCTGATGAGGACTACGTGATTCCTTTTGGAAAAGGGAGAGTGGTATTGGAACATGATGAAAACGAGCTTAAAAATGGTGATTCCCTTGCAATAATAACCTACGGAATGGGAGTTTATTGGGCGCTTGAAGCAGCAAAATCACACAAAGGTAAAGTAGAAATTGTGGACATTCGTACCATTTATCCGCTTGATGAGGAATTAATAATCAGCACAGCAAACAAACATGGAAAATGCATGGTGGTAACCGAAGAGCCAAAGGGAAATGGATTTGGTCAAAGTATTGCTTCGTTGATTTCAAGAAATTGCTTTGAAAAACTAGATGCTCCAGTTTCTATTGTTGGCTCAGAGAATCTTCCGGCTATTCCATTAAATTCTACTTTGGAGTTTACTATGATTCCAAATGCTACTAAAGTAGAAGTTGAAATTTCTTCTTTGTTAAGCTATTAACAACTCTTAGTTAAGAATCATTCGTAAAAGGTTTAGGCACTGCCTTTAAATCCCTTTATATTTGAATATAAACTTCAAGATATATGTTAAAAACGATCTTCAAAAAGAAAGTAAACGAGGACAAACTAGCTAATGTGTTAATCAATTCTTTGGTTCATGCCATGGAAATTGGATTTCCTGATATATCGGAATTGATAAATAATGACAAAGATTTTGTAGAAAAACCTAATGTTTCGCCTGAGGACTACGACCGATTTATGCTCATTTTATTCGTGGGAAATTTAAAAATAATGGAAAAGCGATTAGAGGGAGAACAGGCCGATAGACTGAAAGAATTGCTTATCGAAAAATTTTCTACTTTGTATGGACTTAAAGTAACTCAAACAAAAGAACACATAAAAAGTTATACTTCTTTTATGTCCAAGATTAATTACCCTTCAAAGAATGCTTTGTATGGGATGTCAAAGTGCATATTTCACAAATATAAATTGGCCTCTTTTCAAGAGGAATATTTTAAGGACATGAATACGCCAAATCCCAAGTTTCTGAAGAGACTGAATAATATTGTGGAAAAATTTGTTTGGGACTGGGATTACTTTTTATCTAAGTACAACTTTGTTAGTTAAGGTGATCGCTTAACTTTTTTCCCATACTCATACAAGCCTGAAGGAGATATCCGCCAGTGGGCGCATCCCAATCGAGCATTTCACCAATCACGTAATGGTTTGGTAAGTTGACTAGTTCAAAATTATTGCTGATTTCGTTTAAATCAATCCCACCAACAGTTGAAATTGCCTTATCCATGTCATCAAAACCAATAACAGTAAGTGGAATTTTCTTCACATGATTCGCTAAAAACTCAGGATTCATAAAATCTTCTTTTTGGCAAGTTCTTTTTACCAAATCAAACATCGGCTTTGATAATTTTAGTTGCCAAATTACATGCTCACTCCATGTATTTTTCTTTTTGGGGCTTTTTAACTTTCGAACTACGGCATCAAGCTTTGTAGTTGGTTTTAAATCTAGATGAATTAGGGAAGAGCCGCTCGATTCTATTTGTTTTCTAATCGCTGGACTTAGAGCATATACAGCGCTTCCTTCTAATCCTAATCGGGTAATGATAACATCTCCTTTTTTGGATAAGTTTCCACAGGAAACCTCAATGCTTTTTAATGGTTGACCCTCGTTCGTTTTTACAAATTTTTCTTTCCAAGTTATCTGTATGCCACAATTAGAAGCTGTGAAAGGCTTTGTTTTAATATTCTTTTGCTCAAAATAAGGAAGCCATTCGCCCTGAGAACCAGTTTTTTTCCAACTTGCTCCTCCCAAAGAAAATACCACCTTCTCTGCTTCAATTTCTTTTGTTCCCTCGGGCAAATCAAAAACAAGCGATTTGTCGCGAAAACCTTTCCAGGTATGATTATACTCAATGGTTATTTCTTTCTCTTTTATTTTCTTTTCAAAAGCCTGCAATACTTGAATAGGTTTGGTTGGTTTTACGGGAAAAATTCTTTTACTGCTTCCTACAAATGTTTCTATTCCATTATTTTTTAGCCAAGAAATAAAATCTTGATTCGTAAAAGAATCCAAGCATTCCAAAATAGGCGAGGAGGCAACGTATTTCGATTTCATATCGGCAATATCAGAAGAGTGTGTAAGATTGAAACCTCCTTTGCCTGCAACCAAAAATTTTCGACCAAGCGCCTGGTTTCTCTCATAAATTGTGACATCATATTTGTCAGAATCAATGTGAGCTGCCAGCATTATTGCAGCAGATCCTCCGCCAATTATGGCCAATGTTTTTTTTTGTTTACTCATTGTTTTTCCTCTTTCTTTCTTCGGCTTCTTCTATTTCAATATCCAAATGATCGGTGAATAAAATTCCGTTTAAATGATCTATTTCATGTTGAAATATAACAGCTGTAAATGCCTCAACCATTTCGATTTCTCGACTTCCATCTAATTTTTCGTACTCCAACAATATCGCATAAGCTCTATTTTTTGTGGTATCCATTTTATCCGGAATTGACAGGCACCCTTCCAAGCAAAATTGTGTTTTTTTGGAATATTGTTTGATTGTGGGATTCACATACACTTCAAAAGGAAAATCTTCTTTATCAAAACGTTGCACTGCCACCATTTTTTTTAAAATCCCTATTTGTGGTGCAGCAATTCCTACTCCCGGGTTTTTTGGGTCGTTTACTGTCGTTAATAATCTATCAGCAAGTAATTTAGTCAGTTTGGTGTTGTTGATAATATCTATGTTTTTACTGGCTGTTCTAAGTGTTATGGAATCTTCTTTGTTCGTTATTTGCAATACCCTCATTGGTTCAGAAACTTTACCTTTTGAAAGAAGTAATTCTTCTTCCTGAGTAAAAGAAAACACTTTTTCAATAGCTTGATTTTCTACTTTTTTGGAGACAGAGCAAGAAGCAATTATTCCACAGGTTAGCAGGTAGGTAAAAAGTTGTTTCATGTCTTATTTTTTTCAAAGATAAGGGAAAGGAGCAAATTTTAAGGGGAAAGTATGAATCGCTGTTTAAAAATTAGAACAACTCAATCTTTTTTAAATTAATTTTGAATTATGATAGTAGATTATTCGACCCGACCCATTCGTGTTACAAGAGAAATTAATGAGAAACTAGGAAAGCCATTTTCATTGAGAATGAGACTTGCCATGAGAGGTATTGGTTCACATCGAATGAAAATAGAGAAATCGAGCCTCGAAATTTTTGAAAAACTATCGAAATTTCAACAAATAAAATACGGAAGTGTAGAGCTGCGACCGAAAGGAGTCCTTGTTCATTTTAAAGACAACCTGACTCACTGGGTGTGGGTAATACCGTATTACAAATTGGTGTTGTACCAAACAGAATACGACAGCATTCATTCAGAGGGAAATTTTATCAATTTCAACAAATTATCTCTCAAACAAACGAACGAAGCATTTTTTAAGAAAATTCTCCATTTAAGAAATGAATTCATGGAGAAAAACTATGCTGGTGGGCCAAATTCTTATTAGTTCTCTACATCAAATTCGAAGGAGGAATAATAGTTAAATATATTGTGCAGTAATTCTTTAACTTCCATTGCCGATTTCGAATAAATGGTATTAAACGGATGTTCCCAATTTTCGTTTATAATTAGTTGAATTCGGAATTCTCCTGATCGAGAAGAGTAATTTCCATACCAGCCCAAATCTATTTTGAGGTGGTGCTCGGGAAAGATGCACTGAAAAAGATTCTCGCTCAAGTATTTGTGATTTAGTTCTTTTTCAAACTCAGTTTCTGGCTCGTATGTATAAAATTCATGATGAATAATACGACAATCCGTTGGTATTTGAATTTCTTGAAGTTCAATCATGATTGGTGTTAAGATTGGTGTGTAAACTTAGTTTTCCTCAAACTGAATTTCGTATAGATTTCTGTAAGTACCGTTCAAGGCAAGCAGCTCCTCGTGATTTCCTTGTTCAATAATTTTTCCTTTATCTAACACAATGATCTTATCGGCTTTTTTGATGGTAGATAATCTATGCGCAACGATGATGGAAGTTCTGCCCTGTGTGAGTTTGTCGATAGCAGTTTGTATGAGTTCCTCAGTTTCTGTATCAATGCTTGAAGTTGCCTCATCTAAAACTAAAATAGACGGGTTGTAAACGTAGGCTCTAACAAACGAAATAAGTTGTCTTTGACCAGTTGAAAGTGAGTTTCCTCTTTCCTTTACATCGTAATCATAATTGCCCGGCAATCGCATAATGAAATCGTGAAGTCCTACAAATTTTGACGCTTCTATCACTTCGTCTATGGAAATTGCTGGATTTTTTAACGTAATGTTATTCAGAATGGTATCTGAAAACAAGAAGACATCTTGTAACACTACTGCTATGTTTTGCCTTAAATCTTCTAACGAAACTTCTCTGATATCTTTTCCATCTACGGTAATGCTTCCAGATTGAAATTCGTAGAATCTACTCAGAATATTAATGATGCTCGATTTACCAGCACCGGTTGCACCAACAAACGCAACTGTTTGTCCTTTCTTTATGTCGAAAGAAATATTTTTGAGAACATAATCATCTTCGTTGTAGGCAAACTTTACCGAATCAAACACAACGTCTCCTTCGTACTTGCTGTGTTCCGTTTTCTCTCTGTTCGTAGGGATTAGTTGGTCGTCATCCAATACTTCAAAAATATTTTTGGCTCTCACAAGTCCCCTTTGAATCACATTGAATTTATCTGCCAGCATTCTTATTGGTCGATACAGCATGTTTATCCACATAATGAAGGCTACAAGTTCTCCCGTGCTTGTCTCTGAAAGAGGTCGGTCAATAATTTGATAGGAGGCATAAAAAATCACAAAAGCAATGGAAATAGAACTCAAAATTTCTACGACAGGAAAAAAGATGGAATAAGCCCACACTGACTTTATGTGAGCATTTCGGTGAAGTTTATTAATTTCTTCAAACTTATTGTATTCAATTTTTTCTCTCGAAAACAACTGCAAAATGCTCATTCCAATGATTCGCTCTTGTACAAAAGTGTTTAATTTTGATACCTGAGTGCTTTCTAATTGATAGGCTTTTTTTATTGCATTCTTGAATATATTGGTGGCCCAAAATAAAAGAGGCAAGGGGAGAAGCACCATCAGCGTAAACATCCAATTTGTAGAGAACATGACAATAATAACAAGAGCCAAGCTCAATATATCCCCTGCAACAGTGATAATTCCATTCGAAAATATTTCTGAAGCCGCTTCTACATCCGATACCAGTCTGGTTACAAGTCTTCCGATAGGGTTTTTGTCAAAGTATTGCGTTTTGAAAGTTGTGAGGTGGTTGTACAATCTCTCTCTCATGTCGGCAATGATATTTTGGCCAATGAGGTTGGTGAAGTACACGGTAACAAAACGCAAAATTGCTTCCAAAACAATCGTAAGAATCGCAATAATTGTCCAATAAAGAAATCCATTTTCTGGCTGAATTGAACTGTCAAGCTCATTTAGGCTTTGCATCATAAACCCATTGAACTCAGTTTTTCCATCCACAAATTTATCTATCATAAAGAATAAGATAAGCGGACGCAAAGGCGAAAGTACAGCGTTCAGAATTGTGCCTAAAACCGTCAATAAAAACATCGTTTTATGAGGTTTTAAGAAGACTAATACTCTTCTGAATAAATGGATGTTTTTTGTTTCGGCCATGGAAATATTAAGCTATTGCTTTGATGATATCTTGTTTTGTGATGATGTGGTAATGTCCATCTTCTTTCTGAACCATCACAGCAGCATTTTCTTTTGTAATTAGTTTTGAAATATCTTCTAGTTTAGAAGTCAATTCAACGAGAGGAAAAGGAGCGTTCATCAAGGGTTCAATAGAATCTCTTTTTGCCTCTGGGTGCTCGAACAAATAGTTCAGTACATTGGTCTCACTTATGGAACCAACAATGTCTCTCCCATTGAAAACAGGAATTTGTGAAATGTTAAATTTCGACATTTTTTCTACCACAGAACTTATTGATTCATCGTGATTGGCAAGAACCAAATTTCCTTCATTACTCACAATATCCTTAGCAATAGGAGTAGAGGTGGTTTCCACATACCCCCTTTCTTTCATCCATTCTTGGTTAAAGAATTTTCCTACGTACCTACTTCCATGATCATGGAACAAAACTACCACCACGTCCTCTTTTTTGAACATGTGTTTCATTTGAATCAAACCTTGCACTGCAGAGCCTGCTGAGTTCCCTACAAATATTCCTTCTTCTTTCGCGATTCGGGGCGTCATGATTGCAGCCTCTTTGTCGGTTACTTTCTCAAAATGATCGATGATATCAAAATCTACATTTTTCGGTAAAATATCCTCACCAATTCCTTCCGTGACATACGGATATATCTCAGCCTCATCGAAAATCCCTGTTTCATGGTATTTTTTAAAAACCGACCCGTAAGTATCAATTCCAATAATTTTAATGTTAGGATTTTTTTCTTTCAAGTATTTTCCCACACCTGAAATGGTACCTCCAGTTCCAACACCCACCACAAAATGCGTGATTTTACCCTCAGTTTGTTCCCAGATTTCTGGCCCCGTACTTTCATAATGCGCCAATCTATTAGAAAGGTTGTCATATTGATTTACATACCAGCTATTTGGAATTTCTGTTGCTAATCTTTTCGATACAGAGTAATAAGATCTCGGGTCATCAGGCTCCACATTTGTTGGGCATACAACAACTTCAGCTCCTACTGCTCTCAAAATGTCCATTTTTTCTTTGGATTGTTTGTCGCTCAATACACACATCATTTTGTAGCCTTTAATAATACAGGCCAAGGCAAGCCCCATTCCTGTATTTCCGGAAGTCCCCTCTATTACGGTTCCTCCAGGCTTCAATAATCCGGCATTCTCAGCATCTTCAATCATTTTTACAGCCATTCTGTCTTTCACAGAATTCCCTGGGTTAGTTGTTTCTACTTTTGCAAGTACAAGTGCATCAATTTCTTCTGTCAATGTGTTTAGCTTTACTAAAGGTGTGTTTCCGATAGTTTCTAAGATATTGTTGTAATATTTCATTCCTTTTTTAATAGGGTTTTTATCTATATTTTGCAAATATACGGATTTGTCTGTTCAAAAAATGAAGGGAATCATACTCGAGCTCCAAATAGGATCGTTTTCAAGTTTTTAAACTTGGAATCATTCTAAATAAGTTGATTGATTTAATTTAAAACTTTATGATACAGAACTTTGCGTGTTCAAGTTGCTTACGATACCTTTTAGGAAGATAACGTAAGAAGATATTAACTTTTTATATGTTGAAAAAAGACTCGAAACAATTGCATTTAAACTTTGGCTTTTTATAAATTTGCAGCAATTAAATGTAGAATTACATCAAGATGGCAAAAGCTATAAAAATTAGAAAAGGGCTTGATTTAAAGCTAAAAGGGAAACCAGAACAGTCTATAAAGGCAGTTGAGAACTCATCTTTTTACGCGATCAAACCGTCAGATTTTCCTTCGATGACCCCAAAAATGGGGGTAAAAGAAGGAGACTCAGTGAAAGTAGGAAGTCCTATTTTTTACGATAAATACAGAGAGGCAATACAATATGTTTCTCCAGTGAGCGGAACGATAAGTGAAGTGAAACGTGGAGAAAAAAGAAGAATTCTCGAAGTAATTATCAAAGCAGATTCGGAATTTTCTTATGAAACCGTTGATACCAGTGGTGTTACAAAAGAAGTGATTCTGAAAAGTGGTCTTTGGCCATTTATCAAACAGAGGCCTCTGGATATAGTTGCAGATTATAACAAGGCACCAAAGGAAATTTTTGTTTCAGGTTTTGATTCTTCTCCTTTGGCACCAGATTATGAATTTTTATTGAAAGATAAAAAAGAAGCTCTGCAGGCTGGTTTTGATGCTTTGTCAAAACTGACAGATGGAAATGTTAATGTGACTATTGAAAATACTTCAAAAAACACAAGTGTTTTTTCTGATTTAAAAGGAATTGAACTTTTTACGATCAACAGCAAACACCCAGCAGGAAATGTAGGAACTCAAATTCATCAAATTAACCCAATCAATAAAGGGGAGATAGTTTGGACGATTAATGCGTTGGATGTTGCAAGAATTGGTTCTTTATTCCTCACTGGAAAAGTAGATTTTAGTAAAACAATTGCTTTAACAGGCTCTGAGGTAGAAACCCCATCTTATTACACGGTTACTTCAGGTGCTAGTTTAACAAATTTGGTTGACAAGAAAATTACCTCTGACAACGTTCGTTACATTTCAGGAAATGTTTTGGTTGGTACCAACGTGGGTAAAGATGGGTATTTAGGATTTTATGACAATCAAGTAACCGTTATTCCAGAAGGGGATCACTACAAAGTATCTTTTACTGAAGGTTGGTTAGCTCCAGGGTTTAATAAACTATCCAATTCGAAAGCTTTTTTGTCCGCATTATTGCCTAAGAAATCATACGATGTAGATACAAATTTGAATGGTGAGGAAAGAGCTTTTGTTGTTTCTGGTCAATATGAGGAAGTATTTCCTTTTGATATTTATCCAGTTCAGTTATTGAAAGCAGCAATTACAAATGACATTGACAAAATGGAAAAACTTGGTATCTACGAAGTGGCTCCCGAAGATTTTGCGTTGTGTGAATTTGTTTGTACTTCAAAAATTAATTCTCAACAAATAATTAGAGACGGATTAAAAGTAATTGAGGAAGAGTGCATGTAATAGACTCTTTATTTTCAACCTATATTTAATAAACTATGAAATTTTTAAGAAATTTTTTCGATAAACGTTACGAAAAGACCAACAAGAAATGGTATCCATTGATTGAATCTTTCGAAACTTTGGTGTTTACACCTAATCATACAACAAAGTCTGGATCTCACATTAGAGATGGAATTGACTTGAAGAGAACCATGATGTTTGTAATTGTTGCTATGGTTCCTGCCTTATTATTTGGAATCTGGAATGTAGGTCAACAACACTTTATTGCCCTTGGCCAAGAAGTGGACTTCATGGAGAAAATCATTCACGGTGCAATTAGAGTCATACCTATTATTGCTGTTTCCTATACAGTAGGATTGGCAGTGGAATTTATTTTCGGAATAATAAAAGGTCATGCACTTCACGAAGGATACTTAGTTTCTGGTATGCTTATTCCTTTGATTATGCCAGTGGATACACCTTTATGGATGATTGCTGTTGCCACGGTATTTGGAGTAGTAATTGGGAAAGAAGTGTTTGGAGGAACAGGAATGAATGTGCTGAATGTAGCGCTAACAACAAGAGCCTTTTTATTCTTTGCTCATCCAACTTCTATGTCAGGAAATACGGTTTGGATTTCTGGATTAAAAGAAATGAAAGCGAATGGAACTTTGGCAGATGGTGTTTCTGGTGCAACTCCTTTAGGAGATTTGGCCTCTATGACTACTGACAGCCCAGCTTATGCTAATATTCAGGATTTTACTGAAAACGGAATCACTTTTAGTCGTGCCTTAATGGGAGATTACCCTGGTTCAATTGGAGAGTCTTCAGTTTATGCCATATTAATCGGGTTAGCCTTCTTGCTATTGACAAGAATTGCAAGCTGGAGAATAATTGTTTCATTTTTCGCTGGTGGATTTGTTATGGCTACCATCTTTAACTTATTTGCTGGAGATAACGCTTACATGCAGCTTCCTGCAATTCATCAACTAATGATTGGAAGCTTTATGTTTGGAATGGTGTTCATGATTACTGATCCAGTAACAGCTGCACAGACCAACAAAGGAAAATTCTATTATGGATTTTTAGCCGGATTCATAGGGATTTTAATACGAGTTGCCAACCCTGCCTATCCAGAAGGAATAATGTTAGGAATATTAATAGCGAATGTATGTTCTCCATTAATTGACCACATGGTTCTTAACGGAAATATAAAAAGAAGAGAAAAGAGAATGGCAAAGGCCTCTGCATAATTTACTAAGTCAAAATTAAACTTTTAACCATGAGTATAAATAAAGAAGGAAACGGATACACAATGACTTTTGCCATTCTAATGGTAGTTGTTGTTGGAGGTTTGTTGGCGTATATCGCTTCTACCTTGAAGCCAATTCAACAAGCAAACGTGAAGAATGAAAAAATGCAAAATATTTTGCAGGCTATCGGTTTAGAGGAAACCAATGGAGTTTCTAGAGATGAGGCCGGTAAAATATTCAATGACTTTATCACCAAACGAATCATTTTAGATTATGACGGAAATATTGTTTCTGAATTAACCAATGAAGATGAAATCCAAGCTGGGGCAAAAAAGATGAAGGACGAAAAAGATGCATTTAACCTGGATGTAAGAAAGTATTATAATACATTAACAGGATTAATGAAGAAATTTCCAGAAGGAGGTGCTGAATACGAAGAAGCATTAAAGTCTGAGGGAATTGCTTATCCATTATTTGTTGCTGAAAACAACGGAGAAAAGTATTATGTTACTTATTTCAGTGGTAAAGGACTTTGGGATGACATTTGGGGATACGCAGCGTTTAGAGAAGATGGAACAACAATAAACGGAACCGTTTTCGATCACAAAGGAGAAACTCCCGGTCTTGGATCTAAGATAACAGAAGATTTATTTCAAAATCAATTTATAGGTAAAATCATTACGGATGAAAACTCGGGTGAATACAAACCGATTAAAGTAGAGAAGCCTGGCGGAGAATACAATTCTCACCAAGTTGCTGGGCTAAGTGGAGCTACATTTACAGCTGTTGGAGTAGATGAAATGATGAACAGATCATTGGAAGTTTACAACAAGTATTTCTCTTCTTTACAAACTGCCTCCCTTGAGCCTATTGAATCACAACTGAATGATCCTACTTCAGAAATGGACAGCGTTCAAGTTGTAGTAGACTCTACAATGTTAGCTATTAAATAATTAAACTCCTTTTTAAAAATAGATACTATGTCTGAAACGAAAGAACCTTTATTCTCCAAGAAGAATAAAAAATTAATATCAGATCCATTGAACCTAAACAATCCTGTAACGATTCAGGTATTAGGGATTTGTTCAGCTTTGGCTGTAACCGTGCAAATGGATAACGCAATTGTAATGTCAATCGCAGTATTGTTTGTATTGGTGATGGGGAATTTAATTGTTTCTTTAATGAGAAACTTAATCCCTTCGAAAATTAAAATTATTGTACAACTTGTAATTGTTGCTGCCCTAGTAATTATTGTGGATCAGGTACTGAAAGCATTCGTATATGATGTTTCTAAATCACTATCTGTATTTGTAGGATTGATTATTACCAATTGTATTATTATGGGTAGATTGGAGGCATTTGCTCTAGGTAACAAACCTTGGGCTTCTATTCTAGATGGAGTAGGAAATGGTTTAGGATATGGATTGATATTAGTTGTTGTGGCATTTTTCAAAGAATTATTCGGCTCAGGAAAATTACTTGGATTTGAAATCTTTGGAAACTCAGTAGAACAAACAGGTTTGTACGCAATCGGATATGAAGACAACGGATTAATGTTGTTGCCACCGTCCTCATTGATTTTGGTAGCATTGTATATTTGGATTCAAAAGAAAAGAACGCCAAGCTTAATTGACGAACATTAATTTTTACAGAATAAATTACGAGAAATAAGAGATTATGGAATTATTAAAATTATTTATCAGAGCAGCATTCGTGGATAACATGGTGTTTACATTCTTCTTCGGAATGTGTTCCTACTTAGCTGTATCAAAAACAGTAAAAACAGCTTTCGGTTTAGGATTGGCAGTTATTTTCGTTCTTGTGGTGACAGTTCCTGTCAACTACTTACTCGAAAACTATATCCTAAAAGATGGAGCTTTGGCATGGTTAGGAGAAGAGTATGCTGATGTAGATTTGAGCTTTTTGAGCTTTATCATGTTCATCGCAGTTATTGCCTCTATAGTACAATTGGTGGAGATGTTAGTTGAGAAGTTTTCTCCAGCATTGTATGGAGCACTTGGAATTTTCTTGCCATTAATTGCTGTAAACTGCGCCATTTTAGGAGGGTCTTTGTTTATGCAACAAAAGAATTTTCCTTCTATTGGACATGCAACTGTTTACGGTTTTGGATCAGGATTCGGTTGGTTCATTGCCATTGTGTTGCTTGCAGCTATTAGAGAGAAAATTAAATATTCTCATGTTCCAGCACCTTTGAGAGGAGTTGGTATGGCGTTTATTTTGACTGGTCTTATGGGATTAGCGTTTTTAGGATTTTTAGGATTTAATATATAAGAAATAATATGGACTTTAAAGTAGTTTTAATCACAATCGCGGTATTTTTATTGGTCATCCTTGTTTTGGTACTGATGTTGCTTTTCGCAAAAGCAAAATTATCACCTTCAGGGAAGATAAAAATTAATATCAACAATGGAGAAAGAATTTTGGAAGTTGATGGAGGAGGAACTCTATTAAGCACCCTAGGAAACCAAGGGATATTTTTGCCATCGGCTTGTGGTGGTGGAGGTACTTGTGTACAGTGTATCTGTCAAGTTCATGATGGAGGAGGAGCAATCTTGCCTACCGAAGAACCTCACTTTACTCGAAAAGAAATTGCAACAAATCATAGATTAGGTTGTCAGGTAAAGGTGAAGGAAGACATGAACATTGAAATTGAAGAAGAAATCCTAGGAATTAAAGAATGGGAAGCGACTGTTTCTTCTAACTTTAACGTAGCTACTTTTATCAAAGAATTTATAGTTGAAATTCCAGAAGACATGGATTACAAGGCTGGAGGATACATTCAGATAAAAATTCCACCATGTACCATTCCTTATAAGGAAATGGA
>CBFHPW010000033.1:0-16874 GCA_965657945.1 Flavobacteriales bacterium
TGAAGAGAAATATTCCGTGTTTCTTTTTTTCTAAATCTGCTCCTTTACTTTTTTTAACTTCCATCATATTGAGGTTTTAATTGATTAGTACTTTTCTGTACACTTCAATTACTATTCCGTTCATTAAGTTTTACTTAATAAGTTATTTTGGGGTTGTATTATAGAAAGAAAGGGGGTGTTTTTTATCAGTCATCCTGTCCCTAATTTGTGGGGACAAGATTTCACAAAGCAAATTTCACAATTCACTTTCGTTGCTATTATTATTCGCAGGGATTCCGCAATAATTGGGGAATGACATTACTTAGTAAACCTAAAATTTACTTCACTAATAATTTAAATCCTTTTCCGTGAATATTCACAATCTCTACTTTGTCGTCTTGGTTCAGGTATTTTCGCAATTTGGTGATGTACACGTCCATACTTCTCCCGTTAAAATAGTTGTCATCGCCCCAAACTGCTTTTAACAAATCATTTCTGTCTACTTCTTTGCCTAGGTTTTGAGCCAATATTTTAAAAAGCTCACACTCCTTGGTAGTTAGTTTTTGTTCGTTTCCCTGAAACGATAAAATACGTGTGTTGTAATCGAACAAGTAATTGTGAACCGAGTATAGATGGTTTTCTTCTTTGGTGTTTGTTCTTTTCAAAATCGCATTTACTCGAGCAATTAATTCATCCATGCTAAATGGCTTTGTGAGGTAGTCGTCTGCTCCCAATTCAAAACCTTTCAATTTGTCTTCTTTCATACTTTTGGCAGTAAGAAAAAGAATGGGCGTTTCTTTATCGATTCCTCGTATGTCCTTTGCCACGGCAAACCCATCTTTTTTTGGCATCATCACATCCAGAATTACAAAGTCAAAAGAAGCACTCGTAAATTCTTGGTAGGCAATTTCTCCATCCACCGCTAAGGTGCAAGAAAATCCTTTGGCGCGCAAAAATTTGCTCAGTAACATCCCTAGGTTAGGATCGTCTTCGGCTAGTAGTATGTTGGCATTACTCATAGTTTAGTTTTTTTATTGAACGATAGGAATCTGAATTATAAACGTGCTCCCTTTTTCTTTAGTACTTTTTACTTCAATCTTTCCACCGTGCAGTTCGATCATGGTTTTTACGTAATTCAGCCCCAACCCAAATCCTTTTACATTGTGTAAATCACCCGTAGGAACTCGGTAGAGTTTTTCGAATACTTTTTCTAAATTTTCTTTGCTAATTCCGATTCCATTGTCTGTTACTTTTATCAAGAAAGAATCGATAGTTTTGGCAGTCGAGATATGAATTTCGGGAGATTTTGTTGTGTATTTTATGGCGTTGTCAATTAAGTTTTGAAACACATTTGTAAGGTGTTGTTTGTCTCCCACAAATGGCATAGCAGTGAGTTCGTTCTCAATAATTATTTGTCCGTTCAATTGATTTACTTGCAAAGAAAAGTTGCCTTTTACTTGGTGGATAATCTCTAATATATCCAGCTCTTCTTGCTGCAATTTCATTTGACCTTTATCCAAGATGGCAGTTTTTAATACAGTATCTACCAATCCTTTCAGTCGAGAGTTTTCGTCCTTAATCATCTTCACAAAAGTTTCATTTGATTCTTTCGAATTCATGTCCGAATCGTTGAGTGCCTCGCAAGCCAACTGAATAGTGCTAATGGGAGTTTTGAGTTCATGAGTCATGTTATTAATGAAATCATTCTTTATTTCGGAAAGTTGTTTTTGTTTGCGAATAGTATTTACTGTGAAGTAAAAAGCATAAATAACGGCCAGAATTAATAACAATGAGATACTCAGTATCAACCACATTTTTTTAAAAATGAAATTGTTTTTTTTAGGAAAAATGATGCTGATAAAAGGCTGAGTAAGCATAAAGTCATCTACGAATACGGGTATGTTTATGCCCTCGCTCAGCAGTTGATTCGTAAATTGCTTTGTAACGCTGTCTGTTTCTAATAGGTAGTTTCCCGTAGCATCAAACACACCAAAAATATAAGGCGTGTTAATCCCTCTTTTTTTCATTTGCCCTAGAATCAGCGAATCCAATTGTTCTTTTGTTATTTTATCCGAAAATTGTTGAAACGGAGTATTATCCAGCATCGCATTTATCAAAGCGCTAATATCTGTTACACCTTGGTTGAGTTGCTGCTGACGCTGAAAAAATTTAGCCTCTTGATTTTTTCTAATTACTTTGGGAATTTCTTGAGTAACCACAACCAAAGAAGTTTTTACCTCCTGGTCGAATTGTGATTTTCTTACTTCGATGGCATTATTTATCCACACAATTTGCACACCAATAAGACCAAGAATAGCCAAACTAATTAGCACAACGATATTTTTGAGATTCAGTTTCATTATTTTTGTGGAGCTAAAGTTAATTATTAATCTCACCCAAAACTGCAGCAAGGAATTATTTAACTTTCTTTAACAGCGATTCTATTCGCTAGTAATTACCTATATTTGTTGCGCATACTATAAATGAAACAAGACAAACTTATGGCAAAATCAATAGCACAACCAGCCAACGACCAATTGAATAAAATTGTAGAAAACACAAAAATTGTGGGAGACATCGATTCTCAAACAAACATGCGTGTAGACGGAAAGATACAAGGAACACTGAAGGTAAAAGGAAAGTTAGTATTGGGAGAAAAAGGGTTTGTGGAAGGAGAAATACACTGCGAGAATGCCGAGATTGAAGGAACAATAAACGGAAATATACACGTTACCGGATTGCTGTCGCTTAAGTCTTCTTCAAAAATCCAAGGAGATATTACTTCCCAAAAACTATCGATGGAAGCAGGCGCCCTACACAATGGAAAAACATCCATGGGAGCACCGAGTGTTTCAAAACCAATCTCATCAACCAAATAAAATGGATAAAACACCTCTTTATTTTTTGTTTGTGGCAGCTGTGTTTGGAGGAATTCTTTGCGACACCACAATCAAATTTGGGTTTCCATTTTTTACAATTGCCTTTGTCTTGATGGCAGCTATAATTTATTTTGTAGCGACCAAACCAAGAATTTCTGATGAAGAAGAATAACAAGATAAACCCAATTTTAGCCTACTCTAGTTTAGGTATTCAAATAGGAGTATCGATATATTTTGGCGCCTATCTTGGTAAAATTCTGGATGCCAAATACGAAACAACCAAACCCTATTTCACTCTCGGATTAGTTGCTGTCATTTTTGCAATTTCTATGTATGCCTTGGTAATTCGATTAAACCGAATGAACAATGATGAAGAAGAATAATACTGTATTTCAAGGTGTGTATTCACTTTTCGTGCTGTTTATTTTCTTTCTATTACACAACTATTTAAATGAGTTTTACCGTTGGGTTGACCAACACTTAGTTTTCAAAATATACGTTGTTCTCAGCCTACTAACCGTACTTTTTTTTATTCTGTTTGCGGTGGCCAAGAAGAATGTTCCCGATCACTTAGGATTCTTATACTTGTTTTGGATACTGATAAAATTCACACTACTTTTTATCCTATTTTACTCTGAGGTGAATAATAATTTAGTTACCAAAAAAGCAGAAGTACTTACCCTTCTTTTTCCTTATTTAACGAGTATTTTTTTAGCTGCATTTCCACTTTCTAAAGAATTAAACAAGTCACAATCCGATTAATTAAATAGAAATACAATGTTTTTTTAAGAAAAAGGTATATGAATTGTTTTAAATTTTTACTTTTGCAGAATAAAATTTGCTCAAAACAGAATCATGACCAAAAAAGTGTTTAAAATATTCGTTTTAATCTTATTCAGTCTTAGCTCTTTAGTTTCGCTTGCATCAGCGGAGTCTCATGGCCATACAGATACTACCGAAGTTAAGAAATCCATCAGAGAAGAAATAAAAGAGACGATAGCTCACCACCTTCAAGATTCTTATATTTTTGAGATCACTCACGGAGTTAGTTTTCCTTTGCCAGTAATCTTGTGGGACGAAGGTATCCATGTATTTTCGGGAGCTGCTCTTCACCATGGAGAACACGCAGTAGAATCAAAAGGAAACTTTTATAAGCTTTACCACGGAAAAATATACAAAACAGACAGTGAAGGTCACATTAATTATGATGCTGAGCACCACGTTCAAAACGCAAAACCTTTTGACTTTTCCATTACAAAGAATGTTTTTGTCATTATTCTAATGTCGGCATTCATGTTGTTTTTGTTCTCGAGAATGGCTAAGAAATATTCTAATTCTTTGAATCCAAGTGGTGCGGCTAAATTTTTGGAGCCAATCATTATTTTTATTAGAGATGACATTGCTATTCCAAACATCGGAAAAAAACACTACAAGAGATACATGAGTTATTTGCTTACCATCTTTTTCTTTATTTGGTTTTTGAACCTTGCAGGAATGATGCCTTTTGGTATCGGTGTAACGAACAACATTGCAGTTACATTTGCATTAGCTCTTGTTACTTTTTTGATTACTCAGTTTACTGCAAATAAAAATTACTGGGGACACATATTTTGGATGCCGGGTGTGCCAAAACCAATGAGAATTATTTTGGCCCCAATAGAATTGCTAGGAGTATTTATCAAACCCTTTGCCTTGATGATTCGTTTGTATGCGAACATGACAGCAGGCCACATTGTTATTATGAGTTTAATTGGTTTGATTTTCATCTTCCAAAATTATTTCGCAACCGGAGCCTTTTTCGGATTGACATTATTTTTATCAATATTGGAGTTGCTAGTAGCTGCTCTTCAAGCCTATATTTTCACTATGCTGTCGGCCCTGTATTTCGGTGCAGCAGTAGAAGAACATCATTAATTAGAATTTAGAAACACATTTATTAACCAAAAAAAACAAACAACATGACAATTCCAAATATCGTAGGAGCAGGATTAATCGTAATCGGTGCTGGCTTAGGAATCGGTAAAATTGGTGCATCTGCAATGGAAGGTATCGCAAGACAACCTGAAGCTGCTGGAAAAATCCAAACGGCTATGCTTATCGCTGCTGCCCTTATCGAAGGTATTGGTTTTGCTGCATTATTTGCTGCATAATCATAAAATGAATTTAGTAGTTGCAACGGTTGGTTGCAACTACTTATTTTAAATTGTTTTTTTAAAAAAGAAGTATGGAAAAGTTACTATCAGATTTTTCAGTTGGATTGTTTTTTTGGCAATCTCTAGTTTTCGTTTCGCTTATCTTATTGTTAAGAAAATTCGCTTGGAAGCCAATTTTGAACGCAGTAAACACAAGAGAAGAAAGTATAGAAGGTGCATTGAACTCTGCTGAAGAAGCAAAAAAAGAAATGGCAAATTTGACTGCCTCAAACGAGAGATTGCTAAACGAAGCAAGAGAAGAAAGAGATGCCTTGATGAAAGAAGCTAGAGAAATGAAAGCTGAAATAGTTGCCAAAGCGAAAGAAGAGGCGGTAGTTGAGGGAGAAAAAATGATCGCTTCTGCCAAGAGTGCCATAGATATGGAAAGAAAAGCTGCAATCGTTGAGTTGAAAAACCAAGTAGCATCTTTGTCGATAGACATTGCGGAGAAAGTGGTAAAAGGAAACTTAGCTGCTGACGACAAGCAAAAAGCATTGGTGAATGAATTAGTAGAAGAAGTGAACCTAAACTAAGGGTAGAACATTTAACTTCATAACATGAAAGATAGTAAAACAGCATCACGTTACGCAAAAGCTTTGTTAGGTTTGTCACAAGAAGGTGGTAAGCTTGAAGAAGTGGTGGCTGACATGAATTCTTTATCCGAAACATTGGCCGAAAGTGCTGATTTACGTTCATTGGTAAAGAATCCAGTGATAAAAGGAGAAGAAAAACTAAAAGTATTTACGGCTCTTTTTGGCTCACAGTTTAATGAACTAACAATGAATACAATTCAATTGTTAGTAAACAACAAGAGAGAAACGTTATTGGCAGAAACCGCAAAGCAGTTTGTGGGAATGTACAAAGAAAGTAAGAACATCGTAACGGCAGAAGTTACTTCAGCTATACAATTGGATGAAGAGCAAAAGAAAAGTATCCTTTCTTTACTAAAGCATAACGGAGAGGTTGAAATAGTGGAACACATTGATCCATCCTTAATTGGTGGTTTTATTGTGAGAGTGGGTGATAAGCAAATCGATGCTAGTATCTCCACTAAATTTAAGAACCTAAGAAAAGAGATTTCGTTAAATTAATTTTCCATGAAAAAACTTGCCTTACTTTTTGCGCTCACTTTACTCGTCTTTTCGTTCAACGAACTTGGCGACAAACTAAAGGTGAAGTTCAAAAAAGGGACAATTTTGGTGGAAAAAAAGCCCTGGGGTAATTACGAAAGAACAGGAGGTAAAAGCTTTTATAGTACGCTGTCAGGAACAGAATTTGTTTCGGTAAACGGATTGAGTTACGGAACGGGAAAGTATTATAACGATAGTAAAGGGGTAAGAAGAGAATATATGCATTTTTATGCAGAACTTCATTTCTTAACTACAGACTTAGAAAAGTTTGAAACAGATTTGGTAGGCAAGTCCCTTATTAGGACCTTTATTAAGGAAGGAGTAATCCAGAATAACCAACTAAACCTAGAAAACGCAAAGAAATTTAAAAAGAAATACGAGGATAATATATCTGAAAAACGATTTTTGACAAAATAAATAAATCAAATGGCAGGAATAAAACCAGCAGAAGTATCTGCAATAATCAAGGAGCAGTTATCAGGATTCAAAACTGAAGCTCAACTAGAAGAAGTAGGAACTGTATTGCAAGTAGGTGATGGAGTTGCACGTATCCACGGATTGTCAAATGTACAGTCAGGGGAGCTTATCGAATTTGAAGATGGATTGCAAGCAATTGTATTGAACTTAGAGGAAGATAATGTTGGTGCCGTACTATTAGGAACTTCTGACGTTGTGAGAGAAGGAGCCTCTGTGAAAAGAACAAACAGAATTGCCTCTATCAAAACTGGAGAAGGTATTGTAGGAAGAGTGGTAGACACTTTGGGTGCCCCAATTGATGGAAAAGGACCAATTGAAGGAGAGTTGTACGAAATGCCAATCGAAAGAAAAGCACCGGGTGTAATTTACAGACAACCAGTTACTGAGCCTTTACAAACAGGAATTAAAGCGATTGACGCCATGATTCCGGTAGGAAGAGGACAAAGAGAGTTGATTATTGGAGATAAGCAAACGGGAAAAACAACGGTTGCGATCGATACAATTATTAACCAAAAAGAATTTTTTGACAAAGGTGAACCAGTATATTGTGTATACGTTGCAGTAGGGCAAAAAGCATCTACGGTTGCAGGAATCGTTAAAAAATTAGAGGAGGCAGGAGCAATGGCTTACACGACTATTGTAGCGGCAAATGCTTCTGATCCAGCACCATTACAGTATTATGCACCATTTACAGGAGCAGCAATTGCTGAATTTTTTAGAGATACGGGAAGACCTGCATTGATTGTATACGATGATTTATCAAAGCAAGCGGTAGCTTACCGTGAGGTGTCACTTCTTTTGAAAAGACCTCCAGGAAGGGAAGCTTACCCAGGAGATGTATTCTTCTTGCACTCAAGATTATTGGAGAGAGCAGCAAAAGTGATCGAAATAGATGACATTGCAAAAGAAATGAATGATTTACCAGATTCAATGAAAGGAATGGTAAAAGGAGGTGGATCAATCACAGCTTTGCCAATTATTGAGACACAGGCTGGTGATGTTTCTGCTTATATTCCAACCAACGTAATTTCTATTACAGATGGACAGATTTTCTTGGAGCAAGATTTGTTTAACTCAGGTGTGAGACCAGCGATTAACGTAGGAATCTCAGTATCAAGAGTTGGAGGAAATGCTCAGATAAAATCAATGAAAAAAGTAGCTGGAACCTTGAAATTGGACCAGGCACAATACAGAGAATTAGAAGCATTTGCAAAATTCGGATCTGACCTTGACGCGAGTACAAAAGCGGTATTGGACAAAGGAGCAAGAAACGTGGAGTTGTTGAAACAAAACGAAGGATCTCCTTTATCAGTAGAGCACCAGATTGCTGTATTGTATGTAGGAACTAAAGGATTGATTGGTAACGTACCTGTGAACAAAGTGAAGCAGTTTGAAGAAGAGTACATTGCGTATTTAGAAGCAAAACATAGAGATACATTGGATTTGTTGCAAGCAGGAAAATACACGGATGAAGCAACTGATGTATTGACGAAGGTAGCTGCTGAGTTGAGCGCTAAATACTAAGTTCTTGATACATCTCGAAAAGCGGAGACATTGGACCGACATTAGAAAATAGAGAAAAAAAGAACAGAGAATACAGAGAAAAGAACAGAGAAAAAGGAGAAAAGAATATAGAAAGCTTTCTTGGTAAATCGAGTAAGGCAACTACGAAGAAAATGCAATTGTTTTCAGAGCACTATTTTCTATTTTCTATTATCTTATATCTATAACAAATGGCAAACTTAAAAGAAATACGAAATAGAATTACCTCGGTAAATTCTACCATGCAGATTACTTCTGCAATGAAAATGGTATCGGCAGCTAAGCTTAAAAGAGCCCAGGATGCAATTACCCAATTGTTGCCGTATGCCAATAAGCTTCAAGAAATTCAAATGAATTTGAGTTCAAGCTTGGATAGCTCCGAAGGAGTATACTCGCAAGAAAGAGAAGTGAAAAATGTATTGTTTGTTGCTGTGACTTCAAACAGAGGTTTGTGTGGCGGTTTCAATAACAATATTACCAAAAAGGTAAACGCCTTGGCAAAGGAATATACAAATGCCTCTGTTCACTTGTTAGCTATTGGTAAAAAGGCTCAAGAATTCTCAAATAAATTTTACGCGGCCAACAACTTGAAAGAAATCCCTACAGATTTAGAAAAAATCTACAACGAGTTGAATTTTAATTCGGTATCAGAAGTGGCGGAGTTAATTATGAATTGGTACAAAGAGGAGAAAGTTGATAAGGTTGTGATGGTTTACAATCACTTTGTGAATGCAGCGAACCAAACAGTAATTGCTGAACAGTTTTTGCCAATCGAGAGGGTAGAAGGAGAAGTAACTTCAGCGAGTAATACAGAGTATATTTTCGTTCCTTCCAAAGAAAGAATTGTGGAAGATATAGTGCCAAAATCATTGAAAATACAATTGTACAAAGGGGTGCTCGATTCTCATGCTGGTGAGCATGGTGCAAGGATGACAGCGATGCACAAAGCAACCGACAACGCAGGAGATATGTTATTTAATCTTAAACTTACTTACAACAAGGCAAGACAAGCAGCCATTACCAATGAAATCCTTGAGATTGTGGGCGGAGCAGAAGCTTTGAAAAATTAAGACCAAAAACTAAATTGATTGTTAAAAGCACTAGCGTAAGTTGGTGCTTTTTTTGTGTAGTGAATTGTGCTACTTACGGGTTATAACTAGCACTGCAAACATCATGACAGTATCTGGATAAAAGCAACAGGTGTTCTACGAATTAAAAAAATGGAACCTGAGTCCGAATTCTGTACAAGGAACTTGTTAGTTTATGCACTTACTTCTTGCTTCTTATCCATTTAAAAAGTGATTTTATGGAATTTCCAATGAGTTCGAAATCGAGAATTTTTGATTCGGTCGCTGCTTTGTAGGTTAAAATCAAACCTAATGGCAAAAGCACAATTGAACTCAACCACATACCTAAATAGGGCGGAATAACTAGCCCTCGACCCAAACGCTGCCCAGTAATAGAAATGATATAATACACAATAAATAAGACAATAGCAATTGCGATAGGAATTCCCAACCCTCCTTTTTTTACAATTGCACCCAATGGCGCACCTACTAAAAAGAGAACGATACATGCAAATGAAAGCGTAAATTTACGATGCCATTCAGTTTCAACTTTGGCTTTGGTTTTTGCTCTATTCCAAATATCGTTGGATCTATTATTCAAATAATTAATCGAGTTTTCTAGGCGATTTGCAGCATTTTGGAGAACTACTTTGCGTTCTTGCGGAAGCAACGAATCCAAGTGAAAATAGGCTGGCAAAATGGTGTCCATCGAGATTGATTTTACTTCTTGATTGATGGAATAGGTGTTTTCGTAATAAGGCAGTAAAGTTCTCATTACGGTATCGTATTCAGCTTGCATGGAATCAACTACCTTAGTTAGCTCCAATACTGGCAAAAGACTGGGTTGTTGGGCATAATCTTCCTCTGATGTCCTGTTTAAGCTCAATGAAGAAATATCAATTTTTTGGGTGGTTTCGTCAAATTGGATGCGCTGATTGGGCAACTTACTTTTTTCTTCCATCGGATTATCTAAGGGATTCATTACCTCGTTTATTTCTCCGTTGTAAAGCGTTAGAATCAAAAATGAGCCTTCGTCTGATTTGTTCATTTCTCCTCGCTCTGCTCGAATTACTTTTCTGAATTTAAAGGTTGGATTATGCTGATAAATTAACACATCGCCTAATTCATTCGTTTCTTTGTTTACTTTATTGGCCCGGATGCTGTAATGATCAATTTCATTAAAGAAAACTCCTTCTTTCAATACGAGAGAAAGTTTTTTGTTGGTCATATCAGAAATAAGAATTTTCTTTTTAAGATAGGCTTCTCCCCACACATAATTGGAGAAGTAAAAAGAAACTCCTGCCAACATAATCATTATAAAAAAAAGAGGTCGCATGATACGGAGCAAAGACACTCCGGCTGCCTTCATCGCAGTGAGTTCATTTTTTTCACCTAAATTCCCCATTGCCATAATAGAGGAAAGTAATATAGCCAAGGGAAGCGCCATCGGAACGACTTCCAAAAAGGCATACAATACTAATTCGGAATAGAGATTAACCCCTACCCCTTTACCTACAAAATCATCTAAATAAATAAAAACGAATTGCAGAATTAGAACAAATTCGGCAATAAAAAAGGTAACAACGAATGGTACGATGTAGGATTTTATGATGAACCAATCTAATTTCTTCAACATAAATCGATAAACATTTAATATTTCGAATTATTGCTTAGGCTCCAATAACTCTTTTGAGGTCATTAATTTGGCTCTCCCAAAGCAATGTGTTTTCCTCTACTTCTTCTTCATCGTCAGCAAAATCGGTAATCACAAGAGCCACGTCTTTTGTGATACCATCAATTTTTATCCGTAATTCAAAATAGGCGTTGTCGTCTTCATCTTCTACCCACTTGAATCGAACAAACTCATTTTTGCTCATTCTCAATAATTCGGCCTTTTCGGCTTCTCCGCCCCAAAAGAAACTGTACACATCTCCATCGATATTTACATCTTCACAAAACCAATCAGACAAACCACTTGGTGTTGTCATCATATCGTAAAGGATTCCTACCGATGTTTTGATAGGTATTTCTGTTTGAAACATTATTTTGTCTGGCATCTTATTCTGTAATTTGTCCCAATATAGTAAAAAAGTTGAATCTAAATAATGAATCAAAGTTTTTAATAACAATCATTTAAGAATTCAACGTATTTTTAGGGAAATCGTACCATTCCACCGTCCCCGTTCCTTTAGAAATTTCTCGCCAACTATCTGCCTCAAACAGAATCTTGGCAATGGCCAAAGTGGGAAAATAAAATTCTATGTCAGTCAGATAGTCGCAGAGCTCTGACACTCCGGGGTTGTGCCCAACTAGCATTAATTCATCACAATCATCTTGAGTTTGACAAATCCGATGAAGCAAGACAGAAACATTCGCATGATATAAATCCTGACGAAATTCCATGTGGCTAGAACCCAATTCAAAAGTCCGGTTGAGACCAAACGTTGTGGAGGAGGTACGCTTAGATGAACTCGCCAAAATTCGCCCAACCTTTACTTCTCTTTTTTTTAGTCTTTTGGCCATTACCTTCACATCGTTTTTTCCTCTTTCGTTGAGAGGGCGATCAAAATCCAATACATTGTTTTGATTCCAGCTAGATTTTGCATGACGAACGAGGTAGAGTGTTTTCATTGATGAACTATTTTCTTGCAAATTTAATCAGAATATTCACTTCTATCTCACTTTCTTTAGGTAAGATTCTCTACCTTTGAGGTCGTAAAAAACTAATCGAAAACAAGCCTTTTCATTCAATTTCTATCCCTTGAATAAATCCGAACATATACACATCAAAGGTGCCAAAGTGCATAACTTAAAAGACGTTGAACTTAAGATTGCTAAAAACAAACTGACAGTTATCACGGGACTTTCTGGATCAGGAAAGTCATCTTTAGCTTTTGATACATTATATGCAGAAGGCCAAAGGCGATATATTGAAAGTCTTTCCTCTTACGCTCGACAGTTTTTGGGTAAACTCGAAAAACCACAGGTAGATTTCATCAAAGGAATTGCTCCAGCCATTGCCATTGAACAAAAGGTAAACTCTAGAAACCCTCGTTCGACAGTTGGTACCTCAACAGAGGTATACGATTATCTCAAATTATTATTTGCTCGAATAGGAAAAACGATTTCTCCCGTTTCGGGAAATGAAGTAAAAAAAGACACAAGTGAGGATGTACTTATTTACTTAAATAGTCTCGAGAAAGGAACAAAAGCGCTTATTCTATCTGAGCTTGCCATCAGAGAAAAGGATAAATTGGGCCTATACTTACAAAATGTGCAAACAGAAGGATTCAATAGAATTCAAGTGGATGGAGAAAATCAACTTATAGAAGATGTCATGGATTCTCCCCCTGCATCATTTAGTTCAGTAAAAATTGTAATCGACCGAATTTCAGTAGATCAGGAAAGTGAAGAAAATAATGCTCGAATATATGATTCAGCAGAAACAGCTTTTCAACAAAGCAATGGAACTTGCGAAATACAGTTGGCAAAAGAAGATAAATCTCGTTTTTTCTCGAATAAATTCGAACTAGATGGAATTGAGTTTTCTGAACCAAATGAGTATTTATTCAGTTTTAATAATCCATTAGGGGCTTGCTCTAGCTGTGAAGGTTATGGAAAAATCATTGGAATAGACGAAGATTTAGTCATCCCAAATAAAAACCTATCGGTGTACGAAGAGGCAATTGTGTGCTGGAAAGGAGAAAAAATGAGCCAATGGGCTTTTGATTTATTTAATAATGCACATCATTTTGATTTCCCCATTCACAAACCATATTACGACTTAACTTCAGCACAAAAAAAAGTATTATGGACAGGAAACAACTATTTTAAAGGGATCAATGAGTTCTTTTCGTTTGTTGAAAGCCAATCTTACAAAATTCAGTATCGCATTATGTTGAGTCGATACAGAGGAAAAACAATTTGTGACACTTGTGAAGGCAAGAGGTTAAAACCTGAGGCAAGTTATATCCAAATAAATGGGAAAAACATTACCGATTTGGTGGATATTTCACTTGAAAAATGTGCCGAATTTTTTAATAATCTGTCTCTAAGCGAGCATGACGAGCAGGTTTCAAAAAGAATTTTGAAAGAAATTACTCTACGTATTCAGTTTTTACTCGATGTTGGTTTAGGGTATCTCACTCTTAATCGTCTGTCTTCTACTTTGTCTGGAGGAGAGTCCCAGCGAATAAATTTAGCAACCTCTTTGGGAAGTAGTTTGGTAGGTTCGATGTATATTTTGGACGAACCAAGTATTGGGTTACATTCTCGTGACACCGAACGATTAATCAAAGTATTACAATCTTTAAGAGATATTGGGAACACCGTAATTGTGGTAGAGCATGATGAGGACATCATGAAAATTGCGGATGAAATTATAGATATGGGTCCTTTGGCAGGGACTCAGGGTGGTGAAGTGATTTTTCAGGGTAACCACGCAAAACTAATTTCATCAGACGACAGTTTAACGGCACAATACTTAACCTTAAGAAAGGTCATTCCTATTCCTGAAAACAGAAAAAAAAGCACAAGAAAAATAGAGTTTTTGGGGTGTAGAGAAAATAATTTGCAAGGGATAGATGTTACTATTCCTTTGAATGTCTTTTCTGCTATTACAGGAGTTAGTGGAAGTGGAAAATCATCTTTGATCAAGCAAATAATTTACCCTGCCTTAAAAAAAGTAAAAGGAGGTGTAGCGAACAAAACTGGAGAATTTTCCAAAATGATTGGTGACATTGATCACATTGATGAGGTAGAATTCATTGACCAAAACCCCATAGGAAAATCATCTAGATCCAACCCAGCAACTTACGTAAAAGCCTATGATGATATCAGAGCCTTATTCGCCAGCCTAAAACAGGCTCAGGTAAACGGTTTTAAGCCCAAACATTTCTCTTTCAATACAGAAGGAGGAAGATGCGAAAGCTGTAGTGGAGATGGTGAGCTTAAAGTAAATATGCAGTTTATGGCCGATATTTCTTTGGTTTGCGATGAATGCAAAGGAAAACGATTCAAACAAGAAGTTCTTGAAATTAAATTCAAAGAGAATTCAATCTTTGATATTTTGGAAATGACTATTTCTGATGCCATTGAATTTTTTAAAGAATCTGGCGATAAATATGGAAAAAAAATAGTGGCTAAACTTACTCCATTGGAAAATGTTGGTCTTGGCTATTTGAAACTCGGGCAATCCTCAAACACTTTATCAGGAGGCGAGGCACAACGAATCAAACTAGCCTCGTTTTTAGTAAAAGAAAAATCCTCGAAAAGAACTTTGTTTATATTTGATGAGCCCACAACTGGATTGCATTTTGAAGACATCCAAAAACTTCTCACAGCTTTTTATGCCTTGATTGACAAAGGGAATTCCTTACTTGTTATAGAGCACAATTTAGATGTTATTAAATGTGCAGATTGGGTAATTGATTTGGGGCCAGAAGGCGGTGAAAAAGGAGGCAAAATTATTGCCGAAGGTACTCCAGAAACCATTTCAAAAAACAAGAATTCTGTAACAGGAATCTATCTAAAGGATAAATTACATTGATTTCTCGTACTCAACACCAAACGATATCAACGTCAGTAAAGGGAGAAAAAAAATGAAAATTTTAAATTAAAAATTCGGTTATGGAGCATAGTTACCTGCATCTATAACTCGAGTTGCACAGTGATTAGTCAACTCATTTACAGCCGAATTAAAACCACTAATGCCTCCGGTTAAAAAAGTATAATTAGGCTCTTCACTTGCCGCTGAATTTGAAATCATAGATTGTTGATTTGAAATTATAGAATTCATTCTAGCCGAGGTGAAAGAGGAGGTGTAAAAATCTTTTACGTAAGCTTTGTAAATTGCTTTATAACCTGCATTTGCGATTACATAATTAATTAACGGCCACCTTACATCTACCTCATTCATATCAAAACTTAAAGAGGTTCTAGATCCACTTCCTGGATCGAAAGATAAGTTACAGTCCCAAACAATCCATCTTAATTTTCCCATTAAGGGGTCGTTGTATAAGTAATAATTATGAGGGGCATTTCCGTAACAATCCCAATTTTGAATAGTATTCATAGCCGCCAAATATTTTAAAAAACCATCCACATCAAAAATAGCTTCTAGCCCTGCTTTCCAAGCCGTTGGATTTGCTATCCGAGTGGGTGAGTGGAGAGCATCCAGCAATTCTTGAATGTCACTAAAATCGTTTGACAATTCATTGGTTTTATTGGGAAAACTAGAAGTAACCAGTGTAGCGCCTAATCTAGCGCCCTGTCCATCTGGCTTGTAGCAGTTTCCTGTTTCTGTTCCAAAGTAATTTTTCAAGAAAGTATCTTCTACAACTTCGTTCATTGTGTATGAGCCAAAATATTGATAGACCCCATCTCCCTTATCAATAGATATCTCATAAAAAGCAGTTCTGGTAGCGGGGACACCAAAATCCCTAAACAAGTCAGAGGCCGTTTTATCTCTCATTAAAGACTCATCTTTATAGCCGCTTCCCATTGCTAGTTTTTTAAACCCATAAAAGCGTTGATTATTTATTTCGGGATAAATATCTTCGAAATAATCAAAATTAAACTTAAAGGGAAGCTTCCCGTTCCCGGCTCCTTTTAAACTCGAATTTCCTTTGTATCTAATCCCAACATGATTCCATTTTACACCGTTGAAATAAAAATCAACAGGTGAATAAGCAGGCTCAACTGAATAGCCTCCGGCTTTCACTGTAGCCAAATCGGATTGCATGTCGGTCCATTCTTGTGCAGTAAATACAATGTGAATTTTATTGACTTTGGATTCGTTAAAAACCACCTCATAATTTGGTTCTACATTATTAGAATGTGAATTGGACTCCCAACCTTCTGGTCGAATGGAGTGTTCGTCATTGGGAACAAATATCTCTTTTTTACAAGAAAACACAAGCCCTAAAACTACGGAGAACAAAAACAGATTTTTCATAGATCAATTTTAATCGCCAATTAGGGAGCGTAAATATTTGCAGCAGAAACTCTGCTAGAATTATGCGAAATTAAGGTGCTTACCGCAGAATTAAAACTACTAACACCTCCTGTAAGGTAAGTGTAACCGATCTGTTCGTTAGAAGCTGAAGAAGTAAGCAAAGATTGTTGTGCAGAAAAAATTCCGCTCATTCTGCTAGTAGCAAATGTGGACGAAGCGAAAGATTTTACATAACTCTTGTAAGTTGCCTCGTAGGTCGCATCATTGATTAAAAAATTAATCAATGGCCAATCAGTTGTTGTTGTATTCATTGCAAAGGGCAGCGCAGATCTTGGTCCGTTCCTAGATTGAAATGCTTCATTATTATCCCAAACTATCCACCTCAATTTGCCCATGCTTGGGTCGTTGTACAAGTAATAATTGTGCGTCATCAAGCCGTAAGTATCCCAGTTTTGAATGGTATTATTTGCCGCTAAATATTTCAAAAAACCATCTACATCAAAAACGGACTCTAAATTACTTCTCCAAGTACTTGGATTGCTTGTTCTTGTAGATGCATGTAGTGCATCATACATGGCTTGAATATCACTTCTACCTGTTGTTTTGTTGGTTTTCTTTTCAAAATCTGTTAAATCAAACCCCGAAGTAGAAAA
>CBFHPW010000034.1:0-15360 GCA_965657945.1 Flavobacteriales bacterium
AAGTTTGCCATTTCTTAAAATACCAAAATGGGTGCACATTTTCTGAATCTCATCCAATATGTGGCTCGAAATAATAATTGTTTTTCCTTCCGCAGCAATGGATAATATCAGTTCTCTCATTTGCCTAATTCCCTCTGGGTCGAGGCCATTTGTGGGTTCGTCTAATACCAAAACCTCAGGATCGGAAAGAAGTGCCGCAGCAAGTGAAAGTCGCTGTTTCATCCCTAATGAATAGGTAGAAAAAGCTGAATCCTTTCGCTCAAACAACTCCACTCTTTTCATTACGGCCTCAATTCTATCCAGAGAAACTTCCTTAATTAACGCAGTAATCTCTAGATTTTTGTATCCGCTTAATTCTGGATAAAAAATAGGGTGTTCCAAGATAGCACCAATTTTTTTTCGATGGTTGTTCGTTTGTTTCTCACCGAACCAAGAAAACGTTCCTGAAGTTGAGTTTAATACATCGAGCACCATCCCAAGAGTCGTAGTTTTTCCACTTCCATTTGGGCCGAGTATTCCGAATACATTGCCTTGATTTACAGAGAGCGATAAATTATCTACAGCAATAAAATTGCCATATGATTTGGTTAGGTTTTTTATTTCTAAAACGGGAGTCATCTTTCTTGATTTTAGTTAAAAATACTCTTTTTAATTGAATTGATACAAGGAATTGGATAAATGGAAATATCCAATAGTTAAAAGGACATATCGCTTTATTTTATTCCTTTAACATATCGTTATTTTATGTAATTTTAGGGATAGAATTTTTTTATGAAACCATCTATTATTGTCGTATCGTTCCTTTCCATATTGGGAATAGGTTGTACACCCAAAAAGCAATTACCCACAGTAGATTCTGTCGATTTATCTCAGTACATTGGAAGATGGTATGAAATTGCTCGTTTGCCAAATTCTTTTGAGAAAAACTTAACATGCGTTACGGCAAACTATTCGATTAAAAAAAATGGAAGAATCAAAGTAACGAACAAAGGATTCAACAAACAAAAAGAGAAATGGGAAGAGGCCATTGGAAATGCAAACGTTCCTAATCCGGACAAACCCGGAGAGCTAAGAGTGAGTTTTTTTCGTCCTTTTTATGGAGATTATTTTATCAT
The DNA here is from genome assembly GCA_965657945.1 of Flavobacteriales bacterium. Taxonomy (GTDB): domain Bacteria; phylum Bacteroidota; class Bacteroidia; order Flavobacteriales_D; family CAJJDF01; genus CAJJDF01. The sequence continues at coordinate 1,116 of CBFHPW010000034.1, forward strand.
AGAATTAGATCCCAACTATCAGCATGTATTGGTTGGTTCACCATCTCGTGATTATTTATGGATACTTTCTAGAACCAAAGAATTAAATCAACAAGTTTATTTACGCTATATGAATAAAGCAAAACTGCTTGGATTCGAAATTGATAAAATTCATAAAACAGCTCAAAACTGCGAGAACTAATTCTTGATTTTTTTTCGTTTCCTTCATTTTGCTTAATTCATTTGGTAAATTTGCAAGGCTTAACTAATTAATTAACAATCAAAAACTATGGAAGAAAATACAACACAGACAACTGGATCCTCATTTATTAATTCAGATTGGATTTTAGAGAAAGTAGTAGAGTACGGAACTTCATTGCTTTTTGCAATTGCAGTAATTGTCATTGGGTTTTGGATAGTAAAAAGAATCAATAAGTTGGTCGATTTTACTTTTGAGAAAAAAGATTTTGATCCATCACTGGAGACATTCTTGGCAAGTGCCATCGCGATTTCATTGAGAATTTTGGTTATAATAACTGCTTTGAGCCAACTCGGAATAGAAATGACTTCTTTCGTAGCTCTTCTGGGTGCTGCGGGTTTGGCAATAGGTATGGCGTTCTCGGGAACACTCTCGAATTTGGCAGGTGGTGTCATGATTCTATTTTTTAAACCTTATAAAGTGGGAGATTTTATTGAAGCTCAGGGAGAAAAAGGAACCGTGAAAGAATTGAGAATTTTTAATACAATTCTTATTACGTTGGATAACAAAACAGTTATAATCCCGAATGGACCTTTGGCAAATGGTAACATGATTAATTATTCCACTCAAACAAAAAGAAGAGTAGATTTTACTGTGGGAATAGCTTACGGTGATGATTACGATACGGCTAAAAACACCTTACTGGAGTTTGTAAAAGAAGATCCGAGAATATTGGATGAAGAAGACAATTTCATTGGGTTAGATAAACTGGCAGATAGTTCTGTAAATTTAACTTTGAGGGTTTGGTGCAAAACTGAAGACTTCCGAGCTGTGTATTTCAATATGAATGAAAGAATATACAAAGAGTTTGGAAGCAAAGGATTGAATATTCCATTTCCGCAAATGGATGTTCACGTTCACAACAATTAATTTATTTCTGGTAGAAGATAAAAAAGGCGACCCTTGGGTCGCCTTTTTTATGTGTCAAAATCAAAATCTGACAGAGCGTGTATTTAATTATTCATTACTAAGTTGATTTGAATACTGTTGTTCTCTTATAGAATCAAATTGCTGTTGGACTTTCATATCTGAGGGATTTCGGATAATTTCCTTAAGCGCATTGGCATATTCTGGATTGTTTGGGTAATAAAAATCAATGATAGAATCAGATTGAATGATCGATAAACTCAATGAGAGTATTCCAATCAACACAATTCGGTAAAAGGAAGATTTTGCCAAGTTAACTTTCTTTTTTTTGAGGAGTAAGCCATACATTAAAAGAGAAAATAATAGTGAAAAAAGTCCAAGTATGAGCAGAACATTGGCACCAGGCCAAAGCATAAACTTGAACAAAAATCCAATAACTAGGGCAGCCAATACTATTCCAAAAATGGCACCAAATAATAAATTGAAACGATGTTTGTACTGGTAACTGTCCTTACTGAACATTGCCTTTAGAGTCAAATTATTAAAAATTCCTATTCCCAAGTATAAATAGAAACAGGAGACTAACCCGAGCGAAGTGATTGTTAAAATTCCAGCCCCTGGCCATTTCATTATTTTAAAGAGAATCCCAATTACGAACACTCCCCAAAGTATTTTTTCTAACTTCTTCATTCATGAAATTACAAAAAACTATGACACTTTAAATTCGCTTGTTTTGTGGAAGGTGATTTCCGGATAATCAAACTCGGCCTGTCGCAACAAGAAGGCAGATTCTGCCAGGAATACATAATTTCCGTCTTTATCTTCTGCTACGTAACTTGCTTTTCTTCTAACAAATTCTTGCATTTTATCTTTGTCAGTGGAAGTAAGCCAGCAAGCTTTATGAAAGTTTTTAGGAGTAAAATCACAACTTGCACCGTATTCATGCTTCAATCTATATTGGATTACCTCAAATTGTAGTTCTCCCACAACTCCTATTATTTTTCTGTTTCCAGGTTGTTGTGTGAACAATTGTGCCACTCCTTCGTCTGTCAATTGCTGAATACCTTTTTCCAGTTGTTTGGTTTTCATAGGATCTTTATTCACCAATTCCCTGAACATTTCTGGCGAAAAACTAGGGATTCCTTTAAAATTCATAACCTCTCCCTCTGTTAATGTATCCCCAATTTTGAAACTTCCCGTGTCGTACAGTCCAATTACATCGCCTGGGTAAGCAAAATCAATAATACTTTTGTCTTGAGCCATGAAACTAGTTGGGTTGTTGAATCTCAGTTTTTTACTGATTCTTTGATGCTGGTAAAATTTATTTCTTTCAAATTTCCCAGAACAAACTTTGAAAAATGCAATTCTATCTCTGTGATTGGGGTCTAGGTTGGCATGTATTTTAAATACAAAACCAGACAATTTAGGTTCGATAGGATCAACCATTCGAATGTCAGTTTCGGTAGGTTGTGGAGAAGGTGCAATACGAATGAATGAGTTCAGTAGCTCTTGCACTCCAAAATTGTTCAGAGCCGAACCAAAGAAAACAGGAGCTAAATTTCCTTTTTGGTATTCTTCAACATTGAAGGTATCATACACACCTTCAATTAGTTCAATGTCTTCTCTCAATTGATTTGCATCCTCTTCACCTACGAAATCATCCAATTGAGAATCGCTCAAATCTTTTATCGAAACTACCTCATCTTCTATATTGGTTTTGTTTACTTGAAATAAATTAAGGGAGGAATCATAGATATTATACACACCTTTGAACCTGTCACCAATATTTATTGGCCATGACAAAGGACGAACTTGTATGTCGAGTTTTTCTTCAATTTCATCCAAAAGAGTAAAAGGATCTTGTCCAGGTCTATCTAGTTTATTGATAAACACCATCACTGGTGTATTCCTCATTCTACATACTTCCATTAACCTTTCGGTTTGTGGTTCTACACCATTTACGCAATCAATGATAAGAATTACAGAGTCTACAGCAGTCAAAGTTCGAAAAGTGTCTTCAGCAAAATCCTTGTGACCAGGTGTATCAAGCAGGTTAATTTTTAAACCTTGGTAATTAAATCCCATCACCGAGGTGGCAACAGAAATACCTCTCTGCTTTTCTATTTCCATAAAATCGGAAGTAGCAGTTTTGGTTATTTTATTTGATTTTACAGCACCCGCAGTTTGAATGGCTCCTCCAAAAAGCAAAAGTTTCTCGGTGAGTGTTGTTTTTCCGGCATCTGGGTGGCTGATAATAGCAAAAGTTCTACGCTTTTCTATTTCCTTAGGTAATTCGCTCATAGGTTGCAAAAGTAGGCTATTGGCAAGAATTACACAAGATTGCTAACTCAATTTTATCGTCCTAACAAAATAATTTTCAGGCCAATCATGGGTATTGGGTTCATTTTCAAATAGACCAAAAACGGTAGAGCCTGTTCCTGTCATGGAAGCATATTGAGCTCCAAGTTTATAGAGGTTGTTTTTGATTGTTGATATTTCAGGAAATTGAGAAAAAACTCCTTCTTCAAAGTCGTTGAAAATTAAATTTTTCCACTCCGAAATGGGTTCCTCTGTCACTATTTTTTGAAGCGAAGGATTGGGAGTTTGTTTCAGTGTTAAATTTTGAAATGCTTGCTGCGTACTGATATGAATCTTAGGATTTACTAGTACCACATATTTTCCCGAAAGGGGAATGGAAATATCAGTCAATATTTCGCCTACACCATGTACCAATTTTGTGGTGTTATCAATAAAAAATGGACAATCGCTACCGATTTTCAATGCATATTGTTTTAGTTCTTGATTAGAAATTCCCAGCTCAAAGTGTTTGTTTAGACCAACCAACATAAAAGCTCCATTGGAGGATCCACCTCCTAATCCAGCTCCCATTGGAATTTGCTTCTGTAAATAAATGGAAATTGGAGGCAGTTGAAAATCTTGAGCAAGTAATTCGTATGCTTTCAAAATAGAATTTGATTTTTCATCGTCTATTTCGATGTTACAGTCAAATTGAATTGATTTTGATTCAATAAATTCTAAGGAATCAAAAAGTGGAATCGGTAGGAAAATACTTTCTAGGTTGTGGTAACCATCCTGTCTTTTGTTCAAGATTGATAATCCTAAATTTATTTTACACCCTGGAAATAAAATCATATACAAAGATGCACAAAAAAAATCTCAAACTGCAACTAGTCAGTTTGAGATTTGGGTTTTTATTTGCTTTCAATAGAGGAAATAACGAAGCTTGGATTTATTGCCATTGAGTATTATAACTTACTCAAGTCGAGAGGTTTGTCATTGTCATATTCTACTTTATATGTATAATTTAGCTTTTTATTGCCTTTTGGTTTTAGGTCAAATTTCCATTCCATCATCCCTGTTTTTTCGTTAAAATTAGCTCTAGATTTATTCTCTATTGTTACCACAATAGATTTGTTTTGTGAAACTGGCATGTGGTCTTCAACAATAATTTGGTAGGTAGAGGTACTCATGTTTTTTACAAACAGATCGTAGGATACAGTGGTAGATTTTCTGTTAGAGAATACTTTTTCCCTCGATTTTTCTTTGTCTTTTGTTCGTTTGATTCGTACGTTTCTGTCGTTTCCTAACGAAATATAAAGAGTATCATTGGCAGTTGGGTTTATTCTTGTTTCGCCAATGTAGCTTCCTTCGTAGTACAAGTTGGCTTTAGAAGGAAGTAAATCTAGCTCTTCCCAATCCACCAGTTGCGCTACCAAATAGGATTCTTTGTCATATTTCGGTACTAGGTAATGAATGTAGTTAGCCGAGATTTCTTGCTGATTCACTGCCACCAAATGAGCTTTGTTGTCACTCTCAATGCTGTACCTTAGGTCAATTCGGTATTCCACATTGGCCATAGTTTGAGTTTTTACTGTGTAATTCGTGCTTCGGACAGCAGCAGGGGCGTAGTTGTCCATTTGGTAATCTGCGGACTCAGTCGCAACTTCTGCATAGCTCAACGTTTGAATTGATTTTTTTGCCTCGTTTAACCTTTTCGGAGTAACCTTGGCATCTTTGTAATAGCCAATATTTGGGTTATAATAATTGATATACCAAACGCTCAATTCGGGTTTTATTTTGTTTTTATAAGGATTGTTTGTCGAAAGAGTCAGCTTTACATTCTCCCAACTTTCTCCCGTATTTTGGTACACAGTTCCTTTCATGGTTAGTTCTACTGGTGAGTTGCTGTTCTTTACTCTGATGTCATAACTAGGTGACCAGCTGGCATTGGAAACAAAGTATGATATCGTCATACTTCCTGACAATTCTTTTTTAGCTTGAACCATCACTTCTATTTGATGAATGGGCTTTCTATTGTCAATTGGCTTATTGTTATTTTGATAATTATTCAATTCTTTCAACCGTTTGTTAATTGCTATTATTTGCTGCTGAATTTGATCGTTTTTTACTTTTAAATCATGCTCAAGTTCAGTGATTTCAAACAACTGCTTTCTCAGGTATGCCAATGACTCTTTCAATACTGGTAACGTATCCTTGTAATAGATTTTATTCGCCAAAATATATTTTCGTTCCGTATTGAGATGATTCAATTTTGCAGAAACATTGGTTCTTTCAAAATTCAAAATCTTAATGGAATCTTTCATTTTTTTAATTTGAAAAGTAATTTTACTTGGAATTTCTTTTCTTTCAATTGGTTCTGGGTATTGAATTGTTTTTTTAGAATCCAAAATAATATAATCACCCAATCCACTTACTTGTATCGTTTTAGGATTAAGAAAGGGAGAAACATCTTGGAAAATGAGCTTGTTTATTCCTTTTTTCAAGGAAACTCTACCTTTTCTCTGTACTTGAGCACCATTGAGGTAAACCGTAACAGAGTTTATTTTCGAGGGAATTTTTTTTTCGATTTTAGCACCTAGCACAACGGAGGTGGAGGCTACTAACAGAATTGAAATTAGAATGTTTTTCATGAGTTTATTGTTTTACGTTTTCTGTCTGTACACGCCAAAATAAAATTGGTTCAGAAAAAAGCATAAAAAAACCCACACTAGAAGCTTTATAAACTTCTGTAGTAATGGAAGGAGATTCTCGTTCATGTCTGTAATCCTCTGTATTGCAATGATGCAAACCAATTTACATTGGTTGAGGCCCGCCATAGATGTCCGAAGTTAGTCTCCAATATTATAAAATGTTAAGTTTATATAACGAGAGTGTGGGTCAATAGGTTTGAAAGAACTTTCTTAGGGTGAAGATACAAGAAATGAAGCTAGAATAACCAACATTACTTGAGTTTTTTTCTAAATCATACAAATCAACTGAGTACCAGTATTCTCTTGTTTAATTCCATTGAATAATAACATTTGCTGCGATGGTTTTCTAAATTCTTAAAAATTATTCTTATATTCAGTACGAAATATGGGAATATTAAAAGACATAGGGAACTACGAATACCACTGCCCTCATTGCAAAGAGAATTTGCGAGAGAAGGAGGGTATTGAATTTTTAACCAAAAACGAGGAAGACAAAATGCTGTCTATTTTTTTGGATCCCACTTTGGGCAAATATGAATTTTATTACGATTATAGTCATAATTTTAAACCAGGGGAGAGAGTGAATTTCTTTTGTCCGGATTGTAACCAAAATTTACAATCATCCAAACATTCAGATTATGTGGAAGTGCTAATGATCGTCAGCAAAGATGTAAAATTTGAAGTTTTGTTTTCACGAATTTATGGCGTGAAAAGAACGTATTTGGTAATGGAAGATTATATAGAAAAACATGGAGAGAATTTATTAGATTTTGACGAATTGTACGAAATTTAAAACACCGCCTTAGCCAAGAGCAATCCCTTTATTTTTATCCCTTCAGCCAGAGACAAAACCTTGATACACTCCATTATTGTAGAGCCTGTCGTGATAACATCATCTAACAATAAAACTGTTTTGTTCTCAAACTCAGAAGAATTGTTCAGTTCAAAAGCATTTTTAATATTTAATTTTCTTTGTTCCCTATTTTTTTTAGTTTGAGTCTCGGTGTATCGAGTGCGAATAAGGTTGTTCTTAGAGAGAGGAATAGAAGTGACAGAAGAAATTCCTTTCCCCAGAATTTCACTTTGATTGAATCCACGTTGGTGTTGTTTTTTTGGATGGAGAGGAACCGGAACAAGAAAATCAATGTCAGAAAGGAGAGAAATAAACTCGCTTCCCATCAAAGTTCCTAAATATTCACCCAAAGGAATATTGGCATTGTATTTTAGTTCATGGAGCAGTTTCTGTGTTTTCCCTTCTTTGTCAAAATCGAATAAATGACCAGCGCCAAAAAAAGAATCATTCTCATCAAATAATTTTCCTGAATCTGTGTTTTTATCAATAGCCAATGGGCCTTTGGGCAGATAGAAATAACAGGACGAACAGATGTGATTTTCGTTCTGTGCCAATGCATTAGAACAACTTATGCAATTTTTAGGAAAACCAATTTTAATTAAATCTGCGAGCACAACAATATTTTATGTTAAATAATTCAATTTGCTCCTTAATTTACATATTTTTACGTGAATAAATGAACCTTTATGAATAATAAGACCCCCCTTTTAGTAACCGCCTTAATTATTGTGGGATTGATTACTGCATTTCTTGCTTGGGAACTCTCTACGAGCAACAAGCAGAACAAATATTATGAAGAAGAAATTGCTGGATTGGAAGCGATGATGGCCGGGAATGGAATGAATGCAATAATGGAAGACGACATTGCGGGTTCTCTTAAAAATTTGCTGAACGAATACAACAGCGTTACAACCGATAATTCTGAACTGAGTGATAGCATCGCCATTCAAAAACAAAAAGTAACTCTACTGTTACAAGAATTAGAAAATTCTGAGAAAAATAGAAAATACTCCGCAAGAGAATTATACAAAATGCGAAAAGAAGCGGAAACATTAAGAAAAGTAATGAAGAACTACGTGCACAAAGTAGATTCTTTGAATACCTTAAACTTAGAACTGCAGGCTACAATTAAGGTGAAAGATCAAACTATTTCAGCAGTAAAGGGAGAGAGAGACGAATTTAAAGAAAAAACAGAAAACTTATCTAAAACTGTTGAAATAGGTTCTAAACTTCAAATCCTAGGGCTGACCACTGAAGCAATTCGAATCAGAACAAGCGGCAGTTTTACCGAAACAACCAGGGCAAGAAGAGCCGATCAGATAAAGGCATGTTTCACGATTGTGGCCAATTCGATAGCTGATAAAGGAAGTAAACTATTTTACATGAGAGTGATTTCTCCAGAAGGAAAAGTTCTTACCAATACCAAAAGCACCGAGATATCTGTAAATGGTGAATCTATTGAGGTGAGCGTAGGCAGAGCACTCGATTACCAAGGAAAAGCGGTTGATTTTTGCGTGTTTTATGAAAAAGCAGTAGAAGAACTTCCAAGAGGAGATTACAAAGTAGAAATATATTCAGAAGGATCAAAGGTAGGTACCTCTAAATTTGGTCTTAAATAAGAGAAATAAACGATTATGAGTGAACACAATTATTTGAGCTTGGTGCAATTAGCCAAGGCTTTGAATAAAAAAACGCAAAAGTTAGAGAACGGCAAATTGGCCTTTGAAGAGGTGAACGATATGCTTGAAAATAGCCGAGATATATACGAAAGACTTACGGTAATTCGTTACAAAGCATTGGTTGAGAAAAAAGAGCTTTTGGAGGGATTGGAAAAAGAAAATATCTCGAAAGAAAAAATAGAGGAAGTGGTGGAAGAGACTTCTTTCTCCTTCCAATTCGATTCGGAAGAAGAGGATAGTTTGGAAATTAGTCCAAATCAAAAAAACTTGCTAGATGAAATCGATGAAATAGGTTCTGAACCTATTTTTGATTTTCCCGAATTGGAGGAAAAACAGTCACAACCTGTTGAGGATCTCCATACGATAAACGAAAACTACGCCAGTTCACAGCAACCAGAATCGCTGGGTGAAAAATTAACAAGGAGCAAAATAAAAGATTTAAAAGAGGCGATAGCGCTGAATCAAAAGTTTTTGTTTATAAACGAATTGTTTGACGGAGACAAAGAGAAATACGATACCGTGCTAGACAAAATAAATGGCTGCGAAACCTTATTGGAAGTAAAAGCCTATCTGTCTTCCGAAGTTTCTGCTTATTCTAAGTGGGATGAAGAAGCGCAAGCAGTGCAGCAATTTAATTCATTAATTGAAAGAAAATTTTTATAACAACATGGAGCATGTAGCTAAGAGAATCAAAACAATGTTGCCTTCAGCAACTCTTGAAATGGCACAAAAAAGCCGCGAACTCAAACAACAAGGAATAGATGTGATTAGTTTGAGTTTGGGTGAACCAGATTTTGACACGCCAGATTACATCAAATCAGCGGGAATAAAAGCCATAGAGAATAATTACAGTAAATATCCTCCTGTTCCGGGTTACATGGAATTGAGAGAAGCGATTTCACAGAAATTAAAAAGAGACAATAACTTGGATTACAAAGCCAGCCAAGTGGTTGTTTCTACCGGAGCCAAACAATCTTTGGCCAATATATTTTTGAGTGTATTAGATCCAGGAGATGAAGTGATAATTTTTGCACCATATTGGGTAACTTATTTCGAGCAAGTCAAATTAGCAGAAGGAGTTCCTGTAGTTCTTCAATCCGATATTTCCACAGATTTTAAAATCAATGTGGAAGACTTGGAAAAAGCCATTACGGAGAAAACGAAATTGGTGATATTTAGTTCGCCTTGTAATCCTTCTGGAACGGTATTTACCAAAGAAGATTTGAAACAAATTGCACATGTATTGGCCAAACATCCAGAGATTACAATCATAAGCGATGAGATATACGAGTTGATAAATTTTGATGGAACACACCAAAGCATTGCTCAGTTTCCTGAGGTAAAAGAGCAAACTGTAATCGTGAATGGCGTTTCCAAAGGATTTTCAATGACTGGATGGAGGATTGGGTACATTGCAGCCCCACAATGGTTGGCAGATGCATGTATCAAAGCGCAAGGACAAATTACATCGGGAACATCTACAGTTTCTCAATTGGCTGCCTTGGAGGCGATATCTAATTCGCCTGAAAAGGTTCGTTACATGGTAGAAGAATTTAAAGAAAGAAAAGAATTGGTGGTTTCTGGTCTCAATGAAATAGAAGGAGTTGTTTGTAATGATCCACAAGGAGCGTTTTATGTTTTCCCGGATGTGAGTAGTTATTTCGGGAAGAGTTTCGAAGGAAAAAAGATTCAAAATGCATCTGAATTAGCTCTATTTATACTAGAAATAGGAAAAGTTTCGGTAGTGACTGGTGAGGCATTTGGATCAGTTAAGACAATTCGAATTTCCTATGCTTCTTCCAAAGAGAGTCTGATCGAAGCAATCAAACGAATTAAAAACTCGTTGGCTTTATTAAATTAAAAATATGGTTAAAAAACTGATACTTATCGTTTTGTTTGTTTCCTTTTTTGCTTCAATAGCAATGAGTCAAAACAAGCCTCTTAACTTATCCAATTTTGCCAAGAGTCGATACCATTGGGGGTTTTGGTTAGGCTATACTCAATCCTCCTTGATTCCTAATCGAAAAGCAGATTTTGATTTTAGTGATTCTCTGATTTCACTTACACCAGTTTCTATCGGTTCGTTTGCCGTTGGGCCTATGGGTTCTATTTCATTTAATGAAAATATCAAACTTCGTTTGGCGATTCTCTTGTCTTTCCAAGACAGAAACATGGAATACGTGTTTCTGCAAAATGGAAAAAGTGAATCTTATTTGCGAGAAGTAAGATCGGTGTATAGTGAATTCCCTTTGCAGCTAAAAGTTGTGACAAATCGAATCAACAATTTAGCTTTTTACGGAACGGTGGGAGGGAAGTACGGAGTAGATTGGTCAAGTAACATCAATGTGAAAGAACAATTTGATTATAAAGATGTACTAAAAATAAAGCGATCTAATATTGCCTACTCTGTGGGTGGCGGGGTGGATTTTTTCTTACAATATTTTAAGTTTGGGATAGATTTGCGATTAGATATTGGGATTAACAATGTGTTGGTGCCAAACAAAACTTACTTTTCATCCCCGCTTGAGAAACTACGAACCCAAATGTGGCAATTATCTTTCACATTTGAAGGATAATTTTTTTAAGATTATTTGAAATAAAAAGATAAAATTCTATATTTGCAATCTCAAACAGAGAATGTCTCATGGTGTAACTGGCAACACGTCTGTTTTTGGTACAGAAGAGTCTAGGTTCGAGCCCTAGTGAGACAACAAAAAGCCATCCTGCAAAGGATGGCTTTTTTTGTTTTTAGCTGTTAGATTCTATCAGAACCCTTATTCCTTATAGCTTTCCCGATTTTCTTTTCTCATCAATTCATTTTCTTGATGATTAAAATTTATCACCATTTGTGTACCGTTGTGATACCATTGTGATACCGTTTATTTTTGGGTATCACAAATTCAACTAATCATGATTAAGTACCAATTTATCTACAACAGAAAGAACAAGTTTAAAAAAGATGGAACTGCTTTGATTCAACTTCAAGTGTATCAAAATAGAAATAGAAAATTTGTTTCAACCGGAATAACAATTGAACCCAAATACTGGGAAGGTAAAATCTTTAAAGTAGCTTCTTCCCACCCAAGATCGGATGAGTACAATATGATTCTAAGTGACATGAATCAACAAGTAGAAGCAATACTTCGAAAAGCAATGTTGTTAGAGAGAAAAATAGGTGTGGAGGATGTGGTGTCTCTCTTGGCTCAAAAGGAATCTAATCTCTTTTCTGATTTCATAAAAAAAGAGATTGAAAGCGACAAAAGAATCAAACTAAAAACGAAAACTGATTTGTTCAATACTCTCAATCGATTGAACGAGTTTAAGACAGAGATCAAAATTCAGGATGTGGACTATAAATTGATTGTAGAATTTGATAATTACTTGAGGGGGCGAGGATATTCGATCAATACCATAAGTAAGTTTCATAAAAATGTAAAGCGATTCCTTAATTTGGCCATTAAGTATAGAATCATTTCAAAAGATGATTATCCTTACAGTAACTTCAGGGTGAAAAAGGAAAGTACTGTGAGAGAATCGCTTTCTCTTCTTGATATTAAAAATCTTGAATCGTGTCGCTATACTGAGAACACGACCAATGCAATTGTGAAAGACATGTTTTTATTTGCCTGTTACACTGGGCTGAGAATCTCTGATGTCACACGATTAAAGCCCATAGACTGTAAGTGTGATGAAAAGGGATGGACATTGGAATTCAAGACATTTAAGTCGAACAAAATGGCTTACTTACCTATATGGTCCTTATTTAAGGAGGAAGAGGGTAAAAGCAAACCAGAGGAATTATTGACAAAGTATTTTTCAGAGAATAATAGCTTGGTATTTCCCAATTTATCAGAATCAAAAATAAACAGACACCTCAAAGAAATTGCAAGGGAGGCAGGCATCAATAAAAAGGTTACTTTTCATATGGGTAGGCACACTTTTGGAACCATTATGGCTTCAAAAATCCCATTGCCAACTCTTCAAAACTTAATGCAACACTCAGATATCAAAACAACTATGATATACATCAATATGAGTAGTAAAATGATAGATGATAGTCTTGGTAAAGTAAATTGGAACAACTAATTTAGAATTATGAAACATATTTTACACCAAAATGTAATCGGTAAACAATTAGCAAATGGAAAAACCTATTTTCAAGTTTATATTTCCTTTACAATTAAACGTCAAACATACAGATTAAAGAGTCAATTGGTTTCTCGCCCAGTTACTAAGGAAGAATATAAGATATTAGAAACATTGTACAAAGGTAAGCTATCAGATTTATTGGGTAAGGAAAGAGAAATATTGACGTTTTGCATTAAAAAAAATACTGTTGGAAACGAACTTGACCGGAATCAACTAAGGAATGATTACATATTTTTTTCGACAAGCATTACTGATATGTTAGAAAAAATGAGAAATTCAATAGAGATTTCCGATTGGACAATTCCGAACATAAGCTGGGAGTTAACTAAAGACTTAAACCTTGATGAGGATTTAATTAGCGAGTTGTCAAAGTATGAGATAAATGATCTATTGTTGACCGAACTTATAGCAGAGATCAATAATTATAAATTATGGTGTCGTAAAAAAGGAATTATTGAAGGTTTATTCTTACTGTATGATTTTAAATATGGGACATTGACTGAAGATTTTAAAGAATATTTAGGGGAAAGAATGGAATCTAAGCAATCAGAACCACTATTGAAGCTATTAACTATGCTAATAAAAAAATAATTTGCATTTTATTTTAATTTTATTTGTACATGCATTATTTTTGTATTACTTTTATGCATGCATAAATAAACTAAAAATAAATAAAATGAAAAAAAACGCGGAAAACTATGACAGCTCATTAAGAAATTGGATCCATTATTTTAGTTCTGATAAATCAACTGAATCGCCCAAGGATACTTGGCTTACTATCCCAGAAATCTGTACTTTACTACGTTGCTCAGAACCTACTGTATATCGAAAAATATATGGAGGTCAACTTAAATACAGCAAACCATCATGTATCATGATTTGGATATCAGATGTGGCACAGTATGTAATTGCTCAGACTAAACTAACTTCGAGAGTATGAGATCCTTAAATAAAGAAAGGGCTTCCAGCTTTAGAAGCCCTTATCAAAGAATCCTCTGCCCATGCGGTTGTGATCAATTCTTTCGTCCTAAACGAAGTAATCAGATTTACCTAAATAAGCAACATGCAGATAAGGCCTATTATCAAAATGTTAAAAGGCCTCAGCAAGCAAATCAAAATTTTATAGAACAAAAGCTCAGAAAGAATGATAATATACTTGCGAAGTATTACAATTACTATGAGGGTGAGATTGTTATTTGCAATTTAGATCCTCTGATTATTGATGGTTTTGATTTTTCTTATTTCAATGGTGAAAAATTGATTAGAGAAGAAAAATTTCATTTAACCTATAATTATATGGTCCGATTTTATCCGGAAAATGACATTGACAAAGCAAAAATCAGAAAGAATGATAAAGCCTGATCCAGTTTATGTATCTAAGCTGTTTTCTAGACCTAAAATTGAAATAGCTGAATCAAATATTGAACCTCAGATTTTCGATAATTCT
>CBFHPW010000035.1:0-15025 GCA_965657945.1 Flavobacteriales bacterium
ACCAAAAGACCAATTCCTACTGTGAACAGATATTGGATACTGATAACAAGTGGCAACCACAAGAGGTGAATTGAGAAAGTGGCATTAAAAATAAACAACATCGGAGCCAGTACCACTAAACCAAGTAGGAAGTTGAATAGCCCAATATTTACTTCATTGAAAACGAGGATAGAAAAAGGGAATTTTACGGTTTGTAAGAGTTTGGAGTTTTTTACTAAAACGGTAACGTTATTTCCTGTTGAAAAAGTGAACCAACGATACGAGAGTAAGGCAGAAAACAGCAGAATAGGGTATTGTTCTCCCCCTCTTTTAAAAACAAAACTAACAAGAATGATGTAGATTAACATCATGAAAAATGGATCGAGTACAGCCCAAAGAAATCCCAAAGCCTTATTTTTATAACGAACTTTTAGGTCGCTTTTCATGAGGTATTTGGCAAGATCCTTCCTCGATATCAAGTTGCGGATTAGTTGAATTAAATCCTTCATTTACCGGTTTGTTATTTGGTTGTATAAAGCTAATAATTTTTTTTCTTCATTCTCCCATTTATAGGTATCGGTTAACTTCTTAACGTTATCTTTAAATTGAATCATTTTATTGGGGTTATGAATTACCTCATTGATTACCTTGGCAATTTCGGTATGAGAATCTGGATCGAAAACAGTACCGATATCGTTGCCTAAAACAACGCTTTCCATGTCGGGAAAGTTACTTGAAACCACGGGGATTCCTCCTTGAATGTATTCAAAAACTTTGTTGGGTGCACAGTAATAATAGCTCAAACAAACATTTTCGATGGGAGCGATACCCAAATCAGCACTTTGAATGTAGGAGGTGACTTCGTGCGAACCAACCGGCCCATAAAAATGAAATCTATCATTTACGCTACTTTCCTGTGCAATAGTGGATAAGTATTCCTTAAATTTTTTATTTCCTCTTCCCAAAAACACCATGTGACAATTTGGTAGGAGAGCCAATGCTTGAATCAACTTATCTAAACCTCTATTGAAAGAGATTCCTCCAGAATAGATTAGCAGCGGTTTTTCCTCTGGTATATTTAATAGTTTTTTTAGGTTGTTGGAGTCTGAAAGCGCTTCCTTCTTCTGCTTGATAGGAGCATTCATAATCAAATAGGGAGTAGCAATGTTATAAGTTTTTTCTAGATACTCCACTATAGATTGGCTCACTGTAATTACGGCATCACATTTACGAATGAGTTTCTGCTCAATTTTAAACTGCCATGTTGTATACCACTTAGGAGTTTTGTATGGCTTGTTACGATGGATGTACAATTCGTGAGAGTCGTAAACCAATTTTGAGTTGTGTTTTTTTGCAATTTTATTTCCTAGAGGAAGTGTGTTGAGGTCGTGGGAATGGACTATATTTGGCTGTATGTCCAGTTTCTTTATTTCGGATTTTACCTTGGTGTAAAAACCTTTGAAAGTTAACAGTTTGTTGACAGTGCTAAATAAAAACTTGAAACCGTTTAATTCAACCTTTTTATTCCAGTCTCGCTTTATTTTTTTTGAGGTAGTTTGAGTGTCCGACTGATCTGGCTTTGCCGCCATTTTTCTATAAATTTTTTTCTTTAAAAATTCAAAAATATTTTCTCCTAAAACAAGCTTGTGAAATGGCATAAATTCCTGTCGGTAAACAGTTGTGTTTTTGTCTAGTTTTTCAACCTTTTGCAGACCTTTTTTCCATAAAGTAAAAATACTAACCGTGAAGCCTGCCTTTGATAGTGTTGCCGCTTCCTTCAAAACTCTTGAGTCGTTTTCGAAGTAATTGTATACCAGCATTACTATGTTTTTTCCCTCCATTTAAGTTTTATTTATTTCCTTACAAAGCTAAAACAATAAATAGAAACCACAATTTCGGGAAATTGCAGATACAATTAGTTTTTTTATCATTGGTCTATTAACTTTAATAAAAATTAAGAAAAAGAACTAAGCGCATTATGCAAATAACACAAATAAGAAATGGCCTTTTGTCCTTATTTATGGTGGCTTTTTTCTTTTTCCCCCAGTTACAAACAATCATTATTTCTGCTTGTTTTGTTTTCGTATTATTGGATAAAACTTTCTATGGTAACTTTTGGAGGTTAATTAGCAATAACTTCAGTGTTGCTTTGGTGCTGTATTTCAGTCTTATTGCGCTTTCAATGACCTACTCCTCAAATTTAGAAAGTGGGCTGAGATCCATAGAAACTAAATTTTCGTTTTTAGTCTTCCCATTTTTTCTACCCTCTATTTTTTTAAACAAAGAAATGACTCACAGAACGATGACTTTGTTCTGGGTAGGAGGAATGTCATACATTTTTGTTTCGTTCGTAGATGCATTGATTAGTTTTCTCCATAGCCACTCACTTTCTTCGTTTTTTTATTCGGAGCTTGGGGTTGGCTTTTTCCAAGAAGGGAGTTTTATTCATCCTACTTATGCTTCCTTTTTTTACAACATATTGTTTGCCTATTTGGCGCTTCAATGGATTCAAAATTCCCCAAAAGGAAAATTTAAATTTGTTATTATCGCGTCACTTATTTTTGTAGCGGTCTTCATTTTTATGCTTTCGTCCAAATTCGGAATTTTGGCCCTAGCCATAAATTTTCTTTTGCTTCTTTGGAAGTATGTAAAAAACACCAATCAAGTTTTGCGAGCCACTATTTTTTTTATGGCATTCTCGATTGTTTCTATTCTTGTTGTTTGGCAGTCTCCCCTAAAAAAACGATTTGTTTCGGCATACTCAGCCGTTACTACTGCTAATCATCATCCTAGTAGCACCCAAACAAGATTAGATGTTTGGAGGGTCACTTCAACAATCATTTCGGAAAATCCTATTTTGGGTGTAGGAGCTGGTGATATTAGGAACGAACTTTTGCTCAAATATCAAGAAAATGATTACCAAACGTATGCCCAGAGAGAATACGATTCGCACCAAGAGTTTTTGCAAACATATGCTGCTTTGGGGTTGCCAGGAATAATTGTTCTGCTGTTCATTTTTGTTTTGTTGTGGAAAAGGGCCATTTCAGCTCGTAATTATTTGTTATTCATTTTTACAACTTTGTTTTTTGTTTTTGGAATGGTTGAATCTATGCTGGAACGACAGGCAGGAGTCGTCTTTTTTGTTTTTTTTAGTTTGTTCTTGTATTCATTTAATCCGATAACTAAGAGAATTTGAAACAGATTTTATTCATATCGTTCTTTTGTTTTTTGGCGCTGTCAATTCAATCTCAGAAATTTACGTTTTTGAGTTATTCCACCAAGGAAGGTTTGGCCCAAAGCCAAGTCAATGATATTGCGCAAGATAAAAAGAAGTATATCTGGATTGCTACCCTTGACGGATTGAGTAAATTCAATGGAAAGACTTTTCAAAATTTTTATCAAAAAGATGGGTTGTTATCAAATCGAATTTATTCCATCTCTATTGACAATCAGGCCCATGTATGGGCAGTAACTTCTGCTGGTATATCTATTCTGACAACGGATTCTATTTTTCCATTCGTTCACAACGATTTATTTGTAAACCAAGAGATAATCGATATTTCCCATCAAAATCAGAAAGTAATTATTTCCACAGAGTCGGGCGGTATTTATGTTTTTGATAGGCTAGAAGAAGAAATTAAGTTGGCCCGAATACACAAAAAACCTCTTGAGAATGTAAAAGTGCGAGCGGTTTTTTTGGAAGATTATAAATTGTTAATCGCTACAAACCAAGGACTTTTTCAATTGTGGAATAATGAAATAACCCAAGTCGTGCTTCCTTGGAAATATGATTTCACAGGAGTAGGAGTTACTCAAAAAGGAGAATTATGGTTGGCTACCTCCGAAAACGGAGTGTGTTATTTCGAAAAAAATGCTCAATTTGAAATCAATCAAAAAAACTCTGAGTTGCTCAATAATTTTTCTACCAGTTTGATGGTTGATAATTCAGGAACGGCTTGGGTTACCTCTAATTCTGCCTTGTCCGAAATAAACAAAGAAAGAGGGGTTGAGAATTACTCAATCGAAAATGGGTTCGAATCTATTGCTCAAGTTGTATTTCAAGATATCGAAGGAATCATTTGGATTGGTACGAACGGCAAAGGACTAATGAAATTTGCTAATAAAGAGTTTAAGTTTCTTGCCAAAGAAAAAGGCTTGCCTAGCGATTTAGTTATTTCTATTTGCGAAGATAATACAGGAGGTATTTGGCTTGGTTCTCTGGGCGAGGGAGTTAGTCGGATAAGTAAGAATCTAGTGGAATCCTTCAATGCACGAAAAACCAACTTCCCTAATAATAATTGTTGGGTAATCCACAAAGATTTGACGAACAAAATGTGGTTTGGGACTTCACAAGGATTGGCTTTGCTAACAGGAAATACATTTAAAACTTTCACACAAAAAGAAGGCTTGCCCGCCAATAAGATTCAATCAATTTTTCAGGAGGTACCCGAGGTAATGTGGATAGGTACAAAAGATGGAGTGGCCTATTTCAGAAATAAGAAATTTTACATTTTGGATGATTATCCTTACCGAAATACACGTGCAATTGGCTCAACTCAAGACGGAATTTATTGGTTTGGAACGAGTGATGGATTGGTGCGTTACGATGGTTTTAAAACCTCATTGGTGAGCGACTCATTACTCCTCGGCACGACTATTTATGCCATCCAATCGTTTGAAAACAAATTGTGGATTGGGACAGACGAAGGCCTAGTGTATTATGACGGTAGGCATTTTAAAAGAATTGAGATTATCTCAGGATTGAGAAGGGCTGCAATTAATTTTTTAAAAATCGATAGAGAATCCATACTTTGGATTGGAACAAACAAGGGTGTTTATTCATTGAGTGCTTCCACTTTTTTGCGTGAAGAGAAAGAGGTGTCTTCCTACACGATTAATAATGGATTGATAGGAATGGAGACAAATCTGAACGCAGTTTTTCAGGATTCCAAAGACAATATTTGGATGGGCACAAGCGAGGGGATAAACGTGTACAAAGGATCGAAAGTAAAAAGTGATTTAACGCTTGCGCCAACACTTCATTTAACGAGCGTAAAACTTCTTTTTGGTGAGAAAGAGTGGCTTTCTACTTTCAAAAACAATAAAAACCTAACTTTTGGTTATAAGAAAAACACCTTCACGTTTTATTACCATTCTAATTATTTTCGGGATCCCGAACGAATGAAATATTCTTACTATTTAGAAGGGTTTGATGAAACATGGTCGCCAATGGAATCTACGAGTTTTTCGAGGTATCCTAGCTTGCCTCATGGAAGCTACACATTCAAAGTGAAATCGACCTTAAACGGCACTACTTGGAGCAACATAGAGGAAGTTAGTTTTGTGATAAAAGCTCCGTTTTGGCTCACTTGGTGGTTTCGAATTACCACAATTGTGCTGTTCGCCTTGGTAATTTATTTTTTCTTAATAAGAAGAAGACAAGCAATCAGAAAAGAGCGAGAAGTGGAGTTGCTGAATTATAAAAACAAGTTGATTAAACTAGAGCAGCAATCACTCAACGCTAGTATGAACAGGCATTTTATTTTTAATTCGCTCAATTCCATTCAGTTTTACATCAACAAAGAGGATAAACTATCGGCCAATCGATATTTGTCCAATTTTTCTAAACTAATTAGAAAAAACTTGGACAGTTCCTCTGCCGAAGATAATTTGATTCCCTTATCTGAAGAAATTGAGAGATTGTCGTTGTATTTATCTCTCGAAAATATGCGCTTCAAAGAGAAGTTTACGTACCAAATCAATATAGATGAAAAGGTGGAAACAGAGCTCACTAAAGTGCCGGCAATGTTTATGCAGCCTTTCGTTGAGAACAGCATTTGGCACGGTGTATTGCCGATGGATAAACCAGGTGAAATTAGAATTGATATTATGAAAAGGGGGGCTAAAACTATTTTTGAAATTTGCGACAACGGCATCGGAATTTCTACCAGTCTTAAAAACAAATCTCTTGAGCAAAATGAGCATACTTCGAAAGGAATGAAAATAGCCGCCAATCGAATAGAACTTCTTCAAAAGGTAATTGAAAGAGAAATTTCAATAGAAGGCCCATTTGAAATGAAAGAAAATGGAAAAGTGATGGGGACTAAAGTGGTCATTATTTTTGGTTAAAAAAGAGAGTAATCTAATAAAAAAAAGTTCCAAAACTTTCGTGTACAAGAAAAAAATGGCATCTTTATATTTCCAAAGAAAAAGGGTGTAGATGTACGCCCTTACCTTAATGAATTTGCAATAAAAATATGGACAAATTTTCTTTTCTAAGTAACGGTGATGTGAACGCATTCGAAGACCTTTACAAGAAATACAAACAAGATCCTTCATCAGTAGAAATAGGCTGGGCCCGATTTTTCGAAGGATTTGAATTCCAAAAAGCCAATTACGAAGATGCTGAAGGCGATTCCACAGGAATAACAAGCAAGGAATTCAAAGTAATGACTCTCATTGAGGACTACCGCCAGAGAGGTCATTTATTTACAAAAACAAACCCAGTAAGAGAAAGAAGGAAATATTCTCCTTCTTTAGAGTTGGCTAATTATGGCCTTGTCGATGCTGATTTAACTGAGGTATTTCAGGCTGGAGAACAAATTGGAATTGGAGCTGCAACGTTAGCCACAATTATCGATCATTTGGAGCAAACTTATTGCCAATCCATAGGGATTGAATACATGTACATTCGCTCTGAAAAAAGATTAACTTGGTTAAGAGATAAAATTGAAATAACAAATAGACCAAAGTATTCTAAAGAAGATAAAAAGCACATTCTACATAAATTAAATCAGTCAACTGAATTTGAAAACTTTCTACAAAAAAAGTTTGTTGGACAGAAAAGATTTTCAATTGAAGGTGGAGAATCCCTAATCCCGGCATTGGATGCATTGATAGAGAGAGGTGCAGAAATGGGAATTAAGGAGTTTGTTATGGGAATGGCTCACAGAGGTAGATTGAATGTGTTGGCCAATATTTTCAACAAACCTATGGAAGAGATTTTCAGTGAGTTTGAAGGGAAAGATTACGAAGACGAAAATTTTAGTGGAGATGTGAAGTACCACCTCGGATGGTCTTGCGACATCGAAACAGACAATGGCATTGATGTTCACTTAACACTTTCCCCAAACCCTTCTCACTTGGAGGCAGTAGCTCCAGTAGTTCAGGGTATTACAAGAGGAAAAATTGACAAATACTTAAAAGACGAAGGGAAAATTATTCCAATCGTGATTCACGGAGATGCGGCTGTTGCAGGACAAGGTATTGTATACGAAGTGTTGCAAATGGCTCAGTTAGATGGATACAGGACTGGAGGTTCTGTGCATATTGTGATCAATAACCAAGTAGGTTTTACCACAAACTATTTAGATGCTCGTTCTAGTACATATTGCACGGATATAGCGAAAACCACCCTAGCCCCAGTTTTTCATGTAAACGGAGATGATGTAGAAGCTGTTGTTCAGGCAATGACTATTGCCCTAGAGTACAGACAAACATTTAAGAAGGACGTGTTTATTGATCTGTTGTGTTATAGAAAATATGGACATAATGAAGGAGACGAGCCCAAGTTTACCCAACCTAAATTGTATAAAGCAATTGCCAAACACCCAAATCCGAGAGAAATTTACTTGGATAAATTACTTTCTGATAAAGTAATTACTGAGGCTGAGGCTGAAGAATTGAAAAACAAGTTTCATGAAGTGTTAGAGGATGATTTTGGTGCTTCTAAGCAAATCAAAAAAGCTACGGTTAAACATTTTCTTAATAGAACTTGGGAAGATTTTAAGTTCGCAAAAGGAGACGAATTATTTTCCGAGGTAAATACAAAAGTAGACAAGAAACAGTTACTTGACCTGGGTAGTAAAATCACCACTTTACCCGAAGGAAAGAAATATTTCAGAAAGATTGTTAAGTTGATGAAAGATCGAAATGAAATGATTCAATCTGACAACTTAGATTGGGGAAGTGCAGAAATGTTAGCCTATGCGACACTGCTGCAGGAAGGTCATCCAGTTAGAATTTCTGGTCAAGATGTGGAAAGAGGAACTTTTTCTCATAGGCATGCAGTAGTAATTACCGAAGATGCCGAGGAAGAGGTTGTTACATTAAATAATTTGAGTGATAAACAAGCAAATTTTACCATTTACAATTCCTTACTTTCTGAATACGGAGTACTTGGTTTTGAATATGGCTACTCATTTGCTGTTCCAAAAGGTTTGACAATTTGGGAAGCACAATTTGGAGATTTCTTTAATGGTGCACAAATCATGATAGACCAATTTATCGTGGCAGCTGAAGAAAAATGGGGGGTGAGTAATGGCTTAGTGATGTTGTTGCCACACGGATACGAAGACATGGGAAGTGAACATTCAAGTGGAAGGATGGAAAGGTTCTTGCAGCAATGTGCCGACAATAATATACAAATAGCTAACTGTACAACTCCAGCAAATCATTACCATTTGTTGAGAAGGCAAATTAAGAGAAATTTCAGAAAACCTCTGATTGTATTTACACCAAAGAAATTATTGAGGTACCCAAAAGCAGTTTCTACATTGGATGAATTGGCTAAAGGTGGTTTTCAAGAAGTGTTAGATGATACAAGAGTAGACAAGAAAACCGTGAAAACCGTTGCGTTCTGTTCAGGTAAAATATATTACGATGTACTGGAACAAATTGAAGCGCAAGGTAAAGGTGATCATATTGCATTAATTAGATTGGAGCAGATATACCCATTCCCAGAGGCTCAAATGCAAGAATTAATTAAGAAATACGGATCAGATAAGAAATTTGTTTGGTTGCAAGAAGAGCCTGAAAATATGGGGGCTTGGTCATTTATCATGGGTAAAACAAGAAACTTTGATGTAAGATTGGATGTGGTTTCAAGACCAGAATCTGGTTCTCCAGCAAGTGGATCGCCAATCGCCTCCAAATTGAGACATCAAGCTCTAATAACTAAATTATTTGAGATAAAATAGAGTATAAGATATAGTGTGATACTGAGCTTATTCAAACATCACCATTCAGAGGGATAATTCTCTTGAAATATTCCCTGTGAAACCCTGAATTCAGTTCAGGACGATAAAGAAAAGGAACAAAAGAATAGTAAAAACATAAGAATATGTTAGAAATGAAAGTGCCTTCACCAGGCGAGTCAATATCGGAAGTTGAAATTGCAGAATGGCTAGTTGAAACTGGCGATTGGGTAGAAAAAGATCAAGCTATTGCTGAGGTTGACTCGGACAAAGCTACCCTTGAATTACCGGCAGAAGAATCAGGTATTATTACATTGAAAGCCGAGGAAGGTGATACAGTTGCAGTAGGAGCTGTGGTGTGTTTGATAGACACAAAAGCAGAAAGACCAGCAGGGAGTTCCGCTCCAAAAGAAGAACCAAAGAAAGAGGAGAAAAAAGAAGAGGCAGCACCTAATCCTAATCCTAATCCTGTGAAAGCTGAAACTCCTGCCAAGGAAACCTATGCGAAAGATGTTCCTTCTGTTTCGGCAAAGAAATTGATGGACGAAAATGGGATTTCTAAAGTGACCGGAACTGGAAAAGACGGAAGAGTCATGAAGCAAGATGTGATTGCAGCTATGTCTGCTGGTTTTGCCACTGACAACGCAAGCGGATGGGGAGGAACAAGAGACAAGGAACGTGTGAAAATGAGTATGCTTCGAAGAAAAGTAGCAGAAAGATTAGTTTCTGTAAAGAACGAAACAGCTATGCTGACTACTTTCAATGAGGTGGATATGAAGCCAATTATGGACATTCGGAATAAGTATAAAATGAAGTTCAAAGAACAATTGGGGACAAGTCTTGGTTTTATGTCGTTCTTTACGAAAGCCGTAACCGAAGCATTGAATCATTATCCCGCAGTAAATGGAATGATTGACGGAAAAGAAATGGTACTTCATAATTATGCAGACATTGGTATTGCCGTATCTTCTCCTAAAGGCTTGATGGTTCCAATTGTAAGAAACGCTGAAACCATGAGTTTGGCCGAAATAGAAGCCGAAATAAAGAGGCTGGCTATCAAGGCGAGAGATGGGAAAATTTCCATTGATGAAATGCAGGGAGGAACATTTACTATTACCAACGGTGGTGTTTTTGGTTCTATGCTTTCTACTCCAATCATCAACCCACCACAATCAGCAATTTTAGGAATGCACAACATCGTGGAGAGAGCAGTTGTAGTAGATGGTGAAATTGTGGTGCGACCTATTATGTACGTAGCTCTTTCTTATGATCACCGAATTATTGATGGGAAAGAATCTGTTGGATTCTTGGTAAAAGTAAAAGAAATGCTCGAAAATCCTGAAAGAATGTTGTTTGGAGCAAAAGACCCAGTTGAAGTTTTGTTAGGACTATAAAAAGTTACTCAGATTTATTTTAAAAGCGTTCTCAAGTATTTGAGAGCGCTTTTTTGGTTTTAGTTAGTTCCTTTACTGGCTATGATTATGAGAGATAGATGCTTACACTTAAAATTCACTAGTGCTAAAAAAAATAATTCACTTTTTTGAAAAAAAAGTTTTGCGTGTCATTTTTTTATCTACATTTAGCAAAATTTTAATAAAAGTTGAACTTATTAAAGACTTTTGATTTTCTATTTGAACGAAGAAATAAAATAGAAAATGGGTTTTGGAAATCCAACAAAAGAATAAAGGATATTTCTTCGATTGCTGAAAAAGCAAGCTCTATTGGGTTGTCCCCTTGCGCACTACTTCCTGTGAGTGTGGTAATTCGTGTATAGATAGAACCGGAATCTCGGTAAATTAATTTCTCTGAAAAGAAGTAGGAGATCAATAGGGATGTTGTGCCCAAAAACTATCTATATCAAACAAAATGAATACAAAATATACAGATTTAATCGACCAAACATTTGATTTTCCACAAGAAGAATTTACTGTAAAAAACCATCAGCTTTCTTGGCATGGGATAAACCTTTCCGAATTAATTAGGGAGCATGGAACTCCACTTAAGTTTAGTTTCCTACCAAAGATTTCGGAAAACATACAAAGAGCCAAAGATTGGTTTGCAGCTGCTTTTGAAGAGCACCAATATAAGGCTCAATATAACTACTGTTATTGTACAAAGAGTTCTCACTTTTCGCATGTTTTAAATGAAGTGTTGAAAAACGAAACTCACATAGAAACCTCTTCTGCCTTTGATATCAATATCGTGGAATCACTGTATGAAAAAGGTATGCTTACCAAAGATAATTATATCATTTGCAATGGCTTTAAAAGAGCACAATATGTAGAAAACATTACGAGAATCATCAATATGGGTTTCTCAAATTGCATTCCAATCATAGATAATTACGAGGAACTTCAATTGTTGTCCGAGGGGGTAAATGGAACCATGAATGTTGGAATCAGAATAGCAAGTGAAGAGGAGCCAAAATTCGAGTTTTATACTTCTAGACTTGGAATTGGATACAAAAACATCCTGAAATATTACAAAAATGAGATTGAACAGAATGAGAAGGTCAACCTTAAAATGCTCCACTTTTTCATCAATACAGGGATAAGAGATAACGCTTATTACTGGAACGAACTAACGAAATGTCTGAAGGTGTACGTTGATTTAAAGAAGATTTGCCCAACATTAGATTCATTGAATATTGGGGGAGGGTTTCCGATAAAGAACTCTTTAGGTTTTGATTATGACTACGCCTACATGATTAGCGAAATTGTTAGAATAATTAAAGAGACTTGCGAGGATGCGGATTTAGAGGTTCCTAACTTATTTACAGAGTTCGGTTCATTTACTGTAGGAGAAAGTGCTGGGGTCATTTACGAGGTGCTTTACCAAAAACAACAAAATGATAGAGAGAAATGGAATTTGATAAATTCTTCATTCATGACAACGTTGCCAGATTCATGGTCGATAAACAAGCGATTTATTATGCTCCCTATCAATAGATGGAACGATGAATACGAAAGAGTGTTACTTGGAGGGTTGACTTGTGATAGCGATGATTACTACAATTCAGAGCAGCATGTCAATGCGATTTATTTACCAAAATACCACAAAGAAAAACCTCTCTATATTGGTTTCTTTAATACGGGAGCCTATCAGGAGTCAGTTGGTGGGTATGGCGGATTACAACACTGCCTTATTCCTCATCCAAAACATCTGATTATCTCAAAAAATGAAAGAGGAGAGTTGGAAACGAAAGTATTCAATGAACAACAGACTCAAGAGCAGTTCCTAAGTATTTTGGGATATAATTAATTCCCTTCCCTAACCCTTCCCAAAGTGAAGGGGACATCAAAATTCTCTGAAAATATTTTAAATAGAATAACTTAAAGCGAGCTATCAAAAAGCCCTTCCCTTAGGGAAGGATTTAGGATGGGAAAAACTAAAAACAAAATGAAAAAGACATATGCAGGAATTCCAGCAGAATTCGCAACAATAGAAAAGGCAAACATAGTTTTGTCAACTGTTCCATATGACGGAACAAGTACATGGCAGAAGGGAGCAGATAGAGGTCCTCAGGCATTTTTACATGCTTCGGAAAACATGGAGTTGTACGACATAGAAACAGATTCGGAGGTGTACAAGCAAGGAGTTTTTATGCCTGATGCCATAACCGAAAACGCTTCGCCCGAAGCCATGACCAAGGCGGTATATAAACTAACCAAAGAATACATTTTAAAAGATAAATTCGTTACCACTTTTGGAGGTGAACACTCTATTTCCATTGGGGCAATAAGAGCACACAATGAGGTCTTTAAAAACCTAACGGTTCTTCAGATTGATGCTCATGCAGATTTAAGAAAAGAGTACGAGGGTTCTTCTTGTAATCATGCTTGCGCACTTTATGAAGCAAATGAAACAACCAATCTCATTCAGGTGGGAATAAGAAGTATGGATGTGGCTGAAAAAAGAGTGATGAATCTAGATAATGTGTTCTTTGCTCATGAGATGGCTCAAGATGAGTTCTGGATGGATGCAGCAATCGAATTAATGACGGACAATGTATACATCACAATTGATTTAGACGGTTTTGATCCTTCAATTTGTCCAGCAACGGGAACTCCAGAACCGGGAGGTTTAATGTGGTACGAATCGTTGGAGTTTTTTAGAAAAGTGTTTGAACAGAAAAATGTTGTTGGTTTTGATATTGTAGAGTTGTGCCCAAATGAAATTGAAAAATCATCTGACTTTTTAGCGGCAAAGCTCTATTATAAGTTGCTAACTTACAAATTCGAATTGAACAAATCTGACGAAAATATAGAGGAAAATCCCGCTACTACTTTTGTGCCTATCGGTAAGAACAACAAATTCAATGCTCAACATGATTGACGTATCCAACATCCACATCATTGGTTATCACTTGGGTGAGAAACTGAACCTAGAGACTGTTCAAAATACCTTAAATTTTGAGGTGGTAAAAAGTGATTCAGTCTTTTTGTTATTAAAAAATAAAAAAGATCAGTTTTGCTACATAAAAGACTATGGGAGTATAGTTTTTGCTGGATTTTCGGAATCAGAAATAGAGGGAGTATTGGACACTTTGAACCCAAAGGTGATGCCTAAATCAGAATTTCCGGAAGAAGATTTTAATCTTATTGTTGGTCAGGACAAGAGTTTTTCATTGGATGTGAACACTATATTCACACCCACACTATCTATCGATATTCTCCATATTATTTTGTTCAATTTGGGACAGGCTGTTGCTTTAGATTTTTATCAATTTAAGGTGAATGAGCTATTGGAAAAAACGAGAGAGATTTCCAACCAACTTGAATTGTCTGGAAATGTGAAGGCAACAAGAATAAAGTTGAGGAAATTTGTAGGTAAAACAATGGGATTGAAAAATCGGATGGCGGAGAACCTTTACATATTTGAAACCTCAGATTTGGCCTGGAGCGATGCAGAACTGGCAGAAATTGACTCCAAACTAAGAAAAGAGCTGGAAGTCTTAAATAGACACAGAGGAATTCAGCACGGATTTGATATCGTAAAAGAAAACTTAGATTTATTCAGAGACATTCTGAATCACAAACACAGTTCCAACCTAGAGTGGATTATTATCGCTCTGATTTCGGTAGAAATTATACAATTATTAATAGAAAGATTTAGTTAACAATGACAATTACAAACTTTATAGAAAACCACTTTTTACATTTTAATTCGGCTGCCTTGGTGGATGCAGCAAAAGGATACGAGGCTCAACTTGAACAAGGGTCTAAAATGCTTGTTTCTCTTGCTGGTGCAATGAGTACGGCAGAAATTGGGAAGATTTTTGCTGAGATGATTCGGCAAGATAAAGTACACATTATCTCTTGTACAGGTGCAAACTTGGAAGAAGATATTATGAATTTGGTGGCTCACTCTCACTATAAAAGAGTGCCCAATTACCGAGACCTTACTCCGCAAGATGAATGGGACTTATTGGAAAAGGGATTGAACCGTGTGACTGACACTTGTATCCCCGAAGAGGAAGCTTTCAGAAGATTACAAAAACACATTTTCAAGATTTGGAAGGATGCAGAAAACGCAGGAGAGCGCTATTTTCCTCACGAGTTTATGTACAAAATGCTTCTTTCTGGAGTTTTGGAGGAGTATTACGAGATAGACATCAAAAACTCTTGGATGTATGCGGCTGCCGAAAAAAACCTACCAATTGTAGTTCCGGGTTGGGAAGACTCTACCATGGGAAATATTTTTGCATCCTATGTAATGAAGGGAGAATTGAAGGCGTCTACCATGAAATCTGGGATTGAATACATGACTTTTCTGGCAGATTGGTACACGGATAATTCTCAAAATGGAATTGGGTTTTTTCAAGTTGGGGGAGGAATAGCTGGAGATTTTCCGATTTGCGTTGTGCCCATGTTGTACCAAGACATGGAAAGAACCGATACACCCTTTTGGAGTTACTTCTGTCAGATATCAGATTCTACCACTAGTTACGGAAGTTACTCAGGAGCAGTGCCTAACGAAAAAATTACCTGGGGAAAATTGGACATGGATACCCCAAAGTTCATCGTAGAAAGCGATGCAACGATTGTAGCTCCATTAATCTTTGCTTATTT
>CBFHPW010000036.1:0-13793 GCA_965657945.1 Flavobacteriales bacterium
GATTTAGATGTGTTGTTGTTTGATATTCAAGATGTTGGAGCACGATTTTACACCTATATCTCTACCTTGCATTATATCATGGAAGCTGCTGCAGAAAATGACAAAGAAGTGCTGGTATTAGATAGACCCAATCCCAATGGATTTTACATTGATGGTCCTGTTTTAAAAGCTGGATACGAATCTTTTATTGGAATGCATCCCATACCTGTAGTTCATGGCTTAACAGTGGGAGAATTGGCAACCATGATTAATGGGGAAGGATGGCTTAATGGTGGAAAGAAATGTAAACTAACAGTCATAAAATGTCTGAATTACGCACATTCAGACTTTTATGAATTGCCAGTTGCACCTTCGCCCAATTTACCGAATATGTCTGCAGTTTATTTGTATCCATCTCTTTGTTTCTTCGAAGGAACCTCGGTAAGTGTTGGTAGAGGAACTGAATTGCCTTTTCAGGTAATTGGTTCTCCTTACGTAGATTCAGGGTCTTATATGTTTATTCCCAAATCTTCTGTTGGTGCAAATAATCCTAAACACAATGGTGAAGTTTGTAAAGGTTACAACTTGAGTATGTTTGGTCTGTTGTATATCAGGAATACAAAAAGTCTTTATTTACATTGGTTATTGGGAATGAATCAAAAGACAAAAGGAGAGTTTATTACGCGATCTAGATTTTTTGATTTATTGGCAGGAACCGATGAATTACGAAAAGAAATAGTAAAGAATACACCTGTTGAAACCATCAAAAAATCTTGGGAGTATGACTTGAATACTTACAAAAAGATGAGAAAAAATTATTTGTTATACCCCGATTTTGAATAAAAAAAAGGAATTTCAAAATAGAAAAAAAATGCCTTGAATATCCTTTTAAACTCATAGAATTATACTAATTTTACTACATGAGCGAATTTGTAGTTTCAGCAAGAAAATATAGACCCAATTCATTTGACAGCGTTGTAGGTCAAGAATCAATTACTTCTACCTTAGAAAACTCGATAAAAACAGGTCAAATGGCTCAAGCCTACTTGTTTTGCGGGCCTCGAGGTGTAGGGAAAACTTCTTGCGCTCGAATTTTTGCCAAAATAATCAACCAAGATTCTTTAGGAGAAAATGAAGATTTATCATTTAATATCTTTGAGTTGGATGCGGCTTCGAACAACTCAGTAGAAGACATTCGATACATCACCGATCAGGTGAGAATTCCACCCCAAGTAGGAAAGTACAAAGTTTACATTATTGATGAGGTTCACATGTTATCAAGTGCGGCATTCAATGCTTTCCTGAAAACTTTGGAGGAACCGCCACCGCATGCAATTTTTATCCTTGCCACAACCGAAAAACATAAGATAATTCCTACAATTTTATCTAGGTGCCAAGTTTACAATTTTAATAGGATTAAGGTGGTGGATATGGTGTCTCATTTGGAGAAAATCGCTCAGAAAGAAGAGATTACTTACGAAAAAGAAGCCTTGTATGTCATTGCAGAAAAAGCGGATGGAGCTCTCAGAGACTCGCTGTCAATCTTTGATCAAATCGTCAACTTTTCTAATAGAAACATCACTTATGATTCTGTAATACAGAATTTGAATGTGTTGGACTATAATTATTATTTTAGAATCGTAGATTCAATAAATAAGCAAAATATTTCGGACTGCTTGTTGGCTTTAGATGAAATACTAAACCACGGATTTGACGGACATCATTTCATTACAGGATTAGGAAGTCACTTTAGGGATTTATTGGTTTCCAAAAGTCCTGAAACTGTTAAGTTACTTGAAGTAGGAGAAAATGTGAAAGAAAAATATCTATCACAAAGTGTAGAAACGAGTGCACGAACTCTCGTAAAAGGTTTAGAACTAATTTCTGATGCGGATACCCACTACAAGGCAAGTAAGAATCAACGATTACTAGTCGAATTAACTTTGATAAAATTAAGCTCACTTGGACAAAGTGAGCAAAAAAAAAATCTAGAAACTAAAGTTACTTCTACCGAACCACCTTCATTAAATAAATCGATTGAGGTAAAAACAGAAACCTCAGGCAAATTAGATAATGAAGTTTCAGTTCTTGAACAAAAAACTGATCCTCCTCCAATTACAAAGACAGCCAATCCAACGGAAGTAAAGAAGGAGTTTCATTCAACTAAGATTCCAAAAGAGGTGATTGAATCAAAGTCTATCCAGAAGAATAAAAGTTTTTCGGGTTTCTCCATTAAACAAACTTTAGAAAAAAAACAAGAACTTGCCGAAGAAGAGGAAAAAAAGGACAAAGATGAATTTACCTACGAAAGCTTGATGGAAAAGTGGCTAGAATACGCAACTAAAGCCAATGATAAAAACAAAAAAACCTTGCACACAGCACTTACCACAAATTCTCCAAAACTAAAAGAAGGTTTTACAATAGAACATGTGCTAGATAACAAAACATTGTTCGACAATTTCAATAGAGAAAAACAAACATTTTTGGATTTTCTAAAAAAGGAATTAAACAATTACTCGATTCAACTTCAGGCAAAATTGATTAAAAACGAAAAAGCCGAAGTATTTTTGTACACAGACAAAGAGAAATTTCTAAAATTGGCAGAAACAAAACCCGAACTTCTTTATTTAAAAGACAAACTACACCTCGATTTTGAATTTTAGTTCTTTTTAAGAAAAAGAACTAAAAACTAGATAAAAAAAGAGGGCATAAAAAAAGCCCGTTGGATAACCAACGGGCTTTTTTATTCAACTAAAAAGTTACTCTTAGTTTACAGTCTTAGCTAATTCAGAACCAGCTTTGAATTTTACTACATTCTTAGCAGCAATTTTGATTTCTTTCCCAGTTTGTGGGTTTCTTCCAGTTCTAGCAGCTCTGTTAGATACAGAAAAAGTTCCCCATCCTACTAGAGATACTTTGTCTCCTTTTTTCAAAGTTCCAGCAGTAGCGTCCATAAATCCTTCCAAAGCTCTTTTTGAGTCAGCTTTGCTCAATCCTGAATTTGATGCGATTGCATCGATTAAATCTGTTTTGTTCATTTTTTTCTTTTTAAATGATTAATAAAAAACATTAACTAACGTTAACAGTAGCAAATATATACGAAATCCTTTATAAACCAAGTGCAGCAAGGGTTTATGTTAATAAAACTGATTAAATGTTCATAAATACGATAGGAAATTCTAATTATTTAGTATTTGGGCTTTGTTTCTTCTCAAAACCCTCATTATACGTTGCTTAGAACAGTATTTGCATTTTATTCTTTTTAATTTGCGAGGAGTATCTCATTTAGCTAAATTCGGAGAAACCTAAAAGAAGAAATAAATGAGTTTTTCAGTCACTCTCTCTCTCATCATCCTAACTGTTGCTATTTCTCTGTACGTTTCGGAAAAAATGGAACTAAAGCATAAAATGCTATTTAATCCTGCGAAAGTTTATTACCACAATGAATGGTATCGATTATTTTCTCATGCTTTTATTCATGCCGATTTACTTCATTTAGGTATAAATATGTTTGTATTGTACTTTTTTGGCCAATATGTTGAGACAATCTTTGCCCTGAAATTTGGTTTAGAACTGGGAATGCTGTACTTCTTTTTCTTGTATGTTGGAGGAATATTGTTCGCTTCGATCCCTGCTCTAAAAAAAAATAAAGATAATCCATTGTATAATTCCTTAGGTGCTTCTGGTGCAGTTTCAGCTGTTTTGTTTTCTTCTATCGTGCTCGATCCTACCAATACCATTTATATTTATGCAGCAATTCCAATGCCTGCGATAGTTTTTGGAGTGTTGTACGTGATTTATGAAATGTATATGAATAACAAAGGAAGAACAAATATTGCTCATGATGCGCATCTTTTAGGAGCTTTGTTTGGTGTGCTATTTACAATAATTCTTAGTCCTAAATTTGTAATTGCTAACTTTATTCAACAAATTCAACACATAATTTAAAAACGATCCCATATTTTGAGTGCAGATTTAATATACAACGGTGAATTTTATCCGTCAAACCAACCCATTTTATCCATTAACAATCGATCATTTCGATATGGAGATGGTTTATTTGAAAGTATTCGAGTTGTAAATGGGGAAGTGTATAACTTTGAAGCCCATTTTACAAGGCTAATAGAAGGAATGAAGGTGTTTAAAATTGATATTCCTGATTACTTTACCATCGAATATTTTAATAATCAAATAAAGAGTTTGATTCAACACAATGGGATTCACACTGGTGGTAGAGTTAAACTTACTATCTATCGAAAGGGGGAGGTCGCTTCTTATTATTCAGAGACTAATGAGCCTGGTTTTATCATTGAAGCAGAATCTTTTCCATTCAATGAGTTTGTTCTTAGCACAGAAGGTATTGATATAGATGTATTCAATGAAATTACAAAACCACTAAACAAGTATGCATCTTTTAAAACGACTAATGCCTTCTTTTATGTATCAGCAATCCACGCAGCAAAAGAAAAAGGGTTGGGAGATCATCTATTGATTAATGAAAAGATGAATATTATTGAGAGTACCAACTCAAATTTTTTTATTGCCAGTAATGGGGTTCTTTATACACCGCCATTGTCATCTGGATGTGTTGGGGGAACCATGAGGATGAAGGTGATAAACCTAGCTTTGTCCAACAACATTAAGGTGTATGAAAGTTCTATTACAGCAGGACACCTATTGTCGTGTGACGAGATTATTTTAACAAATTCCATTCAGGGAATTAAGTGGGTTAGAAGCTACAAAACAAAACGTTTTTTTCACAAAATGGCCGATGAATTAATTCATTTGTTAAATGAGGATACCCAAGCTGTTATTCAGAGCTAATTTAAAAGAGGGTTTTGAGGGAAATTAGAGATAACTCTATGTTTTTCGCTCATTTGTTCTAACGTCTTTTTCCAAATATCTTCTTGGTCATAATTCATTAAAGTTCGAGTTGATAGATTTCCTACAAACCAAGAGTTTTTGAGTAACTCTTCTTGCAGTTGTCCAGCTGTCCATCCTGAATATCCCAAAAAGAATTTTAGTTCATTTTTTTTAATTTTTCCTTCTTCGATTAGGACAGAAAGATCAGTAAAGTTTATCCCGTTCCCCAGATAAACATCATCGATTATTTGAATACTTCCCTCAATAATATCCGGCCGATTATGAATGTAGTAAATGCTGTCAGTATCGACAGGTCCTCCAAGGCTTATTTTGAACCGATCAGTTTTTTCTCCTTGAAAGTCATTCATGAAGTCCGAGAGAGATTCATCAATATAATGGTTGAGTACCAAACCAAAAGCTCCCTTTTCATTTAATTCACATAAAAGTATAACAGAATTGGAAAAGTAATTATCATTAAGAAAAGGGTCTGATATGAGTATTCTTCCTTTTTCCAAACTCAATGAATTGAGTTGATTAAAATTAAATAATTGTTTTATTTCTTCCATATTCAATATGAATATATAGAAAAAAAATGATTAGTTGTACTTGGGTGTGTAATTTTTAGTTTGCACAATTGCAATCAAATCTTTTTCAAGAGATTGAATGGGAGATTCAATAATTCGATTTATTTCTTTCCCATTTTGATAGATAATAATTGTTGGCACATAGTTTATGTCCATCCCTTTTTCTAATTTTTTTGGTGTCTTTTTGTTAACATCCAAGCCAATAATTGTGTAGTCGGTAATGTTCAAATACCTCATTATATTGTAAAACCTTGGAAACTCTCTCTGGCTATCGCTGCACCATGTACCCAGAAATATAGTAACAGAAATTTGCTTGAGTCTTTTTGGATTGTTCAAAAAATCATCAAGTGTTTCTGTGTCAACTGGATAGGTGTTCAGTTCAGTGTTAAACCAATCTTTATGCACGCTCTCTTGAATTTGTCTGATAGTAATTTCCCCTACCAAATGATGAGAATTGTTGGCTGTTTTTTTTGAAACGGTACAAGTTGAACACAAAATGAGGAATAGAATATTACTCAAAAAAACTTTCATCGATATTTTTAACATAAGGCAATTTTGTAAGTGAGATGAGTATTTTTTTATAGTCTTTCCCCGCTGTTTCTCCAATGCATAAAATTTGATTCTTTCCACATCCAATTTTTCCATCGGTGGATTTGTAGACCGCTATCGACTCATCGATTGATTTAATTTCATTAAGATATTCAGTTTCGTTGGGAATGCAGAATTCAAAAGCCAACGTTGTTTTTCGAACTTTTGTGAGTCCATGTTTATTCAGTTTGGAAAAATTAAAATTCATCTTTTCTTCCGCTTTTTTCATTGAAGAGGATTTGACTAGAGCACAACTAAACAAGAGGATGGTAGCAAGAATTCCTAAAGTAACATTGATCGTTTTCATAATGAGATCCTTTAGTTCAATATTTTAAACAAGAGTTCTTTCAACAAGTCGTTGTGGCTTGCCGAGGTGTTGTTTACTCCTTTTGATTTAAGGTCATATTCTTTCAGGTACTTGATTATTTTCACCAATTTGGTAGGAGAATAATGACGTGCGGCAAGTTTGTAATCTTTTACAAAGTATGGAGAGATACCAGCCTCTTTTGCCAGCGCATTGTCATTTCCTTTGTTTTTAGAAAATGCGACAACGCTTACTTTAGAAAAATAAGAGAATAAAAACCCTACTGTCAGGACAAATGGATGGGCCTTTTCATTTTTTCCAAAATAGTGAGCGATTTTATACGCTGCTTCTTGATTTTTGGTAGAAATTGCATGTTGCAATTCAAAAACATTAAAGTCTTTACTTATCCCTATATGATCTTCAATGGCATGAGAAGAAATTTCACCTCCAGGCTTAAGAATCATAGCAAGCTTAGCTAATTCATTCTCTATTTTGCTCAAATCATTCCCTAAATACTCGGCCAAAAGGGATGCATTACGTCCATCTATCTTCAATTTATGTCTTTTTACTTGGTTTTCAATCCAAGCGGATAGTTGGTAATCTTTAATTTTTGCTGCGGTAAAATAAACAGTGTTTTTTGCAATTACTTTCGTAATGGCTTTTCTTTTATCAAGTTTTTTGTACTTGTAACAAAACACCAAAATAGTGGAAGGTTGGGGCTGTTTAAAATAGTTTTCGAATTGATCTAGTGCCTTGTTCAGGTGCTGAGCTTCTTTTATTATTACTACCTGCTTGTCGCTCATCATGGGAAATCGCTTGCAAGTTTCTATGATTTGATTCGGATCCGAATCTTTTCCGTAAAAAAATATTTGATTAAAATCCTTTTCGTGTTCTTCCAGTACATTTTCTTCTATGTAATCCGAAATCATATCAATAAAATATGTTTCTTCCCCTTCCAAAAAATAAATAGGTTGGAGTTTCTTTTCTTTTACATCGGTTAATATTTCTTGGTGATTCATAGGTGAACAAAGTTATCAAAAAACACAAAAAAGTAAGGAAAATTCTGAAATAAAAGTTTCGTAAAACTATTGAAATAGTTCACAATCTGTTTTGTACTTTTGTGCGTGCTATCGAAGATAAAAATAAAGAATTACGCCCTCATTAATGAGTTAGAAATAAACTTTTATTCGGGGTTCTCTGCAATTACAGGTGAAACTGGTGCCGGAAAATCCATTATTCTAGGAGCATTAGGACTTACACTTGGTGAGAGAGTGGAAGGCTCTGTGTTGAACAATGGTTCTAAGAAGTGTGTGATTGAAACTTGGTTTGAAGTAAGCAACCTAAACCTTCAGTACTTTTTTGTTCAACATGAGTTAGATTACGAATCTGAGACAATTTTGAGAAGAGAAGTCTTGCCGTCAGGTAAGTCAAGAGCTTTTATCAATGATACGCCTGTTTCTTTGTCTGTTTTGAAACAATTAAG
The DNA here is from genome assembly GCA_965657945.1 of Flavobacteriales bacterium. Lineage (GTDB taxonomy): Bacteria > Bacteroidota > Bacteroidia > Flavobacteriales_D > CAJJDF01 > CAJJDF01. Next base: position 7,802 of record CBFHPW010000036.1, read on the forward strand.
CGAAAAACTGATTGATGTTCATTCCCAACATCAAACACTGTTGCTCAATACGAGCGAATACCAACTGGGAATTGTAGATGCGAATGCCCGCAACGAAAAATTGAGAGCAGATTTTTCTTCGGAATATAATGTGTACAAAAAAATAAAAACAGAATTAGACGAGCTGCAAGAGAGAGAATTGAAATTGAAAGCGGATTTAGATTATTTTCAGTTTCAGTTTGATGAGCTCGAAGCCCTTAATTTGGAGCAAATTCAGGAAGATGAGATGCAAGAAGAGCTTGATTTGCTCAACAATGCTGAATTTATAAAAGCAAGTTTCAACAAAGCATTTGAGCTACTTGATAATGAAATGGGAATTATTAGCCAACTCCAAGAAGCCAATCATTCATTGGCCTCTGTTTCTGATTCGAGTAAAAAAACCAAAGAAATTTTTGAACGAATTCATTCTTCTTTGATCGAATTGGAGGACATAAAATCAGAAATTGAAGAAACAAATGAAGAGATTGTGTTTGACTCGGATAGGATAGAAGTACTGTCAGAAACTCTCAATTTGTTGCAATCTAGTTACCAAAAACACCGAACAGATTCTGTTCATGAATTGATAGAAAAAAGAAACAGTATTGAATCTAATTTGTTATTGGCTTCAAACTTTGATGAAGAAATTCAAAAATTAACCAAAAATCTCAAAGACCAATTCAGCTCCCTAGAAAAAATAGGGGAGAAGTTGAGTAAATCAAGATTATCTGTTTTTGAAACAATAGAAACCGAAATTAACGAAATGCTAGATGGCTTGGGAATGAAAGATGCCCAAATTCAGCTGCAATGTGAAACAAGAAAGGAGTTTTCGGCTAATGGAAATGACCTGATTCAAATTTTGTTTAAAGCGAATAAAGGCGGCAGTTTTAATCCAATAGCAAAAGTTGCTTCGGGAGGAGAATTATCGCGTCTTATGTTGTGTATCAAAACCAATTTGGCTCAAAAGAAACAATTGCCATCCTTGATATTTGATGAAATAGACACTGGGGTTTCGGGTGATATTGCCTCTAAAATGGCCGAAATGATGAAACGCATCAGTGCCAATTCACAAGTATTGGCTATTACCCATTTACCGCAAATTGCCAGTAGAGGTGACGCTCATTACAAAGTGTATAAAACCACAGATGAACAGTCTACTTACACCAAAATGAAAGTGCTGACTGAGGAAAGTAGAGTAGTGGAAATAGCCAAAATGCTGAGTGGGAGTGAGGTTAGCGAAGCAGCTCTAGAAAATGCCAAAACGCTTCTCAAGAGCTAATCCCAAAATTATTCTTTTACCTAAATAAATTACTTAGCACTTCGGGATAAATTTTGTGATCTCCTTGGTACCGAATTACCTCTAGTTGAAATTTTTCTTCCTTGTAAAGTTCAATTTGTTTTGAAGCCAGTTCCAGAGGAATGAATTGATCAGAATCTCCCAGTACTAATTGAATGGGAAACGACTTTAGGTGTTGAGAACTTAGCACATCTTCAGGAATATCGCCTGCCCAAATGATAAATCGCTTTGGACAAAACTTAGAAGAATTAATCCATCTACTAGCTGTTGCAGATCCTTGCGAAAAACCAAGAATCGTTATTTCAGCATTGGGATGATTCTGTTGAACTTGTTTGAGTAAAGAATTCAAGAAAAATTCCTGGTCAATGATTTCATTTTTACGGTCTTCTTTGGTCATCCAAGAGGCCACAACTCTTCCGCTCATTCCGTTCCAATAGAACCTGCTTAAACCCTCCGGTGCATAAACCGGTGTTTTGGATTCTTCAAGAAAGTCAAATTTTTTGAGAAAGAAAGAAGCCAATTGAGCATAACCATGAAGCGCAATTACCACGTCTTTCGCTTTTTTGTTCTCACTATTTTTACTAAAAACACGGGCTGTTTTTTGTGTTTTGATAAATATTTCTTTCATTTGCAGACTTTCTTTGTGTGGTTAATGATAGTATTTTTATTGTTTACCACAAATCGAAAAGGAAAAAATAAATGACGATCTTAAATAATAGACAATGAATATAGATGGAATAATCTCAATTTCTGGAAAGCCAGGACTTTTTAAAGTAGTATCCCAAGGTGCAAACAGAATTATAATTGAAGATGTAGAAACTGGAAGAAGAAAGCCAGCATTTGCTTCGAGTAAAGTAATTTCATTAGCAGACATTACTATTTTTGGTCATGTGGATGATTTGTCTTTAGGAGAAGTATTCGGAAAAATTTACGACAAAGAAGGTGGTAAAGTGTCTAAATCTCACAAAACCGATCCAGCTGAATTGAGAGCGTATTTTGAATCTGTTTGGGAAGAGTACAACGATCAGGAAGTGAAAGATCACGACATCAGAAAAGTATTTCAATGGTACAACTTGTTGGCTACCAACGATGTATTTGTGAAAGAAGTAAAAGAAGAGGAAGAATAATTCTCCTTTATAGATTTTTTTCTCGGAAGATGAAATTTTGACCCAAATACACTTTTCTCACCATTTCGTCTTCCACCAATTCTCTTGGTTTTCCTGCTTTCAGAATGTTTCCCTCAAACATCAAGTAAGTTCTATCAGTAATTGCCAAAGTTTCTTGCACATTGTGGTCCGTGATAAGGACTCCAATGTTTTTTTGTTTTAGCTTGGATACTATTGCCTGAATATCTTCCACTGCTACCGGATCCACACCAGCAAATGGTTCGTCCAACAAAATAAATTTTGGGTCAGAGGCAAGAGCTCGAGCAATCTCGACTCTTCTTTTCTGTCCTCCTGACAATGATTGCCCCATGGTTTTTCTGTGCTCAGTAAGTCCAAATTCGTCTAGCAATTCCTCTAATCTTTCTTTTCTTTGATTTTTGTCTTTGATGAATAGCTCGAGAATAGCTGTAATGTTATCCTCCACTGATAGATTTCTAAAAACAGATACTTCTTGTGGCAAATATCCAATTCCCATTTGAGCTCTTTTATACATCGGAAAAGAGGTGATGTCTTTCCCGTCAAATAATACCTGACCTACATTGGGTCTTACCAATCCCACAATCATGTAAAAACTTGTTGTTTTGCCTGCCCCATTTGGTCCCAACAATCCTACAATTTCTCCCTGATTTACTTCCAAAGAAACATCCTTGACGACTTCCTTTCCGTTGTAAATTTTCTTTAAATTGTTGGCTATTATTTGCATAGGTATGAGTTAAAATTCAAATTGTAGTTTGGCTCTTATTCCAAATCGAAGAACGTTAATGTCTTGCGCGTTATTGTCTAAATAAGTTAATCGCCACAACGCATCTACTCTCAATATTTTGAATATGTTTTCAATTCCGGCACTAACCTCGGCATAAGGCCTGTCAGACAATGAGCCAGAGAAAGTTGGGAGATCCAAAACTGTAGCATGGCGATCATTCAGTTGTCCATAAACCACCTTTGCAGTCACAAGTTCTCGCCATTTTAGTTTTCTTAACAGTGGAATTCGGTTTAAAAATACTCCGCCAAAATAGTGAGCCACCGAAAGCGAGATGTATTCATCGCTCATAAATTCACCAATATTCATGGCATTAAAGTCATTTGTGTAGCCCCAGGTTTCGTTTCCATTATGAATAAATAGAAAAGGAAAAGGAACTGTTCCCCATAATTTTCCTATTTCCAAATCATACCTAAAAATCCCCCAATAACCCAACAGAACTCTATCTTTTACACTGAATTTTAATTTTTGATAATCGTATCCGCTGTTCAAAACTCCTTTTATTCCAAACGAAGCCTCCAGCTCAAAAATTGGTTTTACAGAACCTAGGCTAATTCGATTAAATTCTCCAGATACAAATTTTTCATCTTTGGCAAATCTCATTCCGAGAGTCACTTCCGAGTTGTACAAACTGTTCACAGAAGTGGTTACCGCTCCTTGGGTTTTGGAATATGTCAGTACATCACCAAGCGCCTCAATGTTGTAACTGCTGATAGAAATCGAATTGGAAAACCCTTCAAACCACTCGTGGAAATATTTGATTCTTGCTCCTTCCAAGTTGATCAATTTGTTGTAAGGATTTCTTCTCAAAAAGGATGAGATGATGTTTTGGTTAAATGGTTCAAACAATTGTCGATCAAATTGAGTCACATCATTTACATATTTTATATCAACAAGTCTTCTGGGTTTCTTTGATTTTGACAGAAAAAACTTAGTGCCTAAATTGAATTTCCATTTTTCATCGGTTAAGCCATACGCCACATTTCCCTTAAACATGATTTGTGTACTAAAATCATTACTTGTTTGTATCCCGGCCGAAAATCTATGCCCTTCTATTGGATTGAAACTGTAAATGGAAGAGTATGGACCCAACTCAATCGGGCCAAGTATTTTGTATCCAGTTACCAATGTTTGGATTACATCAATGTAAGTTTTTACGATAGGCAGGTTCTTTACCGTATCAATCATGTGGTAAATTTTATTCTCCTTTTCGCTTAGTTTTATGTGTCGTTTCTCGTCCCAAAACTCAGAGGTTTTGTTTTGCACAGAATCCAAAACAAGGATATCTGTTCCTTTGTAAAACTCTTCATCGCGGGGTTTGTTAATGACAAAATCCTTGTAAGAAGTTGTTTTTCTGCCGTAAAACCCCTTTTGTTTATCACTTTCAAGAGGGTTTATGTCAGCGATTGTCTCGTCTAGTACCATCATCCAAACTTCCTCTACCACTTGTTCAAATGTTTGTTTTATACGATAGCTATTAATGAAATTAATATTGGCATCACCGGCAATTTCTGCTTCAAATACTTTCACGGCATAAGTGGTATCATGAATCCACATTTCTCCCACAAATGCCAAATCGCTTTTTCTTTTTGGCATAAATTCTAATTTGTAACACCAATTATTGTCAATGTAACCACTATCGGTTAAATACAATTTGTAATGCAACAGCATATTGTTATTCAGAGGACTTATGAATTGTCTCCCAAACACATACATTGTATTGTCATACAAATTGATATTTTGATACATATCCCCTAAATATTGAGAAATCGATTCATTTTCGGGACCAGAGATTTTGGTCGCTTTTATGATTTCTTTTTTCTCCTCTGGTTTTCTTTTGTAGTGATAATCAGATAAAGATTCAATAATAAAAATAGGCAAATAGGGCTTTTCATCAGTCGAGTCTATCAATTCGAATACAAAATCGAACTTTTGAAAAACCTTTCGATTCATGAATTTCTCATCGAGGTTATTGAGGTCAAATTCAATTTTATTGTACACCTCATATTCGTAGGCATCAAGTTTCACTCTGTTGTTTATTTTTTTATTCTCAATCACCTTTTTAATCAAGGCGTGAGCAGGGTTTTCATCTTTCTTAGAACCCTCAACAACAAACTCGGTCAATATCTTTTCAGAGGTAGACAAGAAAACATCCACCTCTTGCGATTTATCTTTTTTAATTCCAATTGATTTGGGAGCGTATCCTACAAAAGTCACCAAAATAGAATCGCTGGAATAGTAACTTTCCAGAATATATTTTCCGTCTATATCCGAGGTGGTTCCGGTTTTTGTTCCTTTAAAAGAGATCGTAGCGAATGGAACAGTTTCTTTCGTAATTTCATCTCGAATTACTCCGTAAACCTTTGTTTTTTGGCCAAAAGAGAATGTGCTTATAAAAAGAGCAAATACGAATGCAAAAAAATGATTGAGGTTAAACATCTGCTTTTTGTTTGTTGATAACTCTCCTCGAAATTACAATGCTCAATTCATACAATAACGAAACAGGTATAGCCACAATAACTTGGCTAATAAAGTCAGGTGGTGTAATGATAGCAGCTAACACTAAAATTCCAACCAAAGCATGTTTTCTATATTTTTTTAATACATCGGGAGTCATCATTCCCAGTTTGGTTAAAATAAAAATTACGATAGGTAGTTGAAAAAACAAACCACAAGCGATAGTGGAGGAAACAATTAGCGAATAATAAGAAGTAAAAGTAGGGGTAAGCTCTATACTTTGGGACATTTTGTAAA
>CBFHPW010000037.1:0-2891 GCA_965657945.1 Flavobacteriales bacterium
TGTCCGAATAACAGATTCTGTAGAAGTCCCAGCAATATTTGCTAAATCCTCCCTCGGTATTTGCAGTCCTTTGGAATAATCTTGACTATATTTATCAAAATACTTTAATAATCCGTCAGCGACTCTTTTCTTTACCGAATTATAAGCTAAGTTTAGCAACTCTTCTTCCTTTTCTATCACTTCCTTAGAGAGCATTTTGATAAATCCGTTTGCCACTTCCCTCCTGTTTTTGATTAAACTGTGAAACTCTTCTTTGGGTATAAGCTCTACTTGGGTTTCTACTACGGCAATTGCCGAATCGGAATATTCATCATCCTTCAACAAAGAATGATAGCCAAAAAACTCATTTTCCTTATACAATCCGGTTATTAATTCTTTCCCGTCTTCATTTGTCTTGAAGGTTTTTACATGACCTTTCTTAATGTAGTACAAATAGATAGGCGATCCATATTGGAGATAAATGAAATTCTTGGGGCGAAAAACTTTATGCTTCTTGTTTTTAAATAGCTCATGATTTTTGTCCAAATTTTCCATGTCAAACTCTTCCCCAATTTCACCACTAGCCAATGAGTTCATTGTCTTTTTTAGTTGGCTACTTTTATTCAGCCTCCTCTCTACAGATTTTATTAAATCTATCTCCTCAAAAGGCTTGGTGAGGTAATCATCTGCTCCTAGTTCCATTCCTTTTCTAAAATCGGTTGCATCAGATTTTGCTGTCAGAAAAATAAACGGAATGGTAGAAGTTTTGGGATCAATACTGAGGTAATAAAGTACATCGTATCCATCCATTTCAGGCATCATAATGTCACAAATAATTAAATCTGGCAACAATTCTTTCGCCACCTTCACTCCTTCTTTGCCATTTTCAGCACCCTGCACTTTGTAACCAGCTAATTCCAATAATTCGGTTGTATTATCCAATACATCTTTGTTGTCTTCTATAATAAGTATGTTCATTTTTTACTCTTTTATCGGTATTTTCATAAAAATTGTAGTCCCCACATTTTCTATACTTTTCAGAGATAGTTTGCCTTCCAAAAGCGAAATATAACTTTTTACAATATTCAATCCTAATCCTGTTCCTTGAATATTTGCTGCATTCTCCGCTCTGTAAAATCTATCAAACAACTTAGCTTGCGCAACCACTGGTATTCCTATTCCTTTATCTGCAATACTAATAGACATTTCGTTGGAAATAACCACCACCTCAACCACAACATCTTTGTCTGAATATTTCAAGGCATTTGACAACACATTTGCCAAAACAACTTTCATTATTTTTTTATCTAATTTCACGAATTCCTTACCTGCAAAGTTGATGATAATTTCTCTGTGCTCTCCTTTTAATCCATCAGTTTCAGCGACAACCTCAGCAAGTAACTCATGAATATTTAGCACTTCCGGTGAAACGGAAATCATATTTTCCTCAATACGACTAATCGTAAGTGTATCGTTGAGCATGCTAGTCAGGTTACGAATATTCTTCTTCACTTTTTCAAAATGTGATTTTTTTTTCTCTGTATTACCAAGTTGGTCGTACTTTTCGATGAGCGAAATGGAAGACAAAATTGTACTCAAAGGAGTTCGAAACTCATGCGATGCCATAGAAACAAACTGTGATTTCAATTCCCCCAATTCCTTTTCTTTTTGAAGAGATTGCTTCATTTTCTCTTCGATGTTTTTAATTTTCGTGACGTTATTTTCCACAATCAAAATCTGAGAAACTTCACTTTCGTTCTCAAAGATCAGGGGAACAACATGAGCCTGGTAAACGCTGCTCCTCTTGTTAATCTCAAAACTTACCAATTCCCCTGTGAATGCTTTGGCAAGCTTTTCTTCTACCTCCTTTCTATTCTCATTATTAAAGGAGTCTAAATAACTCTTTTCCAACAAAAATTTGCTCTTTACCCCGCTTTTCGTTAATTCTTCTCCTTCGGCAAAAGTAAATTTTAATTCTCTGTTGAGCACACAGATAATTCCATTTGGAAAGTTCTTAGCAATCAAACTAAACAGAACTTGATTCTCTTTCAGTTTCTTGGTTCTCTCATCTACCTTCAGTTCAAGCTCGGCATTCAAATCATGAATGGCAATTTCCTGATTTTTTCGGGTTGTGATGTCTGTAAGCAGCGCCATCACATAAAACTCCTCTTCAATCGTCATGTGATTTAAACTTATTTCAATCGGAAACTTCTCACCATTCTTTTTTAATCCAAATAAATCTCTTCCTGCTCCCATCTGCTTACGTTCAGGTTTTTTGGCATACCCTTCTCTATTTGCTACATGGCTTTTTTTGAATTCATTTGGAAGTAATACTTCAATCCTTTGATCTATTAATTCTTCCTTCTCGTAACCAAAAATGCGGGTAATGGATTCATTCACCATTTTTATTTCTCCTTGTTTGTTACACACCAAGATTCCCTCTGTTGATGATTCAAAAATCAACTTATACACATCTATGTGGCTAAATTTTTTCTCTTCCATAGTTAGATCATTCCTCGAGACTTAAGCTCAAGATATTTATTAATAGTATTCACCGAGAGCTCCTCCGGTTTACTTAAGATTGATTGAATTCCGTATTTGCGCAATTCATGAACCATCATTTTTTTATCGTTGTTAAATTTCTGTGCAAATGTTTGTAAATAAATATCGGAAACTGATTTTCCTTCCATTTGGGTAGCCTTGGTAATTTCGGTATTTTCGAAAAACACAACCACGATTAAGTAGGCTCTATTCAGCCTCCTGAGAATAGGCAAAGCTCTCTTGAGGGAATAAAAACTTTCGAAATTCAAATACATAATGAGTAAACTCCTTCCGCGCACAGTTCTTTTTATACTTTGATAAAGTAACTCGTAGTTCGCTTCTAAAAACTGTGTCTTTTGGCTATACAATAC
>CBFHPW010000037.1:2990-12829 GCA_965657945.1 Flavobacteriales bacterium
TATTTTCTTTACTCCTTGATTTTGCGATGACTTTGTAAATACCTGGAACTCATGTTTCCGCATTTGCAAAACCGATGGATACACTCCTACCTCTTTTGCTGCTTTCACTACATATCTTTTTTCCACTAAGCCCAAAACAGAAGAAACAAACACATTGACATCTCCAAATTGATAAGCTCCTCTTTCTGTTGGCTTTACTTGATAATGAATGGTTCTTTTTCCTCCTGAAGCAAGCGAAAAACGAAACGCACTATCTCTTCGTTGCAATTGAAATGGCAATTCATCTATCACCTCAACATCCAATGGAATTGAGTAAGATGAAGATACCGAAAGCGAAATTTTATTTTCATCACCTAAACCAAGCGTATCATTCATTTCTCTATGAACGGTAATTTGTTGTTTTCTCAAAAACAGAATCAACACATCTACGATCACGAGGGAAAAAAGAAGAAATAAAAGCACTTTAAAAATAGGAAACAGCACATTCCATGCAAAGCTAAATGCAAAGCCAATTGCCAAAAGCAACAGAACAAGGAACAGTCTATTTTTTAAATACAAGGATTTCATTGATGGTAATTATTATCTCGGCACCTCGATTTTATGTATAATTTCATTAATCACGGTAGCTGGAGTCATCCCCTCCATTTCGGCCTCTGGAGTCAGAATAATTCTGTGATTCAGAACTTGTGGAGCAATCGCTTGAATATCATCTGGAGTTATAAAATCTCTTCCTCGCATGGCTGCCATAGCTTTGGCAGCTTTTGCCATTGCCAATGACGCTCTTGGTGAAGCACCTAAATACAGTTTGGCGTGTTTTCTAGTGCTGTGGGTAATTTGGGCAATATAAGACAGTAAATTCTCCTCAATTTTCACCTCATTTACCAAAGCCTGAATTTTCTTTAAGTCTTCGGGCGAAAATACTTTTTGAATAGTAGATAAATCTGGAGAGAGTGTCGTGTTTTTGTACCTCGATAATATCTGTTGTTCTTCGGCCAAGGAAGGATAATCTAAATTTATTTTGAATAAAAACCTATCGAGCTGAGCCTCGGGCAAACTGTACGTTCCTTCTTGCTCCACAGGGTTTTGAGTGGCAATAATAAGAAACGGGTACTCCATTTCATATTTCACTCCTTCAAATGTAATTTGCCTTTCTTCCATCACTTCAAATAAAGCAGATTGAGTCTTTGCAGGTGATCTATTTACTTCATCAATCAAGATAATATTAGAAAATATGGGTCCTTTGTGGAAAGTAAATTCGGAGGTCTTCATATTAAAAACAGAGGTTCCAATTATATCGGATGGCATCAAATCTGGAGTAAATTGAATACGAGAGAATTCTGTATCCAAACACCTAGAGATTACTTTAGCTGACAACGTCTTGGCAATTCCTGGCACTCCCTCCAGTAAAATATGACCATTTGTAAAAATCCCGATAAGGAGTAAATCAATGGTATCTTGCTGTCCAATAATAAATCCACTAGCTTGCTGGCGCACCTCTGCTACTTTTTGTTTCACAAATTGCAGTTCAAGCGAAGATTCAAACTGAAAGTCCGAATCTAATCGAACACCTTCGGCAGGTTGTTCTTGATTTTCTGGAGGTTCGTTCACTTCTAATTTCGTCTCATTCTTAGGTCCTGATTTCAACTTTTGATTCATCTCTGGTTCTTGGTTTAATTCCTCTTCCATAGCTAGTTATTTGCAGTTTTTATAAAAATATTCTATTTTATTGTGTAGTTCTATTAATTCTTCTGAAGTAAAATTATAGGATTTTTTTGCTCTTTTAAACTCCTTAAATATTTCCTCAACTTTCTCTATTTCGATACCCGATTTTTGGGAAACAGTATCAAGAAATGGCGCATCAATTTTGGCCGAAGTGAGGTAGTATTTGTTCTTTATAAAGTGAAGAAAACTTTGCTGATAATGCCTGATGAATTTGTAATGCTTTTCTTGTTTCAGATACAAGAGACTCACGTTTTCGACAAACTCAAGAGAACTATTGGTATTGGGTTCTATTGTTGGGATTATTTGTTGTCTTCGCTTTACCTTGAACAAAACATACACAATTAATCCTAAAACCAATATTAAATAGGCGTGTCTTAAACTTCTATCTTTCAAGATATACTGAATTGGACTTTCTTTTATTATCTCGTCTGGGTTCATTGAATTGCCATCCGAATATTCATCCCATCTATTGGTATGGTTGTGCCAATAATAATGCCCTTGAGGCAAATGAGAAAAAACTCTCTGAATATACTCTAAACCATCTTCGTTGAATAAACTGGCGTTGTAGAATAATTCGGGAAGAGAATGAAAATAAAAATAGCCTTTCCCATATTTCATTTTAATAAACACAGGTTGGTCTCCGTATGTTTCTGTACCAAGAACTGCCAATTCATTTATGTCTCCAATAAAATTGGATAAATTAAAGTAGTTCCACGATCTGTAATTTTTGACATCATCTTCGTATTCGGAATATAAATAAGGCAAATAAAGCGACATATTGGGGTGAGTAAAATCTACGCTCACCTCATCGTTGAACCGCTTACCTACCATACTAGAATAAGCAAACCTATTGGACAACACCGCATTGAAATCACTTACAGCAACCAGGGCTGTGTTCCCATTTTTGACAAACTGAAGGAGGGTGTCGACCGCTTTTGGCGAAATATTAATATCAGCATCTATCAAGACATAAATAGCTGGTTTTCCCGTAAATTTACTCGATAATGTTGAGTCTAATTCGTCTGGTATAAATTGCATTGTATCAATTTTGGGATACTCTTTTAGCAATTCTTCCAAGAGATGCAATCCATCGCTATTTATGTACTTTTCGTACAAAGCTCTTTCGCTTTCGCTTATTTCTGATTTGGCCGATTCCTTGGGATACAAAAAATAAAAGCCCACCATGAGTACCAGCATCACTGCAGCCAAAACAAGTATTTTCGCTTTGTTACTCATCTAGTTCTTTTACTAAATTTTTAAATCTTGGTTCTACCTGCTCATACTCACTTTTAGTTAATTGTCTTTCGCCATACCACACAATTTCATACACAGAAACACACGACTCAAAAGGAATAAAAAACTGGTTGTTTCGCATTTCATTGAGGTAAGAAACATTCGTTTTTTCTTTTTCCCATACAATCCCTTTTTTTCTAATCAATCCACGAATCACAAAAATAAAATACACCCGAATTGCCTCTCGGTAATCTTCTTTCTCAAGTGCTTTCTCGAGCAATAATTCCAATTCTGTTTTAGGAATTTCAGTAGGGATTATTGATTCCAAATCTCTTCCAATTTTCTTGTTTCCTTTTCCCTCTTTCAATTGATTAAAAAACAAGAAAAAGATAAGCACAGCAAGAGCCAAAACAACCACAATAAGGATAAAATTGGACCAAAAAGGAGAAATTGCACCTGGATTGAGCAAGTCATAATTTCTGCTTTTTCCGCTTTGGGACTCTTTCCTCTCCTTCGGGATTCTCTTTATTTGTTTGGAGTTTTTTTCTCGCCAATACCTCCTGAATTGACGACCCGATTGACGATAAGGATTGTCTTCTTGAGTAAGTTCGCTGCCATCTTGCCCTTGGTATTCCACACCCGATATCTCATTCACAATATTCATCCTCAACCTCTCCCATTTCTTTTTATCCAAGGGTACAACCGAAATTGAGTCGGCCAAATAATGATGATGCGCTTTGCTGTTTGCGTATTGATTGTGGTAATTGATTTCCTCGAGGTACTCATCCACATCAAATTCTTCTTGCCCAAAACTTAATTGGCTCCAACTAAGTAAGAACCAACACACCCAACCGATATGAACAAGGATTTTCTTCATCAATTCGTTTCAAAATGTTTGTTTCCAGTTCCAAATCTCTTTAGTCTTTCTTTCAATCCAATGGCGTTCTGTTTGTCATAAATACTTACATATTGAAAACTAACAGCTGCCACAATTAAAGGCAACAACAGCTGAGTAATAAGCAGAATAAAAAATGCCGAAATAAAATTTTTGATTGTTAAAAAATCATCAAAAACAGTAAGTGTGTGCCAATCAATTAGCTCATCTATCACGAGGGTTTTTAGGTCCAATCCTGGGGCAAAAGGATTGTAATAACTCCAAGAAAAAACATAAGTCTGAACCGAAATTAAAGCAAATGTAACGAGCGTTCCTCCAAAATCTTTGGAACCATACCGCACTCCTCGAACAAGAGCCGATTGAAAAGATGATTCGCCCGAAACTACCGGATAAAAAAGCAAAACAAAAAAGGGAGAAGCTATTAAAACGAATAAGTAGAATCCTGGAGGCACAACAAACATGACACCCATAAAAAACAAAACCAACGGCACCGATCTCAACAAAAATGGCCAAATCTCAGTAATCCATGATTTCAAATAGCTTTGATTTTGCGCCTTGTTTATTCGACTCAAGCAATGTATTACGGTCGCAATATTTATAGAGAAAAACAGAGTGTTTGCCACAAAAGAAGTCCAGGAAAAATGAATTGAATTTCCAAAAACCAACTCGAATAATTCGCCTGGCTCGAGGTAATAATCGGAATAAGGAGATACGGAAAAGAGCGCGAACAAATACACCAAAAAAAGCGGTGCAATTACGACAAAAATCACGGTAGTAATTTGTTTCAGGTAGAGTTTGTAGAACCGGAACGTATCGTAAAAAACATGGCTCATAGTTCTTATCGAGTACAACTTTAATTCTCTAGACTCGACATGAGTTGGTTTCTCTTCAATCCTTTGGTCATCGGCAAATTTTCGGCCCAACCGAAAAGGATAGATCACAAAATATCCCAGAATAAAAACTAATGACGCTAATATAATCAACCACTTTACCAAATCTGGCATTTCGGTGTGCCGTGTAACGTACCCTTCCAGAAAACCCGCTACAACAAACAAAGGAACAGTTCCCAACAGGATATTTATTCCTCTTTTGGCATGAATTTGAAGCGATTGAGTTCGAGTAAGTGTTCCAGGAAATAACAATCCATTTCCCATTACAATTCCGGCAGCGCCCGCAATAACGATGGCAGAAATCTCCAAAGTTCCGTGAATCCAAATAACCAAAAAGGAGGTAAGAAGTAAACCTTTAAGGTAGAAAAAATACTGAAAAGCGCCCAACATAAAGCCATTACTCACCAATAAAAAAGCGGAACCCACAGAAAAGAAAATGCCCATGATGAAAACCAAAAAAGCTACTCGAATATTATTGATGGTGATTTGCAAAAACATATCTCCCTCGTTCATTTGCTTGTACACAGCCATTGGATCACCTTTGTTGATATTGTCAATTGTCATATCCACGTAGTAATCGCCCAAAATAATTCTCGAAAAATCTGGATCGATGTAGGAAGAAACAGCACCAACTAGCACAGCAATAAAAAAGAACAAAAAGGAAGTGAGAAAAGCCTTCCTGCTTCGGTACATTTCTAGGGGTAAATTCTTTTTCCAAAACAAAACAAAAGTTTTCAGGAAACCACTTTTGGATTTTGAAAAAGAAAGAAATACTTTTTGAGCTAAGTAATTAAGGTATACTCTCACCGTTCTTTTTGGGTAAAAAGTTTTGGCGTAAGATAGGTCCTCTGTAATCTCGATGAATAATTCGCTTAGCTTGTCCGGATCTTTTGATTTTTTTTGAGAAAGTTTCTCGAACTCTTGCCACTTCTTCTTGTTTTTTTCTATAAAATCTGTTTCCTTCATGTGTGGCTCAAGTTTCACGCTCGATTGAGTGATTAAATGTAGGGAATTTAAGTGAAAATTGGTTCATCCAATAGACAAATTTCCGGTAAGATTTGTCGTTTATTTTAAACTTTGAATAAAAACAACCTGGAAATCAAAGTTTATGAACAAATACTTGTGTAAACTGAGAAGTTATATTTATATTTGCACTCTGAAAATAGAAAAGGTAACAATATTATACTATGAATTTAGATAAAGAAATCAAAAAAGAAGCGTTCAAAACATACGGAGGTTCTGACAAAAACACAGGTTCTTCAGCTGCACAAGTTGCTCTTTTTACCGAAAAAATCAAAAACCTAACGGAATATCTTAAAACGAACCGTAAAGATTACAATACACAAAGATCATTGGTAATCATGGTAGGAAAAAGAAAGAAGCACTTGAGATACATAAGAAACAAAGATATTGTAGCTTACAGAGAGTTGATTGCTAAAGTTGGAATCAGAGATACATTCAAATAAGAATGATTTTTAATTCAACCACAACACTCGTATAAAATTTTTAAATAAGGCAACCCCTAACGGTTGCCTTATTTGTTATACACCCATTTACAGTCTAGAAAAAAAAAAAAATTGACCACAGGGGTCAAAATGTAAGAGGAGATATTTTTTCAACTCTTCTTATTTGTACGAAACGGAAAAAATAAAAAAAAGTAACAATGAACATTATTACAAAAAAGATGAATCTACCCGATGGTAGAGAAATTACAATTCAAACTGGAAAACTAGCGAAGCAATCTGACGGAGCTGTTGAAGTAAGAATTGGAAACACGGTATTATTGGCAACAGCTGTCTCTGCAAAAGAAGCAAAAGATGGAGTTGATTTTATGCCATTAACGATTGATTATAGAGAAAAATATGCTGCTGCAGGAAAATTCCCAGGTGGATTTTTCAAAAGAGAAGCAAGACCTTCTGAATACGAAATATTGACAATGAGATTGGTGGATAGAGCACTTCGTCCTCTTTTCCCAGAAGATTATCACGCTGATACTCAAGTGATGATTCAGTTATTATCTGCTGACGATAACATGGCAGACTCTTTAGCTTGTTTAGCTGCATCTGCTGCACTTGCTTGTTCTGACATACCTTTCGAAACTCCTGTTTCTGAGGTAAGAATTTCTAGAGTAAATGGAGAATTTGTAATTAACCCAACTTACGAACAAAATGCTATTGCTGATATTGACATGGTAATTGCTGGAACAAAAGACAGCATTATGATGGTAGAAGGTGAAATGAAAGAAATTTCAGAAGCTGAAATGATTGACGCTATTAAAACTGCCCATGACGTAATCAAAGAGCAATGTGCAATCATGGCTGAGTTCACCAAAGAATTAGGGAAAGAAACAAAAAGAGAGTATTCTCACGAAACTCATGATGCTGCGGTTGAAGCAAAGATAAAAGCATTTGTGAACGACAAATGTGAAGCAATCGCAAGAGAAGGTCATGCTGACAAAGAATTGAGAGGACAGTTATTTGGTGCGGTAAAGGAAGAATACATTGCATCCTTAAGCGAAGAAGAATTAGAAGCTGAAAAGCCTTTTATTGGAATTTATTTCAAAAAAGCACAAAAAGCAGCAGTTAGAAATGTAATCTTGAATGAAAAGAAAAGATTGGATGGAAGACAGACAACGGAAATCAGACCTATCTGGAGTGAAGTAAACTACTTACCTTCTTGTCACGGTTCGGCAGTATTTACAAGAGGAGAAACTCAATCACTTACTACACTGACTTTGGGTGGTAAAAAAGATGAGCAAAAATTTGACGGAGCTGTTGAAGAAAAAACTCAAAACTTTACTCTTCACTACAACTTCCCTCCTTTCTCAACCGGAGAAGCAAGACCACTAAGAGGTACTTCAAGAAGAGAAGTAGGAC
Source organism: Flavobacteriales bacterium (assembly GCA_965657945.1). GTDB lineage: Bacteria > Bacteroidota > Bacteroidia > Flavobacteriales_D > CAJJDF01 > CAJJDF01. The sequence goes on from CBFHPW010000037.1 coordinate 10,607, forward strand.
ACGGAAACTTAGCCCAGAGAGCTTTGAAACAAGTTATTCCAACTGATCCAAACGTAAACCCATACACAATTAGATTGGTATCAGAGATTTTAGAATCTAACGGTTCTTCTTCTATGGCATCTGTATGTGCAGGTTCGCTTGCCTTGATGGATGGTGGTATAAAAATTACGAATCCGGTATCTGGAATCGCAATGGGACTTATCATGGATGAAAATGGGAAGTATGCAGTATTGTCAGATATCCTAGGAGATGAAGATCACCTAGGAGACATGGACTTTAAAGTTACTGGAACTGAAAATGGAATTACGGCTTGCCAAATGGACATCAAAGTAAAAGGTCTTTCATACGAAGTATTGACCGAGGCACTTGACCAAGCAAGAAACGGAAGAGCTCACATTTTAGGAGAAATGATGAAAACTATTTCATCACCTAATGAAGATTACAAAGAACACACTCCAAGAATTAAGAGTTTGATTATTCCTGCTGACAAAATTGGTGCAGTTATAGGTTCGGGCGGAAAAGTAATCCAAGAATTACAAGCTGAAACGAACTCAGAAATTAGTATCGATGAAAATCCAGATGGAGAGACTGCTACAGTTTCTGTATTGACAAATGACGGTGCTGGAATGGCATTGGCTCTAGAAAAAATAGACTTAATCGTAAATCCTCCACAAATTGAAGTGGGCGAAACTTACACTGGTGCGGTAAAGTCAATCAAAGAATTTGGATGCTTCGTAGAAGTTGTTCCTGGACAAGACGGATTAATTCACATTTCTGAGCTAGACTGGAATAAGACTGAAAAAGTTGAAGATGTTGTGTCCGTTGGCGACATGGTTACCTTTAAAGTGACAGGATTTGATCCGAAGAAAAGAAAACATAAATTATCAAGAAAGATTTTGTTACCAAGACCTGAAAAAACTGAAAAGAAAGAAGGATAAGACAAACAAAACTTACAACCTCATCAAAACCCCAATGAACTAGTTCATTGGGGTTTTTTATTCTCTTTACTTTTTCTGTTTAAACATTTTAAACTTTTATTAAACATTTTCTTTGGAGTTCACTATTCTTTTGTCTAACTTTATCATGTAAAAGATAAACAAAACCTTAAAATCAATTTAGAAACCGATAAATAATTGACAAAGTTAAAATCTGTTAATCGTGAATAAAAAGCGTAACAATGTGGATTCATACTCGTTAAATAATAGAAGGAAATAATCTGATACCGAACAACTAAAACTTACAACCATGAGACAGCTAAAAATAACCAAACAAATTACCAACAGGGAAACACAATCTTTGGATAAGTATTTATTAGAAATTAGTAAGTATGACTTAATCACAGCTGAAGAAGAAGTGGAATTAGCGGCAAGAATAAGGGAGGGTGATCAACATGCTCTTCAGAGATTGACTAAAGCCAACTTGAGGTTTGTAATTTCCGTTTCAAAACAATACCAAAACCAGGGCTTATCTTTGTCTGATTTGATTAATGAAGGAAATCTGGGACTTATTAAGGCAGCTCAACGATTTGATGAAAAGCGAGGATTCAAATTTATTTCGTACGCAGTATGGTGGATTCGCCAATCCATACTACAGGCAATCGCAGAGCATGCAAGAATTGTGAGATTACCATTGAACAAAATCGGTACAATAAACAAGATAAACAAAACCTTTTCCTCTCTGGAACAAGAGTTTGAAAGAACACCTTCGGTAAGCGAAGTAGCCGAAACTTTGGAAGTAAGCGAAAAAGATGTGAAGAAAGCACAACATATTTCTGGAAGACACGTTTCTATGGATGCGCCACTTGGTTCAGACAGCGAAAACGACATGTACGAAGTATTTGCTTCAAAGGATAGCGAAAAGGCCAATGAAGACGATTTATTGGAAGGATCATTGAATGATGAAATAGGGAGAATCCTTGAAACACTCGCTCCTCGAGAAGCAGACATCATCAAATTGTATTTTGGAATTGGACAGTCTTACCCGCTAACTTTAGAAGAAATTGGAGATAAATTTGATCTCACAAGAGAAAGAGTGAGACAACTGAAAGAAAAAGGATTGAGAAAACTAAAACAAAAATCAAGAAGCAAACTGCTAAAAAGCTACTTAGGATAATTTATTGTATTGAGAATTGAGTAATAAAGGAAAAGAGTGTACTTCCTGTTCAAGGAACCACAAATTCTAAGCTAAGCTTTCAACCACTGACACTTAAAGTCAGTGGTTTTT
>CBFHPW010000038.1:0-11704 GCA_965657945.1 Flavobacteriales bacterium
TGGTCTTTTTGCTCCAAATTCTCTCATAGAAGCCACATTTTTATTCCATATACCAACAGAACGTCTCCACTTCTTATAATGCATTGGAATCTCGGGTGCCAATGATTTTTCAAATCTTTCAATTTGCTGTGTCACATTTTTTTCACTCAATTGCCAATTCAAATAGTTTGTCACTTTTCTCAGATAGGTTTGCTTAACCCCTTCGTTCTCCATTAATTTTCTGATAATGACAGTTGACCAAGCCGGATAAGGCCATTTTCTAGTGCTTTTAATAAAGTAGTCATCTATTGTATTACTCTCATAACTATCTCTTGACCTTAGTCCAAAACCAAAATCTGTATCAAATAATATCCAGCGCCACTTACTCCCCTTTTTTCTTGAACGCCAATACCGAATATTTCCTCCGGCATCAATGTTATTAAAATAAACTTGAGCAATGTTATAATCCAGATAGTTGTCGATATCCATGAGTTTACCAAGGGAATCTATATTTTCATTTTTCGAAAAATCAGTTCTTTCGATAAATCGAATCAATGATTTATAATTCATTCTACCAAACTCTTGCACATCGCCTCTATGCTTTAAGATTGCTACACTATCTTTATCTACCTCGAAATGTTGTTGTAAATAATGTTCGTTTAGTTTTTCTCTCAAATGATAAATTCCCCAATATTCCCCATTCAAATAGACCACGCAGGAGCGATATGCTTGAGTTTCTATATTTAAATCTCTTACTAAACTTGTCATAAAAACATCCCTAAAATGACTGCTACAAAAATCTGAACCTGAGTTTCTTAAAATCAAAGATTTGTACTTTTTAAATTCCAAATTATCGAAGACTTTTGCCTTTATCTTCTTTTTACCGTACTTGCTTTTAGCATGAATAGAAAAAGATTTTTGAGGCAACATGGCGCTATACTGACCAAAAATTCGCACTCCTACCTGCTGATTAAACTCCGAATCAAAATCAGCTCCTAATAATTCAATGTTGGCTACTCTTTCCCAGTTTTTGTGAAAGTTAGCTCCACGGTATGGCGGGTCGGGGTTGGCTCCCGGACCTTTTACATACATTCCCGAAATAGTATCAAACAAATCTCCTGGCCTCATGGTAAGAAAAACCACTGGCAAGGAATGTTTGGTAAATAAATAATTGCGCGTAATGTCCCTTTTATCACCCTCCATTCTTACTCTCACAGTTTGAGTAGAACGAATAACCAAACTATCCAAAAATAAAGTGCTGGGATTATTACCGTCTGTTGAATAATATATTTTCTTATCTCTAGGCCCGGTAATTAGGAGTGAAATTGGCGAACTATAATATCCTGAGTTATGCGAAAAAACAATACTATCTAATTGCGAAAAACTCGCATTTGCAATCAGTAAAAAAAAGACTAAAATTACTTTCATTGTTCAACAGAATAAATCAATATATTCCTGAATTTACCCATTTCATTTTTCATGTACGGCAGATAGTCAGAAAATTCCTCCTTTTTGTATTCACTTACAAACAAATACTTTGCTCCAAATGATTTCGCTAGTTCCCATTGATTTTCATATTCGTGAACATTGCAGTAATTCGTAAAACCTATTTGATCCATGTTGTACAAGGAAATATTAATACTTACGTCACCCAATACCATTACAACGTCTTCTCTTTTTATTCCTATGGATCGCAAATAAGGCGTTATCTCTTCATATGCCTGTTGATTTTTATTATACTCGAATTGATACCAACCAAAAACATCCTTGTCGTGCTGAGAAATATAATCGTATCCCGCAAAAGCAATAGGATCGGTTGTATTGTATCGATGACGCACATGAACAGAACCAATAAAAACTAAATATAGCAGCACTCCTACCAACGAGTAATTCCACCAAGGCTTCGCAAATAGGGTTGTATTTTGATACAGGAAAAGAAAGAAAGTAAACCAAGTTACTAAATAGAATATTAAGCTATTAATTAGGTAATAATCATGGATATCAAACACTTGATAAAAGAGTAAAAAGAAAAAACTTACACCTAGAAAAAGTAAAATATTTAACGTAATCACAAAGGGGTTTATTCTTTTCATGTTCCAAACATTAGTGATGAATAAAATCCCTGTAGCGATGTGAATTCCAGAATTAAATATTCTGGGAGCCTGAACAGAAATAAATTGAGAAAAAGTTTCGATCATTCTTTGACCGCTTAACTCCCAAATAGGCAAAATTCCTTTGAGAAAAACATACGAATTGCCATTAGATTCACTGTACTGAATAGCATAAATGTACCAACTAGCTATGCATAATAATGGGAGAAAAAAATAAAGGAAATGAATTGGTTTAAAAAGCCGAACTTCCTTAAACTTAACGAATCCGAATAACTCAAAAACTGCAATTCCGGCTAAAGCAAACAAACTGAACAAAGAAGAAATTTTAATAAGACCTGCTAATAAAAAAAAGACAATCACCAAAAACAGGTTCTTGTTATCGTGAGAATTGTAAAATCTGTAAAACCAATACCAGCCTATAAATACAAGGTTGAGAGCAGTAGCATCCGCCAAAAAATTATTGGTATAATAAATATAAATAGGGGAGGTGAACAGAAAAAATGACAGAAATAAAGACGGTAGGATAGATGAAAACAATTCTGAAAATAGTTTGAATAAATACAACATACCAAGAAAAGCAATAAGCACATTTATCAATCTAAATATCCATTCTTGTTGTCCTGTGATTTTCCAAATATTACCCACCAAATAATACAAAATCGGAAATTCGCTGGCTACACCTCGCAATCCTGTTTCATCGCTCATGTGATGAATTTTAGGTTGATGGAAAGCTAAGTTTTCTTTGTAATAATTTTGAGTAATCGATAAGCAATCAGCTTGCCTCCATTGATGAATGGAGCCATTTTTTTTTGTTAAAATTGCTGGGTAATTGTAACACAAAGAAATCCCAATAAAAGAAATAATAAATATGATTATTTCCTTTTTCATGCTTAATCATTCAGTTTTAGTCGAGTTGGCTTATTCGCCAATTCCCAAGCTGTGTAAAATACAAGTTGTGTAATTGTTTCTACTTTATCGAATAATATTTTGTCCACCTCATCGGTTGCTTTGTGGTAATCTTCGTGTACTCCACTGAAATAAAATATTACTGGAATCCCATTTTTTGCAAAATTATAATGATCACTTCTGTAATAAAATCTATTAGGATCATTTTCATCATTAAAAGTATAATCTAATTCTAGTTTCGTGTATTTCTTGTTGGTAGCTTCGTTTATTAGGTGTAATTCCTTGCTGATTTTATCGGCACCAATTACATACACATATTCCTTTTCGGTATGGTGCTCATCTAACCTACCAATCATATCTATATTCAAATTAGCCACCGTTTTTTCGAGAGGAAAAATAGGATTTTCAGTATAATACCTTGAACCCAACAAACCTTTTTCTTCTCCCGAAACAGGCATAATCACGATACTTCTTTTTGGCCCATTTCCTTCGTTTTTTGCTTTCTGAAAAGCTTGAGCTATTTCCAGTAAAGCCACAGTTCCGGTTCCGTCATCATCTGCACCATTATACACTTCGCCATTTTGTATTCCTAAATGATCATAATGAGCTGTAAGAATAATATACTCATGCTTGAGTTCTGGGTCACTTCCTTCTATCAACCCAACTACATTGGAAGATTCAATTCTCCCCATGCCTTTTGTGTACATAAACTGAATTGTTTCATATTGTGGATGACGAATCAAAAAAGTTGAATCAGGTTTTTCTATTGTATAAATCTCGTTTAATAATTCGTCCGATAAAAAATAGAAAGGAATAAATTGATTTTTTTTATTCACTATATCTGTTGCTAATCTCATGGAAGATTTAGTTAAATAATGGTGAACCTTTTCTAAATTCTCTTGGTAGTTAGTGCTAGAAAAAAACACTTGTTTAGCCCCTCTACTTTCCGCAAATCTCACTTTCTTTCTCCAATCCCATTGTTTAAATTCGGAAGGGGGTTCTAATTTAATTACCACTATTTTTCCTTCCACTTCCAGTCCTTTATAGTCATCTCTTTCTCCTTCTACAATTCCGTATTCTACCGATACTAAATTGTTTATATCTGTATCAAAAGCCTCAAATTTTGCCATAGTTCCATAGAAATAGAATTCCTTTGCATACCTGAAATCTTTGTTGTGAAACAAAATATTAGCTTGAGGTTTATTGGTTTCTATTAATGGAAAATATTGAAAGTTACTTCCGTTATTTCCTGGAGTAACTCCATAACTATCGAGTTCTTTTTTTAAATATTCAGCCGTCATTCTTTGGCCTTTTTTCCCAGTTTCTCTTCCTTCGTATTCATCTGATGCAATTACTTCCAAGTGATTTTTTAGTTCTTCCTGAGTAATCGTAGAAGCATATTGTTGAGAGAATTTATTTTTGCTAACCTTATATGTTGGTTTTAACAAAGAACACGAGGTAAGTACTATAACACCAAGAAGATATATCAACTGTTTCATCATTTGATTCTTCATTATATTATATTATATTTTATTGATTCTTCTCTCATGCCTACCGCCTTCAAAATCAGTATCAATATAGGTTGATACTATTTCTAAAGCTAATTCCTCGGAAATAAACCTTGCCGGAATAGATAACACATTTGCATCGTTATGTTGTCTGGCAAGTTCGCATATCTCATTTGTCCAACACAAAGCTGCCCTCACATTCTTGTATTTATTTACAGTCATGTTTATTCCATTTCCACTTCCGCAAATGGCAATTCCTCGCTCAAACTCTGCCTTATCAACTGCTTCACCCACCTTATGACCAAAATCTGGATAATCCACACTTTCATCAGAAAAGGGTCCAAAATCTTGAAAACCGATGTTTCTTTCTTTTAACACTTCCTTAATTTTCTCTTTTAATTCGTATCCGGCATGATCCGATCCTAACGCAATTCTCATAGTAATGATTTGTTTTTTAGTTTGTTATATACCTTCTTAACATAGAATTTACATTTATTAACAATAATATATTATAGGTTTGTAAATACTTAATTTATAATTAATTAGAACTTTTACTTATCAACATTACAATCGTGTATAAGAAAAAATAATATTGATAGCTTCTCATAAAAGTAATGGGATAAATTCAAATAAAATTACAAGGGAATAAATTAAAATAATATCCTAATATTTTTACTTGATAATTATACTCACTTTATGAAGAGATAAAGATAGGTTAAATTCTAAAATTTAATTAACAATTGATAGAGATAACACAAAAATATCTCAACCGAAACTGAAGTAAAGTAATTCTTAACAACTCTTAACATATAGATTTAATTATCAATAAATTAAAAAAAATATAAGTAGTAAATTTACAGGTATAATAAAATGTGAATAAGTTTTAACAACTGATAATAACAAACAACTTTTCTTTTTTTTGTGCACAGAACTAACACCTATAATAATAATAACATAATAAGTTTAAAAACTATTTATTTATAATGAATAGAGTTTAGAGTAAAGAAACTGAAGAATATAAATTGGGGATTTTAATTTATCTTTGGGTAATCGAAATCAATGAAAATAAATACACAAAATATTAAATTTTTACTGGCGGCTATTTTTTTCCCCATTACTTTTTTTTCTCAGCAAACAAACCCTAATGGGTTTAATATTTTTTATTTCGAAAATGGAAATATAGCAAGCAAAGGTTTTTTGAAAGACGGAAAACCTAATGGGTATTGGTTTAATTATAACCTAAACGGTACGTTAAAATCGGAGGGAAATAGAAAAAACTTTTTACTGGATAGTACCTGGAAATTTTATTCGAATCAATACATCAAAGAGATTGTAAATTACGAAAAAAATAAAAAACATGGGCCTTTTATTCAGTTTGGTGATTCGGGTATATTGTTTTCGAAATCGCATTACGTCAATGATACTTTGCAGGGCGAAAAATTAGTGTTTTACCCAACTGGAGAACTTCATTTTAAGTACAATTATGTAGATGGAAACTATCATGGATCTGCATACGAATACAGAGAAGATTCTACTATTATTTCAATTTACGAATACAACAGAGGTAAACTCATAAGAAGAGAAAAAATTAATCGTTTTGATAAAGAAGGAAACAAGGATGGAGTTTGGAAAATATATACCGAAAATGGCATTTTAAGAGAAGAAGGTGAGTATAAAAATGGGAAGAAAAACGGTGTGTTTAAGCTATACAAATACAATGGAGAACTGGATGCTTTACAAAAATTTAATCAAGGTGAAATTTTGATGAACGATGAGGATCTTCAGTTTGTGCAATTTTTTACAGAGTATTACCCAACAGGCGAAATACATTTTACAATTGCCAAAAATGACCTAGACCAAAAACAAGGAATTACTCAAGAATATGACAAAAAAGGAAATATAATTGAGACAAAAATTTACAGAAAAGATACCTTATTTGCTAAAGGTTTGATTGATTCTGAAGGGCTGAAACAAAAAGAATGGAAATTTTACTTAAAAGGTGAAAAAGTGATAGCGAAGGGTAAATACAAAAATGATTACAGAGTTGACGAATGGTTATTTTATTATCCTTCAGGGAAAATTGAACAAAAAGGAAAATTTAAAAACGGTAAATTGAATGGAAAATGGGTTTGGTATTATCCGTTGGGTATGGTTCATCGAGAAGAATATTACCGAAGAGGTAAGGAAAATGGAGAGTTTATTGAATACGATGAAGAAGGAAAAATTATTACCAAAGGAGATTATACCAATGGATTAAAAGATGGAAATTGGTTTTATGAAGTAGGCGATCATACTGAAAAAGGAAAATATGTGGAGGGACAAAAAGACGGTGAATGGACTTATTTTTATAGGACGGATCAATTGTACTTTAAAGGAAACTACAAAAATGGAAAACCGATTGACAAACATATTTATTACCACGTAAATGGAAATAAAAAATGGACAGGTAATTACTCTTTGGGTAAAAAAGAGGGAAAATGGATTCGGTATAATGAGAAAGGTGAAATATTGGTTACCTATAATTTTAGAAATGATGTGTTGATAAAAACGGATGGAAAAAAAATAAAACCTGCATTTAAAGAAGAACTAAACAGAGAATGAAAACAACGGCCAAAATAATTATCATACTCTCTATTTCGGTATTAGTTGGGCTTATTTTTACGCAATTCTTTATTGTAAAAAATTCTCTGGAAATTGAGCATGAAAACAGAGAAATAGTCGAAGAAATTAAACAGTTGGAATACAAAAATTTCCACACAGAAGTGACTCTTGCTTTAACCAAAGTGAGAGATAAATTAATTTCTATTAATAAAGAAAAATCGAACATTTACTTAGATCCAGTAAAACAGATTCAACCGAATTATTTTGTAGTGAGTTTTTACGACACGATTCCAAAGGATTTTTTAAAACAATTGATTGAAGAAGAATTTTTAAGTTTTTACATTGATAATTCTTACCAAATTGGAATTTATGATTGCTTTACAGATTCAATTATTTTTGACGAATTTACAACCGGAAATACCAATAAGTTTCCATTAAAATGGGAACATGATGGGTATTACTTTGGAGTTTATTTTTCGGATTTAAGAAAAGAAGAACCCATCAAAAAATCATCATTACCTTACATGTTAATGTTAGCAACATTTGTTATTCTCATAGCCGGTTTATTTAGTTTTTATTTGGCTAATGGAATTTTGAAACAAAAGAAAATTTCGAAAATTACCTACGACTTTATCAATAACATGACCCACGAGTTAAAAACTCCAATTTCCACAATTTCCTTGTCTACAGATGTTTTACTCAACTCGGAGGAGACAACTAAGAATGAAAGACTAGGAAGGTATTTATCGATTATAAAAACCGAAAATAAGAGATTAGAAAATCAAGTTGAAAGAGTACTTCAAATCGCTAAACTTGATCGAGATGTGATTAAACTAAAATTTGAAAAAATAGACATTCATGAAGTGATTCATACTTGTATCAATACCTTTAGTGTTCCAGTCCAAGATCGTAATGGACAGATAATTTCGCATCTTAACGCATCAAAAACGCATATTGAAGGAGATATAATTCACATTACCAATATTATTTATAACTTGTTTGATAATGCAAATAAGTATTCACCTAATAAACCGAAAATAACGATTACAACAATGAATACATTATCCGAAATAGAATTAAGAATAACGGACAATGGAATTGGAATAAAAAAAGAGGATACAAAACAAATTTTTGAAAAATTCTATCGAGTTTCTACAGGAGATGTACACAACGTAAAAGGTTTTGGATTAGGTCTTTACTATGTAAAACAAATGATGGAAAAGCATGGTGGAGAAATAGAAATTGAGAGTAAAATAGGAAAAGGAAGCACATTTATTTTAATCTTTCCGGTATCAAAAAATTAGAGTAAAAAATGGAAAAAAGAAATATATTATTGGTTGAGGATGATTTTAATTTAGGAATTGTTGTACAAGATTTTTTGAATTTAGAAGGATATACAGTTCACTTATGTAGAGATGGAAAAGAAGGATTACAAAAATTTAATAAGAACAAATACGATGCATGTTTGTTGGATGTAATGCTTCCTGAAAAAGATGGGTACGAAATAGCCGAAGATATAAGAAAAGTAGACAAGGAGATTCCTATTATTTTTCTTACTGCAAAATCCAATCCCGAAGATAAAGTGAAAGGGTTCAAAGCTGGAGGAGACGATTACATCACAAAACCCTTTAATAGAGAAGAATTCTTGTTAAGGATAAAAGCTATTTTAAGAAGAGCAAATAACGAAATAGATGAGGATGAAAACGAAGGAATAATTGCTTTAGGAAGTTATGAACTAGATTTTCAAAATTTAAAACTGAACCACAAAGAAGAGGATAAAAAATTAACAAAAAGAGAAACAGCAATTCTTAAATTACTTTCTGAGAATAGAAACAGAGTAATAGAAAGAAGTTTAGTTTTAAATTTAATTTGGGGAGACGACAATTACTTTAATGGTCGTAGTTTGGATGTGTTTATTACAAAACTAAGAAAATACTTAAAGCATGACGAAGGAATTCAAATAAACAATATTCACGGAGTAGGGTTTAAGTTAGAATTAAAAGAAAAATAAAATATATTTGTAAAAAATTTAAAAACAAGAATACACATGTCAATATCAGATGCATTTCAAGGAGGTCAACAAACAAGAAACCACTCACACCTGGAAAACTTGGTTGAGGTAGCTCTTACAGACGGACAAATAGTAGCAGAGGAAAGAGAATTACTAGAAAAATTCGCTAAAAGACTAAGCGTTTCGAATGATGAATTAGACACCATCATCAAAAACATAGGGAAGCATGCAATTAACCCACCAACAAACAGAGAAGACCGTTACAAGAGGTTTTACAGATTGATTCAGATGATGTTAGCTGATGGTATAATTGGAGAAAAACAAGATAAATTAATTCACAGGTTTGCGATTGGGTTAGGATATTCAGAAGAAAGAACAGAAGAAATTTATTCCCAAACAATTGAGTTTATTAAGAATGAGGTGGATTTTGAAGACGCTTTCGAGAAAATAACTCACTAAAAAAACACCTACTAATCATAAAAAAAGGGCGGAAACTGATGTTTCCGCCCTTTTTTGGTTTTATCCTTTTTTTGGTTAAAAAGTAACATCCATTTCTAGTTGTTCATTTTCTCTCAAAACAACTACCTTGTGCGTACTTTCTTTCTCAAATTTGCTCAGGCAGTTCATGTAATCTTTCATAGATTTCACCTCAAATTCACCCATTTTTACAACAATATCTCCTTTTATTATTCCTGCTTTGGATGCTGGTCGGTCTTCTTTTACTCCATCAATCCTCATTCCGTTTCCATCAAAAAGATAATCAGGAATTACTCCCAAGGTTACTTTAAATGCTCTGGCTTTCTCCGATTTTTCTTTTGTTTTGGTAAAAGGAATGGCGTCATATGTATTCAAACTCACAATCACTTTTTCGATGTAATTGGCTACTTTTTCAATTCCTTCAAAATTGATAAACTCAGTATCGTCAGTTGGTTTATGATAATCCTTGTGCTGACCAGTAAAGAAATGCAACACCGGTACATCTTCTAAATAAAAAGAAGTGTGATCGGATGGTCCAACTCCCGAAGAATCAAATTTTGATTGAAAACCAAACGTGTTACAAGAATCTAAAATGGGTTTGAATAGAGGAGAAGTTCCAATTCCATAAATCGCCAAACGATTATTGGTATCCAATCTTCCTACCATATCCATGTTTATCATATAGGCTATTTCGGTGGTTGGAACCGTGGCATTTTTTACAAAATAATTCGAGCCCCAAAGCCCCTTTTCCTCACCTGTAAACGCTATGAATAAAACATTCGTATTCAGTTTTTTTCCTTTCAATTTTTTGGCTAATCCGAGCATAGCAGAAACCCCACTCGCATTGTCATCTGCCCCGTTGTGAATTTGTCCTGCGCTATCGGCCAAAGAACCCTCTTCTCCATAACCTAAATGATCGTAATGAGCTCCAATTACAATTGTTTTTTCGGCTCCATTATCAATAAATCCTAGTACATTTCGCCCTTCAATTGTTTCGCCCGTTCCGGCAGTATCATGAGGATGAGCTTTCATGTTTCGGGTAAATAATTGAAAATAACTGTCGTCATTTCCTTTTGGGGCCAACCCATTTTCTTTCATTCTTTTAGCAATGTAATCAGCTGCAATTAATTCCCCTTTTGTACCAACTTCCCGCCCTTCGAGCGAATCGTGTGCTAAGTAAGTTACATCTGCTGTATAGTCAGCAATAAGTGAAATCGATTTATTTTCCTGATTTTGTGTGCCGCAAGCAAATAACAAGAGGCAAGCGAATGAAGTAATTGTGAATTTCATTGTATGTTAATTTGTAGGATTTAAAAAAAGAGCTAAAACTCTTTCGTGAGCAAAGATACAATTTCCTCTTCATCCTTTTTTATGATATTCGTTATGTTTTGATTCAATGAGAACCCTTATTTTTGACCAAAATATTATCACAATGAAAAAACAGTTAGCACTTTTATTTATCCCATTAGCAATGAGCTGTGGAGGCAACAAAGAAAAAGGAGATTCCTACTCTGGAGAAACGGAGAAATGGGAAGAACCAAAAGAAGAAGTTCATTTGGCAAACATTAAGCAACTGACATTTGGTGGAGACAATGCTGAAGCATATTGGAGTTTTGATAATAAAAGCCTTGTTTTTCAGGCAAAAAACCCAAAATGGGGAGCAGAGTGCGATCAAATATACGTAATGCCAATTGGCCAAGACTTGAGTGACGGAACCATTCCGCAATTGGTTAGCACAGGATTGGGCAGAACGACTTGTAGCTACTTCATGCCTGGAGACTCTACGATTATTTTTGCCTCCACCCATTTAGCAGATTCGGCTTGTCCGCCAGAACCACCAAGAGGAGACAAATACGTGTGGCCAATCTACAGCAGTTTCGATATTTTTGTAGCAGATTTAGAAGGAAACCAGAAAAAACAACTCACGTTTAGAGACGGATACGATGCAGAAGCTACTATTTCGCCCAAGGGAGACTTAATTGTTTTTACTTCTGATCGTTCAGGAGATTTGGAATTGTACACCATGAATATTGACGGAACCGACATCAAACAGGTAACAACCGAATTGGGTTATGATGGCGGAGCTTTCTTTTCGCCAGACGGTACAAAAT
>CBFHPW010000039.1:0-11342 GCA_965657945.1 Flavobacteriales bacterium
AGAAAGATCTTCGTTGAATTAGACTGTCAGACATTATTGTGGTTAAACTGGATAAATAAAAATTATCTCTTAGTAAACTGTCTCGAACAAAAGTAAATATATTATTGGAATCTATAAGAGAAGCTAGGTCTACGCTTGCACTGGCTCCATTTTCTATGTAGGTAGTCAGGATTGTACCTGATAATCGAAGACTATCAATATTTTGGTCATCTGAGCCGATAGTTGTTGTTCCAGAAACAATTCTTTCCCAAGCTGGGATAGCAGCATTCCAAAAGTAAAATCCAGGTGTTACGCTATTAGTTCCAACACCGGCAGTGGCAGTGTTGTATACCAATAAGCTATTTGCCGGAGTTGTAACAGGTGCTGCTACATTTTTCGAACTTAACGCAATTCTTGGAATAAGAACCCCTTTTGTGGCAGAAGTCACGTCCAGCATGGATGATGCATCAGGAGTTGCAAGGGTGCTACTAATTGATACTCCTCCTCCTTGAGAAAAAACCAAAGTAGATAAGGTCAGACCTAAAATTATCAGTATTACTTGTTTCATCTTTCTATTTTTTATTAATTATTATTTCAACTCTTCTATTTATACGGTTTGCTTCAGTCGAACATTGACCTGGTTTTGAGCAACCGTTAAGTATGTATTTTTCTCCATATCCTTTTGCATCAATTCTAGCCGGATCAATACCTTTTTTAACAAGGTAGTTCCGAGCGGAATTAGCCCTTTGTTTAGATAATCGCATATTTGCCCAATAACTACCTTCACAATCGGTGTGGGCGCTTAGTTCAACCTTTATTTCTAAATTATTGTTCAAAAAGTCAAAAAGATTATTCAATACCATGCAAGACTCTTGGGTTAGTGAAGCTGAACCTAAATCAAAAGTGATATTATTAAAAACAACCGTGTCACCAATATTTACATTTGAATTTAATTGTTCATTTTGGTCACTCAATTTCTTTTTTTTCGGTAGTTGATCTTCTAATTCAATAGACTTTACAGGATTACCATTTCCTTTAGTTTTACCTGCTTTTACTTGAGAAATTGTGCTGTCTCCTTCTTCGACTTTTGAAACAAAATGAGTTGCTAAACGTATCGTGCTGTTCTCTAATATTTGTTCAAATATGAGATTTCCTTCTTTTTTCACCTCTATTTTGAATTCAGAGGTTTTAAAATTCTCTTTGGGAATAATTATTTCACCTTCTTTGTTGGTTATGAGTGTTTTGATTAGTTTTTTTGTTCCCTCTTTTGTTGTCTGGTATTGATTAATTACCATGTCTTTACCGTACAAATTCTGTATGTTTTTTAGGTTGTAACGGAAGTAGTCTACAGAACTATCTGTAAATTTAAAAAGTTCATCTGCCCCAAATTCTTCGGCTCTATTTGAAGCAAAATAACCTTCGTTATTCGATACATAAGTCAAAGCAAAATCATCAAAAGAGGAATTAAAAGGTCTGCCTAGGTTTGTAGGTTTTTGGTCAAGTATTATTTCTCCATTTTCTATAGTGATTGGAATACTAAACAAATCTAGTCCTCCGAAATTTTCATGACCTCTTGAGGAGAAATAGAGCATTCCATTGTGTACAAAAGGGTAGATTTCATTAAATTGAGTGTTTATTTTATGTAGTTTGGTCGGTTTACTCCAATTCCCCTCATTATAATGAGAATAATAAATATCATAGTTTTCCTCCTCAGCAAGGGAATAGGCGTAAAATAGAATGCGCTCTTCTTGCCAATAAAAGGGAGTGACCGAATTTGTGTTCGTTGAATTAAATCGGGCTAATTCTACTTCCTTTTTTGTTTCTTCATTGTAAGAATATAGGTTCAAGACATTGTTTTCCGTGTGTTTTTTTCCTTTAAAAATCTGGTAATCCAAAATGCTTTTAGTGTAGATATATTCTGTTTCTGAAAAAAATGTTGGATTCGCTTGGTAATTGAGTTTCTTTTTTTGTTTTACGGAATTATTAATAGAATGACTACCATTGCTCAAATCTTGTATTGTTGAGTTGTGACCAAATTCGGCTGTAATCAAAACTCTTTCGTCAGAAAAAGCGAGTCCCATAAAGGTTTTTCCAAACTGTATTTCGCTTTTTTCAATAAAAATATTTTCATTTACTTTTACATGATGAATAGGGAAATCTATGAAGTTAGATATTATTTCTTTTTTCGCACCATAACTTTGTGGAAGTATTTCGCTGGCAGGCATGTAGCTCTCTACTGCTCGTAAAACTTCAAACTTCACTGTCTTTTGTTCAGCCGTTAATGCGTGGTCATCCCCCACTTGAAGAAATAGTTTCTGTGCTGTTTTGTATTGATTTAATTTAAAAGCAAGCACGGCCATTTGAGCATAGTCAATAGAATTCAATCCTTTTTTTTGGGATTGAATTTCATCGAATGCCTCTTGGTAATATCCGCAAGCTATTAATTTTTCAACTCCAAAGTCCTTGAGCTGACAAAAAAGATTTGTACTTACTGCAATAAACAGGAAAATGATAAGTAGTTTTTTCATATGTAATATGTCTAAAATCTTGGAACATTCAATCTAACTAAATTTCGATTTGTTCTTTTTTCAAAGACCAACATGAGCTCATGAGAGCCATTTTGATATCGAGCTAGATTAGAATAGTTATATTGGTAAGAATAGCTCAATGAAAGTTGATTAAACATTGATAGCCGGACCATTCCAATAATGGCTTTGGAAGTTCGGTAGGACACCCCTAGACCAATTTTTTTATTATTTATTTGATACATCAGATTGAATTCTCCATGCAAGGAAGCTCCCACATCACTTTTAAGTAATCCTGACACATTAAGATAATCTTTTGAATTTGATTTGGATCTCGCTTCCCATTGATATCCTGAGTGGATAAACCATTCTAATTTGTTGAAAGCGAAATACGTCTCAACGTTATTTGATCCTATGATGTTGTTTCGTAATAAGTTAGGGAGCACTCCACCAAAATAAAAGTTATTTCGATAATAATAGGTGCCAAACTCGGCATTGACCAATCCGTTTTTTTGAACATTAACTTGGGTAAGAGGGTCTAATTCATCAGCTGCTGTTAATTCGGTCCTGGCCTCTTTTAGAAAACCAACTTTTGGAGATAAGGAGAAAGAAAGATAAGATCCTTCTGAAAGTCTGACTTTGTGGGCGTAGTTAAAAGAAACAATGTCATTCCTTCTAACACCAATTTCGTCTCTAATGACTCTTATACCAAGCGTGGTGTTTTTATTTTTTAAAGGAAGAGCTACTTGTAGAGCATAATTTATGGGAGCTCCTTCAAATCCCACCCATTGATTTCTGTAGTAAAGAGCTGAACTAATTTCTTTGTAACTACTAGCCGAAGCAAAATTCACCAAAGGTTGGTACAACATATACTGATTAACGTCATTGTTAATCTGTGCTGAAGAGGAGACGCTAAATAAAAGCGCAACCGAAACAGCCAATACTCTGATTGAATTCTGTATCATATTGAATGTTAGATAGTTTGTAATATAAGGTGCAAATGTAAATGAAATTTTCCTAATGAGGCATCCCTCGAACGGGTGGTTTTTCTCAAACCACTTTTTTTTGAATCTGATCGAAGCATGTTTTTCTCTAAATTTAGTTCAAGTAGTTTTTTAAAGTATTGAATCACAGGAGATTTATTTATTTTTTCTGGAGCAAGGTAAAAAAATATAGTTATATTGCAAGTGAATCCAAATATATTTTGGTTAAGGTGCTTTTTTTACCCAACAGAAGGTAGTTTTTGAGTCAGTCGAACAATAAAATAAACGAGGAAATGTCACCGAATCAGATTTTAAGATAAGTTGTTTTTCAATTTCATACTACGAGTATTTTTTTCTTTTTATTGATCACAAAAGTGCGGCAAAAATATAGAGCATGAAGTTGGTGAACCGAGAATGTTGATTAAAAGAAAAAACGAAAACAAATTTATTTGCAGTTGTCGTGTGGTAAGACCTAGTTAAGATGTTTTCTTCAATCACGCACAAAAGAGATGGTCAACTATTGTTGCATTGAATTATAGATTAAAATAGAATGGATGAAAATATTAATTGTAGATAGCCAAATTTCTTATCAGGAAGGAGTAGCAAATTTCCTAAATCAGCATCTTAATTCTGTTGAAATTATTTGCGCCAAGGAAGGAAGACGTGCTTTGCAATTAGCTGTTCTGCATGAATTTGATCTAATAATAACTAGCCTTAATCTGCCTATACTTAGCGGGTTTGAATTGATTAGGGAAATTAGAAAACACAAGCCGAGTTTATTTATTATGGTTTTAACTTCGTATTGTAACCAATCGATTTTAAACAAACTTAAAGAATTAAATATTCAAGCGTTTATCATGAAATATGTATCGCTTTCAGAGATATTGAATGCAATAAAGTGTATGAAACATGATGAGTTGTATTTTTCAAAAGAACACCTTGAAAAATCAGAAAATTCACTGGTATCAAAGGATGGTGAGTTTTTAAGTGATGATGTTTTTTCCAAAATCTATGAACTGAGTAACAGAGAAGTAGAAGTTTTGCATTTGATGATTGAGAATTTATCTAATGACAAAATTGCTAAAACGTTATTCCTAAGCATTGAAACCATTAAAACTCATAGAAAAAATATTTTTCGAAAACTGGGGGTAAACAACTTACTTGATTTGTATAAACAATTGGTTCAAGCCAATTATATTTAACTCAGACTTTATTAGCTATTTTTTGTCTTTTTTGAAAATAGGTTAAGTTCTTCGCTTTTACGAAGATGTTGCGATTAAACCTAACGAAAAAAGTTCTAATCGTATAAAAAATGAATGCTAAATTGATTTTGCGATTAGAATTATTCTTCAAACTGTGTGTCCGCAGAGCAGCAGCCTCCTAAGGTTTCTTCTCCCATTTCAGTTTTTTGTATTTCGGGACTAAGGTAGGGGATTCCAAGATTCATGCCTCGTAGTACGAGCAACATTCCCATAGCCAAAAGCATATATGGAACTACTTTTTGTAGGTTTATTTTTTGATTGATCGCACTTTTGAAATACATAAAAATGAGCATGGCAGGAATAGTTCCAAGTCCAAATGAAGCCATAAAGAGAGAACTACCCGCAATCGATTCGGAAGTAATAGAAGCGGCCAAAGCGAAATAAATAAGTCCGCAAGGTAAAAAACCATTTAGAATACCGAGGGCAAGCAAGTTTTTCCTTTCCCTTCCCAGTAATTTGCCAAAATGCTTTTTTATTGGATCAAATAGTTTGGTAACAAATTTGTTGGCCTTGTTTGCAGCCTTGTGGTATGAGAATAAAGTCCCAATAACTATAACAATAAGAATTACCCCCACCACGATGGAAACAATTTGCTGAATCTCCATCATTCTCACAGACTCTCCAATTAGACCAAAAAACAAACCAAAAAGGGAATAGGTGAGTACTCGACCCAAGTTGTAAGTGATAATTTGAAAAAACTTTAGAAAGGAGTTTTTACTTGTGGGGATCATAAGTGCAATGGGGCCGCACATCCCAATGCAATGTATAGAACCTAAAAATCCAATTAAAAAACCTTCTGCCAAATTCATAACCACATCTCTTTATTGATTAAGTGTAATTCGCCATTCTGAATAAACTGAATAGTGATTTTATAGAATCCGCTAGCTACCTCACTTTTATGGATAGATTGAGTGTTGTTTTGGTCAAGTTCCATTGTAAATGATCGATCCAGTTTTGCATTGTCTGGTCGGTAAAATGAAATGTCTCCTTTTTCTATTTTGGCTTCAAAACTTTTTGGGAACTCTATCAGTATTACATCTTTTTTTGAATTGATGCTAATTTCTTTAGCTAAATACAAGCCATTTTCCTGTGCATCAATATTTTTTTGATATTGAATTTCTTGGTTGTAATAATCATCTGAGACCAAATCATTTGTGCGTCCAAATGAGTAAATCACCATGTATAAAATGAAACTAATAAATAATGTCAAAAATAGTGCAATTCTCCATCCCCAATTCATAAGTGTGTGTTTTTTAGTTAAACGCTGGCCCAATAAAGGTTACGTTTGTTTTGTCAATTAATTTTCCTTCGGAATATACTCCGATTTTAAAGTAGGTTTTTAGCCCTTCTATTTTATCTCCATCCATAATAAGTAAAAAAGAAGATGTGTACATATCCTGTCTTGGAAGGGTTCGAGAATCTGAGATGATTTTTATTTCACCATTGCCTTCCAGTAATTTGAATTCTAGAGGAAGATCCTTGTTTGTTTTATTGATGATGTTCATCGAGTAAATGTTACCATATTTTCCCCCTTCCATTTCATGGAATAATTGGCTTCCAGAAGTTCTTTTTACTGTAAGCTGAAAGTCAGATCGAGAGACAATGAGTGTTACTAATAGACCAAGTAATAAAATCAGAACGACAGAATAAGCTTTTGCTTTTTTGCTAAATTGAAAGGCAATCCCAGTTTTAATACTTTCATCTGATGCATATCTAATGAGGCCTTTTGGTTTGTCAATGCTTTCCATGATATGGTCACATTCGTCAATACAAGCGGTGCAATTTACACATTCGAGTTGCGTTCCATTTCGTATGTCAATTCCTGTAGGACATACATTCACACATTGATTGCAATCAATACAATCTCCTTTCCCTTCGGCCTCTCTGTCTTCCTTTTTCCGAAATTTAGACCTATTTTCTCCTCGCACGTAGTCATACGTGATTACCATAGAGTTTTGGTCAAGGAGAACGCTTTGCAGTCTTCCGTAAGGGCAAATTGTAGTACACACTTGCTCTCTCATAAATGCAAATACACCATAAAACAAGAAACTAAAGACCAAGATTGCGATAAGGCCTCCCATGTGATTCAGTGGGTTGTCAGTTATGATTTTAAATACTTCTTTGTACCCAATGATGTAGGAAAGAAAGATGTTTGCGACAAAGAATGCGATAAAAAAGAAAATGACATGCTTCGAGACTTTTTTGATGATTTTATCTCTGTTCCAAGGCTGCCTCTCTAATCTTTTTTGATGCGTCCAATCTCCTTCAATCCAGTATTCAATTCTTCGGAATACAAATTCCATAAAGATCGTTTGAGGGCAAATCCATCCGCAAAATAGTCTTCCGAAAACTAAAGTAAAAAGTACTACGAATACAAGGCCTGTAAGCATTGCAATTGCAAATATGTAGAAGTCTTGTGGCCAAAATATTTTGCCAAATATAATGAACTTTCTTTCCAATAAATTGAACATGAGCAATGGTTCACCATCGATAGAAATAAAAGGGGATGAAAATAGAAACAACAAAAGTGAATAACTAACAACTTGTCTTTTGTTGAACCATTTTCCGAATGGTTTTTTAGCAAAAACCCATATTCGTTTCCCCTTTTCATCTACTGTAGAGATTTTATCTCTAAAGTTTTCTGTTGGCTTCGTCTGACCCATTTTATCTCGTGATTTGTGTACTTTTAATTCTGTGCAACCTCTGCCATTTCCTTCGTTGAGTGGGCAGTAGAATCTGAAGGTGCCAAATCGCTCTTTCCTTCCTCAAAAATCTCTCCTTGTGGAGCTTTTCCTAATCCTACAGCAGTACCTGCGATGCTTTTGATGAATGATGACACTTGTTGCATCTCTATTGGGTTCAATTCGTCCTTCCAAGCTTGCATTCCTTTTTCAGCCTTTCCGTACTTTACGATTTTGAAAACAGAAGCTATATCACCTCCATGTAACCAATAGTTATCCGTTAAGTTGGGTCCAATCACTCCTTCTCCTTGTTTACCGTGACAAGCCACGCATTTCTTTTCAAAAATACCTTTTCCCTTCGATAGGTCGCTCGCCTCGGTCAAGAGTACAACATTGGTCTCGTCCACATTTAATTTTTGAGAAGCCAAGTACTCTGCTACCTCTTTTTCGCCTTCTGCCATGGCAAGTTCATATTCTTCTTGCTGAAGTGGGGCAGCTTCAATTACGTGGTAATTAATGATATAAATAAAGGCAAATACGATAGAAACATAAAAACTGTAGAGCCACCATGGTGGCAAATTGTTGTCCAGCTCCATGATTCCATCATATTCGTGATCCATCAAGATTTCGTGTTCCTTGTCTAGCGGAACTGCATCAGTCAGGATTTTGTTAATCTTACTTGGTTCAGCACGGACAACCCCATCTTTAATGACGATTTTTTTAGGTTTTACTGATCGTAAAATTTGAAAGAATAAATTTCTAATGTAGAATACCACCCCAAGAAGTATAATGTTTACAATTACCATCATCCAAACCCATGAGAGAGGGAGGTCAGTGCTTTCCAAAGTCTGAGCTACAGCATCTTGAGAAAAAGAAGCGAAAGGAAGACCTAAAATAAAAGCAATAAGTGCTGCACCACCGGAGCCAGAATTCTTTCTTTTTTTATCCTCTTGTTCGTATACTTTTTCTTTATAGAATTCACTTTTCATTAGATCTTTTACTGAACTAGTCAGGAAGAATATCCCCACAAGTAGTAATCCAGCCAAGATTGCTAAGATATAGAATACTGTTTCGTTGGATAATCCTCCAGACTGATTGGTATCTGTACTTGCAGCAAAACTAGAAATGGAGAACAAGCTTGAAACTGCGAATAATCCCAATCCTTTTGTGTAGTTTTTCATTTTTTTCATGGTTTAATTATTTATAAAACTCACCTAGTCAAAAGGTGTGTTTTCCAATTTTGTAATTTCTGATTTTCTGAGGCTCACAACCTTCCAAACGACCACTGCAAAAAAGACAGTAAACAGAATGAGAGAGAAGATGGGATATATTTCAATCCCTTCTATCGTTGCCATATGATTTTTGATATATTTTAACATTAGTCTCTTTCTATTACTTTGATATCTGTTCCTAGTCTTTGTAAGTATGCGATAATTGCAACTACTTCTTTCTTACTTAAATTATTCACCGCTGCTTCTTTCTTTTCACCTTCTAGTTTAAATAAGTCCGTTATGATGTTGTTTGCAATTCCTTTAGCTTGTTCCATGGCCATTCCCTCGGCCTTTTCTTCCAGTCCATCTTCGTAAGGCACTCCAATACTTCTCAATGCACCAATTTTTCTTTTTAGCAAACTCATGTCTAAGTCTTCTTCAATCAAGAAATCATAAGCTGGCATAATAGATTTTTCCTCTAGTTGTGTTGGATTCAAGAAGTGTGTGTAGTGCCAAGAGTCACCTCTTTTTCCACCTTCTCTGTGCAAATCTGGCCCCGTTCTTTTACTTCCCCATAAATGTGGGTGGTCATAGACAAATTCACCTGCTTTAGAGTACTCACCGTATCTCTTGGTTTCAAATCTTAGCGGCCTTACCATTTGAGAGTGACAATTGTTACAACCTTCTCTGATGTAGATGTCTCTCCCTTCTAGCTCTAAAGGAGTATAGGGTTTAACAGCAGCAATTGTAGGCACATTAGATTCGATAATCATGGTAGGAATAATCTCCACAACTCCTCCAATTAAGATGACAATCAAACTGAAGATTAACATTCTCACTGGTTTTCTTTCAATGACTCTGTGCCATCCTTCGTTGCTTTCCGCATGAACAGGAGCTAGAGCAGGAGCTTCAGTTTCTTCATTTTTGATAAGACTACCGATTTTTGAAGTTTTATATAAGTTATATATTCCTATGATTGCCCCGGTCAAGTATATCAATCCTCCAAAAGAACGAAGCATGTACATAGGTCTTAACTGTGCCACAGTATCAATAAATTCGTATTCCAAGTTTCCATCTGGTTTAAAATCTTGCCACATCAATCCTTGAACAAATCCTGCCCAGTACATTGGAATTGTCCAGAATAGAATTCCTAAAGTTGCTAACCAAAAGTGTGTGTTGGCAAGTTTTATTGAGAATAGTTTTGTGTTGAAAATTCTTGGGAATATGAAATAGAACATACCAAAAGTCATCATTCCGTTCCACCCCAATCCACCCACGTGAACGTGAGCCACTGTCCAATCTGTAAAGTGAGAAATCATGTTGACATTTTTCAATGACAGCATAGGTCCTTCAAATGTTGACATTCCGTAGGCTGTAATAGCAACTACCATGAATTTTAGAACTGGATTCTCTCTTACCTTGTCCCAAGCTCCTCTGAGTGTTAAAAGTCCGTTTAGCATTCCTCCCCAGGAAGGCATTATCAACATAATGGAGAATACAACTCCCAGAGATTGAGCCCAATCGGGTAATGAAGAATATAATAAATGGTGAGGTCCTGCCCATATGTACAAGAAAATCAATGTCCAAAAGTGAATGATAGATAATCGGTAAGAATAAACCGGTCTGTTAGCGGCCTTAGGAACGTAGTAATACATAAGACCCAAAAACGGTGTTGTTAAGAAAAATGCAACCGCATTGTGACCATACCACCATTGAACAAGAGCATCTTGTACTCCTGCGTACCAAGAATAACTTTTTGTAAAACTAATTGGAATTTCAATGGAATTGAAAATATGAAGAACGGCTACTGTAACAAATGTTGCGATATAAAACCAAATAGCTACATACAAATGTTGAACTCGTCTTTTGAGAATAGTGGCAAACATGTTCCAGCCGAAAATCACCCAAACAACAGCAATTAATATATCAATCCACCATTCTAGTTCGGCATATTCTTTACTCGAACTCATTCCTAACGGCAGGGTAATAGCAGCACAAACAATGATGAATTGCCATCCCCAAAAATGGATGTTACTCAATAAATCACTTGCCATTCTTGCCTTTAAGAGACGCTGAAGTGAGTAATAAATTCCAGCAAACATAGCATTTCCTACAAAGGCAAAAATAATTGCATTCGTGTGCAGAGGTCTCATTCTACCAAAGTTCACCCATTTTGCAATGTTCAATTGAGGGAAGGCAAGTTGCAGGGCGATCCATAACCCAACAGTCATCCCGACAACGCCAAACAGAAGAGTAGCGTAGCTAAACTTTCTTACAATTCCATTGTCATAACTAAATTTTTCCATAGTTTATTTGTTTGTTTCTTTTGGTTTTGAATCTTCAAACAACATCCTAACCGAAGGAGTGTAGTCGTCTTCGTATTGCCCAGATTTCACAGACCAAATGAATAGTGCTAGAAAGACTATTGCTAGAGATATGCTGATTCCGATTAATACAAAGAGAATATTCATACCACAAAGTAAAGGGTATGAGGAGATTAGTGAAATGAGCTAGGGACCAAAAAAGTATGACATTAATCAGTATTTTTTTGGTTACCTTTTTCCACCATTATTATAGTGATGAATTATTTGAAAGGATCCCTGCATAACGAAATTGAATCAGAAAAACAGATAGAGCTACAACTGATATAGAACTTATAGGCATAAGGATTGCGGCAACTAATGGAGTGAGGTTTCCTGTA
>CBFHPW010000040.1:0-10749 GCA_965657945.1 Flavobacteriales bacterium
CTCAGCTTCTAGCTCGGCAGCTTCCATTCCGTCAGCTTCACTAAAGTTTTCTCTGGCATACACTTCCTCTTTCTTTTTCATGTTGTTCCACAACTTCGTATGACCCATCAGCACTGTGTCAAGAACCGAAACATCGTCATATTCCGAGTGGCTTTGTTTTAGCACAGCCATTCTTTTTCCTGGCTCAATGGCTACACGTCCCGAAGTAGGTTGAATATCACCTGCTAAAATTTTAAGGAAAGTTGATTTTCCCGCTCCATTAGCACCGATTACTCCGTAGCAGTTTCCTTGAGTAAATTTCACATTTACTTCATCAAAAAGCACTCTTTTTCCGTATTGTAAGGATATATTTTCAGTAGAAATCATAGACTTTGGTTGTATTTGACTGCAAAGGTAAGGTTAATTGGGGAATGAGCCAACGGGTTAGCTGATTGAGTTTGCATTTGATGTGTTGAGGGAAGAAACTTTTTTAATCCAACACAAAATCAAATAGTCGTTCCGCACTTGATGCGAAATCTGTTAATTTAATACTCCAATTTTAGTAAACAGACCCTGAATCAAGTTCAGGGTGACTTGCTTTTTTCTTATCATTTGTCATCCTCATGAATGTGGTAATCTTAATTTGAGAATGTTGCTTGTTCAATATGATTTCCGTTTTCACTAAAATGATAACTAGAATATTCAATTAACCATTCATAAATACAACAGGATTTTGCTCTCTCAAGTTATAACTGCTTGTCATTACCTCTCCGTATGTACCTTCACTATGTATTTTTATGAAGTCTCCTTTTTTTGATTTCTTGATTTCAATTCTTTTTCCAAAACAATCCGAAGATTCGCAAATGGGTCCAACCACATCGTAAAACTCAGTTTGAGTTTAATCTGACGAGATGTTTTGAATGTGATGTGATGCTTGGTAGAGTGCAGGTCTTATGAGTTTCTTTCGTTTTTGTAGAGTAAATCGGCTATTTCGGTCAGTGAATTGGTTGTGCCACTTACTGCGGAAAGAACAATAATTGCCTGTTCTTGAGCAATTAGCTCAGCTACCTTTTTCATTCTTCCAGGAGTGGCTAAAGAAGTTCCTCCAAACTTCATTACTTTCATTGTTTTACTTAAAAATTTAACAAATTAAGTTTAATTATTAACAAAAAGAGATATTGTGGTTTCTTTTTTTTGATTCCAATAAAAAAAGACCCAAGAGAATGTCTTGAGTCTTTTAGTAATTATAGGGGTAATCGAGATTATTGATTCGAATCTATCGGCCATTATTACGTTGTTCTAAGCAGAGGTGAAATCTCGTACAAATAGTTTGGCAATTGTCTTAAAATGGTAAACCGGCCAATTACTTTACTCCTGAGGATAGATCTTTTTCTAAAATTTCAATTTGTTTATTTGTGTTATTTTTTAATTTTTTATACTGGAATGGTTATTCAGCGACTAAAAATGTCCTTTTAAAGAAAAAATTTTAAAAAAATTACTAAACACAGATAGCTTCTCTATCTTAAGGTAATAATTCAACTAAACTGTTAACTATGAAAAATAAAATTCTACTTACTACTTTTCTAGCTCTATGGATGATAGGCATATTTTCACAAAACACAACAAAAAATCGATTTGTTGGGATTGATGATACTGGCTTAATTTTGTTTTTTGACATGAACAATGAGGAGTTCGATACATTGGCTTCATCAGCCTCCTCAGGTCATGCTCTTTTTTTAAATCCTGCGGATAATAAACTGTATGCGATTTGTGATTCTAATAATACAGGATCAGATCGAAATTTATATGAAGTTAATCCCTTTACAGGCGAATTATCCTTAATTTCAACACTGACGGGTACCTACGCCCATACGGGTGATTTGGGAGATAATGGGATTTTGTATTACGTGACTGGAAACGGTTCTTCTATTCCAGGACAAGTGTATGGACTCAATCTCACTTCCGGGGTTGAGACGTTACTTTACTCCACAAAAGCAAATGATGGAACTAATTCTCGAGCTATGGAGTATAGTCCAATCGATTCCTCGCTATATATATACAGAGGCCATGATGATAGTGTTTTTATTTATAATTTGATTACTTCTACAGAGGCTGGATTTTTAACTTCTGGTTTTAATGACGAAGTTCATGGGGTTTTTTATGATTCAAGTACCAATAGGATGCATTTGAGTTTTTATCGAGACGATACAATAAGGTCTTCTGATACTTCTTATAGAAATTATGTGGGCAGTCCAACTCAATATCTTATCGGTTCAATTGCTGATAATGTAATGGATATGTGTTATTTACAAGAAAAACAACTTGCCATGATGGGTGATTCGGCATTTCTATGTCCGGGTGATTCCGTGCTACTATCTACGATATATCGTGTTCCAGGAACGAAATGGTACAAAGATTCTGTGGTACAAACTGGTTCTGGAAATTCTTATTGGGCTACTACTAGTGGCACCTATTTTGCCAGAATACCAATTGGCAATGGATCGAGTGATTTTCAAACTGAGGACTTTATTGTTGTAAACGCAACCTCTCCAGTTTTTAGTATAACCCAATCTGCCAACGATTCTCTCATTTGCCCGGGAGATACCATTGAATTGAGAGGAGCAAATGGAGGAACAAAACAATGGTACAAGAATGGTATTGCCATTCCTGGTGAGACTGGAAATTTTTTGAACGCAGTGACAATTGGATCTTACAATCAAACAAAAACAAATATGAGTGGTTGTTATGATTCTGCTCAAAAGGCATATGCTATTCATCTTGATCCAAATTGTGGAACAAGTCTGCTTGAACTCCCGCCTAATACGTTCAACTTATTCCCTAACCCCACTGTTTCAGATTATGTCGAAGTTACATCCGAAGATATGCGTAGAATTCAAATCATGAATATCAAAGGTCAAATCATTCTGGATGAGGTTGTTAAGAATAAAGAAAAAACAGTTCTTGACATTTCTGAGTTTACTCGTGGAGTATTTCTGGTTAAAGTTATTTATATAGATGGTCGTTTTTCTATTAAAAAAATGATTATTTCCTGAATTATTTTTGGTTTGGAAAAAAACAAAAAAAAAGCTACCGAAGGGTAGCTTTTTTTGTTCAATGTGTTTTTCAACTTAATCTAATCCTTTGAATTTTTGGATAGCTTCAGTGCCATTAGATTGAGTTTTTTTCAACCATAATTCATCATTCTTCAATCGAGTAATTGTCCATTTGTCTGGTATTACTTGACCATCTATGGTTAGGATTAATACTGTTTTATCGGAGTTAAATTCCCAAGTTCCAGAACCTGTTGCTTCAATCCCTTGTGGAGTTTCTCCACCGTAATTGAATTTGTCATCTTTCTCGATAGTTAAAGTTATTCCTCTCGAAAAATCTGAAATATCAGCACTTCCATCTACTGATTCTGTTAATTCCCAAGTGTTTACTAGTCTCGCCTTTTTTGTTCTTAAAGATAGGCTCGGTCCATCTTCGTATTTGTTGCATGAAGCAGTTCCAAATAAGATAGCCGCGGCAAATAGCAGTGAGGTAAGTCTAATTGTTTTAATCATTTTTTAGTTGGTTTTAGTTTGTATATTTCTTCTTTATTTATGGATACTTTGTATTTTTCTGATAATGAATTTAACCACTCGCTCTCTAAGTATTTTTGATATTCAGAAATTACGATTCCTCTCACTTCTTTCAATTCTTTCTTCTGAGGGGGTATTATTTCGTTAATTTTTAGAAATACAAATTTACCTTCGATGAGTTTCAATTCAGACATTCCTTGATTAATCGGAAATTGTGAAAGAACTTCATTTCCTTCGATTTCAATTTTACCTTCTTTCGCTGTTAGGTCGAGTTGTGACGCTTTGTTTCCTTTCATTAATATTTCTTGTGAGGAAAGTCCCGAGTCTTTTGCCAAGATATAGGTTTCTTGTATGATATCTTTTTTAGCCGAGGAATAGATTTCAACGTCAACTCTTTTTTTCCACTTATATTTCTCTTGAGTAGATTCAAAAAACTTTTCAAGTCCTGTGGTATCTTTACTGGATTTAGTCCATACATTTTGGTCTGATATTTCAAACAATAGAATCCCATCTTCAAACTCTTTTACCAAAGATTTGTATTCAGGGTATTTGGTAAATAATTGTGATTTCTCATACTTGTAAAAGTACTCATTGGTAAATTCTTTGTAATTCGATTCTATATCTTGCTGAGCAGCTGGTAAATGGGAGGTAAGGTAGTTTCTGAACTCAGAGATTTTAACTTTGGTTGAGGGCTTGAAAAATCCTGGAACTTTTTTGTACTTGAAAGCAACTTTGTCATCATCCGCTTTGAGTCTTCCAATTACTTCTTCGCTGAAACTGTTTTTAATCCATTTCGAAGATTTGTCTGTGTACTGGTATTCCTTTTTTAATTTATTTACAAAGTGTTCTTTGGTCTTACCGCTTCGGTCGCCTCGCTTGATGTTTGAAAGGATTTCACTTTTCATTTCTTCAAAACTTCCGATAGGTTCAGATTTTATTTTTTTTACGATGTGCCATCCATAGGATGTTTTAAAAGGTTCAGAAACAGCTCCATCTTTTTCTAAAGAAAATGAAACTTTTTCGAATTCAGGAACCATTCTTCCAGAGCCAAACATGGGTAATTCTCCTCCTTTGTCGGCAGATGTATTGTCATCAGAATATTCTTTGGCTAAAGTGGCAAAATCTCTCTTTCCAGAAAGAAGTTCTTGATAAATATCTTTTATTTTTGCTTCGGCATTCGCCTTTATTTGTGCATTTGCATCAGCTGGAGCTTTTGTATAAATATGTGCCACTTGTACTTTACCCGGGTTTGGTCTCTTGTCATTCACTTTGATTAGATGATAGCCAAATCTGGTTTTTACAGGCATAGATACTTCACCTATTGGAGTGTTGTAAGCAGCATCCTCAAACGGATAAACCATTTGAAAAGCAGTGAAATAACCAAGTTTTCCTTTGTTTTCCTGAACAGATGGATCTTGAGAATATTTTACTGCGACCGTTTCGAAATCGGCTCCGTTCATAATTTCTTTTCTAGCTTCCAATGCTTTCTCATAAGCATTTCCTTCAATGATTAGGATGTGACTCGCATTTATTTCAAACTTTTTTCTTTCGTAAGCTTCTTTGATTAATTCCTCTGTCGCACTAGGATCAGATAAATATTTTTCTGCTGATTTCTCAACATACCCTTTTAATTCATTTTGCAACCTGGGTATGGTGTCCAATCCAGCTGCTTTTGCATCAGCCACTTTGAGTTTGAATTTCACAAACATTTCTGTGTAAGCATCTAGAGAGGCCTTGTCATACTTTACATCCGAATTGTTTTTGGTGTAGTTGTATAAAAATTCATCTTTTCTTATCTCTTCGCCAGCTACTTTTAATAAAACAGGATTGTTTTGAGCTAAAAGCGAGTTAACTAAAAGTAGAGATAAAGTTGCTATCAGTGTTTTCTTCATTGCTTTATTTGTTTTGATAAATCGAAGGGCTAATTTACCCTTTTTTTTATAAAAACAGAAAGTATAGACGAAAACCTATTTTAAACTATAATTAGGTGCCTCTCTTGTAATAGTCACATCATGGGGATGACTTTCTTGAATACTAGCCGAAGTGATTTTAATAAATTTAGCTTCTTTCAGAGCTTCGATATCTTTTGCCCCGCAGTAGCCCATTCCAGAGCGCAATCCACCAATCAATTGATGCATCACTTCACTTAGGTACCCTTTAAATGGAACTCTTCCCGAAATTCCTTCAGGCACTAACTTTTTATCATCGTTTTCGCTGTCTTGAAAATACCTGTCTTTCGAACCTTTTTTCATTGCTTCAAGAGAACCCATTCCCCTGTAAGTTTTGAATTTTCGTCCTTGGTAAATAACAGTTTCTCCGGGTGACTCTGCTACTCCCGCAAACATTGACCCTAGCATAACCGAACTTGCTCCAGAGGCAATAGCTTTTACTATATCGCCCGTAAAACGAATTCCACCGTCTGCAATGACAGGAATTCCAGATCCTTTTAATTCTTCTGCAACATTCATAATTGCCGATAGTTGAGGGACTCCAACACCCGCAATAATGCGAGTAGTACAAATGGAACCTGGTCCAATTCCCACTTTCACTGCATCAGCTCCAGCATCTGCAAGCATTCTTGCAGCTTCTGCCGTGGCAATATTTCCCACAATCACTTCTAATGTTGGGTATTCTTTTTTAACTAACTTCAGTTTGTCAATTACACCCTGTGAATGTCCATGTGCCGTATCGATAACAATTGCATCTACTCCGGCTCCAACAAGTGCAGCCACCCTTTCTAGTGTGTCGTGAGTAACGCCCACAGCCGCACCAACTCTCAGTCTTCCTTGTTCATCTTTACAAGAGTTTGGGTGTTTTTTTACTTTTATAATATCTCTGTAAGTAATGAGTCCAGTTAATTTATTGGCGTCATTTACAATCAATAATTTTTCAATCTTATGTTGCTGAAGAATTTTTTCAGCCTCAACCAACGAAATTTCATTCACTGCCGTAACCAATTTTTCACTTGTCATTACCTCCGTAATGTTTTTGAAGTTGTTTTTTTCAAAACGTAAATCTCGGTTTGTCACAATTCCTTTCAGTAATCCAATTTCGTCCACAATTGGAATACCACCAATTTTGAATTCGGCCATCAGATTTAAAGCATCTCCAACAGTAGCGCTAGAGGTTAAAGTAACCGGGTCTGTTATCATTCCGCTTTCACTTCTCTTTACTTTTCTCACCTCTTTGGCTTGAGACTCAGCTGACATGTTTTTATGTATAATTCCCATTCCACCTTGTTGCGCAATTGCAATAGCCAATTCAGATTCTGTCACCGTATCCATCGCAGCCGATAGAATTGGAGTTTTGATAGAAATGTTTTTAGTGATTTTGCTTTCTAGAGTTACCGCATTTGGTAAAACATTAGAATAAGCTGGGATCAAAAGAACGTCATCGTAAGTTAGACCTTCTTGCACAATTTTAGAATGAGACATAGTCGTTTGTTTTTCTGTAATTGCATGCAAATGTACGACTTTTTTTTCTGTTTCTTTGATTTTTTTTTTAAGTTTACATTAAGCCCAAAATGTAATAAACCGAATTAATTTCCTTTTGAATTTTGAATAAGGTGGAAGTATAGTTTTGAGAGTTGTAAAGCCAATGCGCTGAGATAGAACGGCTCGTTGGTTGCTGAATTCTAGAAATCCAAACTCTCCATGTGCTTTGCCAATTCCGCTATGGTTAACTCCACCAAATGGCAAGTGGGGTTGAGCAAATTGAATGGTTGTTTCGTTGATTGCTGTTGTTCCAGCGCTGGTATTTTGTAGCACAAACTGTTTATTTTTTCTGTTTTTACTAAATAAATAAAGTGCCAAAGGCTTTTCGGTTTCTTGCAAAATTTCCATAGCATCGGTCAAGGTAGAAAATGAAAAGATTGGCAAAATTGGCCCAAAAATCTCTTCCTTGAATATAGATGATTTCGGGGTCAAATTGGAAACTAGCGTAGGAGATATAAAGTTTTTATCTGGATTTACGACTCCCCCAACCAAAATCTCTCCCTCTTCTTTCTTGGTTACTTCGAGCAGGTCAACTAGTCTTTTATAATGAATGGGATTCACAATCTTGGTTCTCGACTCATCGGTAATTGGAAACTGAATAGTTATTTGTTCAATGAGTGCTTTCTTGAGAGCTTCTGCTTGTTTTTCGTGTACCAAAATGTAGTTAGGTGCAATGCAAGTTTGCCCTGAATTAATGAACTTTCCCCAAACAATTTTTTGGGCAGCATCTTTTATGTTGGCAGTTTCATCTACAATAGTGGGGTTTCTTCCACCCAATTCAAGAGTTACGGAGGTTAAATTTTTTGCGGCCGCTGTCATGACTATTTTACCCACGCTTGGACTACCAGTAAAGAATATATGATCAAAAGGAAGGTTGAGAAGCTCTGTAGAAACGGATACATCTCCCAAAATCACCTTAATTTCTTGGCTACTGAATAACTCAGAAATCATTTTTTCAATAAGATTGGAGGTGTTGGGAGTGTGCTCGCTCGGTTTAATGATTGCCGTACAGCCTGCACCAATAGCTGAGATTAAGGGACCAATGCATAAATTAAACGGATAATTCCAAGGTGCTATGATTAAGGTAACTCCCTTGGGCTCATATTGAATATGAGAGTTAGTTCCCCAAAAGGACAAACTAGTCGAAACTTTTTTGGATTCCGCCCAATCCGATAAATGGATTCTGTGTTGTTTTATTTCATCGAGTATAGGCTTTATTTCTGTTAGTAAAACTTCTTCTCGTCCTTTTTCAAAGTCTTTATAAATTTCATCACAAATAAACTGTTCGTTGTGCCGAATCCAGTTTTGTAACTTTTTCAGTTTCGCCAACCGTGACTGGATAGTTCTTGACTGAAGTTCTTTTTGAAAATAGTCCTTTTGCGATAAGAAGATTTCGTTTATCATGATTAATTGGTTTCTTCTAACATTAATTTACGTAATAGATTGAACCCCGCAATAGCAGATTGCGAAATATTTCTTTCTCTGTTGTTTCCAAAATTAAATCGTTTAGAAACAACACGTTGGTTGCTTCTGGCAGAGATCCAAACTGTTCCTACTGGTTTGTCCTCTGTTCCTCCAGCGGGGCCAGCGATTCCCGAAATCGAAATAGCATAATGAGTATTGTACTTTTTCTTTATTTCCATGCTCAATATCTCTACAACTTCTTTACTCACGGCTCCTTTATCTAGTAAAACCGATTTTGGAACACCCAACTCCTTTTCTTTGATATCATAAGAGTAGCAGATGATACTGCCTTCGTAAAAGGCAGAACTTCCCGGTATTTTTGTTAATAAGTGCGAGGCAAAACCTCCGGTGCAGCTTTCCGCTAATGAAACAGTTTCGTTTCTTTCTATTAGTAAATTTGCAAGTGTTTCTTGCATCGTAATGGTTCCTTCTCCAAAGATATACTCTGGAATAATTTTGTATAATTCGTCACAAAATGTATTCACCAATTTGGAGTCTCCTTTGTTACTGGTCACTCTCAATTTTACCAAACCAGGCGAGGGGAGGTAGGCCATTTCCAACTCTGACTCCCGCAGGCGGTTTTCCCACTCCAAAATTATTTCTGCAAGGAACGATTCTCCAATGCCATGTGTCAAGATAGTTCTGTGTGCTAACTCTTGAAGCCCAAATGTTTTTTTTACTTCAGGAAACACTCCTGTTTCCATTAAATGTTTCATTTCGTAGGGAACTCCCGGCATAGAAACAAACACTTTTCCGTTTCTTTCAAACCACATCCCAGAGGCTGTTCCCATTGCATTACGCAATACTTTGCATTTTTTTGGGAGCATCGCTTGTTGGTTGTTCGAGGCTAAAAAGGGTTTGTTCCGGAGTTTGAAGTAGGCTTGAATATCTGCTAATACTTCTTGATTCAGTTCAAGCTCAGTATCGAAATAATCGCACAAAACTATTTTAGTAATATCGTCTTTGGTTGGTCCCAGTCCGCCAGTAATAAGAATTAAATCGGCATATTCTTCTGCTCGTTGAAGTGCGATTTGAATTTCTTCTTCCGTATCTGAAATAGTGGTGGTTCTATTATTCTTAATGCCAATTTTGGCTAGTTCTTGCCCCATCCAAGAGGCATTGGTGTTGATAGTTTGACCTATCAACAGTTCGTCTCCAATGGAGATTATTTCTGTTTTCATTCGTTATTTTTGATCGAATAAATGTACGAAATGAATAGTTGAAACGAGTGTTATTGGGTTTTATTTTTTTTTCTTTTGTTGAGTTTTAATCAGGGTAAATGTGGCGAAAACGACAAAATATGCCATACCAAACAAAAAGAGCTCGGAAGCATACTTCCAATGATTCAATTTAGCCAAAGTACCCAAAACTAAAAGCGCTATACCCAGAAATATGAATGTTTTGTGAGTTTTTTTCATGTCAAAATATTTTACTTTAAGGTACAAAAAAAGTCTCGATTGATAGTCGAGACTTGCATAAGATTGAGTTGAAAATGAATTAATGTTTCACCCTTTTTATGGAACAACCCATGTTTTTGGTCTTTGGAGTCATTATTTCAGTTCCTTCGGCCATCGCGTTCATAGCATCTTTCAGCCAATTTTCTTTTACCTCGTTTTTCTTATCCACGTTGTCGTCAATAGCTCCAGTGTACACCAATTCATTTTGATCATTGAATAAAAATACGTGTGGAGTAGTCATAGCATTAAACATGTCGGCTACTTTATGATTTTCATCTAATAGGTAGTTTATTCCCTTGTAGTTCATCTCTTCAGCATGTCTTACCATTTCATCAAAAGAATCTTCTTTCTCTCTTTTTGCTTCATTGGAGTTGATCAGGGCAAAACCGATCTCCAATTTATCAGCCAACTCTTGTATGCCGTTGTATCTGTTTTCCCATCCTTCTGATTTTTCTCCATTTCCGACAACGAAAGGACACGTGTTACAAGAGAAAATAAACAATGCGCCAGTTTTTTTGCCAATTTGCTCAATAAACATTTCTGACCCAGAGATGTCCTTAAGCTTTGATTCCAGAGCAGGATTTACATCACCCAGCGAAAATTCTTTCTCTTTTTTATCAGCACAACATTCTTTTGTGCAATCTGCTGAGCATTCTTTTTTTGAACTATCGCTGTGCGTACAATTCTCTTTTTTACATTCTTCTTCGCACTTCTCATCGGTAGAGCTTTCGGTTCCGCACGAGAATAAAAAGAGCGAGGCCGTAAGTGTCATTA
>CBFHPW010000041.1:0-10304 GCA_965657945.1 Flavobacteriales bacterium
CGGTTTCGTATGAATCATATCCGAGTGCTCTCCTTACTTGGATGAGAAAATAAAAAGGATAACAATAGTTCGTTTTAAAGTTCATAAAGGAGTAAATCAATAATTTGAAAGTCAAATATATTGATAAAGTTCTCTCCTAAATTAGAACTAAAGTGGTAAAAAAATACAAACCCGTATTTGGATGAATACATAAAATAAAAAATATGAAAACCAAAATAATTTTTACAACAGTATTAAGTTCAATACTACTATTAAGTAGCTGTTCAAAAGAACAAGGAATAACGCCTAGTAATAATATTAATTCAGAAATCACCCCTTCACAATTAAAAATTGGAGGCGATAAAAATGGTCGTTTTTCATCAAATGACTGTACTGAATCAAAAATAGGCTGTGCTGCTGAAGTAACTATAGACGGAAATAAAAAATCTGAATTATTCGGATTATCTCCAAACCCAGTGGATAATTCAGACTATTTCGGAAATAATGAAGAATACTACGAAGGTGTATTTGAGTCAGACATTCTTGAAATGTTTTTAAATGGGAGTGCATTCTTAAAACATCTAACCTCAAATAATGAAGTAGATTATTTTGGAGTTGTGGCTACTGAAAGCAATACTGAAATATACGTTTTGCCTATAAAATAAAAAGCAAAAGGCTTTGATTACGTAATCAAAGCCTTTTTTTTTAAAATCTGAATTAAAGTTACTTATGAAAACACTCCAAATTATAGTGATAGTTCTTTTTTTTTTAAATTGCAAAAGAAAAACTATTGAATTCATTTATGACAGTGAAATTAAATTCTTTACAGAAACAGACATTAGTCCCACTCACAGAATAAATGCTAAATTTTACAACTGGGAAAAACCAAGTTTAGTTGTTTATTCTAATGTGGATTATTGTCTTCATTTTTTTGATTACAAAACAAAAGTTGAATACAAAAAAATAAATTTAGAGAACCTCCCAAATAAAAAGGAAGTTAGGGCTTTTCAATTTATTAACGAAGAGTATATTATTATTTCAACTCAACTTAAATCAGAATATTACATAATAAATTCTTCTGGTAAAATTGAAAAAAGTTTTAATATTACTCCAAAAAAAATTCCCGATTTTGGCAACATTGCATATGGAAACTTTAATGATGGTGCGAACACTATTCCAATTGTTAATTTAAAAAAGAAAAAACAATTAATTGTTTATCATTCTCATTTTGCCCCGTATTATTATTTAAAGAAATATGATACATTTTATGTTTTGGATTATAGCATAAAAGATTCTATAAATGTTAATTTAGTTAATGAAATCATGTTTTCCGAATATTATTCTAATAATGAATACACTTTTCGTCAACTATTTCCACGGATTTGTAGTAATGATAACTCATATTATGTGGGATTTTCATCTGAAGAAAATTTAAAAATCTTAAAAAAGAATCATAAATTAGAAAATATTAACCTTGAAAAATGCAACAATACATTTTTTGATAGCAAATATGATACAACTAGATTTGATGACATTACATACTCTGTTGATTTTAGTTTGAAAAATGGAAGTTATGAAAGGATAATTTATGATTCATATCGTAAGTTATATTATCAAATTTGTTCACATACTACTGATGAAATAATAAAATGGAAAAACCCCTATTTTAGAACCACTGATTATAAAGAATTTTCTATCCAAATGTACAATTCGGATTTTGAATTTTTAAGCGAAACAATTTTTCCTAAAAACACATATCAACTAAACGCCATAATTCCTGTTCCAGAAGGTATATTAATTGATATAGGTAATGAAAATAACCAAAATCACAAAACATCCATCTTGTCATATCATCTCTTTAAAATAATTTAAAATGAAAGCAACTTTATTAATTCCACTATTATGCTTATTTACAATGTGTGAATCATCAAACAATAAAAAAGTTTCATTTATTAAAATCCCTTCAAACTCAATTTTACAGTTAGTTCCAACAAAAATAAACTTTACAAGCAAAACTAAAATTATAGAATTAACAACTTTGAAAGACACTTCAATCAGTTTCCCTTTTGAAAATATAGGCGAAAATACCCTATTGATTTCAAAAACAATTTCTAGTTGTGGTTGTACAATAACGTCTTATCCTAAAGATACAATTTTACCTAATGAAAAAAATGAAATTATATTAAGATTTACACCTAATAGGAGCTCCATAGAAAATGATGGCGTTCAACAGAGTACTGTGAAAATATTTGGAAATTTTAAAGATTCAATTATATCACTTCGCGTTATTGCTAAAATGAATAAAAACTAAAAGCCCATAACAAAATGTATAAGTAATAGGGGATTTTGAAGTAAATTGAAAATTCAGAGCATTGAATAAAGTCCGCCAAATCTTTGATATGGCTTTTAGAAAAAAATTAAGGTAAAATCCAAATCAAAGATTTGGCTAACTGCTTAACCGAAAGTTCAGTCCTTTTTACTCCCTTACTACCCATATTCAAACCTTTCCGACCAATAACCCTGCAGAGCGAAAGTTTAAAATAAATCTGCCAACCGACATTGTTTACCATGAAAATCAATTTTTCTTGGTGCTTAAAATACCGCTTTTGAACCAAACAATTTGATAGAAATTTGAATTTTTGTATAACTTCGTTACAAACGAATGAATGAGGTGGTTTCTATGTAAAAAGGAACACCAGCAAATGAATAAAAGCTATGAAAAAATCAATTCCATTTTTACTACTTGCAACCTTACAAATAAGTTGCGGCTCTTCCCAAGAAAAACCTGAGGTCATACAAACAGAGGAGAAAATCCTCGAGCTCGCTCCCAAAGAAATGCTTGCCGAAGCTTATCAACTCTTTAAAGAAGGAAAAGACAATGAATCGGTGGAGTTGGCAGAAAAAGTATTGGCTATTGGGAAAGAAACCAAGAACGACACACTCGTAGGTAGAGCACTTACTTCGCTGTGCAGAAACGCTCAAAGAAACTTGGACACGAACAGATTGGCAGAATTGAGCGAAGGATTGAAGTCACTTGCGGAAACATCGGGAAACAAAAAATGGATGATGTACCGAGCCCACCAAAATGCAGAAATGTGGAGGTTGGTTGGAAACTTAGATAGAGCAGAAAAATTCTATATCGAAAGCATGGAACACAGTTCCAAAACAGGCTCAAAGGGAATGTTTATGATTGATCATTTTAATAAATCGTTTGTGTCTACAGCCAAAGGAGATTTTGAGGAAGCAGCACGATTGATAGCTAAGTATTATGCTTTGCGCAGAGAACTAGATTCCACTTCTGAAGATGCGTATGGATTGATAGCTCTATCCTACTTGTTGGAACAAAAAGGTAATTATTCTGGAGCTCATGAAGTGGCTGTGGTAACAAGGAGATTATTCAAAGAGCAAAATTTGTTTCCTGAACCACCCGATGAGAAACCTTTGTTGGCCGTGGAGGCTAAAGTGAAAGAAGAATTGTCTGAAACAGAATATAATAAAATTACAGAAAATGCGAAGGATGAATCAGTTTCTGGATTGTTAAGCAAGTATTTGAAATAAAAACGAAACAATTTTTATTGTCATTCCTGCTTTCGAAAGAATGACAAATTTAGTTTGGAAATTAATGTCTTAGGAAATATTCTCGAGAAGGTCCCTTCAATCAATCCCTCATCAAGTAGGGAAAGTCTTTATACATTTGATTTTCCTTTTCAGTTAATTTCTGTGAGAATTGAATAAACTCATCGCTTTCTGGATTGAAAGGTTTGTGATTTTTCTCTTTTTTTAGTTGAGAAATTCGCTTGTTCAATGCTTTTGTTTCTTTGTTAAAAAACGTATCGACAAATTTCTCCCAAATGTAATCGATTGCCAATTCGGAGGGATGCAGCATATCTGATGAATAAAATCGATAATCTCTCAATTCATCTAGCAAGATTTCATAGGAAGGAAAGTAAACTAAATTCTCAAATTGTTCATTTAATTCTTTCAAAGCCAAATGCAATGTACCTTTACTTTGTTGGTTCTCCACTACTCCATCTTTCCAATGCCGAACTGGACTAATGGTGGCAATTATTTGTATGGAGGCATTAGCTTTTTTCAATTTTGACAATGTACTGGAAACCTCAGCCACAATTTCCTGAACGGAAAGAAGTTCTTTTTTAAAGTGAGAGGCAGGCAATTTATAACAATTTGCCGCGACTTCATTTGTTTCTTTGATTCGATGCACCCAGGCAGTTCCAAATGTCATAATCAAAACCTTGGAAGATGCGAGGTAATCTTGCCCAATTCGAATGGCCGAATTCATCCGAGAAACCACCTCAGCTTTATTGTTTCCAGCATATTTACTGTGGTGATTAAAACTAAAGTACAACTCATTGTGTTGATTTAATTCATCCTCTTGGTAGGTTTTATTTTCCAAACACTCTGAAATTGCCGAACAAACAGAAATCGGGTTAAACAGAATTCCAAACGGATTGTTGAAGATATCAAACTTATGAGTGTGCAATTTCTCTCCTATACTTTCCGAGAAACAAGAACCAAAACTGATGATTTTGTGTTGATGCGAAATCGAAAATGGGGAAATAGGAATTTGTACTTCTGTTCTTAGTTTCATGTTTCAAAGTTAACTATAAATAAAAAGAAAATAATTTTTTTACGGAATTGGTAAGAGTGAAAAAATAAAGGAGTAATTATATTCGTACCAATTAAATTCTCTATTTTTACCAACTATGAAACCAGATTTTACGACCTTATCATTACACAAAAGCAAGAAACTTTCTCAATCGAAAAAAGACGCAACTAAGAAGTGGCAAACAAATGAAGGGATTG
Organism: Flavobacteriales bacterium; assembly: GCA_965657945.1. Taxonomy (GTDB): domain Bacteria; phylum Bacteroidota; class Bacteroidia; order Flavobacteriales_D; family CAJJDF01; genus CAJJDF01. Next base: position 4,804 of record CBFHPW010000041.1, read on the forward strand.
AGCTTAAATCCCATTACACGAAACAAGATTCGGAGAAACTCAATCACCTTGATTTTGTGGCTGGAATTTCGCCAAATTTAAGAGGCCCATATTCTACAATGTATGCTATAAGACCTTGGACGATAAGACAATATGCTGGTTTTAGTACTGCCGAAGAATCCAATGCTTTTTACAGAAGAAACCTTGCTGCAGGACAAAAAGGATTGTCAGTTGCCTTTGATTTAGCTACTCACAGAGGTTACGACAGTGACCACGAGAGAGTTGTAGGAGATGTAGGAAAAGCAGGAGTTGCCATTGATTCGGTTCTGGATATGAAAACCTTATTTGATCAAATTCCTTTGGATAAAATGTCGGTTTCGATGACGATGAATGGAGCTGTCATACCCATTATGGCTTTTTATATTGTGGCTGCCGAAGAACAAGGAGTGAAACCAGAACTGCTTTCAGGTACCATTCAAAATGATATCTTGAAGGAATTCATGGTACGAAACACCTATATTTACCCTCCACTTCCATCCATGAGAATCATTTCGGATATTTTTGAGTACACCTCGGAAAACATGCCGAAATTCAATTCGATTTCTATTTCGGGTTATCACATACAGGAAGCGGGAGGAACCGCTGACATTGAATTGGCATATACACTAGCCGATGGAGTCGAATACATAAGAACAGGACTAAAAGCAGGATTAAAAATTGATGAGTTTGCTCCTCGACTTTCTTTCTTTTGGGGAATTGGAATGAATCATTTCATGGAAATCGCCAAAATGAGAGCTGCCAGGATGTTATGGGCAAAATTGATCAAACAATTTAATCCAGAAAACCCAAAATCTATGGCGTTGAGAACTCATTGCCAAACCTCCGGCTGGAGCCTTACCGAACAAGATCCTTACAACAATGTAGCAAGAACTTATGTGGAAGCCATGGCAGCGGCCTTTGGAGGAACTCAATCTTTGCATACAAATGCACTGGATGAAGCCATTGCTTTGCCTACAGATGCTTCAGCACAAATTGCAAGAAATACCCAACTTGTTATTCAAGAGGAAACAGAGATAACCAAAGCAGTAGATCCATGGGGTGGATCGCATTACGTGGAAACTTTAACAAAGGAAATCGCTGACAAAGCGTGGAAATTGATTCAAGAAGTAGAAGAATTGGGTGGAATGGCCAAAGCCATTGAAACAGGAGTTCCAAAAATGAGAATTGAAGAGTCTGCAGCGCGAAAACAAGCCAAAATAGACAGCGGAAAAGATGTGATTGTTGGGGTTAATGCTTACCAAACGGACGAGGAAAGTGACTTGGATATTTTGGACGTAGACAACACAAAAGTAAGGCTGGAACAAATAGAAAGGCTTTCTCAATTGAAAGCTGAAAGAGACTCGGAAAAGGTAGCCAGACTTTTGGAAGAAATAACCACAGCAGCCAAAACAGGCGAAGGGAATTTATTAGAAATTGCTGTAAGAGCAGCAAGAGAAAGAGCAACATTAGGTGAAATTTCTGATGCTATGGAAGAAGCATTTGGACGATACAAAGCAACCATTCGAACTATTTCGGGTGTATATTCCTCAGAATCTATGAAAGACAAAGACTTTACAACCGCGCAAGAGAAGGCGGATGAATTTGCAAAACTAGAAGGAAGAAGACCAAGAATTATGATTGCCAAAATGGGGCAAGACGGACACGACAGAGGCGCAAAAGTAATCTCTACATCTTTTGCCGATATTGGTTTTGATGTGGATATCGGTCCTCTTTTTCAAACCCCAAAGGAAGCTGCAAAGCAGGCCATTGAAAATGACGTTCATATCTTAGGTGTATCTTCATTGGCTGCTGGCCACAAAACTCTTGTTCCACAGGTAATAGCAGAATTAAAAGAACTGGGAAGAGAGGACATCATGGTGATTGCGGGTGGCGTGATTCCAAAACAAGATTATGACTTTTTGTTTGACTCCGGAGTTTCGGGTGTTTTTGGACCAGGAACTAAAATCGCTACTGCGGCCATCGATATTTTAGACAAATTGATTGCACAAGTGTAAACTCAATTCGCTGAATTAGAAAAATGTAGTGAGGTAGATTCACATTTTTTTTTAAAACGGGTAACACCTAACTAAACTATGCAATAAACTTGTGTGTTCTGTTATCTTTGCCCTATAAACTTTTGAAAATATGGCAGAGAGAAAAAAACAAGAATCGAGGTTACACCCAACAAGTAGATTTCACGGAAGGTATGACTTGAAAAAATTACAAGAATCATGTCCAAAACTCAGTGAATTCGTTTTTGTGAACGATTTTGGCTCTGAAACTGTTAATTTTCACGACCCAGAAGCCGTAAAAGTGCTGAACAAAGCTCTTCTCTCATTTCACTATCAAATACAAAATTGGGACATCCCAAAAAACTACCTCTGCCCTCCCATTCCTGGAAGAGCAGATTATATTTATCACATAGCAGAACTTCTGAGTGCGAATAATTACAGAAAAATTCCGAAAATTAAATGTTTGGATATTGGCGTAGGTTCAAGTTGTATTTATCCTATCATAGGAAGCAAGGAATACGACTGGGATTTTATTGGAGTAGATGTTGACCCCACTGCTCTAGAATCAGCTCAAGCCATATTGAATCACAATCCAAAACTCAAAGAAAAAGTAGAATTACGATTTCAATCGGATTCTTCTCTAATATTTCAAGGAGTTATCGAAGCCGATGACCGAATTGATCTTACGTTGTGTAACCCACCTTTTCACGGGTCGGCCCAAGAAGCTCGAAAAGTTTCTCGTAAAAAAATAAGAAACCTAACGCATTACACCAACAAAGACAAAACATTGAACTTTGGCGGACAACCCAACGAATTGTGGACCGAAGGTGGCGAGGTAGCTTTTATCCAAAAAATGATTCGAGAGAGCAAAGCAGTATCGGGTAAATGTTACTTTTTCTCTAGCCTAGTTTCTAAAAAAGAACACATGGAAGCGCTGACAGAAACATTGAAAGAAGAAAAAGTATTTTATCACAAGACCCTAGCAATGGGACAAGGAAACAAATGGAGCCGAGTATTGGTTTGGACATTTTTGGATTACGAAGAACAACTCAAATGGAAAAAGGCAAAATGGAATTTCGGACCTCCAGCGAAATAATCCCAACTCCCATGTTTTCTATAGAACAAACATATGATTCATGAAAAAGAATCTTACTCTTCTCTCCTCGCCTCTTCAAGGATTTACCGATTTTAGGTTTCGAAATGCTTTTCACCACTACTTTGGAGGTATAGATACTTTTTATTCACCCTACATACGATTGAATGGAAAGTTAGTAATAAAGGGAGCTTACGAACGAGATATATTGCCTCAAAACAATGAAACGCTCGAAGTTATTCCGCAGGTAATGACCAATGATGCTGATGAATTCCTATTTGTAGTTCAGTTCATTCAACAATTTGGGTACAAGGAACTAAACTGGAATTTGGGTTGTCCTTACCCGATGGTAACCAAACAAGGAATGGGATCAGGATTGGTAAAAAACACTGAACAAATTCGTCATATCTTGGAAAGAGTTCATAATGAAACAGACATTGTGGTATCGATGAAAATGAGGCTTGGTTACGACAATGCTTCCGAAATATTGGATACTTTGCCCATGCTGGACGAATTTCCACTAAAAAATATCGCCATCCATGCTCGAATTGGCAAACAACTCTACAAAGGGGGTGTGGATTGGGATGGGTTTCAAAAGGCAGTGGACCACACTAAACATACGTTATACTACAATGGCGACATCACCTCTGTGGAGGCATTCAGAAAAGTAAAAGAAAGATTTCCAGCTATCGATCATTTTATGATTGGCAGAGGATTGATAAGCGATCCGTTTCTTCCCCAAATGATTCAGAATAACGTGAGCGAATATCCCGAAAATAGATGGCAAGTTTTCAAAGAGTTTCACGATAGGATATACACTGAATATGATGAATATTTAAGTGGTCCTACACCCATTAAAATGAAAATGAGAGGATTTTGGGAGTTTTTTTCCCAGTCCTTTGAAAACCCTCAGAAAACCTTTAAGAAAATAAAAAAAGCTAATACAGCTTCTCAGTATCATCAAACAACTCGCGAAATATTCCGTGAAGTAATTAGAGGATAAGTTTTAATTATTTTTGAACGTTTTCTTCTTTTGTTTCATGGCTTTCTTCATTTCCAGCTGAGCAGGTGTGTACACTGCCTTCTTTTGAGCTTTAAATTTCTTTTCAGCTTCTTTTCTTTCCTTCTTTGGCAAGGCTTTTAAATTGGCTTCTTTCTTTGCTTCCTTGATTGCCGCAAGTTTAGCTACTTGCTCTTTTGTCAATGTTGCTTTAAAGGCTTCTTTGTCTTTTTTTAACTCCTGCTTTTCTACTTGTGTTAGTTTTGGTGGATCAGCTTTTGAAGCTTGACCAAAGGAAACAAAAGAAAACGAAGTAAGAACAAGGGTAAGGATCCAAATTTTTTTCATGTTAGGTTAGTTTTAATTCTATTATTGTAGACGATAACTATGAGCTTTTCCTTTTCCATCACAAAAAAATTTTAGTACTTATTAAACTTTTCCGTTTTTATTACTTCCTTATTTCCTCCTTTTATAACTAAAATATAATTCCCAGTTTTTAAATGAGAGACATCCAGTATCTTTTCATTCTTAAATTGAATGACAGTTTGTCCTAATGTATTAATTATAGATCCCGAAGTATAAGCTATTGTAGTTTCAATATTCAATTCTGAATTAGCTGGATTAGGGAACAGTTTAAAACTTCCCTCCACTCCATTTTCATCAATACTTGTTAAACTTATATAGAGGATTGCCGCCAATGTTGTATCTGAACAACCACTTGAATTTGAAGTCTTACATCGGTATCCATTCTGTTGAACAGAAGCATTAACTCCTGATATTGTAAGAGTATTTGTTGACGAACCCAAATAAATTCCTGTACTAGTTAAGTCATTGTAACCTGAGCCATCATCTTCCTGCCACTGATAAGTTAAGCCTGTTCCCGAGGCTATTACTTGAAATTGAGCAATCCCACCAACAAAAACTGTCTGATTCGCTGGATGGGTAGTAATTGTGGCTGTTGGGTTAATTGTCAGATTCAATGTCACAACTGAATCGCATCCTGCTGCGTTGGTTAATGTATCAGTTGCTGTGTTAATCGAACTTGTGTAAGTCACTCCATCAATCCACATGTAACTGTCGCAGGCTGTTTGAACGTCTATTCCGGTGGTAGAATTATTAATCGTCAAATTCAATGTTACTATTGAATCACAACCATTTGTGTTAGTTAATGTATCGGTTGCCGTATTATTCGAACTCGTGTAAGTCACTCCATCAATCCACGTGTAACTGTCGCAGGCTGTTTGAGTATCGATTCCGGTTGTTGAGTTATTAATCGTTAAATTCAACGTAACAACTGAATCACAGCCTTGTGCATTCGTTAGTGTATCAGTTGCTGTGTTATTCGAACTTGTGTAAGTCACTCCATTTATCCACGTGT
>CBFHPW010000042.1:0-9494 GCA_965657945.1 Flavobacteriales bacterium
ATTTTTCATGTAGTAAGTTGAAAAAAGTCTAACTCTTATTTAAGTGTTAGACTCTATTTTTGATAAAGAAATTAAGATTATAGTTTAACCGGGTTTACTTCTACTATTTCTTGGTTGGATGTATTTTTGAAGATAAAATACGTTAGATTGCCATTTGTGTTTACGGTGAGCGTATAGTCCAATGCCATTACCGCCTCCAAGGTAGCCGTATTGGCAAAATTTGCCAATAAGCTGTAGTTTTCTTCTACAATATGGGCTTTGCTTGTGTTGGAGCCATTTCCTTCCAGCTGAGGAATAATGTTGGCCAATTCTTGATTAGCAGCTTCTTCTACAACAAACTCTTCGAAGCAATTTGTGGGTATACCAGAACATCCAAAATCATGTGTTCCGTCTGTTCCATCATAGAAGGTGTCCACAACTTTAACTCCCGGACCTTCTAGGGCACTTGGTTCTATTTTGGAGGCAGGATTAATTGCTTCATTTTCTACTTCTTTTTTACAACTTCCCAAGAAAGTCATTGACAATGCAGCTAGACACAAGCTGCTTAAGATTATTTTTTTCATAACGTTTAAGTTTAATTTATTTTTCCAAGAAAACGCTTGGCCGCTTGCCTTCTCATTTTTATAGCTATACAGTTAGACAATCAAGTTTAATAAAAAATCGTTAAAGTTTATTATGCTTTTAGGTTTAATTCAAGACATTTTAAGTCTTATTTAGACAAATTATAACTATCTTTTACCTATGGACGTTGGTACAAATATTAGAAAGTTGAGAGAACTAAAAGGTTTCTCACAGGAATATATGAGTCAGCAACTGAAGTTGAGCCAAAGACAACTTAGCCGCATAGAAAATAATGAAACGGACGTTAGCTTAACAAAACTGGAAAGAATAGGAGAAATTTTAGAAGTAAGTTTAACTCAAATTTTAGGTTTCGATGAACGATTTATCTTTCAAAATTGTGAAAATGCTTTTGGAACCAACCAAAACTATCGTGCTTTTTCAGAAAAAGAAAGAGAGCAATATGAAAAACGAATAACTCACCTTGAGGGTGAAATTGTTTTTTTGAGGAATCAGTTGGAGAGGAAGTTGTAGAAAAAATAAAACCTAAATGGTTTCAAAAACTGTTAGGTTTGAAAAGTGAGTCGTACAAAAAGTTGTACAACTGAATGATATGCTTTTTTTTTGAATAAATTAATTCTTACACAATGACTGTTACAACCTATTCACATTTTCGCCAGAACTTAAAATCTTTATTGGACAAAGTATTTACTTCTAATACACCTTTGTATATAAAAAGAAAAAGCAAAGAAGATGTGGTGGTGCTTGCAAAATCGGATTATGATAGTTTACAAGAAACCCTACATTTATTAAGTAGTCCTAAAAATGCCGAAAGGTTATTGAGTGGGATTGAGAAATTTAACGAAGGAGAATATACGGAGCAAAAGCTGATTGAAGCTACTCTGGATAGAAGAAGGGTGGGAAGATTATTTGTATTGGCAAAAAACGGAAAGAAAATGGTAAAGAAAGTGAATGAATTAATTCGTGTAGCTATGCGAACTCCATTTGAAGTAATTGGCAAGCCAGAACCGTTAAAACACAACTTATCAGGTTGGTGGTCAAGAAGAATTACCATAGAACACAGATTAGTTTATAAAGTAGAAAAAGATAATCTGATTATTCTTGCTTGTAGGAAGCACTATTAACCAGTTAAACTATAAAATAATTAGCAGGACTTTCCTATTTGCAAACAGATTCTGAGTCAAGCTCAGAATGACTGATTTAACTGAGGTTTAAAAAGCTTTAAATTCCGAGTGTTCTTCTTAATTAATCGCCGGATTCAACCACCTTTTCATTTCCTTCTCTTCCATTCCTTTACGTTCCGCAATACTTTTCACTTGGTCCATTTCTATTTTCCCTAATCCAAAATACTTGGCTTGTGGATGAGCATAATAAAAACCACTTACCGAAGCTGCTGGATACATGGCTAACGAATCGGTTAGTTCTACTCCAATTTCTTCGGTAGCATTTAATTTTTTAAACAAAGTAATTTTTTCTGTATGATCTGGGCAAGCTGGGTAGCCGGGAGCAGGACGAATTCCTTGATATTTTTCGTCTATCAATTCTTCGTTTTCCAAACTTTCATTGGGGGCATATCCCCACAATTCTTCTCGTACTTTTTTGTGCATCAATTCTGCAAAAGCTTCTGCCAATCTATCGGCTAAGGCTTTTAATAATATGGCATTATAGTCGTCATTGTCTTCTTGGTATTTTTTAACGTAAGGTTCAATTCCTAAGCCAGCTGTAACTACAAACCCTCCAATATAATCTTGCAATCCAGTTTCTTTGGGAGCGATAAAATCTGATAAAGAGAAATTGGGTAGGTTTTTAGCTTTTTGTGTTTGTTGCCTCAACGAAAATAGCGTGTAAGCAACTTCTGTTCGGGATTCATCGGTGTAGGTAAACACATCGTCTTTTCCATTGGAATTTGCTGGCCAAATTCCGATAACGGCTTTGGCAGTCAACCAGTTTTCTTTTTCAATTTTTGCCAACATTTCTTGGGCATCGGCAAACAAACTTGTGGCTTGTTCTCCCACTACTTCGTCTTCCAAAATCCTTGGAAACCGTCCCGCCAATTGCCAAGTTTGAAAAAAAGGAGTCCAATCGATAAACGGAATAAGCTCTGAAATAGGAAAGTTGTCGAAAGTCTTGTTTCCTATAAAGTTGGGCGTATAAATATCTTCGGCTCTCCAATTTATTTTAAACCTGTTTTCGAGTGCTACGTCATATGGCAACAATCGTTTTTGTTGCTTTTTATTCGCGTGATTTAGCCTTACTCTGTCGTATTCGGTTTTGATGTCTGCCACAAATTCCTTGGAAGTATTCCCCAATAGTTTCTCAACCACAGTCACCGAACGCGAAGCATCCAACACGTGAATGGTTTGTCCTTTGGTATAGTTTTGTTCAATTTTTACAGCAGTGTGAACCCGCGAAGTAGTCGCTCCACCAATCAAAAGTGGAATGGTGAGTCCTGCCTTTTCCATTTCGGTGGCTACATCCACCATTTCATCCAACGAAGGCGTTATTAATCCACTCAATCCAATAACATCCACATTTTCTTCGATGGCTTTTTTGATAATGTCTTGGGTAGGAACCATTACACCCATATCCACAATGTCGTAATTATTGCACCCCAAAACTACTCCTACAATGTTTTTCCCGATGTCGTGAACATCGCCTTTGACAGTCGCCATTAGCACTTTTCCGTTGGTTTGAACCGCTCCGTTTTTTGCAGCTTCAATAAATGGATTCAAATAAGCAACGGCTTGTTTCATCACTCGGGCAGATTTTACCACTTGAGGTAAAAACATTTTTCCCGAACCAAATAAATCTCCCACCACGTTCATCCCATCCATTAAAGGACCTTCAATAACTTGAATGGGTTCAGTATAAAGCAAACGACATTCTTCAGTGTCTTCTTCAATGAATTCAGTAATTCCTTTTACCAAGGAATGAGTAATTCGCCCTTTTACATCTTGCTCTCTCCAGGTTAAATCTCGCTCTTTTTTCCTTCCATCTCCTTTCACACTTTCTGCATAATCCAAAAGTACTTCGGTAGCGTTTTCGTTTCTGTTTAATAAAACATCTTCTACTTTATTAAGTAATTCCTGAGGGATTTCGTCATATATCTCCAACATAGTTGGGTTTACAATTCCCATATCCATTCCATTTTTGATGGCATGGTACAGAAATGCGGAGTGCATGGCTTCACGCACTGCATTATTTCCCCTGAAAGAGAAAGATACGTTGCTAACACCTCCGCTTACTCTGGCTCCAGGAAGATTATCCTTAATCCATTTCGTGGCTTTAAAAAAGTCAACTGCGTAATTATTATGTTCAGGTATTCCAGTTGCAACAGGGAATATGTTCGGATCGAAAATGATGTCTTGAGGAGGAAATTTTACTTTATCCACCAGGATGTCATACGACCTTTTACAGATTTCAATTCTTCTTTCATACGTATCGGCTTGCCCATCTTCGTCAAAAGCCATAACGATGGTAGCCGCTCCATACATTTTTACTTTTTTCGCTTGTTCAATGAATGTTGATTCGCCTTCCTTTAAACTAATAGAGTTTACCACTCCTTTTCCTTGAATACATTTGAGTCCGGCTTCTATGATTTCCCATTTGCTAGAATCTATCATTACTGGAATACGCGCAATGTCTGGCTCTGATGCGATTAAGTTCAAAAACTTAACCATCGCTTCTTTTCCGTCCAGCATTCCTTCGTCCATGTTCACATCCAGAATCTGTGCACCCCCTTCCACTTGATCGCGAGCTACATCCAGTGCTTCGTCAAATAATTCTTCTTTTATTAGTCGCAAAAATTTACGAGAACCAGTGACATTGGTACGTTCCCCAATATTTACAAAATTGGTTTCTGGGGTTATGAGTAACGGTTCTAATCCGCTTAGTTTTAATGTGTAGTTTTTCATTTTTTGTATTCTTCTATAATTGATTCAAAAAAAGATCAGTCACCCTGAACTTGATTCAGGGTCTGTTATTTAATTGTATCAATGCTTGTTGACAGATTCCGTATCAAGCACGGAATGACCAATTATTTTTTGAATGTAGATAATTGAATTGATGATAAAACGAGCATCCAAAAGTCTTTTCTCTATTTTCTAATCATTTTGTTCTTTTCTCTCTAACCCGGGCATATTTCCTTCCCTTTGGGTAGGGATCGGGATGGGATTTACATCACCACACTCCAATTATCCGTCCCAGCTTGGTTCATCCAATCTTTGTATTTTTCGTCTCCGCCCCTCGCGCTCCAATCAGAGTCAATAGCAAGTTTGGCAGAAATTCCTCCTCTTGGGTTGCAAATCATTTCAATTCTCATTCTGTCTGGCTCATATACTTCCATTAAATGATCGTAAAAAATATTAATTAGCCGCTCATAAGACACCACAATGTCTCTCAAGTGAAAGGCGTATTGTTTCAATGATTTCAGTTCAATGATTTTGTCTTTTGGATACATCGTAAGAAATACCGTTGCAAAATCAGGTTGTTCTTTTACTCCGAGGAAAGTGAATTCCGGAATTTTAATTTTTATCTCGTAAGCTTCTCTCGAAGGATTTGGAATTGCTTCCAGAATAGTTTTGTCTATTTCTTTGTATAGTTTAGGTGTTGCCATTTTTTGTTGGTTTTATATATTCTTTCGTATTTATTATTATTCTGTTTTCTTTTTTAAATTGTCATTCCTGCGAAGGCAGGAATCTAAAAACGAGAATCAGCCTGAGGAATAAGATTCCTGCCTTCGCGGGAATGACAATGTGAGTGTTTAATTGTATTTAGTTTGAACCTTGAGTGTCCCGCCAATTCGGGAAATGGTGTCTTAATTCTCTTTTATTTTTCGTGGTTCGTAGTTCTGTGCCAAATTCGCAATAGCTTTTATGTGAGCTGGAGTCGTGCCGCAACAACCACCTACAATATTTAATAGACCTTCATCCAGAAATACTTTTATTTGTTCGGCCATCATTTCAGGAGTTTCGTCATATTCTCCAAATTCATTGGGCAGTCCAGCATTGGGGTGTGCACTCACTAGAAATGGAGATTTTTTTGCCATAATTTGTAAATAGGGCCGAAGTTCTTTTGCTCCTAGGGCACAGTTCAGCCCAATGCTTGTTACAGGTGCATGTTCCGTAGAAATTAAAAACGCTTCGGTAGTTTGTCCCGAAAGTGTTCTTCCGCTTTGGTCGGTAATGGTTCCCGAAACCATGATTGGGAGTTCAATTCCTTTCTTTTCAAACACTTGTTCAATAGCAAAAAGAGCTGCTTTAGCGTTGAGCGTGTCAATAATTGTTTCTACCAAAAGCAAATCTACTCCACCATCAATCAGTGCTTCCGCTTGTTGCGAAAAGGCAGTTACCAATTCATCAAACGAAATGGCCCTGAAACCAGGATCATTAATTACTGGCGAAATAGAAGCAGTTTTGTTTGTTGGCCCTATCGAACCAGCTACAAATCTTGGTTTATGTGGTTCTTTGGCAGTAAATTCATCGGCAACTTCTCGGGCTATTTTTGCTGAATGAAAGTTAATGTCATACACTTTATCTTGAGTTCCATAATCTTCTTGGGCAATTGAGGTTCCGCTGAAGGTATTGGTTTCTACAATATCAGCTCCTGCCTCAAAGTATTTAGCATGAATCGCTTTGACAATATCTGGACGAGTTAAGGACAATAAATCGTTATTTCCTTTAAGTGAAAAGGTACTGTCTTCAAACCATCCTTCTCTAAAATCTTTTTCGCCTAATTGGTATTGTTGAATCATGGTTCCCATGGCTCCATCTAGGACTAAGACTCTTTTTTTTAATTCTTCTTTCATTTTACTCACTGCACTTTGTTTTAATCTGTTTCTTCTTTTATCACATACTATCCCGAATGCTCGGGATTAGTTCAATTTGCACTTTTGATTTCGTCCTACGGACTCTTCAAAAATGAGTTTTACTAAAAAACCCTCTTTCTGCTTGTTGCAGAAAGAGGGTTTAAATTTCCTTTTGTGCAACTTATATTTCTCTGTTTCCAGAGAAGGATTTAGCACCTTTTTCCAATAATTTGAAACGGTTGCCAAGGTTTCAAAGGGCCTTTTCCCTCCACCTTTCTTTATAAGTTTGTCTTTTTACAAAGACTTATATAATACTTCTAAGATAGTCTAATAAGTTGGGGATTTCAAAACTAGGAGTTGAGAGTATTTGTCTCGTTTCATTTTCCGAACTTGACTTAATGTTGTTTTGCGAGTTTGTAATTTCTTCTGTTTTTAGGTCACTTACTGTATATTTTTCTTCTGACATTTCCTCTACCATTAACACGATAGCTTCAATCTCAATCACCTGGCTGTTATAGTTTAATGAAGCAATTTTGTTTTCAAAGTCAACGGTACAATTTTTTACTCCCACAGTTCTCGCTATCTTATCTTCAATTCGTTTTGCACACATTTCAGCACATGTCATTCCTTCTATGTGGAAAGTGGAATGGGAGTCTGCCAAAACAAGTTCGGCTTTTGAATCAGAACTGCATGAGGCAGCGAATAAAATGAGTGTAGTAAGGAGTAATAAATATTTCATTGGTAGTTAGATTTAACAGTAAAAATACAATTTTTTGTTAAATTATCAAGGTAAGATAGTCAGATTTTTTAACCTTTGATTTATTTTACTTTCAAAAAGTTTTGAAAATTTAAAAAAATAAAATTAATTTAGTGTCAAACAAAATAAAGTGGATTTACAAGAAGCGAAATATAAGTTTATTCAAGAGTGGGGTGTTCTTGGAAGTTCTTGGGGGATAAATCGGGCAATGGCCCAAATTCATGCTTTACTTATGTTGGCTCCTGACAGCAAAACTACTGACCAGGTAATGGAAGAGCTAAAAATATCCAGAGGAAATGCCAACATGAACATGCGTGCATTGATTGATTGGGGATTGGTTTTTAAAGAATATAAACCAGGAGAAAGGAAAGAATATTTTTATGCCGAAAAGGATTTGTGGAACGTGATGAAGCAAATTGCGAAGGAAAGGAGAAAAAGAGAGATTGTACCGATTAGAGAAGTATTAGCCCAAGTTTCTAATGCGGAGCTAGGAAATTCCTCTGAAGGAAAAGAATTTAAAAAAGTGACCAAAGACATTGATGCCATCATAAGCAAGCTTGATGGGTTGATCGATATGGCGGCTAAATCTGATCAAAACTGGTTTTTAAAGGTGCTTTCTAAATTGGTTAAATAAGAGTAGTGAATAGCTTAAAACAAATAGATAAAAATTCAAAGCTAATACTTTTGTACGATGGAGAATGTAAGTTTTGCAATTTCTGGATTGCACTCATTCAAAGGCAAAAGGCTCAAAATAAGTTCAGATATTATGCTCTTCAATCCGGCAAGGGAAAAGAGCTTCAATCAAAGTTTTCAATCCCGCAATCGGTAGACTCGGTTTTAGTAATCAAAAATGAAACGGTGTTTGTTAAATCAAATGCTGCGCTAGAAGTGGCTATCAATTTAGGAGGAAAATGGAAATTTGCCCTAGTTTTCTGGTTAATACCAAAACCATTAAGAGATTGGTTATACGACTTAGTAGCAAAAAATAGACATCGAATCTTTAAGAACCGGCAAAATTGTGAGCTTCATAATTAGGTAACTTCTTTTTTGATTTATATCTGAATAAAAACCTACTTTTGCCACATGGATTTTGAATTTGAAAAAAAATGGCGTGATTTACTCACAGAGGTTTCCAAAAAAATGGATGAACCTCTTGATATGCAGTCACTTATTTTTATGATTGGGGTGCAGGAATTGAACCAAGGTTTTGTGAAATTATCCAAAGACCAAAAATTGGATGTGATGCACGTTGCAATTTGTACATTGATGGAGCCCTATGGATTTTATGAATACACGGGTCACGATGATGATGGATGGCCTCATTTTAAGTTGGTAAAAGAATTGCCTCAGCTCAAAGCAGACGAACAAGAAACGTTTATGAAAAAAGCCATTCTTGAGTATTTCAATCAAGAAAGGTAATACTAAAATTTAACCAGGAGTATTTTTTTAATAATTGAGGATTTACTTGTACCTTTCTAATTCGAATTTAGTTAAGTAGATTACCTGGATTTATTACATTTAACTCTCTCTCTTGTTTTACTTCACTTATTTCAAGAGATAGTAATTTATTTTTCGTTCAGCTTTGGGAAAAATTATCTTGTTTGTTCATTATTTCGTACTTTCTGTCAATTGAGATAAACGAAAAAAGCCTTCTCGAAACTTCGAGAAGGCTTTTCAATTTCTATATAAAGTACCGCTTACTGTAAAGCTACTTTTTTAGTTACTCTTTCAGTTCCGTTTGAAAGAACAATAGCGTAAATCCCTTTAGCCACTCCATTCAAGTCAACTTGTTTGTAGCTCACGAAGTTACCTTGGCTTACAACTTGTCCAGTGATTGACATGACAGTGTAAGTCAAATTTTCATTGTTGGTAGAATTCATAGTCAACATTCCGTTTGCTACAAAAACTTTTGTGGCAGTTTCCAGCGTGTTTTCTGGAGTTGAAACCAATGATCTAGAAAGCGTGTAACAATCGATGTTATTTGCCAACAATACAGAACCAGTATCTGAATATGAATCTTGAGGAATTGCAAATATACATACATTTTGGTAGGTAGTAGTAGTAGGGTGAGTTGTTGGTACTAGTGTTCTTGAAAAACTCAAACTATCTCCTGAGTTCAATCCGCTAGTTCCTAACAAGAATCCAGAGTTAAAGGCTAATGCTCCATCAATGTATACTCCATAAAAAATAGTATCTCCAGCAGACATATTGGTTGGCCCTAAGTTTTTGATTTGAGCAGTAAATTCGATTCCATCATCATGGGTAGTATCAGTTGCTGGCATTGTAACTGTTAACTCTAAGTCTGCTGATTGTCCAAAAGAGGCAGAGAATAAAGTTACTGCGAAAGCAGAA
>CBFHPW010000043.1:0-9332 GCA_965657945.1 Flavobacteriales bacterium
ATGCAAGGTGCAATTGGAGATTTGTTAACTTCTAAAAATCAATATAGCATTGATGCCGAGAACAAAGAAAAACTAAAAGAAATTCTTGAAAAACATATCGATTTTTATTCACTGGAAATTAAAGACGAAAAAATTCAAGTAACTTTTGATAAAAAGGTTAATGGTGGTGAGTTAAACAAATTTTTATTTGAAAATGGGATTATAGCTTCTCAACTCGTGGAAGTAAAATCTTCGTTAGAAGAAGAATTTTTAGAAATTGTAAAAAACAACTAATGAGATTATTAAAAATAGAGTTCAAAAAAATTGTTGGAAATAAATCCTTCAAAGTGTTTAGTTTGTTATTTGTCGTGTTTTTACCGTTGTTAGTTATTTTGGTGCCTGCAATGGCGGGAGACACAATTAACGGCATCGATTTTTACCCCTTTATCCCTAATAATTACGAAACTACTTGGTATGCAGTCTCGGTCATCTCCAGTTGGTTTTGTTTCTTTTTATTGTCTTTTGTTTTGATTTATCACATTACAAATGAATACAATTACCGTACTGTGCGGCAAAATGTAATAGACGGATACACCCGAAACGAATACATCAAAGGAAAAATTTACCTGATGTGTACAATTACTTTAATTGCCACTTTTTATGTATTCCTAATTGGCTTAGTGGCAGGAGCTTACTTTTCTACCTTTGACCCCGAAGATGCGGGTCAACTTCAAAATTTCTTTAACACAGGAGAAGAGATTGATCCCATTGTTGGTTTTGGCTCTATTCTAGATGGAGTAGAAAATGTAGTGAGATTCTTCATCCAAGTACTCGCAAATTTTGGGTTTGCCTTTCTTATCGCATTCCTCGCAAAAAGGGGAATTCTTGCTGTACTTATTTATTATGCTGCCTATATTGCAGAATTAATTTTAGGAATTCAATTGCGAAACAATAACGCAGAAATGGTGTACGAATATTTACCATTAAACGTAATTTCACAAACTTTACCTTTTCCTAATTTTAGAATGTTATTGGCTGGATTGGCTTCACCCGAAAGATTCGATTGGGTTTCAACTGGTATTGCTCTAGGCTATACTGTGTTATTCATTCTCCTTGCTCGCAGATTATTCTTGAAAAGAGACATTAGTTAATCATTATAAAAAATTAATAGAATTGGGGCCTTCATTAAAAAGAAGGTCTAGGATAAACAAATTGGGAATAAATCCATATTTATCTTCAAAAACCTGATTATAAGGCTCTTTTGGTATTTCTAGTGATTTTTGTTTGGGAGTAAAATACCCTCTGTAATTGGTAAATCCTTCTATCTCTTTGTGGTGCTGTTCGCTAAAAGTAATTGATGGCGAAATAGATAAATACTCCATTATTTTGTTCTGAAGAGACAAATTAAATTCGACCAAATGAGTGTGTTTTTTCATAAAAATCGCTTCCAACTCATCTTCATAGAATTCGAAATAAGGAGAAGATCGATAAGCTGAAGCAATGGAACGCCAGTGCTGTTTCTGCCAAAAATGGTCGTAAGATATTTTTATATCCTGCAGTGCTGTGTGGTTTTTATGTTTTTCTACCGGAATGATTAAATTCAACTTTCCATTTGCACCATAAATCTCTGTTCTATTTCTGAAATTTTGTTTCAAATAATGACCGTGTAAATCAAAAAAAACCTCTTCGGAGTTTTTCAACAACGAATAATATTCAATGTTTCCCAAATATACTACTGGTAAAATTACGTTCATTTTTTGTTATTTTTTTGGTAGTACTCCACGGCCTTCCTTACACTCCCTTCCTGCATCAACAATTGATTGGCTTCGGCATAACTCAATCCTGTTTGGGAAACAACCATATTCGTTCCTCTATCGACTAGCTTCACATTACTCAATTGCATGTCCACCATCTTGTTCCCTTTTACTTTGCCTAATCGAATCATCACCGCAGTTGAAATCATATTGAGAACCAACTTTTGAGCCGTACCAGATTTCATTCGGGTGCTTCCAGTCACAAACTCGGGACCAACTTCTACTTCTACAGGAAACCTCGCCACTTGTGCCAATTTACTCCCTTTATTACAAGTAATGCAACCCGTATTTATTCCATTTTGGTTGCACAGCTCCAGTGCGCCAATCACATAAGGTGTAGATCCTGATGCAGCAATTCCAATTACGGTATCTGTCTCCAATATATTCTGTGCTTGCAAGTCTTTCCAACCAAGCTCTGTATCGTCTTCTGCAAATTCAACGGCTTTTCTTATCGCAGAATCGCCTCCTGCTATTATCCCAACTACCAAATCGTGCGAAACTCCAAATGTTGGAGGACATTCGCTCGCATCCACAACCCCCAATCTACCACTAGTTCCTGCTCCAATATAAAACAGTCTTCCTCCTTGTTCCATTCTAGGAACTATACTGTGTATCAATTCTTCTATTTCACTCAAAGAATTCTTCACAGCCATCGGAACAGATTGATCTTCTTTATTCATGTTCATGAGCAAATCGCCCACGTTCATTTTATCCAAGTCTTGGTAATTAGAATCAGCTTCTGTCGTTCTTTTCATCCTAGAGAGTTTTAAAGATTCTGTTCCATCTTATTCCTCCATTTGCCCAACCTAGCTCTTGGTCTTTACTCATCCAAATGATTAAACCTCTTCCAACAACATGATCTTCCGGAACAAATCCCCACATTCGCGAATCGGCAGAATTGTGGCGGTTATCGCCTACCATATAGTAATAATTTTGTTTAAACGTATAAGTGGATACCTCCTCGCCATTTATGAAATACTTCCCGTTTTGTTCGTATCCTTTATTCTTTTCGTAAGTGAGGATACAGCGCTTGTACATTGCCCAATTCTCTTCATTCAATGAAATCGTTGATCCGGCTTTTGGCATCCAAATTGGCCCGTAATTATCGGCAGTCCACAAGCAAGATTTATGGTAGGGATAAAAACTAATGTAAGAGTTTATTTTGTCTCCTGTCGAGTCAATTTTTCTTTCGACTGATTCAATTCTTAAATCACCCATTTCTCCTTTGTTTAAGGCTTCTACAAATTTATCTTTCAAACCTTTACTCATATTTACGTAACATACTTTTTGACCAACTGGTAAGACTCCACTGCCTTCATTCAAAAGGGTAATATCTTTGTACAACCCCAAATTGAACCCAAATTTTTCTTTCAGTTTTGGAAAATCCAAATTACCCAAACTTCTATTGAATTCCACTTTATGTTTAAAATTTACGTTTTCTCCAACTATACTTCGCGCTCCATTGATGTATAAATCTCCATTACGTATTTCTAGGGTATCGTCAGCCACAGCTACACATCGTTTGATGTAGTTTTCTTTTTTGTCGATTGGTCTATGAGCATGACCTTGAAGTTTTATGTTCCTGCCAGCACCAAAATCAAATAACAAATTATCTTCCAAAATTTTCTTTCTACCCATCGCTTCGTATCTCTCGGTATTATTTAAAAATACATCTGGCGAAATACGGTCTTTTGTCGATTGCAAATAGGCTTCTTGCCTTACAAATTGGTAATAATTATGTCCTTGTAATTCTCCTCCAGCTCCTTGAGAACCATAGGACCTACCAAAAACGGCTGTATCACCCGTAGGGTAATTAAATACGACAATGTCGTTACGTTCAACTTTTCCAAATCCAGGCAATCGGTAATAAGGCAGTTTTATCGCTTCGGAATAGGAATTTGCATAAGTAAATGGAATTGTGTTGTGAACTAAAGGATAGGATAGCGGTGTAAACGGAACTCTCGTTCCGTAAGACAGTTTATTCACAAATAAGAAATCACCTACTAGCAATTCTTTTTCCATGGAGGGAGTAGGAATAGTAAATGCTTCGAGAACATATCCTCTGATTAAAGAAGCTGCAATCAAAGCAAAAACAATTGAATCTCCCCACTCCTTTACCATCGTTTTCTGACCTGATTTGTCTTTTCCACCAATAAATTTCTGAAAATAAACAAGCAAAGAAATAATTCCAAAAGATGCCAAAGCTAACACAATTTGATCCGAAGTGGAACGCGCCTCAATCCTAGGTTTATTGTTCCAGTCCATTTCACCTTGGTACACTAATTCTTCTTTACCGAAAGCAATCATAGGAAAATAAATGAAAGGAACAAAGATTTGCATTACCGTATCTAAAGCTCCGTATTTCCCATACATTCTGCCCATTGAGACATTCATGGATGCGAACATAAGAATCTGACTAAATCCTGGAATAAGAAGAATAATAGCCCACCACCAAGGCTTTTTGATGATTTTAAGCCAAATGAATAGATTGTAAACAGGTATAAATCCTTCCCAAGTTTTTCTACCTGCTTTTTCAAAAAGTTTCCAAGTACCCATGGCACAGTAAAGAAAGAGTATCGAAATCCATAAGGTTAAAATGGTGATTGTCATAAAGCTATTTTTCTGTAAATAAAATGAAAACAAATATAAGAGTTATGAAAGAGTAACCGCTATGAATGTTTGCAAAATCGAAGTTTGTCCAAAGATAAAGTAGTTCTTTCCAAAAAAAATTACCTTTGAGAAATAAGAATCCTTCTCTTAACTATTTTTAACCAAATTCGATGAAACAATCTATTTCTATTAAAAACGCACCTGCTCCTGTTGGCTCCTACAGCCAAGCTATGCTAACAGATAACACACTCTATATAAGTGGACAAATTGCTATCAATCCTTTTGATGGCAATTTTGTAACGGACAGCATACAAGAAGAGACTCACCAAGTAATGAAAAACATTGTTGCTTTATTAGATGCAGCAGAAATGACGGTAAATAATCTAGTTAAATGCTCAATATTTCTTGACGACATGGAGAATTTTTCGGAGATGGACACAATTTATTCTTCGTATTTCGAATCAGGAAATTTCCCAGCGAGAGAGACAGTTGAAGTAAGTAAATTACCAAAAGGTGTGCGAATTGAAATTTCCGGAATTGCGGTAAAATAATTATTCTAGTGCGTTGTAACTATCGATGTAAAAAAATAAGTTGTCGCTAAAACTTCCTTTTACCCTCGGGTAAATATCCATTCATTTTCCCTAGAAAGAGGTTCGTTAAAGGAATAATTTTCGTAATCAAATCCTTTTATTCCTTCAATATCCGTCAATTGATTTTTTATCATAAACCTACTCATCAATCCTCGCGCAAACTTTGCGTAGGTCATAATAGTTTTGTACTCTCCGTTTTTAAAATCTTTGAATCCAATTGTCAAAATTTTACCATCTAATTCTTTGGTATCAATAGATTTAAAATATTCATTACTTGCTAAATTAACCAACCAATCTCCTTTTAGCTCTTCGCTCAAGGCTTTCGTATTGTTCTCTTTCCATACTTCATAAAGATTTTTTTGCTTGGCAGAAATTTGAATTTTGGTCCCCATTTCTAATCGGTAGGGTTGAATCAAATCCAACGGTTTCAGCAAGCCGTACAATCCTGATAAAATTCGCAAATGATTTTGTGCATAGTCAAATTCAGTTTTTGAAAATGAATTTGCATCCATTCCTCTGTAAGCATCTCCGGTAAATGCAAGTATAGCTTGTTTCGAATTAGCTTCAGTAAACTCTGCCGAAAAAGACTGGAATCTGTCGTAATTCAAATCACTAATTGCCGCGCTCACATTCATTAATTCTCCTATCTTTTTGGAAGATAGTGGTTTTAATTTTTTCATGATTTTTTCCGTCTTATCGGGGAAAGAAATTTGAGTAAAATCAGAAATAATCGTTTGCTTGTCAAAATTCATTGACTTGGCAGGGGATAAAATAAATTTCATAGCTCGGATTTGTTTGAATCAAAAGTACAAAAAATCCGATGCTTTGTAAAGAGCCTTTGATTACTCCGGTGGATTGTAATTATCATCCCCATCCGTTTTTTCATTCTTCATAATAGGATCGGATTCAAACATCCATTTCCCGTCTTTAAGAATGAATTTATCGAAACTTAAATCGGGATAGTAATATTGATAAAAACCAGTCATTTGCGGAGTTGAAGGGGATAAATGAGAAAACACAATTTCTTCACTTTTTTTGGTTTTGTAATACCTCATACTAACAATTGCCTCATTCGAATATTCGAGGATTACCCGTTTCTTTGTTTTCCTCTGTAATGGGTATTCAAATAAGTTGAATCCAAATTTAGCTCCTCTGCGCGACAAACTCATTGTTTCCATCAGTTTTTGGGTAGTAATTCCATCTTTTCCATTCCAACCAAGCAAGGTATATTTGCCTTTTTTCGTTACTATGATTTCATAATACAAGGCTCCATACCAATTGTTGTGAGTGAGAATTTTGTTTTCTGCCTTATGAATCAATCGGTGGTTGTCTCTTAGCTTAATAACGGTTCCATTTTTTCTCAAAATATAGCAGTAAAATGAATGCACACCTCCCTCCGATTCTACGTTCCAGTTGAATATCCTAAACTCTCCATCAGGCGAAGTGAGCTTTGACATTTTTACTAAATTCTTAAAAGGATAACTGAATGACTCTTTAAGTTCTAGTGTTTTTTCAAGCTCTTTGATGAATGCTGAGTTGTACTTTTCGTACTCACTATCTTGTGTACTATTTCTCAATAAAGCAAACAAAGAGTCCAATACAATTTCTTGATTCTTAATCTCTAACGAAAATTCTTCTTTCTCCATAGAGAAAGAGATAAACGAAAAAAAACTAACTAAACAAACCAGGAATAATTTCATATTATGGTAAACGATTGTTTGACAAATTTATTTAAAAAAAAATTTTTTACAGCGAAACTGTTTCCGTGAAAGTTCAAAACACTATATTTTTTCGCCACAAAATTTGCAATGAATGGCATCGTCTGCATGCCCTTCTTTTGAGCAAGAGCTACAGCTTTTTGTATTCGTAAAATTATTTTTTTTGATTACCCCAGCAGTAACCATTCCGGTGGGTACAGCGATAATTCCATACCCTAATATCATAATAATCGAAGAAACAAATTGACCTAAAGGTGTAACGGGCGAGATATCTCCAAAACCTACGGTGGTCAGTGTAACAATGGCCCAATAAATGCTTCTTGGAATACTCGAAAAACCATTCTCCTTACCTTCTATCACATACATTAACGACCCTAGAATCATTGCCATACAAAGAACTGCGACTAAAAACACAATTATTTTTTCTCTGCTGTCTTTCATGGCTTGGCCCAAGAACTTTGCCTCTTTTGTGAAATTACCTAGTTTAAAAATCTTAAATAATCTCAAAAACCTTAACACTCTAAAAACCTGAAAAACATGACCGCCACCAGGAATAATTAAAGAAATGTAGGTGGGTATTGTTGAAACAAAATCAATAACTCCATAGAAGCTAAAGATGTATTTCCAAGATTTTTTTACAGAGACGATTCGTACTATATATTCTAAGGAAAAAACTATCGTAAAAAACCATTCGATACTGTATAAAACTTGTTCGTATTGGTTGTGAATTTCTACAACACTATCAAGCATTACAACGAGTAAACTAAGAAGAATAAAAACGAGTAATCCTATGTCAAAAGATTTTCCTGGTTTTGTATCTGCTTCAAAAATAATTTCGTGTAGTTTTTCTCTCCAAGCTTGCATACCTCAAATATACTTGTTTTATTGAATTTATATGATTCAATTTGAAAGGATATCAGTCCATTTCTCTCTCCACTAGTCCTTTTCTTGCATTTTCATAATCTGGTTGCTTGTAGAGTGTTTCTAGGTGATCTCTTTCCTCACCGGATAATTTAATTTTGGAGAAAGTGAACCAAAAGGCTTCTTTACTCATGGAATCCCAATGTAATTCGTGGTTTGTTTTTTTATGCATGCCTAGGACATTGTAAAAGCATGCACCCAAAAATAAAACAAATAGGGAATATTTAGCCATTTTTAATTGGGAAACAAAATGAATTCCCGCAGCTAAAGGAAATATCAACAGTGCATAAAACTCAATCATGGGTCTTGCTCCGTAACTTCCTCCAAACCACCAACACCACCAGGAAGAGAAGAGGTAAATTGCACTAGGAATGATAAGCAAAGTGGCCCATTTAATCGGATTCATTATCTTAGGCATACTGATTATTGCAAGAAGTGCCATTGCCATAATTGGAGTATAAAGAAGCCATCCATTTCGATATCCGAATAAAAACTCGAGAAAGTGAGGATTCTCGAAAAAGAATCCTTCGTTTCGGTAGCTCCATCTTATCCAATCACTGCCATACGTTTTCCAAAAAAGCATCTGGATAAATAGTGGAACAAAAAATAGTAATAAGGAAACAAAAAGTGAAGGAATATTTGATTTTGTCCATTTTCTATTTTCGAGCGAAGACAAAAAGTAAATTAAGGGAAAGAGAGAAAAAACAATACTTGTGGGACGAATTAACACACATAGGCCCATTACTAAACTTATTAAAAATAAGAAAAGTTTATTTTTTTTGTCGTTCCATTTTAGTGTAAAAAAAATAATCACCGAATACAGAAAAAACAAATAAGAATGACTCATTTCCCCTTCCCCAACTGAATAATAAAACAAATTTGTACCGGCAAAAACAAGAAAAATAGAGAGGGCAGAAACCCAAGGTTTGAAAAATCGGAGCAAAGAAAGATACAAAAGATATAAACCGATGGAAACGTAACAATAAGTTCCTATTCTAATGGCATAACTGTATGGCAGCGAGTATCCATCTGCAGGGTAACTCGTAAGATTAGCCACACCGTGACCAATTAAAAAAAAGGGACTATACATGAGCGACATGCCCATGGTCATTTTGGGAAGTGCAACCCAATTTTCGTCTTCTGTGAGCCAATATAATCTGTCGTTTTTGAATTTAAAACTTAAATCTTTGTAGACGAACAGTGCTGGCAAATAGCAGTAGTATTGATTTACATCATTTCGGTAAGTAAATTGATATGGATATTCCTGATGAATCTTCCACGACTTAGAGGTAAACCCAACTAGTAACACAATTGCAGTAAAAGCAACTAAAAACCATTTGTGTTGAAAAATTCGCATTAATATTTTGATAGAAATAGAATGAAAATTCAATCTATTTGTTTATTTCTTTTCGATTTTTGAATCAAATTTATCAATTAAAACCAAGGAATTAACGAATTATAGATTTTTTCTTACTCTCGGTTTCTACTCTCGGCTTCTTTGGATGATTAAGGAAAAGATAAAACAAGATGACGGAATAATATGACTTGCTTATTGGGCTTGATTTTTTGATTTGGAAAAAAAACGTTTTAAAGAACAGAATTGAGCCTGAATTAATATCTTTGCATGAATTGTAATCCTCAAATACACGATCAAAATGATTGAATTAAACGCCCTAAGAGCCAACCCTGAAGAGATAGTT
>CBFHPW010000044.1:0-8115 GCA_965657945.1 Flavobacteriales bacterium
TGGCTTTGGTTTTTTATTGCTTCCATATAATGAAACAATTGGCAAACCAGTTTTTTTATCTTTGGAAGATTGAACGTGCTCTCCAGCTGAAGCTGTTCCCCGAAAACCATGTTCTGGAGAAAATACCTTTTTAACGATTATCCCATGCTCCAATAGAGCATCTACCAAATGAGAGGCAGCCAAAACAGAAGTTTGATTTGCCACTACTCCTACTCTTTTTCCTTTGAGGTTTGGCAGATATTTTTCAGTTTGCTCCGCTCCAGTTACAATGTCAGTTTTGAATTGGGTGGTAAACTTGGTTTCTTGAGAAAAGCCAAAAAAAAGAAGAAAGAATAAAAAAGAAAAAATCAGGGAGGTGCGAATACTCATAATTTGTGTAATTTTAACGAACAATAATTTTAATACTTCAAACCTTGGTAAGCAAATTTATTTCAAATAAACTTAGAAAAGAACTGAGCACAGGAAATAAATTTTCCAAACCAATTATTAAAGTAGCTATTATTAGTATCACAATAAGCATGCTCGTTATGCTTATCTCGATTTCGGTTGTTCGAGGATTTCAGCGAGAAATCAAGAATAAAGTAGTTAATTTTTCTTCTCACCTTCAGGTTACCGCTGGAGGAACAAATTTTAGCCTTGAAACTTCGCCAATTCGATTGTCAAAGGCTTACATAAATGAAGTTGAACACATAAATGGAGTAAAACACATTCAAACCTTTGCTACGAAAGCCGGAATTTTACAATCCAATGCCGATACAGTTGTTTACGACAACGAAACGAAAGTAAATCGTGACATTGAAGGCATTATTTTCAAAGGTATAAATACCGATTTCGATTGGAAATTTATTGAGGCTAAGCTAATAGATGGAAAGACTTTTAAGGCTAATTCTGATTTTGCCAATGACAGTATTTTAATCTCTAATTATCTAAAAAAGAGACTAAAACTATCTGTAAATGATAGAATTAGAGGTTACTTCTTTAATGGAAAAAAACCAATTATTAAATCATTTGTCATTTCTGGAGTCTATGAAACCGGACTAGAAGAATTTGACAATCAATTTGTTTTTGTTGACATTCAACACATCCAAAAATTGAATAGTTGGGGGATTTCAACTTCGTTGTTCTTGGAATTAAAACCGAATGAGAATCAAGTGAAGATTACCACCAACGCCATTGGTGGAAACGAATATTTCATGTACCAATTTCAGAGTAATCCACTGACTTACAAAAAAACAATTTCATTTTGTGCCAATAAAGACACAACCATTCGCGTGATAACGAACGATTATTCAATGAATACGGTAACGTTAAAACCAGAACCTGTATCCATTGCAGACACAGCTTGGCTTGAGCTGAAAGTAAAATCTACAGACGGAAAATGTGTCACTTCATTAGGTGAATTTGACTACGAATCTATCAATGATTCAACCAGAATTTACCGAGGATCTAATGGAACAATTACAACCATATTGAGAACAACGGGTGGTAGTCATTCTGATTTTATCGGAGGTTACGAAGTTTACATTCAAGATTTTGATCAGCTAAGTGAACTAGAAAAAGAACTAAGTTTTGTGACAGATCCTTTCCAAAAAATGTCTAAAGTTACAGAGATGCAGAGTGAAATTTTTGGTTGGCTCAATGTATTGGATACCAATGCTGTGATTATTATTGTATTAATGATAATGGTGGCCGTTATTAATATTGCCGCTTTATTGTTGGTAATAATTGTTGAAAAAATAAGTTTTATCGGAATCATGAAATCTTTTGGCTCGAGCGATATTGTTGTACAGCGAGTTTTTATCAAGTTAGGTGGGTTCATTCTTGCTCGAGGGATTGTTTTGGGGAATGTAATGGCGTTTTTACTAATTTGGTTCCAATCAGTTTTTGGTTTTTTAAAATTACCACAAGATAAATATTACCTATCTGAAGTACCACTGGGGTTTGAATGGGGTGAATTTATTATGATCAATCTTATTACAATAACTTTATCTTTTATTGTGCTATTCTTAACTTCTTTATTTAGTGCGAATATAAAGCCAGTAAAAGCGATTAAATTCAATTAACTAGAAGGAAATCAACCCCTTTAACACTTCCCCTATTTTTTAAATCAACTAATTATGAAGGCAGTATTTTTAACTCAATACGGAAAAGAAAAACAAAATTTAGAACTGAGAGAAACCAATATGCCTATTCTTGAAGAAGGAGAAGTATTAATAAAATGCGAAGGTTTTGGGCTGAACTATGCAGATGTTATGGCTCGTCAAGGCTTATACAAAGGAGCGCCACCAGTTCCCTGTGTTTTAGGCTATGATGTGGTAGGTACTGTGACACAAGTAGACGACAAAGAAAACCAATACTTGATAGGAAAACGAGTAGTTGGATTAACTAGATTTGGTGGCTATGCAGAATATGCAAAAACGAAGGTGAGCGCTATAGCCGAAATTCCTGAGGATTGGAGTATATCAGAAGCTACTGCGATTGCTACGCAATATTGTACAGCTTACTATTCGAGTCAATATGTCACAAACTTACATCCGGGTGACAAAGTTTTGATTCATGCTGCTGCCGGAGGAGTTGGAACAGCTCTTACCCAAATTGCAAAAGCAATTGGATGTGAAGTTTATGGATTAACGAGTTCTGAAGAAAAATTTGATTATTTAACCGAAAACGGAGTAAACTTTCCAATAAATCTATCTGAATCAAGTTATCATGAGCAATTTATGCAGCTATCTGGTGGTAAAAAAGCTGATGTCATATTTAATTCAATTGGTGGTGAATCAATCAAAGAAGATTTTAGAATCTTAGCTGTGAGCGGAAGACTAGTGAATTATGGTGCTGCAAGCATCTCTGGAAAAAAACCCAATCTATTTACTTTACTTGGCTTATTGAGAAAAACTCCAAAAATAAAGCCCTTAAAAATGCTTGGAAAATCATCTGGATTAATCGGTGTAAATATGCTTTCGGTGGGTGACGTAAAGCCTGAGGTGATTAGTTATTGCATGAAAGAAGTGATAAAACTAATCAAAGAGAATCCATCTATTAAACCTATATCAGGAGGTGAATTTTCTGTGGAAAAAATCACTGAAGCTCACGATTTATTAGCCAGCAGAAAGTCTACTGGAAAAATTGGGATAAAATGGTGATTGATAATTTTTTACCAAACTAATTTAAAAAGTAAACAAGTAGATTATGAGTTAATGGAAATTAAAATGAGAGCAAATGAATAACTATTTCGTGTCCAGAACTACTTACTACACTTATAAACAAAAGCTGGAGGAATATTTATAAACGAAAAAGCCAATTTCACAGAATTGAATTTCTCTTTTAACAATTTATGTGCATTCAATGAATACTGAAATTGAATGTATTGTCCGTTATCGCTCAAATACTCAACAGCACCGTTCAAAATATTCTCTTTTAGCTCTTTTGGAAAAACAGTAAGTGGCAATGAAGAAATAATATAGTCAGCCTTATCCTGATTCTCTAACGCCAGGTATTCCCCTATTTTTTCTGCACTTTCGTTTACGATGATAGCTCTCTCATCCTTTATTTCTTCCTTTAGTTTATAATAGAAACTAGGGTTTGTCTCAAAGATAATCATGCAAGCATCAGGTTTCATTCTTTTCAGAATCTCCTTAGTAAAAACACCTGTTCCTGGTCCAAACTCTACCATGCATTTAACTTTCGAAAAATCGATTTCTCCGTACATTTTATTCCCCAAAAATTTACTGCTCGGTGCGACTGCACCTACTTCTGTTTTGTTTTTGAAAAATTCGGATATAAAAGACATAAAGGATTATTCTTTGAGTGTATGACCAAAATCATAGAAATTGGAACATTTATGAAATAAATTTGAACCAAAATTACACAAGTTGTCGTCATTTCATAACAATAAGCCAAAAAATAATAGAGACTTTAAAAATGAAAAAGAAACATTTTAAAAAATTGGGATGGGCAGCAATCATTTTTTTCATTGTGAAAGGAACAATTACCTCTGCCATCATTCTCTACGGTTTATATTGGGGCCTGAAATCATAATGTTCATTGTTTAAACCTTAATTACATCTCAAACAAATTCTGAGATATTACAGAACATCCTTTCCTCTATTCGATTAAAAAGGTGTAGATTTGTTGTAGTTCTATGGGGTCGACTGGATTTGACAGCGAGATGAATCAGTCCAGTAAGCATGTGGAGTATTGAATGTTAGCTCCTTAAATCAAAATATTCATTCCATTTAATTGGAGAAAACAACTACGCGTTAGCTGCGTAACCAGAACCAGGTTCTGTTACCTTAATCGCTCCATAATATTGGACCGACTAACTACCCAGTAATGAATCCCTGTTTAACTGTTCATTGCAGTTGGGTATCAAGTTTGTTAAACTAGTGCAGCTAGAGTCTTGATGGTTGTGCGAAACTAAAAAGAATAAGTTTGTAGTGGATTGCTTATGGTCAGCTACTTATCGAAAATTAATTGTAAGATAAACATGTAGAAAGCTCGATTATTCCTTGTTTGGACGAGGGTTCGAAACCCTCCGACTCCACTATTTAAAAGCCATTTTGTACTTCTACAAAATGGCTTTTTTGTTTTATTTCTTACCGAATAATAACTTTAAAAGCCACCCTCCTATTTTTCTCTCAATACCGAGTTTAGTTGTTGGAACACCTGTTTTTCTGGCGATTTTATTTTTTAGCCCAGATATACCAAGTAACCTTTTCCACGAAAATGAAATGCCAAATTTTTTACCCATGATTCAAGTTTTTAAAAATCATCCAGTTTTTCATTTTTACTCATTGCCTTTTTGAAGTTATTCAATTTCAGCGACAAAGTAACCATATACAGCGGGGAAAAAGGATTTCTAACTCTATATACTTCTAAATTTTCTGTGGAGTTAAAGGTAATATCCCTTCGTGTTGATAAAATATCACTGGCTTGTAAGGTAATAGCCAATTTGTTTTTAAAAAATGCTTTTCTTATCGAGGCGTCTAGTCCATAATTCTCGTCTCTATAACCCAGTGGTGTTGCTGTTCTACTCTTATACTTGGCAATTATTTGTAGCTTTAATTCCCCTTTTATGGTAAATGTATTGATCCAGTTGAGGTTCCAGTTGAATGACTCATTTTTAGATTCTACCTCGTTCACAGCTGAAGTCACAGAATAATAATAAAGACTTGCGCCTAAATTAGAATTCCACCAATCTTTAAAAAAATATACCCAAGTTGGATCCATACCCAAAGAAACCGAATTCCCAGCATTTGTGGGTGCTTCAATCACTACATTAGTATCGTATACTGCTGGAATCCTATTTATTAGGTTGTTCAATAGTTTCGCATAGGCATCCACAGAAAAATTTCCTTTGTCCTTCATTTTTCTTATCCAACTCATCTCAATAGAACTGATGTATTCTGGTTTTAGGTTTGCGTTTCCTGTCCTTACCGAATAAGGACTCACCCAAGTAATAAAAGGTTCAAAATAGTAGGACCGCGGTCTATTTATTCTTCTTGAGTAACTCAATAAAAATTCATCCTTTTTTGAGTAGGCATAGGAAAAATGAGCAGATGGAAAGAAGTCTATTCTATTTACTTCCTGAGAGGCATTAGGAATTGTAGTTGCCTCAATCTGTCTGTAAGTATATTCTGCTCTTAATCCAACTTGATATCCCAACTTTTTCTTCTTTCCTTTTAATAAAGAATAGGCTGCATGGATATTTCTGTTGTACTGCACATCTGTTGAAAACAAAGGAAGTAGCACATCCCTTTTTAATACTGGGTCGTATTCAAAATTATCTCGATCGTCTTTCGATATTCCAAATTGTGCCTGAACTCCCGCCTCCCAAACCATTTTGTTTTTTAAGGTTTTGTGGTAATCCAAATCAAAACGAAAAACATTGGACGGTCCGAATTCAGTACCGAGATTTCCTCCAATTTTGGCTCCATCATTATCAAAGAAGTTGCTGTAGCTGTATTCGTCTACACTTCTGAGATTATAAATAGCTTTTACATTTAAATAATTACTTCCATCTTTATTTATTAAATACCTGTATGATAAATAATTAGAAAGACTTGTAACAGTGATATCTCCTAAATATCTATTCTCGTAGTTTCTTATTAATGTATCGTTCTTGAACTCCTTAAATATTGAATTGTCGTAGGGCTCCATTAGTCTTCTTCCATAGGTAGAACCCAAAGAAAATACATGCGAACTATTTGGCGTAAATATCCACTCTGCTCCGGCTCTTACCCCACCCATTTTCCATGAAGCTTTACCTTCCTGTTCAACTCGAGTTTGGTAAGAACCAAAATCACTAATTCGTTTTTCTGTGATGTCGCTAGGATTATTTCTTTGGTTGTAAGCCACATTTACGTTCAATGTGTGCTTCTTCGTACTATAATTCAACGCTATATCTCCTCCGTACCTTTCAAAATTACCTCCAGAAATATTAGCGAGTAAACTTACTCCCTCCAATTTTTTCTTCTTTGTAATAATATTGATGATTCCACCAACTCCCTCTGCCTGCTCTCTGGCAGAAGGATTTGTTACTATTTCAATACTCTTGATTGAACTAGCCGGAATGGACTGTAAAGCATCGGAAGCTTCCATTGCCGTAGGGATTCCGTTTATTAATAATTGATAGGTAGAACTTCCTCGGAGAGTTACATTCCCTTGTGCATCTACCTGGATTGATGGAGTATTTTGAAGAACCTCTACAGCCGACTGTCCAACAGTGGTAGTCATATTTTCAACGTTCACAACTTTCTTGTCAATCTCATAACTTACAGTTGGAATATCACCACGAATTGTAACCTCTTTCAAATTCAATGAGTTACTGAGTTTTGTTTCACCTAAATGATAAACGCTTTTGGATTTATCCACAACCAAATTAGGAAAAACTCTAGGCTGATAGCCTACAAAAGTAATAACGGCATAATATTCTCCAGCTGGCACCGATGTAATTTCATATTTTCCTTTCAGATTTGTAATTGCGCCAGCCGCCACAGAACTGTCTTTTGTATTGTACAAGGCAACACTTACATACTCCATACGAGAACTCGTAACAGAATCAATTACGGAACCATAAACCAGTCCTGAAACATCTGCTTGTTGAGTATCTTGAGAAAATACTGCTAATGGAAAAAGTAGGATGTAAAAAATTGTAAGTCTAAACATTGAAAATTCTAATTTGAGTGCAAATTTACCTATTTTTGAACAATAAAACACGGAACGCTATGAAGATTGGAATTGTAAAAGAAACAAAAAATCCACCAGACAAGAGAGTGCCTCTATCTCCGGAGCAATGCAAGCAACTTTCTCAGGATTTTCCAGAAATAAAGCTGGTTGTACAGTCGAGCGATATTCGTGCTTTTTCTGACGATGAATACATTAAAAACGGAATTACAATTAAGGATGAAGTTTCGGATTGTGACGTATTAATTGGCGTGAAAGAAGTGAAAAAAGAGGCTCTATTGCCGAATAAAACTTATTTCTTTTTTTCTCATACGATAAAAGAACAACCGTACAATAGGGATTTACTAAGGTTGATGTTGAAAAAAAACATCAAAATGATAGACTATGAAACCCTAACCTATCCAAAACAAGGAAGGATATTGGGTTTTGGAAGATACGCTGGAATTGTAGGTGCGTACAATGCTTTCCTTGCCTTGGGAAAAAGGACAGAATCCTTTGATATAAAACCCGCAAATCTTTGTAGAGATTACTCTGAATTGAAAGAAGAACTCAAAAAAGTGGTGTTACCCCAAGATTATAAAATTATAATCTCAGGCGATGGTAGAGTTGGGAAAGGAGCCGAAGAGATCATTCATGCTTTAGGTGTCTACGAAGTATCACCGCAAGACTTCATTAATAGCACAAAAAATGAACCAATTTACACTCAACTATCTGTAAAGGATTATAACAAAAGAAAAGATGGAAATCCTTTTTCAAAATCAGATTTTTATAACCATCCCGAATTATTCGAATCTAACTTTAAACGGTTTTCAAAAATAGGTGACATGTACATTGCTTGCCACTATTGGGATGCTAAGGCCCCCTTTATTTTCACGAGAGAAGATGCCAAATCAGATGAGTTTAAGTTAAATATTATTGCAGACATCAGTT
>CBFHPW010000045.1:0-8022 GCA_965657945.1 Flavobacteriales bacterium
ATTCGTTTACCGCATCAGAAATATCGTTTGTGCTGGTTACTTGTGCTAATATATTATGAATTAAATTTCCATAAGCGATTTTTGCTCCAGTACTTTTTTCGCCCCATAATTCTTGATATTGCCTGCTTATGTGAATTTTCTGCCGCCATTCTGTCGAGATTAACTGGGTCAATTCCTCTATCGTTTCGGTATTTTCCTTTTTTAGCTTTCGGTTATGTCTTTCCCCAATAATGAGTGTATCCTCCTCAAATGAGGGGTGCGAGACACAAACCTGATAGATGAAAGAGTTGATTTTGTCGGCCAAAAATTCGCCAGAGGCCTTGGTTACCTTCTTTTCACAAATGACATACAGTCGTTGTTCTGCTCTAGTAAGTGTTACATAAAGCATGTTGAACTTATCTAGTTTAATATTCTCATAATCTTCCTCAAACAAATAGCTGTACTGGGTTGCTTTGATGTCGTTTTTTAATTTCACGATTCCAAACGGCAAATTGGGGTATTTACCTTCAAAATCTACCCAAACGTTTGCACGATTACTACCCACATAAAAATCCCAATTTGTAAAAGCAGAGATAACAACCGGAAACTGCAGTCCTTTTGATTTGTGCACGGTCATTATTGTGATGGCATCTGCATCGGGTGTATCCAAGGATAGTTTCTCAGATTTTGAAAGAAAATAATCGTTAAAGCTTTTTAGATCGTTTATTCGAGAAGAGTAGGAGTGAATAATGTTAAAAAACTCGATTAGAAAAGAATTAGGTTTGCCACCAACTGGAATAAATTCTCTTGCCAGAGTTTCTGCCATATCATATAATGACATTTCGTACAGTTTTTCCAAATTGAACTCTGGACACAGCGTATTCAGTAATTCAAGCAGTTTGATTTCTGTCCTTTTGCCCACTTTTGAACTATACTTAAGCAGGGTAGGACTGTAAGCTTCGCTGTCATAAAAATATTTAATAATCTCTATTTTAGCTTTGTTGTCTTTGTTATTTTGGATAAAACGAAGAAAGTTTGCAATCAGTTTTACATCAGGGTCCTCGGCAATCAAAAGACTCTCACTTGTTAACACATCATAGCCTTGCTCAATCAAATAGTTGGATACTTTTGTGCCCGACTTGTTTTTACCAACAAGAATAGAAATGTCTTTCAATCGAAACCCGTCTGCTTTGCATTCTTCAATTTTCTGAGTGATTTTTTCAAGATTGATCTCTTCTAGTTCGTCTTTTTCACCCTCCAGAAACGATACTTCTACTAATCCTTCACTCTTATTGTTAGTTAATTGTGAATGTTCAGTATATATTTTTTGAGTTTCCTCCGGTAGAAATTTTTTTAATCTTTCAAAGAACCAATTGTTGAACTCGATTACTTCTTTGTGTGAACGGTAATTGGTTTTTAGTTCTTTGGGTTTGTGATTATTCATCAGGGCAATCTCCCTTTCCTGAAGCACAAAATCGTTTGCGGTATCAATTAGTTTAGGTAGCGAAACAAATTGTTCTACTTTTCCGCCTCTAAATCGATAAATGGCTTGTTTTGCATCTCCTACCAAGAGAGTTTTCTCGCCTACCGAAAGAGAATTGTCAATAAGCGGAATGAGATTATGCCATTGCATCACACTTGTGTCCTGAAACTCATCAATCATGATATTTTTATACCGTTCGCCAATCTTTTCGTAGATAAATGGGGCGATTTGGTTTTTTATTTCTTCGCTAATGAGTTTATTGAAATCAGAAATCATCAGAATATTCCCTTCTTCTTTTATTGTACTAATGGATTCTGCAATTTCTTTAATCAAAAAAACATTGTAACTATTCTCAGCCAATAATTTGAATAGGAAAAACTCAGAAGCCACTTCTACCATCTTTTTATGGTTTGATTTTAATTCTTCTTGGATTGATGCAATCGCAGATTTTGCGTGGCTGCTCGCTTTGCCTACCAACCATTTATCCTCATCCAAGGCTCCTTGTAGTGCTTTAGTGTAAGGCTTTAGAAGTCCAGAAAATTCTCCTTCCCCGAGTTTTTTGTAAAAGTTGTAAATTGTTTTTCTCGAGAAATCTGAATCGACAATTCCGTTCGATTCAATCAGCGCTATCTGTCCGTTGGCATAGTCTGTTACTTCTTTTTCTTTTTCTTTTTTCTGAATCAAAACAAACTTTTTTGCCTTAGATAAATCTTCAGAATCCATTTTTTTCAATGATTCCAAAAAATAATCGTTGTCTTCTTTTAGAAGTTCTTTTGCAAAGTGAAAGAGGTCTTCTTCAATTTTCCAGTTTTTTTCATCGTCAATTTTACTGTTTAGGTAGTCGAGAAGTACATTGGAAAGCTGTTTGTCTGTGCCGGCTTTTGATATCAGTAAGTCAATAGACTCCTGCAAAATACTATCAGAATCCATTTCTATTTCAAAATCTGAACTCAAATTCAAATCCTTGGCAAAAGCTCTAATGATTCGGTGAGTAAATTTATCGATTGTCAGGATTTTTAAATCACTGTAATTATGCAACACCGATTGAAGAATCAGACGTGATTTTCTTTTAATTACTTGAGAATCCATGCTAAACTCTTTTGCGTAATCTTTCAATAAGTCGGAATCTAGCTCTGCTGATAATTCTTTGAGGTTATCAAGTACTCTTTCCTTCATTTCGGCCGCAGCTTTATTCGTGAAAGTGATGGCCAGGATGTTGCGATATCTTGTCGTTTCTTCCGATTCAATTACAATTCTCAGAAACTCCCGAACCAATGTGTAAGTTTTTCCGGAACCGGCAGAGGATTTATAGACGATAAAATTCTTGAGGTTTTCCACTTTTTTCTTCTTCTAATATGAAAAGTTAAGTTACAAAAATGTCGAAGTAATTAATACCTAGGCGTTGTTTTATTTGTTTATTTTCTTTCTTTTCATCAAAATAGTTTGCATTTTTAAATCTCACCAACACAATTCTCTTATGTTACTTATTATTCTGGTTTTAGTTTATGTTGGAATTTTATTCAAACGACTTGCAGAAAAACATAAAAAGAATCCCACGGCATTTGCCGTTTTAGGAATTGTAATCTTTCTTGTTGGGTTATTTATTCTTTCATTTCTTTTAGGAATTGTGTTGGCTCTCGTTGGGTACGAGGTGCAGAATCTAAATAAGTTTGTGTTAGAAATTTTGGGCTATGCCATGGGTGGGGTAGTAGTTTGGGCCACACATTGGTGCCTAGACAGAAAATGGTCTCAAAGTAAATCAAAAACAGATTTTGATATTATAGATGATTCTTGGGACGAAAACTAAACAGTCCAATTAAATACACTTAAAATATTCAAACGGTTCTAAGCAATCATTACATTTATAAAGAGCTTTACAAGCTGTTGAGCCAAATTGACTACTTAATTCAGTGTTGTCAGAATTGCATTTTACACAGGGTACAACTTTGGGTCCACTCTGAAAAAGGAAGCCTTTATCTTCAGTACCGTCAATGGGAGGGGCAATTCCATAGACTCTTAATTTTTCTTTTGCTTCGTCCGAGAGCCAATTTGTCGTCCAAGCTGGCGAATATTGCATAACAATATTCACTTCCAAAATCCCATTTATTTTTAAAAAATCTCGAATGTCTTGCATGAATCTTTCGGTGGCTGGACATCCGCTATAGGTCGGTGTGATATTTACCGTTACTACATTACTCGCTATACTTACTTTTCTAACTACACCTAGCTCTACAATAGAAATTGCTGGAACTTCTGGATCCGGAATCGTATCCAAAATTGCCCAAATTTCATCAACAGTAAGTTTTATTTCACTTGTGTTCTCCATAAATAGTGTAAAGTTTTTCCCTCAGGGAAACAGGTCGGACGGAATCTACCACTCAGCGTTTGGGTAGGCTCTTTGTAAATACTGCATATCTCCTAGTAAATGACCCAAAAACTCAGAATGCAAACCGGTTAAGCTGCCTTTTTGCATAAAGCCATCTTCCGGTTTTTTTAATGTGGCTCTGTATAATACTTCTTCCACTGTTTTATACCAGTTGTCTTTTATCACAGAATAGTCAGGGGCAATTCCTTTTTTAGTCAAAGCGTTAATTTGGTCATCTGTAGTAAACATGTCGCCTGTGTACTCCCATAAACTATTAATTGATTCTTGAATTTTTTCTTTGCTCTCCTCAGTTCCATCTCCAAGTCTCACTATCCATTCGCCCGAATGACGCACGTGATACTGAACTTCTTTAAGGGATTTTCCTGCCAAACCAGCCAAAAAATCATTTGTGCTTTTGGTCAACTCTTTGTAAAAATGAAATTGAAAAGCATCAAACAGAAAACTTCTTGCTATTGTATCTCCAAAATGACCGTTTGGTCTCTCCACAATAAGTGCATTATAAAATTCTCTTTCATTTCTTTTAAATGCATAGTCATCTTCGCTTTTACCATTGGCTTCAAGTTCCGCTAAGTGGCTAAATATCATTCTGGCTTGTCCAAAGTTATCAAGCGAAATGTTGGTAAGAGCAACATCTTCCTCCAATGTTGGGCCTTTGGAGCACCATTCAGCTAATCGCTGTCCTAATATGAGCGAATTATCTCCCAATCGGTAGAGGAAATGAATTAAGTTTCCGTTTTCTGTCATTATAATGTGTCTATTAAAACCTGAACCCAGAGAGTTTTTGTTTCTTTTTTCTCCAAATAAAAAGTCTGGTATCGGTATTTGTTTGGGCGTTTATATATGTTTTGCTCCTTCCGGCATCTTGTAGTAAGTGGCTTGTCTGTATGCCTTATCATCCATTGGATCAAAGAAAGAACCAAGTTCTTCGGGAGACGAAGCTACAATGTCATCAAATTTTACAACCCAAATACTTATCCCCTCTTTTCTTCTTACATACATGTCTCGAGCATTTTGAAGAGCCATTTCTCTTCCCATTGCTTGTATATTACCCACATGTTTGTGGGCAAGTCCTGGTTTGGCTTGTACAAACACTTCCCACACTTGTCCCTGATTATCTTCGCTCATTTTTTTATTCTTTAATTTTTCACACTCTATTTGCAGCTGTTTGAATCAACTTTATGCCCAGCCTATAGGTTTTTTTTATCTATTCTAATTCCTCCCCTTCGAGCACGCGAGGGTGGAATCACCCATTCTTTTCTGCATACGCATTGGCAGCTTTCCTAACCCAGCTTCCGTTTTCATGGGCATCTATATGATGCTGAAGCCTTTGCTTGTTACAAGGTCCGTTCCCATTCACAACATTCCAAAACTCATCCCAATTCATTTCCCCAAAATCATAGTGCCCTCTTTCTTCGTTCCATTTCAAATCTGGGTCAGGTATCGTAAGTCCAATAACTTCTGCTTGCCCAACTGTTTTGTCTATAAATTGTTGCCGTAAATCATCATTAGTCTCTCTTTTTATTTTCCATTTCATGGCATTTCCTGTTCTTGGCGAATCTCCATCATGCGGTCCAAACATCATAATGGAAGGCCACCAAAATCGGTTCAATGCATCTTGAGCCATTTCTTTTTGCTCAGGCGTTCCATTAGCCATTTGTGCCATTATTTCATAACCTTGTCTCTGATGAAAACTTTCTTCTTTACATATTTTTACCATCGCTCTAGAATAAGGTCCATAGGAAGTTCTCTGTAGGGATACTTGATTTACTATTGCAGCTCCATCTACTAACCAGCCTACAGCTCCCATATCAGCCCAAGTCAATGTGGGGTAATTAAATATGCTCGAGTATTTTGCTTTTCCACTTTGCAATTCATGAATAAATTCGTCTCTCGTTTTTCCTAATGTCTCCGCAGACGAATATAAGTATTGTCCATGTCCGGCCTCGTCTTGAACTTTAGCCAGTAAAATTACTTTTGCTCGTAAAGAGGGTGCTCGCAAAATCCAATTTCCTTCAGGTTGCATGCCAATCACTTCAGAATGAGCATGTTGTGACATTTGTCTTTGTAAATGCTTTCTGTAATCATCCGGCATCCAATCTTTAGGTTCAATTTTCAAGTCGTTTTCGATTTTGTAATCGAATAATTCTTGCCCCGTCATTGTAGCTTCTCCTATTGTACTCATAAAATTAGTTATTTAGTGAATAATTAATATGTAAAACATTGTTTTTCAATACAATGTAAGTATAGTTGAAATAAATAAAATCAATGATTAGATTTGCACTTTATAATTACAGTCGTATTGCGAATTCAAAGATACAAATTGAAATACGAAAAGTAAAGTCAAATTTGCATTATTAAAACAAGATAAAAAACTATAAATCCCAAATCAATATGAATAAATTTTCCCCACTCAAGGTTGTGGAATTGAATAAAGTTACTTCGGATTCAGTTTCAATAAAATTTGAAATACCTGACCAACTAACGCATGAATTCAAATTTATCGAAGGTCAATACATTACTCTCAAAGCCACTATAAAAGGAGAATCTGTTCAAAGAGCCTATTCAATTTGGAAGGCGCCTTATGAAAATGAATTAGCGGTTTTGGTAAAAAAAGTGGAGAACGGTGTGTTTTCAACTTACGCCAACCAAGAATTGAAAATAGGTGAGGTGATTGATGTAATGGCACCTCAAGGTAATTTTGTGCCAGAATTAAATTCGTCAAACAAAAACCATTATACGTTGTTTGCTGCGGGTAGTGGAATTACACCTATTTTTTCAATCTTAAAGGGAATACTCAAGAACGAAGAAAACTCAACAATTGATCTTTTCTACTTAAATAAAACAAAGGAAAGTGTCATTTTTCTTGAGGAATTGAACGACATTTCGTCAAACAATTTGAACATTCACTATATGTACACCAGAGAAGATGTGGGAAATCCTGTCTTAAATGGTAGAATAAACAAAGTCAAATTATCGGAACTTACTGAATCTAGTTTATTGAATCTAAACTCATATCAATACTTTTCTTGTGGTCCTGAATCAATGATTCTTGATATTAATAAATTTTTAAAGTCTAAGAACATCGAAGATTCAATGATAAAGTTCGAATTATTTACCACTTCTGTATCAGACAATATTGAGGAAATTGAAACTGAAATTTCAGAATCATCAATCACAATAACAATTGATGATGATGATTTCGAATATATATATAAGGTAGATAGTGCAGAATCAATTTTGGATGAAGGGATTGAGCAAGGGCTTGATTTGCCTTATTCTTGTAAAGGTGGTGTGTGTTGTACGTGTAGAGCGAAAATTATCGAAGGTTCCGCAAAAATGAAAATTAATTATGCACTTACTGAACAAGAAGTAGCAGATGGTTACGTACTAACTTGCCAGACAGTTCCTACGTCAGCCGTGTTAAAAGTTAGTTTCGATGACTAACCATTTAAATATAATAATAACCGGAGCAAGTTCCGGTGTTGGGTACCACACTGCCTTAGCTTTAGCTAACCAGGGACACACGGTTTACGCCCTTGCTAGAAGAAAAAATAAATTAGTTGAATTAGCTACCAAGGTAAAGGGTCATGGGAAAATATATCCGGTCGTAATTGATTTGGAGAATTTCACCGAAGAAGAATTAAATGAGACCTTCAGTAAAATACCTTCGGTTGATAGACTAATAAACAACTCGGGAAAACTACTAAATAAAAATTTTCTCGAAATAACCGAAGAGGAAATTGACTCGGTTTTTAATTTGAATTATAAAGCAGTTGTCAAATTGATTCAATATTTTCACCCTAAAATGGTGGTGTCTCAAAACGCACACATAGTCAATATAGGAAGTGTTGGAGGGGTGACTGGTAGCGTAAAGTTTCCGGGTTTGTCTATTTATAGCTCAAGTAAAGGAGCTCTCTCAATTCTTACCGAGTGTTTGGCAGAAGACTTTCGAGAAGACAATATTCAAGTAAACTGCCTGGCATTGGGCTCAGTGAATACAGATATGCTTCGATCAGCATTCCCAGATTTTCAATCACCAACGAATCCCGATGCCATTGGGAATTATATAGCGGACTTTGTTATTTCCGGAAACAAGGTAATTAACGGCATTACCCAAGTAGTTTCTGTGAGCAATCCATAGTATTAGTATTTTGATTGTAAGCATTTTAAGAAT
>CBFHPW010000046.1:0-4640 GCA_965657945.1 Flavobacteriales bacterium
GCCGTGTCTGTGTTTCCGTTTGTATCTCTGGCGATAAGTGAAACCTCCACTGAACCTGAAATACAAGTGTAAGAAGGAACAATCATCCAAACTGAATCTACTCCACAGTTATCAGAATATACAGGGCTAAAGTTTGACGTGTCCACTGAACCAATAACGGTTCCTGAACCATCCACAAACAACGTATCTGTTGTTCCAGAAATCATTGGCGCGATGGTATCGTTTTGTCCAATTACAAATGTTGTGTCTCCATAAACGGTACAACCATTCGATTCCGTTACCGTTACTGAATAAGTACCTTGTGCCACTGAAGAGATATCTTCTGTGGTTGCTGAATTACTCCATGCATAGGTGAACGTATTTCCTGTTGTTCCTCCTGTTAAAGTTATATCAACAGCTCCATCATTCGATGACACACAATTGGCATCTGTTGCAACACCCGCAATCTTTACTGAATCAGGTTGAGTTACCGTCACATTTGAAGAAATGGTATTTGTCATACAAATTTCATCTCTTACATCTAACGTGTAATTATTTCCTGCCGCTAATCCACTTACTGATAAATTGGTATCATTTACCATAGCGATTCCCTCGTTATTCCATTGGTAAGAAAAATCTCCTGAACCTCCAGTGATAACCGATACAGCGGAACCTGAATCTCCAAAACACAAGGGGTTGGTTACTGTGTTACTGAAAGAAATAGCGGCATAATTTCCTCCGCTAATTGCAACTGTCTCAGCAGTGGCTCCAGTCGAAGTAAAATCTATTGTTCCGGTAACAGACACTGCCGAAGAGGACAATCTTACATATACCTTTGTAGAGGGCACTGAGTCATTTGAGTTTTTGGCAAACGTTAACGTAGAAGAATAGGATGTACTATCTAATGAGTATTCCACATTATTTAACCCGTTTAGCGTAATATTCCCTTGAAGCCTTGCACCACTCACAAAAATAGATTGTGCTTCTGAGTGTTGATTTGCACATTTTATAAACCCTGACAAAGTTCCTGACGTTGTTATTGTTGGCTCTTCTCCTATTGAATTTCTCAGAACTGAAAAAGACGAAAATGACATTCCTCCAGTAACAATATCTAGCTTATTATCACCATCTATGTCTACTAGGATACTATTTCCTTTTCCTGTTCCATATTTTGTATTATCTTGAAATGAACTTGAAGTAATCACACCTCCACTAATTAAATTTTTTCTGAAACGATTTCGATTGGCCCTATTCGAACTAATTGCTACAATATCTATCAAACCATCTCCACTAAAATCTCCTGCTGAATTCCAAAAATAATTTGTAGATTCTAGTTGAGTAGAGCTAAACGAAGAACTTGTAATTGTACCAGAAATATTATTTTGAAGTACAGTTTGTCCTCCAAAAATATCATTATCTCCATCGCTATCTATATCAGTTATTAATCCGTAAAATAAAGAACCGGAATTTATAGAAACCACCGGGTTAAAGGAAACACTACCTGGTGTCGAAGTATTTTCGAA
This sequence comes from Flavobacteriales bacterium, assembly GCA_965657945.1. Classification (GTDB taxonomy): domain Bacteria; phylum Bacteroidota; class Bacteroidia; order Flavobacteriales_D; family CAJJDF01; genus CAJJDF01. The sequence continues at coordinate 1,503 of CBFHPW010000046.1, forward strand.
AAAATAAGAGGAACTTCCAAACATAACAACATCTGGTTTACCATCCATCGATACGTCACCTACTGTTAGGTGTCTTGAACCAGAAGCTCCCGAGATTGAAATTGCCGTAGGTGAAAACATTATACCTCCTGATGGTGAAGTATTTAAATATACACTAAAACTAGAAGCATAACCGGATGACACCACAATATCAACTTTCCCGTCTAGATCAATATCGGCTGCATACAATTCAGTGCTACCACTCACAGTTAAATCAACCTTTGTTGCAAAAGAAACTGAACCGGCAGAGGAACTAGTGTTTCTTAAAAATGAAACTCCCGAAGAACTAATAGTTGCTATATCTAATTGACCATCATTATCGAAATCCGCTGTAGCAATAGACATCCCTGTACCATTTACAGAAAAATCTGTACCTGAGGTAAAAGAATTCGCATCTACCAAACCAATTGTACTTGAAGTATTCAAATGAACTCTAACAGAAGACGCACCAACTTTTGCAATATCGATTTTTCCGTCATTATCAAAATCACCAGCAGCGATAAGGTTAGAGGTAGCAGTACCTCCTAAAACCGTGTTAGAACCAGTTAGTGAAGAAAAGGTAACAACGTCTTCAAAAGAATCATCATCAACTGTATTTGTTGCAATTGCATTATTAGTCAAATGAAATGCTAACGAACTTTCAGCCAACAAACTGTTTGTTAAGACAGAAATAGGACGATGTGTTGCATGAGCAGGAACGGTCACAACCAACTGCGTTGCCGTTGCAGAAGTCACGGTTGCTTTCACCCCTCCAAAATAAACAATATTTTGCGAGGCAGTTGAACTAAAGTTGGCTCCTGTAATAGTTACCGCATCTCCTACTTCTGCACTTCGTGGCGAAAAGGAAGTAATACTTGGGACCTGAGCAAAAGCATTTGTTGTTACAATTAAAATACATGCCGTTACAAACGAAAATAATTTTCTATTCATACCTAGATTTTTTAGATTTTGCATGGAATTCATGCGGTTTTTGGTTAATCGAATCATAGTTTTTTCATTCAAAGAAACGCAAACAGCAAGGAGAAACTCCCCGTCCGTGTGCATTACCTGCAATTAATTGACAAATATAGTTATTCTTTCTCATTTTCAAAGAAAAAATGAAACGAATCAGAAAAAGATCTTTTGCAAATTGTTTGTTATCAAAACTCTCTCTTTCTGAATCACTCACAATTGATTGAGCTGACAAAAAAATGAGAAATTGAAACGATAAAAAAAGCCCCACCTTTTTGGGTGGAGCATTTCCTTTTGGTCTTACGGAAAAGGCATCATTCCTTTTAACTTCCTTGCATTTAAGATTCCATTTACTCCTTCCTATTAAATACCTATAAACTACAACACAGATCCGGACATTTACCTGATTCGAATTAGGCCCAGTTTTTCGTCTATGAATCTGGCTTTGGACCTTTTATTTTTTCTCTAAAAATTTACCCCTATATATTAAGGTATAAATTGGGTTGTTTTTCTTTTTGCCAAACCCGGATGACGATACTTGTAATCTAGTTGCTTATACCGTCATGATGTCTTTTTCTTTCAAGGCGATCAACTCATCAATCTTTTTTGTGTACACATCCACAATTTTTTGCACTTCCTCTTCTCCCCTTTTTGCAAAGTCTTCTGATAAGCCCTCCTCTTTCAGTCCTTTGATAAAATCGTTGGCATCTTTCCGCTGATTTCTGATGGAAACCTTGGCAGTTTCCCCTTCAGCTTTTGCTTTTTTCACTAGGTCTTTTCTTCTTTCTTCGGTTAATACCGGAATGTTAATGATGATTACCTCGCCATTGTTTTGCGGATTCAATCCTAAATTTGAATTAATGATCCCTTTTGCAATTTCATCCAACATAGATTTTTCCCATGGCTGAACCGTAATAGTTCGGGCATCTAATGTGTTTACATTAGCTACCTGCGCCAAAGCAGTTGGTGAGCCATAATAATCTACCGTGACACTATCGAGCATAGATGGGTTTGCTTTTCCTGCTCGTATTTTTTGCAATTCTGTTGTAAGGTGAGAAATTGCTTGGCTCATTTGATCTTTGGCCTCTTCTAGGGCTATGTTAATTTCTTCTGTCATAGGAAAATTAATTTATTGTACTCTTCTAACGTTTTTTACTTGGACTAGTTTTTTACGAGGGTCCCTTCTTTATTTCCTGAAACCACACTGTTTAAGTTACCCGGTTTATTCATATCAAAAACCACAATCGGTAAGTCGTTTTCTTTGCACAAGGTAAAAGCAGTTAAGTCCATAATATTCAATCCTTTTTCGTACACTTCATCAAAGGTGATACTTTCAAATTTTGTGGCGTTTGGGTCTTTTTCTGGATCCGCTGTGTAGACTCCGTCTACTCTTGTTCCTTTCAAGATCACATCAGCTTCTATTTCAATCGCTCGCAACGAAGCTGCCGAATCAGTAGTAAAATAAGGACTTCCTGTACCAGCTCCAAATATAACAATCCTTCCTTTTTCTAGGTGTCTTATGGCTCTTCTTCTGATGTACGGCTCGGCTATCTGTTCCATTTTGATAGAGGACATCAATCTGGTTTTCATTCCGTTGCTTTCTAGCGCGGCTTGCAAAGCAAGTCCATTGATCATTGTAGCAAGCATCCCCATGTAATCTCCCTGAACACGTTCCATAATCCCTTTCTCAGCTTGCACACCTCTAAAAATATTACCCCCTCCAATGACAATAGCGATTTCTATGCCCATCTCATGAGCCACTTTTATCTCAGAAGCGTAGGTCGCCAGTCTTTTGTTGTCTATCCCAAATTGGTTGTCACCCATCAAAGCTTCCCCGCTCAGTTTTAGTAAAACTCTTTTAAATTTCATAGTTATATGTTGGTATTCCTTATAAATAGAGATACTCAATTTGTTTCTCCTCTACGTATAAAAAATGATTCGTTAAAAATAAGGCAAAAAAAAGAGAGAACTATCAATTCTCTCTTCTTTTTTATTAATCAATTTTAGTTAGCTCAATGAAATTCTTTCAAATCCAGTGACAGTTAATTCGCTATCAGTTTCTTTCAAAAACTGAGAAACGCTTTTTTTGTTGTCGCTAAACATGGCTTGTTCCATCAACGTGTTTTCTTTAAAGAATTTCCCTAATCT
>CBFHPW010000046.1:4740-7396 GCA_965657945.1 Flavobacteriales bacterium
GCCATAATGCCTACAATTTTGCTAATTGATTTGGACGCATCATCGTTTGATGGAATTACAAAATCAACATTCTTAGGGTTCGAATTTGTATCTACCATGGCAAAAACAGGGATTCCTAATTTTCTTGCTTCAGCAAATGCGATATTCTCTTTTTTCACATCCACGATAAAAATCGCTGCTGGGGTTCTGTTCATGTCTGCGATAGAACCAAATACAACTTCCAACTTTTCTCTCTGACGAGATCTTTGTAACCTTTCTCTTTTTGACATGGTGTCAATCGTTCCATCAACCAACATTTTGTCATAAGCTTGCATTTTTCTGATTGACTTCTTCACAGTAGAAAAGTTTGTTAACATTCCTCCCAACCATCTTTCAGTAACGTAAGGCATGTTGGTTTCTTTCACCAATTCTGCAACTACGTGCTTCGCTTGTTTTTTAGTTGCCACAAACAAAATCTTTTTTCCTGATTTTGTAATCTGCTTCATTGCTGCCGCAGCTGTTTCTACTTTCTTAACCGTTTTGTTAAGATCAATTACGTGGATTCCATTTTTTTCTGAAAAAATGTAAGGAGCCATACTTGGGTTCCACTTACTTTTTAGGTGTCCAAAGTGTACACCTGCTTCCAATAACTCGTCAAAGTTTGTTCTCATTGTTTTTGTGTTGTTTACATTCTGTCATTCAATCAACATTACTGGTAGCATCGCGAAAAGAAAATGGAGGTATGGTTATAAACACTCTACTCCCTTCCAATCGAGATAGTCCAGCAAGTTTAGATACTAAACAAAATTTGTACTTGTTTATATTAACGTTTACTAAATTGAAATTTCTTTCTTGCTTTCTTTTGTCCTGGCTTCTTTCTTTCCACCATTCTAGAATCTCTTGTCATTAACCCTTCTGCTTTCAACATTGGCTTGTATTCTTCGTCTACTTTTACTAAAGCTCGTGCAATCCCCAATCTGATAGCTTCAACCTGTCCAGTAAATCCACCCCCATGTACATTGATGTTTGCGTCATACTTACCTAATGTATCAGTCAAGATAAAAGCCTGGTCAACTTTACCAGTTTGCAAATCAGTAGAAAAATAATCTTTGTAATCTTTCTTGTTGATTGTGATGTTTCCTTTTCCTTCAGATAGATAAACTCTGGCTACAGATGTTTTTCTTCTTCCTATTGTATTAATAACTTCCATTCTATTATTTGTTATTTAATGTCTTCTAATTTAATTGTCTTTGGCTTTTGCGCTTCGTGCTTGTGCTCGTTTCCAGCTACAACAAATAAGTTGCTTCTGTAAATATCTCTTCCCAACGTATTTTTTGGCAACATCCCTTTCACAGCTCTTTCAACCAAAGCAATTGGGTTTTTGGCCATTACTTCTTTTGCCGTAGCCGTTCTTTGACCACCTGGATAACCTGTGTAACGGATGTAGGTTTTATTGTCCCACTTTGCACCTGTCAACTCAATTTTATCCGCGTTGATTACAATAACTTTGTCTCCGCAATTTGCGTGAGGAGTAAAGTTTGTCTTGTGCTTTCCTCTTACCAGTTTTGCTACGTTACTAGCAAGTCTTCCTAGTCTTTGTCCTTCAGCATCTATCACAAACCACTCTGTGTTTGCGTTCTCTTTATTGGCCGAAATTGTTTTATAACTTAGTGTATCCACTTGTGTATAGGGTTTAGTATTGTTCTTAATTTATGGACTGCAAAGGTAAAATAAATTTATTTTTGCGCAAACTTTGATTAACATTTAATTGTGGAAAAAGAATCTTTTTTTCAATTCCTCTCCATTTCACAAGTAAAATTTGGGTTTTTACACGCCAGACTTTCTTTTTTACTCTGCTGGTTATTTTGTTTTTTTTCCAATTTTATCTTCTATTTCAGTATCACTCTGTTGAGTTTATCCGAGACAATTTTTTTTAATTCTATTAAGGTCAACTGAGAGGTTAGCAAATCTATTATTTCGTCTTCCTGTGGCACCTCTTTTAATCTTACCTGAATCTTTTCAATATCTTGCTCTATTCTTTTTAACTGCAAAGCCAACACAGCATGTTCGAGCGCAAACCTCAACTTCATGTCTTCGGTTGTTACATATATCTTATGGGCCTTCTTCCAATTCTCACTTAATTCGTACTTAGTAGAAACCAGTGAGACAACAGTTTCCACTATTTCAGGATCAGTATTCAACATCAAAGACTTGTTGGCTATCTCCTTACCTTCATTCACCAATGACTCGTAGAAATCAAAAATTCGTTGGTAAATTTTATTCTCAAATTTTATTTCGTCCTGAACTAAGGTAACCACAATGTAATTTGCGGCAGTTGTGGCAATTTCATCCACCTCATCCGTTTCTGAATTTTTGATCAAAAACACTACCTCGTGTGCTCCGTAATTCAACAACAATCGAATGACATCTTTTTCCAAATGATCAAGGCCGCTATCCGCATATTTTGGCTGTTGAGAATCGTCTTTGTAATGAGGCAACGGAATATCCTCTTCTGGCTCCTTGTTACTTCTTCTTTCTTGGTTAAAGGATTTTCGTAAAGTCTTGTTTAGTTCGTTGTACAATGCTTTCTCACCAATCTCAAACATCGAGGAAACCTCAGACATATAAATAGCACGTTTTACCTCATCGGTGATAACGGATACTGTTCCTAAAATAT
>CBFHPW010000047.1:0-7154 GCA_965657945.1 Flavobacteriales bacterium
GTCATTTCCGAGAAATCGGAAATCTTATTCACTGGGATGTATACTAAGAATTAAGGATTCTCGTGTAAAGATTCTCATTTTCATGGGAATGACGTTCAAAGGAAAGAAAAGCCTGAATAAAAGTTAAAACAGATTCTTTAATCAGAACTTTTTGTGCCTTGTCATTTCCGAGAAATCGGAAATCTTATTCACTGGGATGGATACTAAGAATTAAGGATTCTCGTGTAAAGATTCCCATTTTCATGGGAATGACGCTGAAGGGAAAGTGAGAATCATAAAGAAAAATAAAAGCCTGAATAAAAGGTAAAACAGATTCTTTAATCAAAACTCTATGTGCGTTGTCATTTCCGAGAAATCGGAAATCTTTATCAATGAAATTACCAGGATTTTGATAAATCAATCCATTTTTTATTGGTTGATTGAATCAACTCCTCTTTCCATTTTCTATTCCATTTCTTTAAAGTTTTCTCTCTTTTAATAGCCCTATTTATGTCGTTAAATTCTTCGAAATATACTAAATGTATACAATTGTACTTCGCAGTAAATCCTTTTGAAGATTTACTTTTATGTTCTCTTATTCTTCGCTGTAAATCATTGGTTACACCAATGTAAATTGTGTTTTTATTTGGACTTGATACAATATAAACATAATATGAATTCATAGTTAAAGATAAGGATTCTCGTAATTAGATTCCCATTTTCATGGGAATGACGTTAACGGGAAAAGGAGAAGTATAAAGGGAAAGAAAAGCAAGAAAAAAGGTAAAACAGATTCTTTAATCAATACTCTATATGCATTGTCATTTCCGAGAAATCGGAAATCTTATTCACTTGGAGGTATACTAAGAATTCAGGATTCTCGTAATTGATTCTCATTTTCATGGGAATGACGTTCAAAGGAAAGAAATACATCAATAAAAAGTAAAACAGATTCTTTAATCAGAACTTTTTGTGCCCTGTCATTTCCGAGAAATCGGAAATCTTATTCACTGGGATGTATACTAAGAATTAAGTATTCTCGTGTAAAGATTCTCATTTTCATGGGAATGACAGATGAACAGCACACGGAGCACTTGTTTTATGCAAACTCATATTGATTGAGGAGAGAAAAAAATCAGAATTTTTCACTCAGAATTCTGTCTTATTCATTGTAAATCCCCATAAATAAAGGTATTTTTAAAACTTAAACTATCAACATTGTAATAGTTTGATAATAAATAAGTTAACGCAATGGAAAAACAAGACATCACATTTAATAAAAACGAAGACACCATGAAGCTTTTGATTTCCAAAATGGAAAGAAAACTTGCTGAAATAAAGTTGGGTGGCGGAAAAAAGAGCATAGATAAACACCATGCGAAAGGAAAACTAACCGCTCGTGAACGAATAGAGTTATTATTAGATAAAGATTCGCCAAGGCAAGAAATAGGAGCTTTTGTTGCTGACGGAATGTACGAAGAGTACGGAGGTTGCCCAAGTGGAGGAGTGGTAATAAAAATTGGATATGTAACAGGAAAACAATGCATAGTAGTTGCCAATGACGCTACCGTAAAAGCAGGTGCTTGGTTTCCAATTGCAGCCAAAAAGAATTTGAGGGCTCAAGAAATCGCAATGGAAAATCGATTGCCAATTATTTATTTGGTAGATAGTGCAGGTGTATTCCTTCCTATGCAAGACGAAATTTTCCCGGATAAAGAGCACTTTGGTAGAATTTTTAGAAACAATGCGAGAATGAGTTCTATGGGAATCGTACAAATTGCCGCTGTAATGGGCAGTTGTGTCGCTGGTGGTGCTTATTTGCCAATTATGAGCGATGAATCTTTGATTGTAGACAAAACAGGTTCAATTTTTCTTGCTGGAAGTTATTTGGTGAAAGCCGCAATAGGTGAATCTATTGATAACGAAACTTTAGGAGGAGCAACAACTCATACAAGTATATCGGGAGTATGCGATTACAAAAGCAAAGATGATGAAGAGTGTTTGCAAACTATTCGAAATTTGATGGATAAAATTGGAGATTTCGATAAAGCAGGCTTTGATAGAAAAGAGGCAATTAAACCTAAACTGAAGGAAGAGGAAATTTATGGATTGTTTCCAGAAGAAAGAAGTAAACCGTATCAGGTAAGAGATATCATTCACCGATTGGTAGATAATTCGGAGTTTGACGAGTTTAAAGAAGATTACGGACAAACCATCGTAACAGGATATGCCCGGATAGAGGGTTGGGCAGTTGGAATTGTTGCTAATCAAAGAAAAATTGTGAAATCAAAGAAAACTGGAGTTCAGTTTGGAGGTGTCATTTACTCGGATTCTGCCGACAAAGCTGCTAGATTTATTATGAATTGCAACCAAAAGAAAATTCCATTGGTGTTTCTAAAAGACGTTACTGGATTTATGGTTGGAAGTAAATCGGAGCATGGAGGTATCATTAAAGATGGAGCAAAACTAGTGAGTGCTATGGCTAATTCTGTGGTTCCTAAATTTACCATTGTTATGGGGAACAGCTATGGAGCAGGGGATTATGCAATGTGCGGAAAAGCCTACGACCCAAGATTAATAGTAGGTTGGCCTACAGCTGAAATTGCAGTAATGGGCGGAGCTCAAGCAGCCAAAGTATTAGTTCAAATTGAGGTAGCTTCATTAAAAAAGAAAGGGGAAACCATTACGCCAGCTAAGGAAAGGGAAATATACGATAAGATTAAAAACAAGTACGACAGTCAAATAAATCCTTATTACGCAGCCTCCAGGTTGTGGATTGACGCGATAATTGACCCGCTCGAAACCAGAAAAGTAATTTCGATGGGGATAGAAGCAGCCAACCATGCACCAATCACTGAGCGATACAACGTAGGAGCTATCCAAACTTGATAGGCAAATCTTTTAAGAAGAACAGACTAACTCGGGTCTTTTTGATATTGAATCAAAAGTCCATCAAGAAACGAAACAAAATGCATGGATTTTGATTCAATTCAGAATCTTAAACAAAAATTAGAAAAACCAAATGATAACAATTATATCAGGTACAAACAGGAAAAACAGCAACTCACTAAAGGTTTCAAAGGTTTATCAAAATCTTTTAAATCGAGAGGGAGTAAAAAGTCAAGTATTGGATTTAGCTGAGGTGTCGAATGATTTTGTGCTCAATATGTACAACAATCACACAGAAGAAGTTGAGCAGATTATTCAAGATTATGTTTCTAATGTCCCACACTTTATTTTTGTAATACCCGAATACAACGGATCTTTTACAGGAGCAGTTAAATTATTTATGGATGGAATTTCGCCTAAATTCTTTAATCATAAATCGGCAATGCTTGTGGGAGTGGCCTCAGGAAGAGCTGGAAACATTGTGGGTTTAAGTCAGTTTACTACTGTACTAAACCATGTAAAAGTGGAGGTGTTTTCAAACAAGGTTTTGCTCTCTGGAATCGATGGGCTTTTGGATGAAAAAGGAGAGATAACAAACGACAGTCAGTTGAAAATCATTGAAAATCAAATTCAATCGTACAAAGAAATACATAAATTATAACTAATACCTAGAATCGATATCACGGGTAACCCTTTACTTGTGATTCATTCTATTTACTGAATAAAAATGAGAAAAAAGATTGTAGCAGGAAACTGGAAAATGAATTTATTGGACGAGGAAGTGATTAACTACATCGTTAATTTTAATTCACGAAAAAATGAAATAGAAAGCGAAGCGGAAATAATTATATTACCTGCCTCAATCTATTTGGATACGATGATAAGTATGCCAGACTGGGATGTTAGAATTGGAGCCCAAAACTGTTCTCAATTCAACAATGGAGCCTACACAGGTGAAATATCTGCCGCTATGTTGCGAGACTTTGATTATGACAGCGAAAATCTTCATTATTGCTTGGTTGGACATTCCGAGAGACGAGCTTATTTCAAGGAATCTAATGAGGTATTGGCCGAAAAAGTGAATCGTTTAATCGAGAATGGATTAAAGCCAATTTTTTGTTGTGGCGAAGAACTTCAACATCGTCAGGAGGGAAAGCATTTCGATTTGGTGAAATCTCAAATTACAGAAAGCCTGTTCCACTTGAACGAAGTAGAAATAAAACAAGTAGTAATCGCCTACGAACCCGTTTGGGCTATTGGAACTGGAGAAACTGCCTCTAACAATCAAGCACAGGAAATGCACGCCTACATCCGCTACATAATTGCTGAACAGTTTAGCCAAGAAATAGCTGATTCAATTTCAATCTTGTACGGTGGAAGTTGCCAACCAAACAATGCAAAAGAGCTTTTTGAACAACCCGACATTGACGGAGGTTTGATTGGCGGAGCCTCCCTTGAAGTAGACTCATTTATTCAAATAATCAACGCAATTTAATATGAATTATATTCACTGCCAATTCACACTTTCTGAACCAACCCCTTGGGCTGAAATTTTGATAACCTACCTAGCCGAAATCGATTTCGAGAGTTTTGAGCAAACCGATAATGTAGTACAGGCTTATATTCAAAAACCAATGTATGAGGAACAAAAGGTAAAGGAAGTACTCACAACGATTCAAACGGATATCGAATTTAGGTTTGATGAAATCGAAGATGAAAACTGGAATGCTCAATGGGAAAGTGGTTTTTCTCCCATCTACATCGATAAAAAATGCATAATTAGAGCCCCTTTCCATGAGAAAGAAGAAGGGTTTTTGCAAGAGATTATTATCAATCCTCAAATGTCATTCGGAACGGGTCATCACCAAACAACTTACCTTATTATGAGTGAAATGTTTGGCATAGATTTTGAAAATAAATCAGTGTTGGATATGGGATCTGGCACAGGTATTTTAGCAATACTTGCCGAAAAATTGGGATGTAAAGAGGCCGTTGCTATCGACATTGATGAATGGGCTTTTACCAACACAATTGATAATATTGAACTAAATAATTGCAAGAAAATTAGCGTTGAAGAAGGCGGAGCAGAATTACTCATCGAAGCAGAAAAATACGACATTGTATTGGCCAATATAAATCGCAATATCTTGACGAACGATATGCGCAAGTATGTCGCAAGTATGAAAGATAATGCAACGATTTACATGAGTGGGTTTTACACTTCTGATGTCGATATTTTATCCGAAACTGCCGTTGCCAATGGCTTAGAATTTATAAATCAACAAGAACGCGAAGGGTGGGCAATGGTTCAGTTTAAGAAATGTTAAGTTCTTGTAAAACAACGAATACCATGAAAAAAATCCTTACTTTCTTCTTTGTAGTTGCATTTTCTTCACTGATTGCACAAGTCACCGAATTCAGTTCGATTTCTAGTGAATTTCCCGAAGAGGTGGAGAATTTCATCAAAATCTACGACAAAGCTTTGGCGAAGGAATATGCGAAAGATTTAGAAGAAGTTTGGCAAGTTTACCCCGAAACTCAAAAACAAGTAGTAATCGCCTTGGCGAATAAAATGCTGGAGAAAAAACTAAGGTTAAGGCCCCATTTTCTACATTATTTTTCGTCCATTACCAGTTTTGCTCAGACTTCCAATTATTCTCAAGTTGGTTTTGACAACTGGTCGGATGTTGTTGCTCGATTATTGGAGTCAAGAAATAAGAAAAGGTTTGAGGATTTTATTGAGTTTTCAGATCCATTTTTTAAAAACCTTACGCTTTCAAAAAGCACTTCTGTAAACTGGCAACTAACGGGAGGATATTCGTTTTATGAAAAAAATGGTGGTTTTGTGAAGGTGGAAAAAGCAAAAATAGTGGGTTTTGCTAAGAATGACAGTTCGGTCATTTACGATGCCAGTGGAGTATTTAATGTAACTACCCAATCTTTTTTTGGAACTGAGGGTACAGTAACCTGGGAGCGAGTAGAATTTCCAAAAGATAAAACCTTTGCTCAATTGTCATCCTATCGGATCAATATGAAAAGTGCGGGTTACGATGCAGATTCTGTGCTGCTGTATTCTCCTTATTTCAAAAAACCTGAGTTTGGAAAATTGAGAGAAAAAGTAGTTACTTTTAGAGAGATAGAAGCTGTCAGGTATCCAGTGTTCACCTCTTACAATCAAGAAATTACTCTGAAGCAAATCGTGCCAAATGTGGATTACACAGGTGAGTTCACTCTGGAAGGAGCAAGTTTTAAAGGTGGAGCAAGTGGCAGCAACAAGGCAAGCTTTACTGTGTTGAGAAAAAACAAAGCGTTTGCTAAAATTGAATCAAAAAACGTTGATATTGTCCAAGATAAAATAAAAAGTAGAGACGCAAAGCTTGTTTTCTTTTTGGATAATGGTCATACCATTACTCAAAATCAGTGTGATGTCAATTATTCCATCGATAAAAAAGAACTGATAATATTTAAAAATGAAAAATTGGGTGTGGACTATCCTTTTGTTAGTTCTTATCACCAAATGGCTTTTCATGTAGGCAGAATGGTATGGAAAGACGGGTCTAATTCACTTGAGTTGGGTTCGTTTGAATCTATGGGAGAAAGCATTGCTACCTTCGAATCTGTAAATTATTTCAGTAGGAATGAATTCAATTCATTTCGATTGGGAAATACCAATCTATTAAAATCTTTGCTTGAGTTTCAGGGCGGAAATGAAAACGATGTTGCTTTGTCTATTTCTGAGTTTGCCTCTGCCAATGGAGTATTGATGGATGAGCTATTGCCGTATTTATCGAAGATGGCAAACAAAGGATTAATTCAGTATTCCAAAGATAGAAATGAGCTATTCATTACAGCAAGGGCAGAACCTTACCTTATTTCTTCTTACAAAGAGGGAGATTATGATGATGTTTGGATTCGATCCGTTGCAAAAAATAAGAATGGAACTATTGATTTGAACGACTTAAGTCTTACCATTGAGGGGATAAGAAATTTTGACTTGAGTAAAAAGCAATTTGTAAGAGTCTACCCAAAAAGAGGACAAATTGTGGTAAATGAAAACAGAAACATAGTTTTTGATGGAGTTATCAATGCTGGACGAACTGAATGTTTCGGTTCCAATTTGGTATTTAATTATGCTGAACATGCCCTAACATTCACCCAATTAGACTCAATGAGGTTTAGGGTGTATTCGATGCACGATTCGATCCAATCTGCACAAGTTCGGATACTATCATCATTGAGTAATGTGGAAGGAAGTATCCGTATTAATTCTACTTACAACCGTTCAG
>CBFHPW010000048.1:0-5984 GCA_965657945.1 Flavobacteriales bacterium
TTCGAATATTTTTCAAATTCTGAGAAATGAGAAATAGTTATCTTATTATGAGCTAATAAATTGATTAATTATAAGTGTAGAATATAGCTATGGTTCGGCAGGTATATAATTCCGAAATTAGTATAGGATTTTATTTAAAAATCCTTATTGCCGGCTTAAGATAAAACTAAATAGAAGCTAGATTAACAAAATATGTCTATTAAAGAGATAGAAAAAAGGTCCTATTCTAGAGATAGGACCTTTTTATTAAACTACCAAGTAGTTCAGTTCAGTTTAGCTGATTTCATTCACTAGAGAAGAGAGAATGGCCTTAAAATTATTTTACTAATCCTTGATGTGAATTGAGTCTTTCGTCATCCGAAATAGATAAAATCTTTTGTGCTCTTCTAATCAACTTCCATTCTTTGTCGGAAATGTTATTCTCTAAGTCGTCTTCTTGGGACACCCACGCCATTCTTTTCATGTAACCCAAACACTTTATTTTCCATTCTTTCGATCCTGATTTTATTGAATCACATGCTTCCTTGATAATTTGATCTCTGTTGTTGTTTAACTTCTTTCTAAGTGAATTAAAAGAATCATAATCCAAAACCACCTTTTCAGTTTTTTCCACCTTTTCAAAATAGGAATCCTCTTCAGGACTTACATTGGATTCGGCCCCCTTCTTTTTATCAATTGTAGCAATACTCCAAATCAAATGCATCAGTGCTTCTTTCTCCGACATTAATTTTTTGTGCATTGGAAGACCTTTCGCTGCACTATTGAAATCCTCATCACTTACACCTAATTCTCTCTGAGCTCTTTTAATTAGAGACCATTCTTTGTCAGACATATTATTCTCTAAATCGTCTTCTTGGGACACCCACGCCATTCTTTTCATGTATCCTAAGCATTTTATTTTCCATTCCATCCCACACCCTCTTATCGCTTTGCAAGCCTCGTCAATTATCACTTCACGATCATATCTCAAATGTTTTCGTTTAGCATTAAAATCATCCCAATCAATTTTAATTTCTTCATGATTTCGAATTATGTCTAAATATGAATCTTCTTGTTTTGTTACAGATTTTTCATTCCCTGGTGTTTGATCAGCTTGAGCAATTGTCCATACTAAATGTAACATCGCATCATTTTTATACATTTCTTGTGCCATATTTTTTGTTTATTTATTATATCTCTAATTCACAATTAATCGGAGACAAAGTTTTCATCTTCTGTGTCTTGAAATACTTTTTTGTATGCCTTATTAATGTTTATTTATAAATCATAAAGCCAACCTTTTTTGAACTCAGTCTCCATAACTCTGTCGCTTTTAATTCCTAGTTCTAACTCCCCTTCTTCATAGTGAAATATTTTTGAAAAAATATAATATGGCCCACCTGCTGGTTCGTATACAAGTTCATCCATGCAAGGATCCAATTGAAAAAATAAATCAGAAATTGCAAAACTTTTAACTTTTACACTTGCTTCTAAGTTATACTTTCCGTAGTTAATCATTGAGTATCTGTTATTAAAGTTAGGGGCTAATTCAAGCCCTCGATCTCCTTCTAGTCTACCTTGAGGGATTAATAGAAGGTGATTTTCCTTAGACACCCATACTTCATCAGAATCGAATTCACAAAAATCCTTAATCTGTTTTATTTTTTCTAGTTTAGGTGTAATATATTTTCTTTTAGGCTTGGATAAATCATAACCAAACTCTGTATCACGAATACCAAGTTCTGATAAACTTCCTTCAAAAATTTTTTCACCATCTACTTCAATAATCATCAAGTTATCGTCATCTATTTTATAAATCCAATCGAAAATATTTTGGTAATGATCATCAATGTCATCAATATTTACATCTTCCTCTTTTGTACATGAAAATACTTGGTGCATTCTGCCATGGATATTAATTGATATATTCAAATTAGCAGCATCTTTTGCTTCATATACTTTAAAAGGGTTTGTAAATGATATTGGTAAAATGTCTCTTTCTGATGATTTGAAACACTTCCACGAATGATCATCTCCACTATACTTTTCTTTATTTTTTATTAATGAAATTGCAACCTCTACTCTACCCTTTTCAAATAGTTCCCAAGCATATTGCCCTACAATTTGAGCATCAGGTTTAAATTCAATAATTGCTAGATAAAGTTGCTCTAAGTCATCGTCATTTGTAATATGCTTGTTTACATATTTATATACGGCAAATAAATTTTCATCTAGATTTGAATTGTCTTTCAAATTCTTAATTATTTCCTCTGGTAATTTATAAGTCATGTTAGTTTTATTTAGTTAAATTTTAAAAATGAATTATTGTCTGAATTAATTACGTATATTTTATTATTTGCATAATACAATTTGTTTGGACAGGATAATCCGGTTTTGAATTTTGATTTGGAAAGAACTTTCAAATTAATGTTTATTTATAGCTTAAATTCAAATCCCATCATAAAATCTGAGTCAAAATTGATAATATCAATATAGGGAGTACTATGAAATCTATACATTCCCTTTATGTACATGGATACCTTTTTCCAATCATGGTAAAATCTTGGTTCTACATATATTCGATAATCTTCAAAATTTTCAGCATTTAGTTGGAAATAAAGTACGGTTAAAAGTCTATTCTTCTTGCCGATTTGAAACTGCGAATAGGACGCTAGGTTTATTCTGAAATTTGTAACATTAACCTTTTTAGTCATTGATTCCTGGTACTCTTCATCTTCCAGAAAAACTCCGTAAGCCATATCGAAATAATTAGCTTTATTTTTTTTCTTAAGTAGTCCTTGACGAAATCCTCCACCAAGTACAACTCGTTTATTTAACTTTAAAGAAATAGCATTTTGAATTTGAAAAAAACCAAAAAATGAGTGATTATTGATTTCGTAGTTGTAGCGAAATTGGCTGCTTAGGTCTGAGGAAAGAATGGAATTGTTTTCGGCTAAATATCCATAATTTATAAATCCTCTAAAAAGATGCTTTTTAATTTTTTTTCCAAAAAGGGTACTTCCATTAAATTGCAATAAATTAATATTCCCAAATTGTAAATCACCTTCCAAATTCCCGCTAAAAAAAATAGTACTATCTATCTCTTTCATTAAAGTCTCAGTGTTTAAAATTGCTTGGGATTTAGCTGAGAAAATAAAAAGGTTAAAACAAAAAAATAAAAAAGTTGTTTTTATCATAGTCATGCTTCTATAATTTTAAGATTCACTTATTACTACTAATTCAATAGTTTCATTTAGGATTACTTTATCAGTCTTTATTGGATTAAGCGATAAAACTTCGTTTTCTATGATTCCAATAAAAGTTTGATTAGAATCCAAACAAAGATTGATTAATTCGTAAATAAAGATTGAATCACCTTTTTTAAAATCGCAATAACAATCAATAGGTTTTATATGAATTTCGTTACCCTGAGGAGTAAAAAGTTCTTCAAAAATTTCTTTTAAACTATGGTTATCTGCTAATTGAGTCATAAGCAAAGATGACAAAGTGTTACTTACAATAAACTCATTGTTATCATCAAGGTCAATTAAACTCTTTTTTGCCCCATCATTTAATTGAAGAATGACTCTGGGCCTGTCAATTTGAGTCATTTCCTCTAATAATGTTCTTATTTGCAAATTTTGCATTAATGAAAAAGTATCAGCTAATTCATTGGAAAAATGATCATTGTAACCAATAATTAAAATGGTATCGAAATTATTTTTAAGCAAAAAATCTTTTGTAATGGAAAAATTCTCTTTACTAAAAGAGGAAGATTCAAAATTAATTTTATCCGACTGAACTTTTATTTGAGGTGCTTGTTTGACAATATCTCCTCTGTAGGTAACATGAATCTTTGATTCATCTTGAAGCATCGTTAAGGCATTCTCAATGATATTTCTACCTAAGTCTGACCAACCAATTACAAGAATGGATCTGGTATTGTTAAGGTTATTCGTGTTTTTTTTAAGTGTCAATAAACCACTATTTTTTACTTTTGAATCATTTAGTGTTAAATTTAGATCATCGTCTTCAGCTATCACTATAAGCTCATCATCTTCTTTTATTACTTGCCCAGGGACAGGATTCAATTTTATTTCCTTGTCGCTATTTGAAATGCCGATAATGGTAGCACCAACAATTGAATTTGAAATTTCGCGAAAAGAGAAACCTGCAAATTTTGCGGCCGAATAAAAATATATTTCATCCCCATCATAATCGAGGAAATCCATAATAACATTAGCAATATGTTTGTGTCTTATTGATTGTGCTGTGACCGAGGCAATTACAGATTTTGTATGAACACCAAAAATATTGTGCCCTTTTAACTGAGCTAACACTTTCATATTAGTTTCGTCATGAAATTCAGAAATTATTGGCACATCACCCTTTGGAATATTTTTTCTGATCGCAAGTAAGGAGGTCTCAATATTATATGATGGCTTGATTTCATCAAATAGAACAATTACTGACTTTGCCTTGTGAAGATTGGCTATGGCCAATTCAGCCACATTATAACTATCACCTGAACGGGTTAAAATCCTTACATTCCTTTGATCAGGGAATTCTAAATCAATTTTTGCCCTCATCTCCACATTATCAATATCATTAAAGCATAAAATTGTAGGTTTTTTTTGGTTTAAATTGGCTATTCTCAATTCTTCAAAAACCTTAAAAATATTTGAATTCCAACCAATTATCACGTAATGGTTTTTGTCAATCACTTGTGATTTACCTTTATTCAAGTTTTTTATAAAAACAGATAATTTCGCTGTTAAAAAAGCAATAATAGATCCTGAAATCGTTACATTCAAACACCAATAAATAAAACTTGTCACCCTTTCTCCCAGCGTATCTCCTGACCCAATAGATAAGATTGAAGTTATGCTTTCCCACCAAGAGTTAAACAGACTCAATTGAGCATCTAGACCAATTAAACGCTGAATCCCCACAATTAATAACGAACTTAGTCCTGCTACCAAAAAAAGGAAAATGATAAAGTTTGAGCTTTTTGTTATTTTATTCTCAAAGTGATATTTAATGTTATCTAACATAAGTGTATTTTATATCTTTTAATTTTTCTTAAGCACTTTTATATCCTCCCAATATGCTAAGATTCTATCTTTACAGATGGTGATTTGGTTTTTTAATCGCAGTTTTTATGATTAATTTTATTTATATAAAAAAACAATGTTTATTCAAATACATTGATACATTATTGATACATTAGAAAGCATAGTGTTTTATCCTGATGAGGTGCAACATTAAAAACAGACAATTATGAAGCAACAAGACATCGACCAATTTTTACTTGAGCATCCAACCACATACGATTCTGTTCGGATAGACTTTGTTGACGGCTCCATCAAAGCTGGCTTCTTTGAGAATCTCGTTGGTGACTTTGATGACTTAAGACAAAAAATTCAATGGCGATTCATTGAAAACAACAACTCTGTAAAATATAAGAACAGTGATAATGACCCAAAACACACCACAATCATTAATGGAGATTCCATTGACAAGCTAAGCGTTATACAAAAACCTAACTTATAAGTCTAAATTCGATAGACCCAGTATTGTTTTTTACCTCTATTCCTCGGAATTTACGCGGATGAATTAACCATACCCAAAGTCATACGTAAAACACTCTTCTCTTAGAAAAATCATTTTATTATTCTTTACCCGATATATTTTATTTTGGAAAGAACCGTTCGAGTTATTGCGCTCAGTTACCAATCTTTTCTCGGCATCGAATTGCAAAGAAACTCCACTGAAATTGCTTTTGAAAAAGTAATCTTATGCTTTTAAAATTACAAGTAGACTGACACTAAAACACAATCGAAACTTATTTATTTTCGATTTATTTTTAACAATAAGCTGTTGTAGGAAAACAACCCGCAAACCTCTTTAAATCCCATTAATGCTGATTGGTGAATTTTGAGGTATCAAAGGGGTAACACAGGCTAAAATTGCCGGAATTCGACTGAATTAGAAGGAATCTGGTT
>CBFHPW010000049.1:0-5859 GCA_965657945.1 Flavobacteriales bacterium
CAGGGAATCCAAGGCCCTAAAGGAGATACCGGATATCTAAAGGATGGGGCAATTCCGGGGAATACTCCCTATTGGAATGGAACACGTTGGGTAGTAAGTAACAGTAATATTTACAACAACGGAAGTGAAATTGGAATCAACACAAACTCTCCCAATGTATCTGCACAACTTGATATTACATCCACAACAAAAGGATTTCTACCACCAAGAATGACTACCATTCAGCGAGATGCTATTGCTTCCCCTGCAGCTGGTTTAACTATTTATAATATTTCTGAGAATTGTTTGCAGTGGTGGAATGGAACTGTTTGGTATGATGGATGTGGAAATAACACTCCGCCAACCTCCAGTTATTATCCCTCAGGGTCCGTATTTTGTGCATCGGGAGCAACAGTAATAGTAGATGTAATTAACCCATCAACAGGAGAAATTTGGATGGACAGGAACCTTGGTGCAACAAGAGCCGCAACAAGTTTATCAGATGCCTCCTCTTTTGGTGATTTGTATCAATGGGGAAGAGGTAATGATGGACACCAATGCAGATCATCTTCTACCACTACAATATTAAGTAGTTCAGACCAACCGGGTAATAACAACTTTATTTTAGTAAGTGCTTCTCCTAATGATTGGAGGATTCCACAAAATAATAATTTGTGGCAAGGAGTAAACGGGATAAACAATCCATGTCCAACTGGATATAGAATACCAACCGAAACAGAATTAAATCTAGAACGCCTAAGTTGGAGTCAGAACAATGCTAATGGCGGCATAACATCACCCCTTAAATTGCCCTTAGCAAGCGATCGTATTGGTAACTCTGGAGGTCATTATTGGAGTAGTACGGTTACCGCCACTGGCTCTAGAATGTTGGGCTATAATAATAGTGCTACTATCTATGATCGTTTTCGTAAAAATGGATATTCTGTACGTTGCATAAAGGATTGATAATTTGATTAGTGAAGCGATTTGATAATTTACACTTTACCTGCTTGTCCTTGATGGCAGTATGTTTTTATCTACACCGCAAAACGCAATTCTCATATGTAATCTTGAATGAAAACATTTCTGTCACTTTTTCTTTTCGGTTTCCTAAATATTGGATTTTTGGCCTCCCAAACCATCACAGGTATTCTATCTCAACTACCAAACCAAGAAATCAGATTAGAGGGTTTTAACGGAATAAAAACCCATCTCATTTCAAATTCCTTAATTGATGGGAAGGGAAATTTCAAACTTGATTATTCCGAAGTAGATTTTGGTGTAGGGTATTTGATTTCATCAGATAAAAAGCCGCTATTTGTTATTTTAAGTGGTGAAGATATCATTCTAACAGGTGCTGCATTGAGTTCTCCTGAAACGATTACTATTGCCAAAGGAAAGCAGAATAAAAAATTTGAGCAATATGTGAAAGAACAGCCTAAAAGAGAACAGGCACTTTCGGCTTGGGTTTATTTACAAAAAATGTATTCGCTTGACTCTCTTTTTTCTTCTCATTTAGAACCACGATCATTGATTGAAAAAGAAAAACAACGAATAAAAACAGAAGAAGAGAATTTTCTGAATCAATTGCCCCAAGAAAGTTATGTCCGATGGTTTTTGCCGACTAGAAAATTGGTGAGTTCAGTTTCAACGATTGCTCAATATCGCCCTGAAGAAATTCCAGAAACATTGGCTGCATTCAGAAAATTGGATTATACCGACAAGAAACTGTACAAAAGTGGGCTACTCAAAGACGCCATTGAAAGTCACTTTTGGCTGATTGAAAATAGTGGAAAATCTCTTGATTCTGTATTTGTGGAAATGCAGCGCTCGATAGATATCATTTTGGAAGACCTTGTGAAAGAGGAAAAAGTCCTCAATGAAGTTACCGATTACTTATTTGATTTATTGGAGCGTCATAGTTTGTTTCAAGCATCCGAATATTTGGCTATCAAGGTATTAAACGAAACAAGTTGTACCTTAAATAGTGACCTTGCTAATCAACTCGAAAGCTACAGAGCAATGAAGGTTGGGAATGTTGCTCCTGACATTGTATTTAATCAGGAAATAAATGCTCCAGGCTACTCACAATCAACCATTCCAAAAAAGCTCTCTGAGATGAACTCGAATTATACGGTGGTTGTATTTGGGGCAAGTTGGTGTGAAAAGTGTACAAAAGAAATTCCAGAAATAGCAAAACACTATGCTAAATGGAAATCAGAAGGAGTGGAGGTAGTATTTGTATCCTTGGATGAAAACAAGGAAATGTTCAATAATTTTACAGCCTTATTTCCATTCGTTTCGGTAAATGATTTTGGGAAATGGGAAAGTAAAGCGGTCAAGGATTATTATGTTTTCGGAACACCCACAATGTATTTGTTGGATAACAATAGAAAAATCATTCTTCGTCCTAATTCGGTTAAACAAATGGATAGTTGGGTAGATTGGTTTTTGGTGAAAGGAAATAAATAACTTATACCGTAATTATAGACGTGTTTCAATTCAATAAAAAACATCGTTTAAAGCTGTTTAACAACTTTTTTTGTTTAATTAATGATAGATAGGGTTCTGGCACATTAATTATTTTTCAAACATGTGTCATGAAAATCTCCCAGCGACCTGTTTGAAGTTGTGGATAATGATCTTAAATAATGCTCAGAACTAATTGAATGTCCTCTTTCAGCAAGTTCGATAATTGTCCCGTCTCGAGTACAAAAAAAGCCTCTAATCATTGATTAGAGGCTTTTTTTATGAGTAAAATAAGGGGTTTCGAGAGGTATAATGACTATGTGTTTCGGCTAAAATTCCAACCTAATTTCAGCTTTTTTTCACTCAAAATTTTACTCTGAGATCGAGTTGGGTAAAACATAGGAAACATTTTTGGTTTAAATTAGCTCTTAATGAATCGAAATGGACGTAATTGAATCATAACTTCAACGTTAGAAGTTAATGAGACAGAACCAAACATCTAGGAGCCATCTAATTGAAAAAAGATGATAACCTTCTTCAATTATTTACAATAAATAGTTACATTGGTCACCTTATAAGGTAATATGAAGTTTTTATTTAAGTTGAGTATAGCTCTCTTTTTGGTTCTTAATACACATGCTCAAAGCTATCAATTATTTGGTGATGCTTTTGGAGTTTCTCCATTCAATGTTTCTTGCCCTTCCGACACTTGTTTTACGTTGACGCCAGACTTGCAGAATAAAAGAGGCGCAGTTTACGGAGATGAATTATTTGACTTAACTCGTCCATTTGACGGCACATTTTGTCTTTTTTTGGGAACGAAAGATGCAAATGGAGCCGATGGATTTGCTTTTGTATTAAAAGATACGAATGTTTCGTTAATCGGTGGATTGGGAGGAGGATTAGGATATTCTACACTCTCGCCCTCAATAGCAATAGAATTTGATACATGGAACAATGGTGGTGTCGATATACCAGATGACCACACAAGTCTAAACTTCAATGGAAATGTAACATCTCCTATCGTGCCATCTATTTCTTTGTCACCAACTAGCGCAAATGTTGAAGATGGGATGTCTCACACGGCAAGAATTGTGTGGACTCCCGCTGATACAACTTTATACATGTTTTTTGATAATGTACTTAGATTTTCTCACAAGGTAGATTTAATCAACAGAATATTTGGAGGAAAAACAAAAGTCAATTGGGGTTTTACTTCCTCAACTGGGGGTTCTTCCAATCTTCAACAAATTTGTTTCCCTGTAAAGCCTGTTTCGTTTTATTTTGATACTTTATGTCAGGATAGCTGCCTTGATTTTAATCAAATTTTGTATGACCCAAATTATAGTTACAGTTGGAATAATGGGGTGTTGGATACGTTTCCTTTGGTCACCTTATGTCCCAACATAGCTACCACTTACAATTTATACAAACAAAGTAAATTGACTGGGTTAATTGATACAATCGGATTGTCGATTGATGTTAAAACAAAACCCTCTCTTTTTTTAGGGCAGGATACTATTTTGTGTCAGGATTCTTCTTTGTTTTTGTCTATCAACAAACCAATGATTAGTTACTTATGGAGTACCGGTGACACTTCTCAAACTCTTTTAGTTGATAAAAGAAACGAATATTGGCTGGAGGTAACAGACTCATTCGGTTGCAAGAACACCGACACAATTCTTGTGGATATTCAAAAAGGGAAAGTGGAGTTAACCGCAGATAGGCAATTTGGTTGTGAACCTCTTTTGGTAAACTTTATGGAAAGAGCAATTGTGTACAACGGATCGGTGACAGGGTATTACTGGGATTTTGGCAATTCAACTAATTCCTTTTTTCCCCAAGATTCAACTAGGTATGTAACAGCAGGGACTTATTCAGTCCGACTATCAGTAGTTTCCGATTTAGGCTGTACATTTGACTCATTATATAGTGATTTGATAGAAGTATATCCTTATGCAATCGCCAATTTTGATATTGGACCTAGCGTTGGAAAAGAAAATTCTCAAAATTACTTCAATAATTTATCTGTAAACTCAACGTCTTGGCACTGGGAGTTTGGAGACGGCTCCACTTCAAGCTTGGAGAATCCAATCAAAGTATTTGCCTCTAGTGGTAAATATTCTATAAAATTAAAAGCTTCAAATGAAGGTGGATGTAACGATAGTATTGTGAAGGAATTTAATGTTGTTAAGTCACCTAGTTTTTATGCGCCTAACACATTTACACCGAATTATGATGGGATGAACGATGAATGGAGAATTCATGGAGTAGAGTTCGCTTCAGAATACGAGATTCAGATATTTAATCGTTGGGGTGAAATGTTATTTTCTTCAATGGATAAAACCGAATCATGGAATGGAATGTACAACGGTCAAGTTGTGCCCGAAGGAATTTACAGTTATCGGACTATTCTAAAGTTCGATTCGGATACTTACGAGTATTTCGGACATATTTTGGTGGGTAGGTGATTTTTTTGTTTTGGGTTAACTATTCACATTGAAAGGAAACACAAAATCTTTTTATAATTCAATCTCTCCGTCCTAAATTTTTTTTTCTGCTTAATGATTTCAGAACTATTATACTTTTGGTTTTTTATTATGTTAACACTTTTCAAATCCTTTGGAAATTATATGAATATTAAAGTTGAGTGTAGAATAATCGAGGCTAATGAATAAAGAAAACATTTCCAATTACTTTGTTTTTAAACAACTATTTATTAAGGTACTATTAATCAGTGAATTGAAAAAGATGAGAACCTTCTTGTATCATTTACAATAAATAATTACCTTTCTACTTTTAAAAGATAATATGAAGTGTTTATTTAAGTGGGTTACCGCTCTATTTTTGGTTATTAATATTCATGCCCAGGACTATCAATCTTTCGGTGACGCTTATGGAATATCCTCGTTTAACAACTCCTGTCCTTCCGATACATGTTTTACACTAACGCCAGATTTACTCTGGAAAACGGGTGCGGTTTATAGTGATGATTTGTTTGACTTAACCCTGCCATTTGACGGAACCTTTTGTCTTTTTTTAGGGACTAAAGATGGAACAGGAGCCGATGGTTTTGCATTTGTATTAAAAGACACCAATGTTCCATCAATTGGCCTATCTGGAGGGTCAATAGGATATGGTTCTCTCGCTCCCTCAATCGCAATAGAATTTGACACATGGGATAATGGAGGTGCTGATATTCCAGCGGACCACACAAGTTTGCATTACAATGGAAATTCAATATTACCAATAGTACCTTCTATTTCATTATCATCAAGTGGAGCAAATGTAGAAGATGGTATGTCTCATACAGCCAGAATTGTTTGGACACCTAGCGATACAACTTTATATATGTTCTTTGATAATGTACTTAGATTTTCTCATAAGGTAGATTTAATCAACAGAATATTT
>CBFHPW010000050.1:0-5602 GCA_965657945.1 Flavobacteriales bacterium
GCAACACAGTTGAATCACCTGTAATTACAAGATAAACTATGAAATCATTTATAATTATCTTTTTGTGTTTCGGATTTTCTATTTTTGGTTACACCCAAGACACAGCATTTATTGATTCCTTGTTGATAAACAAATATCAAATAGAAAAAGACAATCCGGTTGTGGCAGCGCTTGATAGCATGCTCTATTTTTATCAAAATCTGGATTCCAAACTAACTACCGATGAGTTTAAAAAACTGAACAACACAACACCAAAAAAGTTTGAAACAGATGAAATAGGACAAAAACTATTGCTCTTAGATGAAAAAACCCCCTTTTCTTTTGAACTAAACTCCGTTACGGAAGAATACATCAGGATGTATGAAAAAAGAAAAAGGTCTGTATCCATTTTTTTAGCTAGAAAAGAAATGTACTTTCCTATTTTTGAAGAAATGTTATTGAAATATAAGCTTCCGTTGGAATTAAAATATTTGCCAATTGTGGAATCGGCTCTAAAACCAACAGCAGAGTCTTGGGCTGGTGCTGCTGGACTATGGCAATTCATGTACAATACGGGCAAACAATATGGACTTATTGCAAATTCTTACCTCGATTTGAGAAAAGACCCTTACAAATCGACCGAAGCCGCTTGTAAACACTTGAAAAAACTATTCGGCATCTATGGAAATTGGGAATTAACTCTGGCAGCCTATAATGCTGGTGGAGGAAATGTAAACAAAGCCATCCGGAAAAGTGGTGGCAAACAAACTTATTGGGAAATATACTCTTACCTACCAAGAGAAACGAGAGGATATGTTCCTGCTTTTGTGGCTGTAAATTACATGATGAATTATGCGAGTGACTATGGAATAACAGCCGTAGAACCTTTGGCTTCTCACTCCCAAATAGACACAGTTCATGTAGCACACAGGCTTGACCTGGCTGTGACTGCAAGAGCTTTGGATATTCCAGAAGATTTCTTGAAATTTTTAAACCCAACTTATTACCACGGAGTCGTACCAGAAAACTCAGGAGAGCTATGCATTTATCTACCAAAAGAAAAAATGGGTGATTTTATAGTAAATAGGACCTCAATTTGTGAAACGAGCAGAGAGTTACACTTAGCTTATGAAGCCAATGAAGTACACAGAGGAAGTGGAAAAATGACGAAATATCGAGTTCGAAAAGGTGACTATTTAGGAAAAATTGCCGCAGAAAATGGATGCTCAGTTTCAGACCTAAAAAAATGGAATAACCTCAGAAGTGATAGACTCCGAATAGGACAATCACTTGTTGTGCTTAAACCGCTTCCAAAAGTATCAGTAACAAAAAATCCTGAACCTAAAGTTGAGATTCTAAATGAAGCCACTGAGAAGGAGCGTAAAATTGCAGAAGAAATTGACACTGTGAAAATCAATCCTCCTCCAATTCCTGAATACACTCCTCACACTTTCATTTTGTATAAAGTAAAAATTGACGACTCACTAGTTTCTATTATGAATCAATTTCCAGGATTGAGTTTAAAGGATTTGAAACAACATAATCAAAATTTAACAGCTGAATCTCTGATTGAGGGAAAAGAAATAAAAATCATTCGGTACGATTAACGCCAATCCAAGCCGATAAATAAATAGCTATCAATCCTTCATATAAAAGGAATAATTCTTGCCGAGTAGAAAAAAAAACTAAACCAATGAAACAATCTATTATAACATTTTGTGCACTATTCCTGCTCGTAAATTGCAATAACGGAAATTCGGAAACTGCCGCATACAAACCTCACTCGGTAGGTACTCAAGGAATAATTGAAATTGTGTTAGACGAACAATTGTGGGAAGGCCGACTTGGAGAAATTATACAAGGCGAGGTGGCTCCCATGATACCCTATTATCCCAACGAAGAATACCTGTTTGATTTACAACACTCTACCAAGAAAACTTTTGACATGAGCCCGAAAAAACAACGGTATATCATACAATTCATTGTCAACCCAAACATCAGCATAAAACCAGCGATTGATTACGCAAAAGATGTGTGGGCCTCGAGCCAATCATTGGTTAGAATAATTGGAAGAAATCAGCAAGATTTATACGATGTTTTTATGGCCAACTCTGAAGTCATTAAAAATCATTTTACCCAATTAGAAATTGATAGACTTAGCTTAGACTTAAAAGCTGACCAAAACTACTATGCAAAACAAGAATTAAAGAAAAAACATCAATTATCGATAACCGTTCCGAGCGACATGGAATTGAGCATTAACAACGAAAATTTTGCTGCACTTCAGCATTTGAGATTGGTTTCGGAAAAACAAAAATCCCCAGGAGATGTTCAGCAATTCGTGCTCGTTTATCACTATCCTTACACAGACAAAGATCAACTGACCAAAGAAGCTTTGTTAGCAAAAAGGGATTCGGTGGTAAAAAGATATTTTAGAGGCGTTACTGATGACTCTTACATGATTACAGCTCCCGATTCTCTGGTACCTAGTTTTGAAAAAGAAATTTTATTCAAAGGAGTTTACGCATTTGAAATAAGAGGTCTTTACAGCATGGTAAAGGATTTTAGAGGAGGTCCATTCATCAATATCTCATTGGTAGATGAAGCGCGAGGAAGAATTGTGACGATTGAAGGTCATGTATTCTGTCCTAAATTTGCGAAGCGTCCGTACATGATGGAACTTGAAACGATTCTGAATTCTCTTTCCTTTGAATAACCCATAATTTCCGACTAAAGGAATTCGTGGACTTCGCAAATAAGTTTACTTTTGTACAAAATAAATTGAACATGAAAAAGATTAGAGTTTCCAAAGAGTTTTCATTTGAAACGGCTCATGCCCTTGATATGCACGACAGCAAATGCAGAAACATACATGGACATTCTTACAAACTAACCATCACTGTTTTGGGGTCAGTTATTTCAGATGAAACAAAGTCGGATGTAGGAATGGTTATTGACTTTACTGATTTAAAAAACATTGTAAATCAGGAAGTTGTAGACAAGCTAGACCACGCACTTATCTTAAAATCTGACTCCAGATTCAAAGGAATTGAAGCCCATAATGACAAAACCATTTACGTAAACTACCACCCTACTTGTGAAAATTTGCTGCAAGAAATCGTAGAGGTTGTCTCGGCTAAATTACCCAAAGACGTTAGGTTGGTTTATGCCAAAATGAATGAAACTGCCAACAGCTATTCGGAGTGGTTTTTGGAAGATTAGGCTGCTTTTTTTTAATCTACTGGTTCAACTTTATGATATAATTCATACTTATTTCTTCGGTTAGTCTCATAAAAAAAACTGGATTCAGCTAATTTTGTAATTGAAATTCAAACAAAGTTGCTCCTTCCATGAAAGACCTAACACCTTGCTACCACTGTGGCGATGATTGCCATATTGAAATCAAACATACCGACAAAGTATTTTGTTGCAATGGGTGCAAAATGGTATTTGAGATATTGAACGAGAGCGGGATGAGTCAATACTATGATATTGAACAAAAACCAGGAACTCGTCCAACCGAAGCAGGAAACAAATATCAGTTTCTTGAAAACACAGAAATTGCAGAAGAGTTTTATGATTTTAAAAGTGGTACGCAATGCAAAGTAACCTTATTTCTGCCCCAAATCCATTGTAGCTCATGTGTTTGGCTACTAGAAAACCTCAACCTCTTGAATGAAGGAATTCTTCAATCAGAAGTTCATTTTACGAAAAGAGAGGCTTACATTTCTTTCCATCCAGATAAAATTTCTTTGCTCGGTTTGACTCATCTTTTGGATAAAATTGGCTATGCTCCTACTTTTGAAAAAAAAGAAAAACGCTCAAAGAAAAAACTCGACAATTCGTTCTTTGTAAAACTAGGAGTCACGGGGTTTTGTTTTGGAAACATCATGCTGTTAAGTTTTCCCGAATACCTAGGAATTGGCAATGACGTTTCAGAAAACATTAGCTTTTTCATGCAGCTTATTATTGTAGCACTTTCTTTGCCCATTCTATTTTTACCCGCTTGGGATTACATAAAGTCTGGTTACAAATCTATCAAAACAGGACATATTAATATTGATGTCCCAGTTTCCATTGGAATTATAACCCTCTATGCTAAAAGTTTGTATGATATTTTAATTGAGGAAAATGCCAGTTACATGGATTCTTTTGCGGCTTTTATATTCTTCTTATTAATAGGAAAATGGTTTCAGAACAAAACCTACAATGCCCTTTCTTTTGAAAGAGATTACACCTCCTACTTTCCTATTGCTGTTTCTAAACTAAACCAAGAAAAAGAAACCATCATTAAAATTCATGAAATTGAAAAAGGTGATATTTTGGTTATCCGAAACGGAGACATTATTCCTGTGGATTGCGAATTGGTAGATGGAAATGCGCACATTGATTATAGTTTTGTGACAGGAGAATCGATGGCTCAACCAATTGAAAAAGGCGAAAAATTATATGCTGGAGGAAAACAACTGGGAACCAATTTACAAGTAAATGTGCTCGAAAAAGTAAACCAAAGTTACTTGACTCACCTTTGGAATCAATCGGCATTTGAACAAGAAGAAAGTGGATATTCCAAACTAAATTCTCGACTTAGCAAATATTTCACATGGGCCGTGATAGGCATTTCGATCATTGCCGCGATCATTTGGCTGTATTTGGAGCCAAGTAAAACAGTGAACATAGTAGTTTCTATTCTTATAGTGGCTTGCCCATGCGCCTTGGCTCTAGCCGTTCCCTTTACCTTTGGCAGCGCTTTGCGATTTTTTGGTAAAACCGGGTTTTACCTCCGGAATATTTTTACCATCGAGAATATGTCTCAACTTACCGATGTAGTCTTTGACAAAACGGGAACAATTACCTACGCCAATACCTCCGAAATTGAATTTATAGGAAAACGTTTAACCGATAAACAAAGGAAACAATTGGCCGAACTCACCAATAATTCAACCCACCTATTAAGCAGAAATATTCGTGATTTTCTTTCACTTTCTTCTTCTCAAAAAACACTTGCAAACTTTGAAGAAACTTTAGGAAAAGGGATTGAGGGAGTTTTTGAGGACGGTACAAATATTAAACTAGGTTCATACATTTTTGTTGAAAAGAAAGAAAATACTCAAGGAGAAACTCGGGTCTATGTACAAATTAATGAAGAAAATTTGGGCTATTTCTTATTCAAAAACCTGTACCGAAATGGGGTTCAAGAAATGATGGATAAATTGAAAGAAAACTATCGCATTCATATTTTATCGGGAGATAACGAATTGGAAAGACAAAATTTGAAAAAAATGCTACCTGCCAACAGCACCATTTTATTCAATCAAAAACCCATCGACAAACTCAATTATATTAAAAAACTGCAAACTGAAGGAAAAAGAGTGCTTATGATGGGCGATGGATTAAATGACGCAGGAGCACTAAAACAAAGCAATGTAGGAGTAGTATTATCCGAAAATATTTATAATTTTTCACCAGCCAGCGATGGGATTCTTTCTGCAAATACTCTGACTTTGCTTCCTCGATTTTTAAAATTCTCAAAAAAAACAATTCAAGTATTGAAAATTTGTTTTGCATTCTCCATCACCTACAACACAATAGGGCTTGCCATCGCGATTACAGGAAACCTCAC
>CBFHPW010000051.1:0-5545 GCA_965657945.1 Flavobacteriales bacterium
GCGTTCAAGTACAACGTATCTGCTTTGCAAATAGCTACTGGAGCTATCGTATCCAATACGGTTACTACGGCTACACACGTTGAGGTGTTTCCTGCTGCATCGGTTGCCGTTAACGTTACGTTGTTTGCTCCGGCATCTGAACAAGTAAACAGGGTATCTGTGATTGACAACGTTACTCCACAGATGTCACTGCTTCCATTGTCAATATCGCTCGCTACTAATCTTGCCTCTCCATTGGTGTCTAAGTAAATCGTGGCTGGCTTACACAAGGCTATCGGGTTGATAGCATCTACTACGGTTACTACTGACGTACAGGTCGAAGTGTCTCCACTTGCGTTTACTCTAGTAAGGGTTACCGTGTTAGTTCCTAAGTCGGCACAAGTGAATGTGGATTGTGACAAACTCATGGTCATTCCACAGTTGTTTCCACTTACACTACTTATGTCAGTCGCAGAGATTGTCGCTACCCCTGTTCCATCCAAGCTTACGGTTATAGGTTGACAGCTCAACGCTGGTGACAAGGTATCTAGCACGGTCACTGTTGTTACACACGTACTGGTCAATCCTTGTGCATCGATTGCTGTAAGGGTTACCATATTCGCTCCTATGGATGAACAGTTGAATGATGTTTGAGAAATACTCAAGCTTACTGAACAGTTGTCGCTACTTCCATTGTCGATGTCACTTACAGCTAATGTGGCTACTCCTGATGCGTTCAAGTAAATGGTATCCGGTTGACATCTTGCTACTGGCGCAACATTGTCTACTACGGTTACTGTCGCTATACAAGAATCTACGTTTCCGTTTCCATCTACTCCTATCAACGTTACCGTATTTGTACCTAGATCGGCACAAGTAAAGGCAGTGTTAGATAAACTCAATGTCATTCCACAATTGTCAAGGCTTCCATTGTCAACATCTGAAGTTGTCAACGTTGCGTTTCCTGTGTTATCCAAGTAAATAGTTGCTGGCTTACAGATTACTGTCGGTGCTGTTGCATCTACTACTGTTACTGTTGCTGTACAAGTTGATGTGTTTCCACTTGCATCTGTTCCTGTCAATGTTACTGTATTTGCTCCAATGTTCGTGCAATCAAAGGTTGTGTTTGACAAACTCATGGTCATTCCACAGTTGTCTGCACTTCCATTGTTTACATCACTTGTTGTTACAGTTGCATTTCCTGATGCATCCAAGTTTATTGTTACGGATTGACAAACCATTACTGGTGCCAATGTATCCAGTACTGTTACTGTTGCTGTACAAGTTGATGTGTTTCCACTTGCATCTGTTGCTGTTAAGGTTACTGTATTTGCTCCAATGGATGAACAGTTGAACGTGGTTTGAGAAATACTCAAGCTTACCGAACAGTTGTCGCTACTTCCATTGTCGATGTCGCTTGCAGCTAATGTGGCTACTCCTGATGCGTTCAAGTAAATAGTCGCTGGCTGACATGTTGCTACTGGCGGAACATTGTCTACAACAGTTACTGTCGCTGTACAAGAATCTACGTTTCCGTTTCCATCTGTTCCTATCAAGGTTACCGTGTTTGTTCCTAAATCTGCACATGTAAACGCAGTGTTAGATAAACTCAATGTCATTCCACAGTTGTCACGGCTTCCATTGTCAACATCTGAAGTTGTCAACGTTGCGTTTCCTGTGTTATCCAAGTAAAGGGTTGCTGACTTACAGATTACTGTTGGTGCTGTTGCATCTACAACAGTTACTACTGCCGTACAGGAATCTATATTTCCACTTGCGTCTGTTCCAATCAATGTTACTGTGTTTGCTCCAATGTTCGTACAATCAAAGGTTGTGTTTGACAAACTCATGGTCATTCCACAGTTGTCTGCACTTCCATTGTTTACATCACTTGTTGTTATAATTGCATTTCCTGATGCATCCAAGTTTACTGTTACGGATTGACAAACCATTACTGGTGCCAATGTATCGAGTACTGTTACTGTTGTTGTACAAATACTAGTTAATCCTTGTGCATCTCTCACGGTTAACGTCACCGTGTTCGCTCCAATTGATGAACAGTTGAACGTGGTTTGAGAAAGACTCAAGCTTACTGAACAGTTATCACTACTTCCGTTATCGATATCACTCGCAGCTAAGGTCGCTACTCCTGAGGCGTTCAGGTAAATCGTATCTGGTCGACAACTTGCTACTGGTGGAGTTAAATCGATTACGGTTACAGTTGTTACACATGAATCCATGTTTCCATAAGCATCTGTTACCGTTAAGGTCACCGAGTTTACTCCTAAATCAGCGCAAGTAAAGGCAGTTTGAGAAGCACTTAATGTCATGGTGTTACAGTTGTCTGAGGATCCATTGTCTATATCAGAAGCTGTGATTGTTGCGTTTCCTGTGGCATCCAAATACACTGTAGCTGTTTTACAAGCGACTATTGGATTCACTGAATCTACTACCAACACCGTTGCGTCTGCCGAACTTACGTTCCCAGAGTTATCAGTAACTGTTACGGTTACTGTATTCACCCCTACATTTGCACAAGAGAATACTGAGTCACTCAAGGTAGTTGTTGCGATTCCACAATTATCTGATTTTCCGTTTTCAATGATACTCAAGCTTGTGGATGCCGTCCCCATTGCATTCAGGTAAACCGTATCATTAACTACATTTACTATCGGGGATATGGTATCTAATACCACTACTCTTGAAGTTGCTGTAGATATATTTCCGCTTCCATCTCTTATCGTGGTAATTACATTGATAAATCCTGTTGTTCCATTTACATCAGAACACAATGCTGAATCAATATTCATCCATACTGAATCAATCGTACAGTTATCCCATGTTGATGTCACGACAAAACTTGTATCAAAATCAAATTGACCATTGGCCGCTAAGTAAACTGTTGTGTCGGTTACTGTAATTGCTGGTGCAATCGTATCTCTTACTGATACATTCGCTACACAAGAATCGATGTTTCCTGAATTGTCTCTCACGTAAACCGTTACTTGTTCGTTAGAATTTGAGCAAGTGTAAGTTGTATTCGTACTAGTCCAAACAGAATCCACTCCACAGTTATCAGCAAAACCATTCTGAATAAACGAGGTGTCAATAGATACCGAACCGTTTGAATCCAAGTAAACCGTTGTGTCAACACATGAAATAGTTGGATTGATTGTATCGAGTACAGTAATTGTTGCACTTGCACTGTCTGTATTTCCTGATAAATCCACTGCATACACAGTTACGTTTACTGAATCGCTGGCACAGGTTGCTGAAGTAGTACTCATCCAAACTGAATCTATTGTACAGTTTTCTGTTACACTGGTAAGAACAGCATTTGTATCAAACGCTATATTTCCAGAAGCATCCAAATACAACGTGGTATCGTGGGCTACTAAGATTGGTAACAAGGTATCCAATACATATACTCTTGCTATAGCTGAATCGATATTTCCACTCCCATCTTGGATGTAAGCCGTTACGTCAATTGAATCGTTGGCGCAAGTTGCACTCGTGTGACTCAACCACACTGAATCTACTGTACAGTTGTCCCATGTAGAAGTAACAATGTCCGAAGTATCGAAACTTACAGTTCCTGCCGCTGTTACATACACAGTTGCATTTTGAACTACAATGTTTGGTATAATCGTATCTCTCACTGTTACATTTGCCACACAAGAATCCATGTTTCCTGAATTGTCTCTAACGTAAACTGTTACTTGCTCTGAAGAGTTGGAGCAATTGTAAGTTGTATTCGTACTAGTCCACACAGAATCTACTCCACAGTTGTCTGCAAAACCATTCTGAATAAAGGAGGTGTCAATAGCTACCGAACCGTTTGAATCCAAGTAAACCGTTGTGTCTATACATGAAATAGTTGGGTTGATGGTATCATAAACTAAAGCAGTTGCTAGGCAAGAATCTACATTTCCTGAAAGGTCTCTTGCGTAAATAGTGACACTTAATGTATCTACTCCACAAGAAACTTCGTAAGAGCTCATCCAAACTGAGTCTGCACAAGGATCTGTAAAATTAGCCAAGAAATAAGACGTATCAAACAATACTTTTCCTGAGTCCGTTAAATACAATACGGTATCGTTACAAACTAATACCGGAGGTAACGTATCTAACACTACCAATACTGTGGCAGATGAATCTTTGTTTCCACTGTTATCTGTGATATAGGTATAAATCACATTCGTATCATCTTGACAACTATTCGCTACAGTTGTATTCCATACAGAATCAATGCCACAGTTATCCCAAGTTGAGATCACTAAATCACTCGTATCATAAGATGCAAATCCTGAAGCATCTTTATACACTACTAATGAGTCCACAGTGGTTACATTAGGTACAATAGTGTCCAAAACAATGACATTCGCTAAACAAGAATCGATGTTTCCTGAATTGTCTCTTACGTAAACAGTAACGTCAGCCGTATCGGTGGAGCAAGAGAAAGTCATATTTGAATTAGTCCAAACAGAATCCACTCCACAATTATCAGACACACCATTTTGAACAAAAGAAGTATCAATAGTTACAGAACCGTTTGAATCTAAATACACCGTGGTATCTACACATGAAATAAGTGGCAGAATTGTATCAACAATCGCAGCTCTTGCCGTTGCTGTATCGATGTTTCCATCGAAGTCCCTTGCGTAAATTGTTACAGTAATGGTATCTCCACAAGTGGTGTCGTAGCTATCCATCCATACTGAATCCACACAAGGATCAGTAAAGTTAGCTAAGAAGAAAGAAGTATCATAAGACACTTGTCCTGAACTATCTAAGTACAAGGTTGTGTCATTCGTTACTAACATGATGTCGAAAGTATCAATCACTATGACCACAGAAGAAGCCGAATCGATTTTTCCACTTGCATCCATGACATAAGACCATACAGTTCCTGTATCGCTGGCACATCCTAAAGTTAAGGTTGTATTCCATACTGAATCAATCGAACAGTTATCCCATGTTGAATCTATTAACAAGGAAGAATCCAAGGAAATAGTTCCAGAAGACGTTTTGTACACCACCACACTGTCGTTGGCAATTACATCTGGTGCAATCGTATCTACTACTGCTACTCTCGCTACACATGAATCCATGTTACCTGAATTGTCTCTTACGTACACTGTTACGTTAGCTGTGTCTGTTGAGCAAGAGAAAATCATATTTGAATTAGTCCATACTGAATCCACACCACAATTGTCAGCAAATCCATTTTGAATAAATGACGTGTCGATTGTTGCCACCCCCATTGAATCCAAATACACGACTGTGTCGTTGCATACAATAGTTGGGTTCAACGTATCCAATACAAATACTGAAACTGTTGTCGAATCAATGTTTCCGGAATTGTCTCTTGCAAATATTTTGGTTGCTACGGTATCGTCTGAACAAGTTACTGCCGTTGGCAATACCCATACTGAATCCACTCCACAGTTATCTGTGATTGAAGATACAATCATGGAAGTATCAATGGTTCCGTTTCCGGAAGCATCTATATACACATTTGAATTCGTTCCTACAATAATTGGGTTAATTGAATCCAACACATATA
>CBFHPW010000052.1:0-5505 GCA_965657945.1 Flavobacteriales bacterium
TCTACCTCAGCACTGGGCTCTGTAAATGGAAAATAAGAAGGTCTTAATCTGATTTCAGTTTTCTCTCCAAACATTTCTTTGGCAAAATAAAGAAGCGTTTGTTTCAAATCGGCAAAGGATACGTTTTTGTCAATATACAATCCTTCTACTTGGTGAAAAATGCAATGAGCACGAGCCGAAATAGCTTCGTTTCTAAATACTCTTCCCGGAGAAATGGTTCGGATTGGTGGAGTTGAGTTCTCCATCACTCGAACTTGCACACTCGATGTATGGGTTCGCAGAGCGTTTTCTTTGTCAATAAAGAAAGTATCTTGCATATCTCTTGCTGGATGCTCTTTTGGGAAATTCAATGCAGAAAAATTGTGCCAATCGTCCTCAATTTCTGGTCCTTCCGAAATGGAATAGCCTATTCTTGAAAAGATATCAATGAGTTCATTCTTCACAATCGAAAGCGGATGACGAGATCCTAAATTGTCCTCAGAAATAGGCAGAGACAAATCTAAAAAATTATCGCTATCGTCCTCTTTTTGGGCAAAACTAGAGGATAACTCTACTATTTTATCTTGAGTTTTTACTTTCAATTGATTCAGCAATTGGCCTACCTCTTTTTTTTGCTCATTTGCCACCTCCTTGAAAGAGGCAAACAGGTCGTTCAGCTCACCTTTTTTACCCAGGATTTTTATTCTTAACTGCTCTACTTCCTCTAATCTTTCAGCCTTAAATGCCTCTACTTCGGCTAACAATTGTTCTATTCTATCTTTCATCTATTATTCCTCTTTGTTCAGTAATTTTGCTTTTTCTTCTTTGCTCAAGTAAATCATTTCTATCTTCATTCTCACATCATCAATCGGTCTGTTTCCGTTTGCTGTGTTGACCTTGACACCCGCAATTTTATCTATAACTTCTAGTCCTTTCACTATTTGTCCAAATACGGTGTAACCTTGATCTAAAAATGGAATTCCACCCACAGTTGTGTAGGTTTCTATTTGTTCTTTTGTAAAAGCAAACTCTGGAATTTCTTCCATGTTCATCTCCGGTGTGGTTTTTTGTTTGCTTTCTTCTATTCTACGTAATTGTTCTTTGGTATACACTCTTCCTTGGGCTATATAAAATTGAGAACCTGATGATTCCTTTTTCGGATTTTGACCATCTCCAAGTCTGGCAGTAGCCAAAGCGCCTTTTTGGTGATACAAAGTAGAATCAAATTCGGCTGGAATTCTGTAACCCGGACCTCCATTTCCTAATTGTGCTCCGCTTTTGGCGTATTTAGAATCTGGATCACCTCCTTGAATCATAAAACCATTTATCACTCTGTGAAACAATAAGCTATCATAAAACCCTTCGTTTATCAACTTAATAAAATTTGCCTTATGTCTTGGAGTTTTATCTGAGAGTTCCGCGTACATTTCGCCCATTGGGGTTGTAATCTTAACTAATAATTCTAGGTCATTCTTATTGTTTTTTCGCAACCCTACACATTGAATCAACAAACTAACAGCACAAAACAAAGCGATATTTCTCAGAAATCTCATATTTATTCTTATTTTTGAAAGTATAAAACTACTAAAATTAGAGTTACCTTCTTTCAATAGCAGTAAAAAACACGCAACATGAAACAAATATTATCTATCCTTTTAGTTGCTCTAGTAGCGATTTCTTTTTACAGTTGTAGAAAAGAAAAAGACACAACTGCCACTGTACTTGTTGTAAATTCAGCTCAAGAACCTGTAGTAGGTGTTTCTGTGAGAGTTTATTGTCCTTCTTCAACCTGCGCCACAGGCTCACTTAACGAGGATATGGATAGAAATGACGTGACGAATAGTAGCGGAAAAGTAAAATTCAATTACACAGAAAATTATCAATTAGGACAAGCTGGTTTTGCCGTATTGGATGTGGAAGTGACCCAGTCTGGATCTACGTCACCAGATGCGACAGGAGTAATAAAAATTGAGGAAGAAAAAGAAAATGAACAAACAATCGTTTGTCAAACCTGTCCTTAAAAGTTTTAACTCAGAATTAAATTCAGAAATTATCAGACTTACACTTGAATAGTTAAACTCATTTTCAATAAAATACATCCTGAATCTTCACGTTCAGGATTTTTTTTTGATCTGTCACTAGGCACTTTTTTATAATTCATAGAACTGCTTGAATTGCACAAAGTGGTAAGAATAAAAAAACCCTGTTCAATTCAAATTGAACAGGGTTTTACACTTTCTATAGCTTGTTTTATAAACTTCCGGTCATATTCATTGGTACCACCCACTGGTCGTATTCCTCCGCAGTGACATAACCCAAGCGAATAGCCTCCTCTTTCAAGGTAGTTCCGTTTTCGTGGGCAGTGTTGGCAATTTCAGCCGCTTTGTAATAGCCAATTTTTGTATTCAAAGCAGTCACCAACATCAATGAATTATTCAATAACTCTTCAATTCTAGCATAGTTTGGTTCTATTCCTTGAGCGCAGTTTTCATCAAACGAAACACAGGCATCTCCAATCAACCTAGCTGATTCCAAAAAGTTAGAAGCCATCATGGGTTTAAAAACATTCAATTCATAATGCCCTTGCAATCCGCCCACAGAAATAGCTACATCATTCCCCATTACTTGAGCACACACCATTGTCAGGGCTTCTGCCTGAGTCGGGTTTACTTTACCAGGCATAATGGATGATCCTGGCTCGTTTGCAGGAATAATCAATTCTCCTATCCCAGATCTTGGTCCAGAAGCCATCAATCGAATGTCGTTTCCAATTTTATTCAACGAAACAGCCAATTGCTTCAGTGCTCCGTGCGATTCTACAATAGCATCATGAGCTGCAAGTGCCTCAAATTTATTCTCAGCCGTTACGAATGGTAACTGTGTAAATTCTGCGATGTACTTTGCCACCAACACATCGTACCCTTTTGGCGTGTTCAATCCTGTTCCTACCGCGGTTCCTCCTAGCGCCAATTCGCTCAAGTGGGCCAAAGTGTTTTTCAATGCTTTTAATCCATGATCCAATTGCGAAACGTACCCTGAAAACTCTTGCCCAATTGTCAATGGAGTTGCATCCATTAGGTGAGTCCTTCCAATTTTTACTACGTTTCTAAATTCTTCAGATTTAGCTTTCAACGTATTTCTCAATTGTTCTACTCCTGGAATTGTTGTTTCAATAATCATTTTGTAACAAGCGATGTGCATTCCCGTTGGAAACGTATCGTTGCTCGATTGTGACTTGTTCACATCATCGTTTGGCGACAACACTTTTTCTCCCTCTCCAATTTTTCTTCCTGCAAGCTCCTGTGCTCTGTGAGCCACCACCTCGTTTACATTCATGTTACTTTGAGTACCCGAACCAGTTTGCCAAATAACCAATGGAAATTGGTCCCAGTGTTTTCCCTCCAATATTTCGTCACATACTTTAGCAATCAGTTCTTTTTTCTCCTCAGACAACACACCCAGCTCGCAATTTGTGTAAGCTGCTGCTTTTTTCAAATAAGCAAAACCCTCAACTACTTCTCTTGGCATTGAGGCAGAGGGTCCAATTTTAAAATTATTTCTAGAACGCTCTGTTTGAGCTCCCCAGTATTTGTCTGCTGGGACTTTTACTTCCCCTATCGTATCTTTTTCAATTCTGTATTTCATCGGTATAGCAATTACAATTCGTTAATCATTTCTGCAGGCCGAGCTACCACCGCTTTATTTCCCTTAATTACAATCGGTCTTTCTATTAATTTTGGGTTCTCTAACATTACCTCAATCCATTCGTGGTCGTTCATTTCTAAGTTCTTGAATTGTTCCTTAAAAATCGACTCACTTTTTCTCAAAACATCGGTTGGTTTTAAGTTTAGTTTTGCCAAAACTTTTTCAAATTCTTGCTTTGTAGGAACTCTTTCCAAGTATTTTACGATGGTAATGTCATCGTCTTTTTCTTCTAGCAAAGCAAGAGCCTGTCTGCTTTTAGAACATCGGGGATTGTGATAAATTGTGTAACTCATAGGACACAAAAATACATAAATTGCCTATCGTTAAGAAAAGAATTTGTTAAAAATTATAAGGTGGTAAATAACAGGTCTATCAGTTCTGCCTGACTCGCTAAGTTTTGTGAGGAATTTGACTTCTTTTTTGGCTTTTCTTCAACAAAAAAATCTGACTGAGTTAACCTGGCGAGGGATTTGTTAGACGCATCAGTTTGATTCGATTCCAAAGTCACTGCCTCGGTATAATTAGTAATACGAGGTGAAATTAATTCGTTACTTTTTACTGCTTTTTCACTCAGTTCAATCTCAGAAAGAAATTCCTCCTCAATGGCATCTTCTTCTACTATTTCTAGTAGCTGAGTTTCTTCTTTTTCAGGAGAAGAAACACTTTCAACGGGCATCGGAGAATTCACTTTTTTTGGTTGCTCTTTCGATGGAACTATCAGTTCGGGAAGCTGAGCAGGTTTCACCTTCGTTTCGCTATTCATGGCTAGTTCATTTTGCCGATTTCCAAATTGATTTAAACCCAAATTAATTACCAACATTAATACCACACCCATCACAGCAAACTGAAACCCTGGCTTCTTGTGTAACGGGACATTAATAGGAAACAAAATAGCACCCAGCTTATCCCAGATAGAGAGTTGATTCGCTTTTGCTTCCATCTGCTTCATAAGCACCATTTTTACTTTTTCCTCGGCAACTAGCTGATTTTCTTCTTTTGCCCATTTTTTTACAGAGAGTAACGTAGCTCGTAGCTCTTCATACTCCTGGGCAGAGTTTATTTCTTTTTTTACAAAAATCCGTTCTTCGTTACTCAGCAAATCATACGATTTGGAAAGTAATAAACCTTCTATATCAACTATTTCTTGGTTAGTTTTATTTTTCATAATTCAGTTGTTAAGGAGAGTAAAACGAGTATCATTTTGGCTAATTGAGGGGCAAATTCTTTGAGTGAAACAGTCAGTTTTTTCAACGTGTAAAACAACCTGGACTTTACTGTTCCTTCCGAAATGTGGAGTGTCTCCGCGATTTCCTTGATGGATAACTCCTGAAAATACCTCATGACAAAAGCCGATTTTTGCTTTTCATCCAGTTTGTCTAATTCCAACTTAAGCTTTTCGCTAAATTGTGAGTCTTGCAGGTTGTCCATCGCATTCATTCCTGTATCTTTTATTTGTAATCCTTCCTCAATATCGTAGCTCGTATTGTGTCTAATCGATTGTTTTCGGTATTCGTTTTTACACATATTATTTGCCACCGAAAATAGCCAAGTTTTAAAATTTCTACTTAGGTCGTACAGTTTCGGTTTTTCAATGATTTTGGCAAATAAATCCTGCATAAAATCTTGCGCCTTCTCTTTGTCCTGCCACAACATTTTGTAAAAATAATTGACCATCATGCCATTGTACCGATCGTATAACTCCGAAAAAGCACGCGAATCCTTTTCCAAGATTCCTTGCATCAATTCATTGTCGGTATAATTACTGTAATTTGACATCTATTCTACTTTGACAAAATTTGTTTTACCGCTTTCTCTTTACCT
>CBFHPW010000053.1:0-5073 GCA_965657945.1 Flavobacteriales bacterium
CTTGCATGGCTTCAAGCAAGGCACTTTGTACTTTTGCAGGTGCTCTGTTTATTTCATCCGCTAGAATAAAGTTCGAAAAAATCGGTCCCTTTTTAATGGTAAAGTCTTCCTTTTTTTGATTGTAAATCATGGTTCCAATCAAATCGGCTGGCAATAAATCGGGAGTAAATTGAATTCTACTAAACTGAACATTTACCGCTTTCGACAGGGTATTAATTGCCAGAGTTTTTGCCAACCCAGGAACTCCTTCTAACAATACGTGCCCATTGGATAGCAGCCCAATAAGCAATCGTTCGACCATTTGTTCTTGCCCCACAATTACTTTGCTTATTTCTTGCGTTAATAAAGAAACGAAGGCACTTTCTTTCTTTATTTTTTCATTCAATTCTTGAATATCTGTTGTAGTAGATTCTACTGGCTGTTCGTTGTCTAAAAGTTGTTCTTCCATCTTCAAATAATTTGTGATACAAAAAAAATAATTTTACACTACAATGTATAAAATTCAAGTGTTAAAAAAAGTTAAGAATTATTCATTCTTACTCCCACAAAAGTACTTTATTCTTTGTTTCAAATGGGCTTGAAAAGCGAGAGTTATTAATAAGTTGTTCCTCAGTTAAATTCTTAAGAATAATTAACACCTTTTGTTCTTTAAATTGTCTTTTTTTTTCTTAATTTGAATTTCAAAGTAAACGCAGTATGTTTTTAGATAAAGAAGATTTTGAATCCTTAGAAAGTAGAAGAGACATCTACAATTTGGCAGAAGAAAGAAACGTTAAATTAGCTAAGTACAAATGGGATTTGGAATACGAAAAGCAATTAAAAAAATTGCAGGCAGAATTGGTGAATCTTCAAAAATGGATATCGGACAACAACTTGAGAGTAGCGGTTCTTTTTGAAGGAAGAGATGCAGCGGGAAAAGGGGGATCCATCAAACGATTTACCGAGCACTTGAATCCCAGAGCCATGCGAGTAGTAGCCCTGAGCAAACCAACCGAAATGGAAAAAGGACAATGGTATTTCAGGAGGTACATCAAAGAATTACCAAATCCTGGAGAAATCGTTTTTTTTGACCGAAGTTGGTACAACCGAGCTGTTGTAGAACCTGTAATGGGATTCTGTTCGGATGATCAGTACAATCAATTTATGGTACAAGTTCCTGAATTCGAACATATGCTTTATGAAGATGGCGTTACTGTAATTAAATTTTGGTTTTCGATAACCAAAGAAGAACAAGCCAAACGTTTTAAATCGCGACTAGCCAATCCACTCAAGAGATGGAAATTTAGCCCAGTAGACAAGGAAGGCCAAAGATTGTGGAATGAATATACAAATTACAAAGAGTTGATGTTTTCCAAAACTCATACCGATTTTAGTCCTTGGATTATCGTAAAAACGAACGACAAACGAACCGCAAGGCTTGAAAGCATGCGCTATGTATTGTCTCAATTTGATTACGATGGGAAATCGGAAGCGAAAGAGAATTTATTGCCAGATCCTAATGTGATTGCTCGCTATTACAGACACTTAAAACAATTTGATTAATGGAACTAACGGATAAAGATATAGAATTATTAAACAGCAAAATTGGACTTAAGAAACTGTTGGGAACGAAACCGCTCGATATTCCAAAAGCACTAAAAGCAACGAAATACGAAGTAAAATTAAGGAAACTTCAGGAGAAGTTGATTGAACTTCAAGAACGGGTAATCCAAAACAATGAAAAAATTGTAATCCTATTTGAAGGAAGAGATTCTGCAGGTAAAGGTGGAGCCATTAGAAGAATGACAGCCAGATTAAATCCGCGTCATTTTAGAATCGTGGCACTTCCCAAGCCGAGTGTCGAAGAAAAAGGGCAATGGTATTTTCAGCGCTACGTCAACCATCTTCCCAATCCCGGTGAAATTGTGTTCTTTGACAGAAGCTGGTACAACAGAGCTGTGGTGGAGCCTGCCATGAAATTTTGTTCCGAAAAACAATACCAAGAATTTATGATGCAAGTAAATTCTTTTGAAAAAATGTTTACCGATTCAGGGATAAAATTGATTAAACTCTATTTTTCGATAACCAAAGATGAACAAGCGCGGAGATTTGAAGACTTGAGAACAGATTCTTTGAAAAAATGGAAATTATCACCAGTAGATTTAAGAGCCCATGAACTGTGGGATGATTTCACGAAGTACAAGGAAGAAATG
The DNA here is from genome assembly GCA_965657945.1 of Flavobacteriales bacterium. Classification (GTDB taxonomy): domain Bacteria; phylum Bacteroidota; class Bacteroidia; order Flavobacteriales_D; family CAJJDF01; genus CAJJDF01. The sequence goes on from CBFHPW010000053.1 coordinate 2,193, forward strand.
TTTACAAAAACCAACACAGATCAGTGTCCCTGGAAAATAATAGAAGCAAACAAAAAAACATCGGCTAGAATTGAGGCTATCGAATACGTATTAGAACAAACCAACATCACGAAATGAGCAAAGAAACAAAATTTGAAACCATCCTAAATCACGTAAAGACCTTTCACGAATCTTTTGGAATCAACAATGAAGAATCTCCCAAAACTAATGTGGGCGACAAGGTAATTGACTTGAGATTTGAGTTGATGCGCGAGGAAAACGAAGAGTATTTGGAAGCTGCCAAAAACAACGATTTGATAGAAGTGGCAGATGCGTTAGGTGATATGCTTTACATTTTATGTGGCACTATTCTATCGCACGGAATGCAACACAAAATCACCGAAGTATTTGAAGAAATCCAACGAAGCAATATGAGTAAACTTGGGGCAGATGGAAAACCAATTTACCGAGAAGACGGCAAAGTAATGAAGGGTCCAAATTATTTTAAGCCAGACATTAAAAAGATAGTATTCAGTTAATTGAATTATTGTTGATTAATTAGATATTCAACAACTTCAACAATGCTCTTAGCGTTGAGATATAAAACATAACATAACCGAATGTCTCAAAGATGTTGAAGGATTATGAAAACCTATATTAAATTCAAAAAGGTCACAATGAATATAGAAGTAGATTGATCATCCGATTTTAAAGGTTTATGTTGTATTATAGAAATAACAATTTCAATCCCTCGCTTTCCTCTCCAGCATGGGCACAAATTTGAAATCGCCAAAAGTCTTTTTAGTGAATTCTTTCTCCGAAACTCTAACAAAAAGAGTCATAATTTGCTTTTCCTCTCCTATTGGAATCACAAGCCTACCTCCTATTTTGAGTTGTCCCAAAAGGTCTTCGGGAACAAATGGAGCCCCGCAGGTTACAATAATCGAATCGTAAGAGGCCCAAGCCGGTATTCCTTTGTATCCATCGCCATAATACAATTTGGCCGAGGTGTAATCCATTTTGTTCAGAATCCTTTTTGTCTTATCAAATAATTCTTTTTGCCGCTCAATTGAATAAACTTTGGCACCTAATTCGCACAAAATTGAGGTCTGATATCCCGATCCAGTTCCTATTTCCAACACTTTATGACCTTTCTCTATTTGTAATAATTCAGACTGAAATGCCACAGTATAAGGATGTGAAATAGTTTGCCCCGAACCAATCGGAAAAGCTTTGTTTTCATAAGCATGTTCGGCAAAAGCAGTATCTAAAAAGAAGTGACGAGGCACTTTTCCAATAGCCTCAATTACTCTTTGGTCTTTTATTCCTTTGCTTGCAATTTCTTCTGCCAATTGCTTTCTTAATCCTTTATGTCTGTATGTATCTATCAAGTTATATTATTCTCGTTTTATCCCATCTTAAAACCTTCCCCAAGGGAAGGTTTTACTTCAAAGAGTTTGGAGTTCCCTTCCCTTAGGGAAGGGTTAGGGATGGGAGTTTTATTTATTATTCTCCATCACATAATTCAACACTTTGGTCATTAAGTGCACTCGGTCTTTTCCTCTCACATTATGCGGATGCATGGGATAAGGAAAGAAATCTAGTTGAATTCCATCTGTAACAGCTTGCTGAACAAGAGACAAATTGTGCTGCATCACTACAACATCATCTATAGTTCCGTGAATTAGTAGTAGTTTTCCATCCAAATTCTTTACATATTGCAACAAGCTATTTTTCTTGTAACCTTCTGGATTTTCTTGTGGTGAATCCATGTAACGTTCTCCATACATGATTTCATACCATTTCCAATCAATTACCGGTCCTCCAGCTACAGCAGTAGTAAATATCCCTGGATGTCTCAACATCAATGATGTTGCCATAAAACCTCCATAACTCCATCCATGTACAGCCAATCGTTTAGAATCTACAAAGGAAAGAGATTTGAGGTACTTTACGCCTGTCAATTGATCTTCCATTTCCACTTCGCCTATTTGTCTGTGAATTTGATTTTCGAAGTGAAACCCTCTATTAGCTGATCCTCTGCCATCAACCGTAAAGACAATGTAGCCTTGATTTGCCAACCAATGCATCCACATACTTGCGCCACCTCCCCAACTATTTGTTATCATCTGAGCATGCGGTCCCCCATACACATAAATTAGAACTGGATATTTCTTGGAAGAATCAAAATTATGGGGCTTAAACATTCTAGAGTAAAGTTTTTCACCACTTTTTGAAGTTAATTCCCCCATTTCTAACTGAGCCATTTTATAGTCAGCTATCGGGTTGTCAGTTCTATCTATTTTAATTTTTTCGCCAGTCGTACAATTAATTAATTGAGTTACTTTTGGTGTATAAATATTTGAATACGAATCAATTAAATATCTTCCTGAAGAACTAATTTGGGCTGTATGAGTCCCGCGAACGCTCGTTAATTTGGATGTTTCTCCTGTTTCAATAGTTACTTTAAAAATATGCTTTTCTCGTCCATCTTCTCCGGTTGCTTGCACGAATGCAAAAACCCCAGTAGCATTCGTTCCCAAAAATGAAGTGATTGGAAACTGGAATTTAGTGAGTTGACTCCATTTCCCGGAGGTAAGATCTATCTTATATAAATTCATAAAACCATCTTTCTCACTTAGCCAAAGCATTGTATTTTGATTTTGAGATGGAAAAAAACCAGGATTTTCAGGTTCTACCCACTTTTCGTGTTTCTCTTCAAACACAGTTTTTACTTTCTTTTTTTTGGCAACATCATATTCGTTGAAGTGCATGTGATTTTGAGCTCTATTGACTTCAGCAATGTATATTTTTTCTTCATTTGGAGACCAAGTGATATTGGTTAAGTAGTGATCGTCTTTCTCACCGCCTGTTTTCAGAAACATGTTTCTTTTTACTAAGC
>CBFHPW010000054.1:0-4926 GCA_965657945.1 Flavobacteriales bacterium
TCATCGGTATTGTAATCTAATTCCATGTATACGGGCCTTCCGCCTCTTGGAAATGAATTAAAGCTTGTTTCGTTAGTTCGAGATTCAAAAAATAAATGACTTGGTGCAAACTCAATTTTGCCTGAACCATTTCCTTCAAAAACTTGGGAAGAAAGGTTTGTGATTTCAATTGTGGTATCTGAATAGGAGAGTGTTGAAAACTTGATACCTGGATCCTCAAAATCCTCTATCCAAATAGTTGTGCCTGTTTCATAAGTAACTTTGGGTGTTATTGTGTCCAATTTATTTGCGATCGATACCATCGCGGTGTCAAATGAATTAAAAAAATCATGCTGAATTCTTACATTCGTTAATCCACTTTTTTTTATGCCAGCAAATATCTGCAGATTATAGTCTCCTTCTGCATGAATAGGAATCTTACTTGGCAATTCGTAAGTTCCTATTAAATTACCATCAACATACACCCAAGCATCAATAAGTGCGTCATTCGAAGTTCCTTCATTCACACCGGCAATTACTTCAATATCATTAATGTAAAGGTAAGAGGGGACTATTTCTTCTGGGTTAAAAACTTTGCAAGATTGGAAAATAATCATGCTTAAAAAGAGGATCGGTAAGGTATATTTCATTAAGTAAATTAAGTTTGTTTCTTCAAAAGAAAGCGCTAATTTAAACTAAACGGAAATATTAAAAAAATCGTGTACAAAAGGATTAAATTTTTTGAGAAAAATCGTCTGAGGTAAATTTCATTTTTTCAGAAATTATGGAAGCAATTCTCAAGGCATTGTACCCGTCTTCTACGGTGACCTTGGGAGTAGAATTGGTATTGATGGCATCAGCAAATGATAGTAACTCTTCAAGTATAGCATTGTTCTCAATCACTTCTGGATTCGAAAAAGTAATCTCCTTTTTTCCTTTTTTCTCTCCTAAGTCAATCACAACCGAAAAGGGATCTGGTTCAGATGATGCTTCTTTCAGCTGCAAAATTTCAGATTTTTTTTCTGAAAAATCTATGCTTAAATATGCGTTTTTTTGAAAAACTCGTGTTTTTCTCATATTTTTCAAAGAAACCCTACTTGCAGTCAAATTAGCCACGCACCCATTATCAAACTCTATTCGTGCATTTGCAATATCTGGTGTTTCGCTTACTACAGCTACCCCGTTTGCACTAATTCTTTTTACATTGGATTTTACAATGCTCAATACGATATCAATATCGTGTATCATTAAGTCATGTATCACAGATACATCTGTACCTCTAGGATTGAATTCAGCTAGCCTATGAGTTTCTATAAACATGGGATTATTTAGCTCTTTTTGAATCGACAAAAAGGCTGGATTAAACCTTTCTACATGACCAATTTGTACTTTTACGTTTGCTTCAGAAGCCAAACTCATGAGTGATTTTGCTTCTTTGGTAGTGTGAGTTATTGGTTTCTCAATAAACACTTGCTTGGAGGCAATAATTGCTTTTCTTGCGTAATCAAAATGAGATAAAGTGGGAGTTACAATATCAATTACATCGCATTCTATTAACAGTTCTTCGAAACTTGGATATGCTTTTGTTTCAAATTCTTTAGAGACTTTTTGACTTACTTCTATATCAGTGTCAAAAATACCAACTAACTTGTATTCAGCAATTTGCCTAATACATTTTAAATGAATTTTCCCTAAGTGTCCTACACCTACGACCCCGATTTTTAACATGGCTTTCCTTTCAACATTTACACTCTCAAAAATATTGAAAAATGAAGTAACACAGAGAAAGTAAGTTTAATCTTATCAACATCCATTTTCTCATTACTTTTTGGGCAACTCTACAACCCACATTCCTCTCAATTGGTTTGGTTTGTATCCAGTTGCAAGATCGTTGGGGTACAAAAAAGAGATTTTTTCGGCTGTTTTTTTTGAAATATCCTTTTCTAAATCCCCATGGCATTTTAAGCACATCTCATTTGTTTCTATCTTAAAATATCCAATTTTCTTTCCGTTTCTCTCAGTCAAAACTCCTCCTTTGTTTTCTTCTAACTGTAAAGATTTCAGAATGTTTAATTCTTCCTTATTGGCTTTGTTGGCCGGGTTTCGTGGCTTGTTAGTTACTCGTTTTATGTTGGCTTGCTCAATGTTTCCCATGCTATCTGAAAGCAGGAGAGCTTTTTCGTTACAAAAACCAATAGCACCTACAGGTCCATTTTCTTTCATTGCTTTCATTAAATTTTTACCTAAAATTGATTTCGTTTTAAGCGCAATTTTTTTTCTCATCTCGAGCTCCGAAACAACAGGTTTATCTAGGTTGGATTCAACCTCTGAAGATTCAAAGTTTTCCAAGTCTTCATTAAATAAATAATCTAATATTGAGTTAACGTCCGATTCCGAATAACCCATTTTTGGCATAATCCCATATTCTTCAACAGCAGATTTCATTTTGGATTTCTCTAAACTAGGGTTTGATAAAAAGTAGGCAATATCTTTTTTAAATTGTTCAATTGAGTTTGCTGGGTAACTTTGCTTGATAGCTAAAAAGGAAGGAGCTACACCTGTTTGATTTCTGTCCGGTAAATTATGACATGCACCACAATTATCCAAAAGAAGCTGTTTGCCCATTTTTGAACTTGGTGTGTTTTCGGCAGTGTTGCTATTTCCATTACAAGCGGCTAATATCGATATGATAAATAGCGAAGTGAGCAGGAGGTAAGCGTGTTTTTTCATAAAAAAATGTTTCATACTCAAAGATAATATTAGCACTCTCAAGGTTTTGTGACAAGTGTTACGTTACTTTTTTTTCTTTTCTCTTTCTTCTCGTCTTTTTATTTCTTGAATTAGCTGAGACCTACTCATTGCTCGAATTTTACCTTGCTCTATTTCTTCCACAACAAGCTTCAGCATCCAATCTTCTTTGGGGTTAAATTCATTTTTGAGATTGGTACTGCCAAAAGACCATAAAACCGAGTTCCAAAAAAAAGCGGTTCGTCCATTTTTGTATTTTTTGATTAAATCGTAGCAGGTAACACCCGTTTCACGGTACACCAATTTTGTGAGGTAATCACCTCTTACGTTGGTCAGGTTTTTTATTTCGTAAGAATATTCATCCCACAATGTCTTTTTCAATTTCTTGTTTTCTTTTCTTTGTTTTCTTGAACTCCTTTTGTTTGATTGCTCTATTTCTGCCAATTGTTTCTCGTGTTCATCTACGATCGAGTCAATTATTTTGGCATAGGTGTACATTCTTCGCGCAAAGTACACCGTTCTATTCCATTCTCTCGCAAAGTTTGGGTCTTTGTAATTAAATTGTTTGATAATAAAAATGGGAATAGTATCGCCATCTTCAATTAAATACATCGCTTTTTTGTTGGTATCCGAGATTTCGGCTAAAGGAACAGTGTTTTGTGCCAAACAAACATTGGTAAAAAGTAATACCCAGCTAAAAAAATAAATGATTTTCATAAGCTGGGTATTACAAGAATGATTCCAAAATTAATTGAGTTGTGAACGATTCGTTTTCCAATTGGAAACAGTATTAGAACTTCCCACAGTGGTAGGAATTGTCTTTTTACCTTCAAATTCGAGAGCGGCAAATATCGCTGCAACTTTTTCTTCCTCTTCGTTATGATTATCGAGTACACTTGGGTCGTTAAAGTAATTTTTCACGAAATTAGTATCAAAGGAGGAGTCTTTGAATACCGGATGATTTATGGTGTATTTACAGAAGTCAAGCGTAGTCTCTACACCTGTAATTTCATATTCGTCAATTGCTTTGTTCATTCGTTGTATGGCTTCTTCCCTGTCTTTTCCATGCGTAATGAGCTTCGCAATCATGGGATCGTAGTAAATAGGAATATCCATTCCTTCTTCTAATCCGTCATCTACTCTTAAGCCATTTCCTTGCGGTCGCTGATAAGTTATTAGCTTACCAATATCTGGTAGAAAATTGTTTCTTGGATTTTCTGCGTATACTCTCACTTCAAGAGAATGCCCGTTGATGGACAAATCTTCTTGAGTAAAACTTAGTTTCTCACCTCTAGCTACTTTTATTTGCTCTTTTACCAAATCAATTCCCGTAATCATTTCACTCACAGGATGCTCTACTTGCAATCGAGTATTCATTTCAAGAAAATAAAAGTTTTTGTGTTCATCCATCAAGAATTCAACGGTTCCAGCTCCATAATAATCGCAACTTCTAGCTACATCACACGCAGCTTCCCCCATTCGTTTTCTCAATTCATCTGGAACCGAGGCAGAAGGAGCTTCTTCAATTACTTTTTGGTGTCTTCTTTGTATAGAACATTCCCTATCAAATAAATAGACCACATTTCCATGTGTGTCGGCTATTAATTGTATTTCTATATGTTTAGGACTTCCAACATATTTCTCAATAAATACTTCACCATTTCCAAAACTAGAGATGGCCTCAGAAACAGCTCTGTCCATTTGCTCTTCGAACTCCTCTTCATTTTCTACCACTCTCATTCCTTTTCCGCCACCTCCTGCAGAAGCTTTAATCAAAATAGGGAATCCTATTTCTTGCGCAACTTTTTTGGCTGCCGGTACATCCGAGATAGCATGATCTGTTCCAGGAACCATAGGAATGTTGTAGTCCTTTACAGTGTCCTTTGCCATCAATTTATCTCCCATCAATTCAATTGATTTTGGTGATGGTCCGATAAACGTAATTCCGGCATCTGTAGCTTTTTGAACAAATTCGCTATTTTCAGACAAAAATCCATAACCTGGGTGAATCCCATCTACAGTTAAATCTTTGCAAATTTGAATTATTTTATCCCCCAAAAGGTAGCTTTCGGCACTTGGCGGAGGTCCCACACATACTGCTTCATCGGCATACTTTACAAAAGGAGCGTTTCTATCTGCTTCGGAGTAAATAGCAACAGTTTTTATATTCATTTCTTTAGCAGAACGCATGACTCTTAA
>CBFHPW010000055.1:0-4707 GCA_965657945.1 Flavobacteriales bacterium
TTCCAATAGGGAGTATTTCCCGGAATTGCCCCATCCTTTAGATATCCGGTATCTCCTTTAGGGCCTTGGATTCCCTGTGGGCCTTGTGTACCCGTTGCTCCAGTCAATCCAATTGGTCCCTGAATTCCCTGCAGTCCTTGTGGACCTATAGCTCCTGTATCTCCTTTAGGACCCTGAATCCCTTGTGGTCCCTGAGGCCCTTGAATTCCTTGTAACCCTTGAGGACCAATTGCTCCAGTATCTCCTTTTGGGCCTTGTGGGCCCGTTGCTCCAGTCAATCCAATTGGTCCCTGAATTCCTTGAATTCCTTGTAACCCTTGAGGACCCATTGCTCCTGTATCTCCTTTTGGGCCTTGAATTCCCTGTGGACCTTGTGGACCTGTTAATCCTGTGAGTACTGGCGTTGTGTAACTTGAACTATCTAAATAAGTAAACGTGATGGTTCCATCTCCATTGTCTGTCACAGTCTTAATTCCATTACCTGCTTTGTTGGCATATTTGCTGTACAAAGCATAAGGTACACTCCATAGCTGCTGTGTTCCCATGTCTCTGTATCCTTTTCCTTTCTTTAAGTCTATTTCTACTTTTAAGTAAAAAGTTCCTTTTCCCCACTTTATTTGGCTAAACATTCCTGAACCTGGTTCTTTCGTTCCTTGTCCTATCACCGTGTTAAATAATCCAAACTCATCGGTCATTAGATTGTGTGTTTCACTGTAGGCAACATTTCCTGTGGGTGTGGTTTCAATAATCGAAAACCTTACCTCTATCTCTTCTTCTGAAATAGGTTGATTCGAAACATCTACTCCTGGTGTTTCATTTCCATCTGTATCGATTGCCACTGCCTGATAATTAATTCCCTCTGGCGGTGGAGTTGTTTGCGCTTTTATTGTTAGCGTTAGTGTTATTAGTGTGAATAATAATAGTGCTTTTTTCATCTTGTTCTTTTTTCTCTTTGTGGATTGGATTATAGCTCAATAGTCAATCCTACTTTGATTGCTTGATTTCTGTTCTTCGTTTGTTGGTCGGTTGTCTCATTTTCTATTTGACTCAGTCCATATCCAAATTGATATTCTCCAAACACACTCATCGATTGGGTAATGGAAAGCCGAATATTGGTCATTGCTCTTGCTCCAAAGTCTATGGGATTAAAAGCTTCTTCTTCATTTAAAGAATACGTCTTGGTTCCAATGGTTTGTTCTCCTCCTATTAAGTATCCTCCATACAGGCCTGCTCCCAAGGACACTCCGAGAGACTTCTTTTGTACAAGTTCATACAAATAGGCTGCTTCCAAATCAATATAATTCAGCGTCCATGTCATGGGTACTGTTCCTAGCGTTGATTTTGCTCCAGCTTGTCTGAGGCTTAATGAAGGTCTTAGGATGTGTTTTGAATTTTCAATGTTTAGTTGAATTCCAAATGCAGTTTGACCAATGAATTCATAGTTTGAGCTTTCATCTTCTCCTTGGCTATTGAAAAAACTAAACGTGGAATAGGTCGGTCCTCCAAAAATTCCAACACTCAGTTTCTTTTGAGAAAAAGTAATAGAAGCTATTGACACTGCTATGAGTGTGATTAATGTATTTTTCATGTTTTTAATATTTGATGAGTCTTGAATTTCCAAGTTTACCGGAGGGTGTGGATAATCTTATTAGATAAGTTCCACTGGCTAGCGAAGTAGGCAATGAAACTTGTATTGAAGTGTATTTTTGATATTGATGAGTATGCAAGAGTTTACCCGCTAAACTATAAATGGTCAAATCCAAATAGTCTTCTTCGGTGAGGTTTGTTTGAATTGTAAACTCGCTTCTCGTTGGGTTAGGAAACAACTCAAACTCAATCTTATTCGACAAAGTCGTCTTCCTACCAAAAGAAAAGATGTTCTTTTCGAATCCTTGTTGCAAAGAAAAATTGTCTTCTTTCTTGGAATCCACTCTTCCCTCCTGGCCTGCTGTGTGAGACAAATAAATTCCCTTAGCGCTTGTACTTCCACCAAAACTGGATAAAGTGGAACGGGTTATAGTTTGACTGAATGTCAGTAAACTCCAAGTTGTTAAACATATTAAAAGTGTTGGTTTCATAACTTTAAAATTGAACTATTAAACACAAGATGTAGATATAGAATTTTTCTCTAAAAACATTTATAAGATGAAATTATATAGTAGCTTGAATAAAATTTTAAATAATTAGATTTATTATGTGTTTACATGTATTTACACCTATTTTTGGTTCCCAAATTTTCTATATTTAACCATGAAAATAAAAAAATCATTTAGTAGTGTTTTATGTATCGTTTTGTCTCTAAATTGTTTTTCTTTGGAACCCAGAACAATCGATACTTTAAAAATTCATCAACAGATTAAATCATCATTCGGACTAAACGAAGAATTATTAAATTTTAAAAATGATTTTTTTAGAAGTATACTGTTTAAAAATGATTCCACGATCATATATAATCCAAACGGATCCCTTCATTTATTCAAAATTAAATTAGATACCACTCCGATAGTTGTAAAACTTTCTCGTGGTGAATTCCATGGTCATAATTTCAAAAGATCCTTGTTTATCCATAATGATGTTGTTTATAGTTTTGGTGGAGAAGGATTGTTTAATTTTTCCACCAAACTCATTTATTTTGATTCGGTATTAAAAGAATGGTTTGAGAAATACATACAAGATTACCCTTTTGACTCAAGAAAAGTAGTTAACTCCTGGAAGTATGGAAATAAATTAATGGTTTTACTAAATCATTATTCAACCTATAATAAAAATTCTACCTACAAGTACACGAACTATTCCTTTGGTGAAATTGATTTAACTAATTTTAAATATAAAACAAATTTCGAGTTTGAAAGCAATGATGATGCTGGGTTAAGTTTCTCCAAAGGTGACTATAGTTACGAATCTGAAAGATATCTATTAATAGGACGTAAAAAAGATTCTGAAAAGATTAGAATTGAAATATTTGATAAAAAAACTTGTGATTTTTTAAAAACACCAGTTTTTGAAAACCTTCATTTTCCTGACGGTAACACATATGTTTACATAAGTGAATCAATAATTTATTACAGGAACAATTCAGAAATAGTCGATTCATTTGATATTAATTCGTTGAATATAACAGAAAAAAAGAACTTCTTAAATTATTACACTTCAAAGAAAAAAATGAACTCCAAATATTGGTTACTGAGCTTGGTTGTATTAATTTCTATTCTTCCGATGTTATTTTTCCGATATAAAAGAAGGAAGCATGTAATTGAAAATGAAGAATTTGAAGAAATTATTGAACTCGAAAATAAACTTGCAAAGTATATAAATAGGCGAGTCTCAAAAGATGAATTAGATGATTTACTTGGGATATCTCATCATTCCTATGAAACTATAAAATCAAAGAGAAGTTTAATTATTAAACAAATAAATGAAAGAGACGTAATAATGGTTAAGAGATTAAGAAAACAAGACGATAGAAGATTTTTTGAGTATTCTATATCTCAAACATGAAAAAACAGATGTCCTCTTTATTAAAATCAACCCTGTCCAACATTGTGAGGTAAATAAACGCCTGATTTATTTGACCTACTCCAAAACTTGAAAGCGTTGAAATCATGAATCACTATTATATACAAGGATTATGATTTTGGTACTGTCGCATTAACTTTATTAAATAATACATTTAATTTTTAATGTATTGTTAAGTAACTAAAGGGGGGCAACAAATTAGTTAACAGAATAAAACTAAATGAAGTGACACTATAAAGCGATGTGCGTACATTGGTGCGTACAAAAATAAAAGAAAAAGCCCCAACCACCTATTAATTAGACTGTTGAGGTTTTCTTTTGTACTCAAAGTAGGGCAAAACTCGAACTTTATGAAAGAAGATATTCAACTTATTTTGAGTTTTGTTTAAATACTTCTTCGATGAATTGATAGTGCTTAGAAACGTTAAGTTTCTCGTCTCGTTTCGTAATTTATTTTAAGAATGACACAATTAACCTTGGTACAACTTTAATTTCAAATACCAGACTAAAACTTTTGATTAGTTTATAAATTTTTTCATTTCATATGTCATGAAATAAATTGTACTTTCTCTCACTCAAATATAAAATCCGATTTATTTCTAAATGGTATTTCGCCTAGTTTGTATAACATATTGATACATTATAAAAAATCAATCGTTTCATAGATATGGAAAGTAAAACTCTCTGTTTGTTGATCAACCAATAATTAATTGCAACCCATTGTTCCTGATCCTGAAAAGGTGCCGTAGGACAAACTTGGACTTATTGCACTAAAATTTGATTCTATTCCCCAATAGTTGCCAGTAAAAGTCATATCACCGCCAGAAACATTAATATTCCCATTCTCAGAAAAATAAAACCCACCATTGTTACCAGCAGTAAAACTAAAAACCATAGAAAAAGCTTCAGAATTTGGGAAAGTCGAATAATTAAGCCAATCAATAACCGGGTAAGAGCCACTCGCATTAAAATCGTAAACCAAATAGTAAGCTAGTCCTTTGAAGTAGTTCCCAAAACTTGAACTACTCGAATTAGCCAACAAGCTAAAGTCAGCATCTAATCCCATAACCACAGAAATACCATCTATTGGCAAACTCCCAGTAGCTCCTGCAAACATAGAAGCATAGGCACTTGCATCGACAGCTAAACATAATGTTTGTACATTCAAAGTTGTACTTCCAGCTGTGATTG
>CBFHPW010000056.1:0-4647 GCA_965657945.1 Flavobacteriales bacterium
TTATCTATTTCGGATGACGAAAGACTCAATTCGCATCAAGGATTAGTAAAATAATTTTATGGCCATTCTCGCTTCTCTAGTGAATGAAATAAGCTAAACTGAACTACTTGGTAGTTTAATAATAATTAAATCAAAAACTTAAAATATGTCAAATCAAAAATTTAAATGTGGGAACTGTGATGATATTCAGTCACCAAAATTACTCTCGAATCATAATTATGACATTCGTTATGTCTGTAAAACATGCGGACCTCTTTGTAAAGATTGCCATTCAAAATCTTTATTATCTTACGGTAAATGCAAAGGTTGTGGTGATGAGGCAAAAGCTGAAAACTTCGTGAGAGGGAGCTGGCAATAGGTCTAAGTTTATGATTTTAATAAAAAGGTCCCATTTCAAGAATAGAACCTTTTTTCTATCTCTTTATTAGACATATTTCGTTAATCTAGCTTCTGTGTAGTAATATCTTAAGCCGGCAATAAGGATTTTTAAATAAAACCTCTACTAATTTCGGAATTATTTACCGGCCGAACAATAGTTATATTCTACACTTGTGATTAATCAATTTATGAGCTCATAATAAGATAACTATTTCTCATTTCTCAGAATTTGAAAAATATTCGAAAATAAAATTATCATTGAAAAGAGGGTAATCAAATTGATCAATTAATCGCCTTATTAAATTTAGATTTTTAGGCATGTCAACCTCTTGAATGTGATACATTCCGATTAATCTGAAAAACTCAAAAAAATGGTAGTAACTTAAGGAAATTTCATTTTTATTAATGAGATTTTTGAACTTCTCTATATCCGAATTCTTGTTGCGATGGATAGATAAAATGAATGAAACTAAATGTAAATATTGCAGATGACCAAATTGATAACTTTCTTCGATATTTATAGTTTGACTCTCCTCAAGAATCCACTCCATCAATCCAAAATCACCCATAACTAGTGAGACTGTTGTAAGTTCGTAGAAGTAATCTATCTTTTTTTTGGTGTTTTTGATTCTCAACGAAATATCTTCTAGAAGATCGTTATATTTCAATTTTTCTTGAACTCTATAAATAATTTCAACAGAAGCTAATCTCCCTACTAATATGGGATGAAAAGAACTTTTATCCTTATCGAAATAATTAATACTATTTACTTTTTTTACACATAAATAATCCTTTAAAAGAGCTAAGGAAGCAAAAAAATCTTGTTGATCTTTGCTAAGATTGAAGGACTCATTTAAGCTTAAATCAGTTATCGTTCCATAGTAGCTTTTTAGCGAACTGTAATCTACAAATGTCAAAAATACATTCTCAACGATATCAGGGTTATTTAACATTCTTATTAATACTTCCTCAGGAACATCAATTTTCCTAAATATAGTTCCAATCGCATTGCCTAAAAATAGCTTTTCGGAATAGGTAAGTTTTTCAAAACTTATGACTTTTCGCTCAAAAATATCGTTTACCAAGTCAAATTTGGATAGATAAAATAATTCTCTTAAAACCGAAACAATGGAAATAAGAAAATCTTTTTTCAAAATCCAAGGTGAAGAAAGTTCAGTAATAATTTCGTCATAATCCAACCTGTCGATTATCGCACTAGTTTTTAATTGAAAAAACCACTCTGTTCTCCAAGTATTGTCTTTTTTGAATTCTTCATAAGACACAAACCCAATAAAGTTAGACAATATATTTAAAGTTGAATTTCTTGGTTTTACCTTGCTATTTACATCAATTTTGAACAATCTTTTGAGAGTATTATAGCTTAAGAAATGACCCGATTCTTCGAGTATAAGTCTTGATAGGTATTCGCAGTCACCCCGACCTACAATATCTCTGTTAATTTTGGTTTCTATTTCTCTCTTTAATGCACTAATCATATTTACAAATGTATCAAATATGTATCAAATAGGATAGTTTAAAATTATAGTTTCATTAAATTAAAAAAAACTCTAAAATGAAAACAACATTTATTTCAAAATTCATCGGTCTCGGATTGCTTATAATAAGTAGTTGTGGTAGTGAAACTACTAATAATTCTCTAATCCCAACGAACGCTCAAGCTCAAAATATGAAAAAGGAATCTAATGCTATTACCAAAAGTATGCCTAGCATTATGGTGGTTCCAAGTGATGCCATGTTAAAAAGAATGGGGTGCCTAAATGAAGTGAATAACCAGGGAGTTGTTGCTTACGTAAGAGATTATGGAAATTCTTTCGTTAAAGATTCTGAATTAAAATTTGTAATCGCAGAAATTGAAGGTCAATTTGCTTCAAAAGGTTTTGCTTTGGAAAACATGGAGCAAAATTTGAAAATGATTTCCAACAACAATGCAATGGATAACATGGAAGGAGTTGCACGTGATCTAAGGTCAGAACTGATGAATACAGCAAGACCGGATTATATAGTAGAATTAGATTACGAATTAAAAATAGATCCAACATCAAGAAACATTAGCAAAACTCTAACCTACATAGTGAAGTGTATGGATGTATTTACAAATAAAACTGTTGCCTCAGTAACCAGAGCTAATATTGGAAAAGATTCTGAAACGAATGATGTACCTGGACTCGTTAAAGAAGATTTTTCTAGTTCATTATCTGAATTGTCTCAAAATATGACCAATCATTTTGGTGACTTATTGGCTAATGGTATTGAAATTACCACACGAATTGCAGTGATGAACAATTCTTCTGTAGAATTAGACGATGATTGCGGAGACGAAGAAATCACTGAAAAAATTATTTCATGGATGAAAGAGAATACTGTAAACTCTACCTATAAAATGGTGAAGAATACTTCAACAGAAATTTATTTCACCAGTGTTCGTATTTTTACTCAAGATGAAAATGGAAATTCTTACACAGCTTATGATTTTGCTAAAGACTTAAAAAAAGGATTGAAAAAAGGGTGTGGATTATCTGTTGATAATAAAACGCAAAGCCTAGGTGATGCTTACTTACAAATAAAATAATCTTTAAAATATGAAATTCCAATTATTAATTCTTGCTTCACTGGTTGCAATAACAGCATGTAATACACCAGTTAATGAGGAAACGAATCTATCTAAACCCTCTGACAAAGCAGATAATACTTTTGCTCAATCTGAGAGTGTAAATAATGCTCAAACTAAGAATGAAGAAGGTTCTTTTATTTTAAGTGACACACTGAATATAAAACTAACACCATTTGTACCCAAATTGGAGGGTGTTGGACAAATGGGTAGCCAACTTTTAAAAGATAGACTAAATAGTGCGATTACAAAGATAGGATTTGGCGGAGAAGGATCTAATCCAAGATTTATAATTGGACCAAGCATTAGTATTCTTACATCTGATGTTACGAGTACTGCCCCCACAAAATATGCGAATACTTACGAAATAAATTTTATGGTTGTAGATGTAATTAGCGAAACCATTTTTGCTAGTTACAAAACTGAATTCAAAGGTGTTGGTGATTCGCCTGAGAAGGCTTTCATTAGCGGGATAAGAAACATTAGTTACGAAACCTCTGAGTTTATGGATTTCTTGAAAAAATCTGAAAATAAGATTTTAGCCTATTTCGAAACAAATTGTTCATCATTATTAATTGAGGCTGAAGCAGAAGCTGGAATTAGAAATTATGACAATGCATTTGCCTTACTTAATTCTGTTCCAAAAGAATCTACACTGTGTTTTGAGCAAGTGCAAATGAAAAAGATGGAATATTTTCAGCTTTCGCTAAATACGAATTGTAACGAATTGTTAGCAAAAATGAAAGCTGAATTAGGTAAATACAATGATGCCAGCGGTGCCGGCTTTAATTCTGAAGCCATGGGCTACTACTCAATGATTGATAGTAAGTCTGAGTGTTACAACGAAGCTCAGGAGGTTTATAAAACTTACACAGCTGCACTAAACCCAACAGCAAAAAGAGATTGGGAACAGAAAATGGTTGAATACAATGACCAGATTGAATTAGTAAAAATGGACAAAGAATTTGAAAGAGAAGCCGCTAAAGACGCACATGAATACAAATTCAAATTAGCCGAATTACAAGCCAAGACAGAAATAGAGGGAAACAAGAAGTTACTTGCGAAATATAAGCATGATGAATCACCCTGGTTAATTCGACTATTTTCCTCGGGTTCCAAACTATTTAAAGGAGAGATGAACACCAACTAATTCAATATTAAAATAACTTGAAAAACTATACATTAATAATACTGCTGGCATTGTTACTCCAGGGCTGCTCGAGTGATCGAGAAAAAGCCATGGCTGAATATGAAGTGAAGTACAATTGTAATGGGGTAGATGATTGTCTTTCAAAATACAACTTTGAGGGTGCAAGGGCTTTTGTGGATTTGATACTCTCAGATAATCCTAGTTTCGCAGAAATAGCTGAACATAGTTCTGGTTGGGAGAAAATAATAAATCAAGAATCTGAATCTTGGTTTAATGATGGTGAATATGAAAAGGCACTTAGCATTATTAAAGACGAAAAATTAAAATTTAATCACACTGGTACTCTCGATTTGTTTAACGAGCAAGGTTATAATTTAGCATTGTATAAATTAATAGCTTCTGTCATAGAAAAATTACTGTTTGAAAATAAAGTTGAGGACGCGAAGAAATGGTGTTATAGATTACCCGAAGCGACAACTAGTGGATGGGG
>CBFHPW010000057.1:0-3905 GCA_965657945.1 Flavobacteriales bacterium
GTACATACTTTTCAATAATTTCGGCAGTTTTTCCCCAAGCTACTAGGTTGTGCCATTCCGTATTTTCTATTAATTCTCCTTTGGCATTTTTGTATTTGTCATTGGTCGCTAAGCTAAAATTGGCTACTGTTTTTCCAGAGTCAAGGTGCTTTACTTCTGGGGCTTGTCCCAATCGTCCAATTAATTGTACTTTGTTTCTTAAATTACTCATAATGTTGTGTGTTTTCTTCCGCCCAATGGCAGGTTCGTTTGTGTGTCGTCAAACCTCGTTGTTTGTTTCGACAGTGCAAATATGAGGCAGGGGAGTAGCAATAGTCGGTTTCTAACTATTTGTTTTCGTTTACTTTCGGTTGTAATCGTTTGTAGTCGTTTGTAAATGAAAATTATTTTTGTATCTTGGAAGTACAGAACTTTAACAAACAGATAGAAATATTGATTTTAATGAACAAGTATACCCATGGAAAAAAAGTGTTTAGAATGTCAAGAAATTGTAAAAGGAAGAGCTGACAAAAAGTTTTGCTCGGACTATTGCAGAAATTCCTACAATAACAAATTGCATGTTGAAGACAAAAACTTGGTCAGAAACGTCAATAATAGGTTGAAAAAAAATTACAAAATTTTATCCGACTTAAATCCAAATCAAAAAACTAAAACTCACCGAGACAAATTGATTGCTAAAAACTTTGATTTTAACTACATCACGAGTGTTTATACCACCAAAAAAGGAACGGTTTATTATTTCGTTTACAATCAAGGATATTTGGAGTTAGAAAATGGATTTTACATGCTTGTAAAAAGGGAGGACAATTAAAATAAATGAGAATCATTTATTTAATGGATAAAATAAAGTGTAACTTAAAGGCCTATAAATTTTAATAAATAGTATGAAATCAACACAATTAACTATCGGAAAGTATGTAGTACTTTCTTTTCTAGCTATGGGAATAGCATTAACAAGCTGTAAAAAGGACGGGCCAGTAGAAGAGCCAGTAGATACAACAAGTCCTGCACCGGAACCTACTTTTAGTGCTCACGCTCAAGTACAAGTACCCATTGTATTGAAAGAAACTGGAGAGCTTTGTCCTCCTTGTGGTGGTTGGGGATGGACCAACTGGGAAACGTTAATAAACGATTATAAATCTACCGCTTTTAAATGGGCAAATTACAGCAATTATTTCGTTTCTAATTCATT
Organism: Flavobacteriales bacterium; assembly: GCA_965657945.1. Lineage (GTDB taxonomy): Bacteria > Bacteroidota > Bacteroidia > Flavobacteriales_D > CAJJDF01 > CAJJDF01. The sequence goes on from CBFHPW010000057.1 coordinate 1,193, forward strand.
TTTTGTGAATTCAGAATTAGATCCTGCAAATTCGGTACAAAATGCATTTCAAGCCAATTTTCCTTACGGTGGATCTAAGCCATTGATTTATGTAAACGGAAGTCAGGCTAGCTCCAATACCGGTGCTGCTCAGGTGACTGATTCAAAAGTGAAAATAGACCAATCCATTAATACAGATGCGGCTAACGTAAAAGTATCAGCTGCCTATAAAATTAAGTGGGAAGGAAATAAAATTACCGTGGATGCTCAAGCAAAATTTTACCAAAATACGGGTGGAGCTTATTACATGGGTGTTTACTTGGTAGAAGATAAGGTGATGGCTACACAAAGTGGACAATCTGGAACTGTGCCTCACCACTTAGCAATGAGAGGCTCTGTTGAAGGAGGAGTTTGGGGTAAAGAAATAGTTTCAGGTACTGTGGCTGCTGACGATGTGTTTGATGAAACTTATACAACGACAATCCCTTCAACGTATAACAAAGAGAATATAACTGTTGGAGTTATTATCTGGAGAAAAAACGGTACGAAGTATTTCTATGAAAATGCGGCCACGAACCAAGAGTAATTAACTAGTCAATAGAATCAAAAAAGGGGTCTGCTAGGATTAGCAGATCCCTTTTTTTATACACGTTAAAATTTGAGTTATGGAATAATAGTGATACTCTTGGTATCAGAAGCATACAGATTAAAGTTACCCAAGGCATCGTTATCAAAGTTTCCGGTTGGATTGGCGGGAGGTGCTCCGTTTCCAGCGTTAATCAGTGCATCTATTCCTTCTAAATAAGTAAAAGTAGCCTTGTCACAAGAGGTTAATTTCATCGTTACGTTGTCAAAGGCCTGTGCAGCTCCAATGGCAAATAATGGAAATTCAATTCTGTTTCCATTCAAGAAGCCATCATTTAGTAATATCAAGTTAAAGATATCCCCGTAGTTGATTCCTTGCACATCTGCTTCTATTCGATAATAGTTTTCGGTAGCACCAGGATCATTGAATTCAATTTGAGTAATGTACCCACTATCACTGAATGTACTAGCCTCCACAAATTCATAAGAAATAGTATCGATGGGTACTACAGCAGGCATCACTCCTTTGGCCACAAAGCTGTTTCCATTTTCAGTTACTGTCAGTGTGTATTCTCTTCCAGATACTGCATTAAAACCCACCAACTGATAGTTCCCGTCTCCAAAGCTTGCGAGGGTATAGTTGCCAGAACTATCACTGAGTACAACGGTTGCATTGGTAATAGGCACCGGTGTATTGTCGCCAAAAAAGTTGGTTGTTTCGCTTACTTTTACGTCAAAGCTGTTTGTGCCCTCGAGCAAAGTCGCTTCTATTACTGTTCGTTTGTCGCCATCTTCTTGTTCTATGTCAATTATTTTTCGACAAGAAACAGTGGAAAGGGCAAGGATAGAAATTGCAAAAATTATTTTTTTCATAAAGCCTAAAATTTAAAATTATAAGTAACAGACGGAATGATTTTGAACAACGCAGTTTGCTCTGCTACCGTTTGTCCTGGGTTATTTTCGTCCTCAATAAAATTGATTGAGAAAGTATTTTCCCTTCCATACACGTTGTAAATTGAGAAGTTCCAGTTGGATTCAAATTTGTCTGTTTTTTTGTTGTACCAAGTTACTCCCACATCCATTCTATGATAGTCTGGAAAACGAGATTGATTTCTTCCCGAGTAGTAAGGTACATTTACTCCTTCTATTTGATAACCTCCTGATGGGTAGGTAACGGCTAGCCCGGTGGTATACACCCAACTTGCAGAGGCCGTCCATTTTTCATTGAATTTGTAGATTCCAACAGCCGAGATATCATGGATTAAATCTTGTCGAGCAGGATAGTATTCTCCATTGTTGATGAGATCAAACTTACGTAGCGAACGCGAGTAGGTATAGCTCAACCACCCCGTAAATTTCCCCTTTCTTTTCTTTAAATAAAACTCAGCTCCGTAAGCAATTCCTGAGCCAAATGTCAATTCTCTTTCAACTTGAGCATTCAAGAACAAATCTGCTCCATTTCTGTAATCAATTTGGTTTTGGAGATTTTTAAAATATCCTTCTACCGAAAATTCGTAGGCATTTTTTTTAAAGTTCCTGAAATATCCCAAGGCAACTTGATCAATAATTTGCGGCTTTACATTGTTTGAGCTGGGCACCCAAGAATCTGTTGGAGAAGAAGCGGTAGCATTGGATAATAAATGAATGTACTGGTAGTTTCTGTTGTAAGAAGCTTTGATAGAAGACACTTCATTCAGCATGTATTTTGCCGCTAATCTGGGTTCAAAGCCACCGTAAAACTTCGCTGTTTCGTGTCTATTATAAAATTGCGAACCTGTTGGATTTCCGGCCTCGTTGTAATCAAATATCGAGTCATTGTTTCCCAAGTAGTTAAAGAACGAATACCTCAAGCCGTACTGGATGCTAAATAACTCCGATACTTTTTGTTCATTTTGGAGATACACTGCATTTTCGGTTGCCAATCTATCGTTCAGGTTTATTGGATTGAAACCCGAAATAGAGCTAAATAACTCACCTGGATCAAAAGTGTGGTAAATCATGTTGAGCCCAAACTTGATCGTGTTTTTTTCATTCAAGAAATAAGAAAAATCTTGTTTGACGTTGTAATCCAAAATCGAAGCTTTGAAACCAAATGATTCTTCATCACTTCCTATTCTAAACTCATAATCGTAGTTACTCAAAATAAGAG
>CBFHPW010000058.1:0-3709 GCA_965657945.1 Flavobacteriales bacterium
TACCAATGCCATTCCCGAGCCTTATGTGGTTGACGGTTCAAAATGCATATCGTATCTAACGATTGAGTTGAAGGACGAAATTATTCCGAAAGAATTTCAGGGTAAGATAGAAGATTGGATGTTTGGCTGCGACATTTGTCAGGATGTGTGCCCCTGGAATCGTTTCTCGACACCTCATAGCGAACCACTATTAAATCCAAAACCTCAATTGTTAGGATTGAATAAAAAAGATTGGGAGGATTTAACCGAAGAAGTGTTTAGAGATTTATTTAAAAACTCAGCAGTGAAACGAACTAAGTTTAAAGGATTAAAAAGGAATATTGGGTTTTTGAAAGAATAGTATTTCAAAAGTTGGGCTTCGATACAATCCCGATCAATCGGGATCACTTAGTAGGCAGATTGTGCTGAACCAAATAAATATTCATTAGTCATCCTGAATTCATTTCAGGATCTAGCAAAGAATATTTCCAATTGTCATTCCCGACAGCACTCGAGTGTCTTTATCACAGAGCATATTCCCATTTGTCATTCCCGACAGCACTCGAGTGTCTATATCACAGAGCATATTCCCAATAGTCATTCCCGACTCCGATCGGGAATCTGTAGCTTGAGAATATGAGAAGTGATTAATAATCCTTTCCATTATTTCAACCGATTCTGAATCGAGCTGGGAATCAAGAGCAAGTTTAGCCTTGTATACAAAATACCTTGCAGGTTTTAAAAACCTGCAAGGTTTATAGTTTTAATTTTCGAAGAATTTCCCTCCCTTAAGGGGGAGGTTAGGTGGGAATTAAATCCCAGCTAAAATCTTATTCAAAGTTTCGCTTGGTCTCATTGCTTTTCCAGTGATTTCATCATTGGGGTAATAATATCCCTTTGTGTCTACAGCTACTCCCTGAACTTTGTTCAATTCGTTTACAATGGCAGTTTCATTCGCAGTCAATTTCTCTGCTATTGGAGTAAATTCGGCTTTTAATTCGCTGTTTTCGTTCTGGTTGGCTAGTTCTTGTGCCCAATACATCGCTAAATAAAAGTGAGACCCTCTGTTGTCCAATTCATTTACCTTTCTTGATGGTGATTTTCTGTTTGCCAATAATTTAGAAGTAGCATCATCTAAAGTGTTTCCTAATACTAGTGCTTTTGGGTTGTTTGCATATTCACCCAAGTGAGCTAATGAAACTGCAAAAGCTAAAAACTCTCCCAAAGAATCCCATCTCAGGTGGTTTTCTTCGTTAAATTGTTGCACGTGCTTAGGTGCAGAACCTCCAGCACCAGTTTCAAACAATCCTCCTCCATTCATTAGAGGAACGATAGATAACATTTTTGCAGATGTACCCACTTCAAGAATTGGGAATAAATCGGTTAAATAATCTCTCAACACGTTTCCAGTTACCGAAATAGTGTCTTCTCCTTTTACAATTCTTTCTAATGAAAAGTTTGTAGCGTCCACTGGGTTCATAATTTTTAGGTCTAGCCCCTCGGTATTATGGTCTTTTAAGTAAGTGTTTACCTTAGCAATCAGTTGGCGGTCATGCGCTCTTTGCTCATCCAACCAAAATACAGCAGGAACTCCTGTTGCAGTAGCTCTTTTTACAGCCAGTTTTACCCAGTCTTGGATGGGAGCATCTTTCACTTGACACATTCTAAAAATATCTCCTTCTTCTACTGCAAATTCAAACACAGTTTCACCTGCTTTATTTGTTACCGTTACAGTTCCGCTAGAAGACATTTCAAAAGTTTTGTCGTGCGAACCGTATTCTTGAGCTTTTTGGGCCATCAATCCTACGTTGGAAACAGACCCCATGGTTACAGGGTTCAAAGCTCCATTCTCTCTACAAAAATCTATGGTTGCTTGGTAAACTCCAGCGTATGATCTGTCTGGAATTAAGGCTTTAGTGTCTTGTGATTTTCCTTCTGCATTCCACATTTGACCTGAAGTACGAATCATTGCTGGCATAGATGCATCAATAATTACATCACTTGGTACATGAAGGTTAGTAATTCCTTTATCAGAATTTACCATTGCCAAATCTGGACCGTTTTCAAAAGCTGTTTTTATATCTGCTTCAATTTCCGCTCTTTTCTCTGCAGAAACTTCATCCAAGTTGCTCAATAAGTTTCCGTAACCGTTATTTACGTTTACTCCAATCTCATCAAAAGTAGCTTGGTGCTTGTCGAAAACAGGTTTTAAGAAAGTTTTTACAACGTGTCCAAAAATAATTGGATCCGATACTTTCATCATGGTTGCTTTTAAGTGAACAGAGAATAGGACTCCACTCGCTTTAGCATCTTTTATTTCTTTATCAATAAATGCGATTAATGTTTTTTTGCTTAACAAAGCAGCATCAATTATTTCTTTGTTTTGAATTGAAAAGGCAGATTTTAATTCAGTTTTTTCTCCAGTGGAAGAAGTAAAGTTGATTGATAAAGCATCTTCTTTAGTAAACGTAACAGATTTTTCACTTCCATAAAAGTCGCCTTCTTTCATGCTGGCAACATGAGTTTTAGAGTCTTTACTCCAGGCTCCCATCGAGTGAGGATTGTTTCTTGCGTATTCTTTGACTGCTTTTGGTGCTCTACGGTCAGAATTCCCCTCTCTTAAGACAGGGTTTACTGCACTTCCTTTTACTTTGTTGTAAAGAGCCAAAGTTTTTTTGTCCTCGTCATTACTGACTTCCTCGGGAAAATCTGGGATGTCGAACCCAACCTGTTGCAATTCTTTGATAGCAGTCTTCAGTTGAGGAACTGATGCGCTGATATTGGGCAGTTTAATGATGTTTGCTTCAGGTTGTTTTACCAATTCTCCCAGGGTAGCTAGAGCATCTTCTACTTTTTGACTATCATTCAATCTTTCCGGAAATAGAGCTAGGATTCTTGCCGCTAGGGAAATATCCTTTGTTTCCATGTGTATGTTGGAGTTCTTTACGAATGCCTGAGCAATTGGTAAAAATGAATGAGTTGCCAATGCGGGAGCCTCGTCCGTTTTGGTGTAGATGATGGTTGCTTTTTCTGCCATTTGTGAATCGAAATGTTTGTTTTTTTTCTGTTAAATTAAGGGTGTAAAAGTAAGAATTATTTACGTTTTTTAGGGTATGATTAAAAATTCTTTATGTGATTTGTATCAATTTTTGTCAAAAAAAAGCGATTCAACTGAATCGCTTTTAGAGAATTATTCGAATGGATTTTTATTAGAGGCTTACAGCCAAGCCGAACAGAAATATAAGGATATAAATCGATAAGATGACAATGGTGAATATTCCTACAAATTTATAATGGCTCTTAAGATTTTTAAAAGCTTCTTCTATTTCATGACTTCCACCAGAAAATGTTGCTTTTTTCATTTTTGAAGCAAAGTTGTACAGGTAATAAATTGGAAAAAAATACAGAGCTCCTATGATAATGTAAACGAGGGCAACAAGTCCGGTGGGAAATTGTACACCACCTCTGTATCCTTGCGCAGCCGCTAACGTAGAGTTGAGCTCGCTACCAAAAATTATCATACTGACTGCTGCGATAAATATAAATCCTAAGAAAATAAATCCGAGTATTGATAGAAATTGACACCATTTGGCTGTTTCCTTTAAATAGGAAATTGAAGCCTGTGTCAAAGAATTGTTTTTGTCGTTGTGTGTGTCATCTAGAATTGAATCGTTCATGGTTGTTAGTTTTTTTGTGAGCTTGAAAATAATAAAAAATATGAGTTTGACTA
>CBFHPW010000059.1:0-3671 GCA_965657945.1 Flavobacteriales bacterium
GTCCCAATTCACCATTTACCAAAGTATTTTTTGACCATGCTACAAAAAAAGAGTATGTTACGTTTGGGAACGATTACGCAACCGATAGCGTGTATTTTTTCGAGTTGACAAAAGGAGGAAAACACAGGCAAGCAACAAATATTCTCTCAAATGCCAAAGGAATACAAGTGTTTTCGTTAGATTCTATTGGGGTAGTTACAAAAAAAGATCCCAAATTATTTCTTGTCAATAAAAATGGCGAAATGTTTTTCTCAAATAATATTTCCACACTGATAAAAATTAGTGAACTGAAATACGAAGGGAATAATTCTTTTTTTCTAGATGCTAATTCGGAGCAACTAATTATTCGAGCAAATATCGGAAAATGGGACTACAGCGAATCTAACCGGTTTATTAATTTGAAAAATTATAATAAGGAACTTTTAAATGGTTTTTTGTTTTTGAAAATAAATAGTATTTATTCGGATACCATTTCATATAAACCCTTATTTTCCTCGTTTTATAAAAGATTTATTGACACCAATCAAAATTTCTTTGCGCGTCCGACTTTCCAAAAAATAAACTCAAAATTATTTTGTACAAGTGCTTACAGCGATTCTTTGTATTGGATTGATATTAATGATTATAACAAAATATACTCCATAATTATTTACTCTCACTTTTTTGACACCATAAAATGTACACCTGCACCACTATTAGATACAACCGATGCCTACAACATGGATTTTTTATCCTCACGTCTTTTAAACAATTCATTAAGTGCCATCCATCATCTAACTAATCAAAACACCTATTTAATCAATATCTCACGCAAGGCGATTGAATTAAATGAAAGCGGAAACGGCAGTAAATTTTCTGAATATGGAGGATTAATAGTCTTGGACGAAAATTTAAATAAACAAGCCGAGTTTAAACTAAAAAATAAATATTGTGCGTTTACCAATGATTCTTTAGTGTTTTTGGGTGTAATTCCTGATAAAACTTCACCCACTTACGACCCCAAAAAATTACGATATGAAATGTATAAAATGGTGCCTATTAATTTTGTTGTGCGCCTGTAACACTAAGGTTAGTAACCAAAGTGAAGCAGAAGGTTTTAGCTGGAAGCGATTTGGCACTTCGGATGTAAAGTCTGCTGCTGGAACTGCAATAGTAATGACTTCGACTGGGGCATATGCTGCTATGGCCGTAACTGGTCCAGGAGGTTGGGTTGCGGCAGGAGCTGTAACTGTTGCAGCCGCAGGGATCGGATCTTGTATAGATGCAATTGGTGTTCTGTGGGATTGGTGGTAAAATTTATTTATAAACAGTTTATGAAATATAATATTTTAAAAAAAATTGTAGCGTTATTAATAGCTACATTAATAATTACTTTTTGGACTATGCACGTTGATAAAAGGACATTTATTAATTCTTTCATTCCTATTCTTATTACACTAACAATTATTTATCTCATAATAGATTTTTCAGTAAAACGTTTTAAGAAAGATGAAAATAACCGTGATGAACAAAAAAATAGCTAATATTAGAAAGTCAATGGAATTAAAAAATCCGGTTAAACTATAGTCTTAATTTCTTTATCAAAAATAGAGTCTAACACTTAAATAAGTGTTAGACTTTTTTCAACTTACTACATGAAAAATACACTGTATGTTTGCCTATTAATTTTGTTCTGCGCCTGTAACAAGGATGTTAGTAAAGAGAATGGCATTGAAAGTTACGGAAATTACGAACTACAATTTATCGATTCAATAACCTATGAACTGCCCGAAACTTTTCGTCCCAATTCACCATTTACCAAAGTATTTTTTGACCATGCTACAAAAAAAGAGTATGTTACGTTTGGGAACGATTACACAACCGATAGCGTGTATTTTTTTGAGTTGACAAAAGGCGGAAAACACAGGCAAGCTACCTCATTTGGGATGATTAACAATGGCAGAGTAAGAGGAATTGAAGTGGTTTCAATTGATTCAATTTGGGTTATTCCAAAAAAAACAATGGCTTGCTATCTTATCGATAAAAAAGGAAGAGTTTATTATTCCAATCATTCCAACAAAAATGCAAAACACAAAAACATAAATGTTGATGGGCCGGCAAAAATACAATATTCAAAAACTAATCAAAAGTTGTTTTATCCTATTATTGAGACTACGGCCGATCCCACAAATCCCAATTATTTGGATTATTTAAAAAGCTTTATGAACGAGACAAGAATAAACCCAACCATTCTTGAAACAAATTTTATTGACACATTAAAAACTCGCCTACTTTTTACTAGATTCTTCTCACGATTTATTAAGAAAAATCATTCTTTTTCTTACAAATCTTTTTATTTTCTTAAGGACACCAGGTTGTTTTGTACAAATTTCTATAGCGACTCCTTGTATTGGATAAATCATACACTTGAAAAACCCATTATACATGCTGTCTCAATTAAATCAGATTTTTTTGATACCATAAGATGCACGCCTGACTCAATGAAAAGTTTAGAAAGCATTCTTGCGGTTAGTTTTGCTGCTTCAAGTTATATAAACAATTCATTAAGTGCCATCCATCATCTAACTAATCAAAACACCTATTTAATCAATATCTCACGCAAGGCGATTGAATTAAATGAAAGCGGAAACGGCAGTAAATTTTCTGAATATGGAGGATTAATAGTCTTGGACGAAAATTTAAATAAACAAGCCGAGTTTAAACTAAAAAATAAATATTGTGCGTTTACCAATGATTCTTTAGTGTTTTTGGGTGTAATTCCTGATAAAACTTCACCCACTTACGACCCCAAAAAATTACGATATGAAATGTATAAAATGGTGCCTGCTAGTAAGTAGTTTGTTTCTTTTTGGATGTAAACAAAATCTATCAGCTTACGACAAAATAGCGTTTTTAGTAAAAGAACACTACCAAGAAAATTTATCACAATACAACTCCCTGATAATACTAGAGGAGAACAGTTGCATTGCCTGCAACAAAGCTTATGCCGATTTGATTTATAAAAACATGAATGATTCTGTTTTGCTAATCATCGCAGCTACAGGGTCTCAGTATAATGTAGATGTGTTTGACGGGCTAAAAAACGGTAAAATAATTAAGGACTATCAAAATCACATTAAGCAAGCAAGAATATTAGGGACTTCAGGAGCCATATTCTTTAAAGATAAGGAAATAGACACGGTAATAGAAGTGAATAATCCGCAAACACTCTTGACAAAACTTGAGTATATAAAGAAAAAAATACAATGTTAATGAATGTATGAGCTCAGCCAGTTTGGAGTATAAATTTTGTAAAGAACAATTCAATAAAAAATGAGGTTTAATATTTTACCCAAATTACCTGAAGGAGAAAGAAAAAAATTAGGCGTAATTAATCTTTTATCTGTAATCGCAATTTGTTGGGTTCTTTATTTTTACCGAAACCAAGATAAAATTTCTTTTGTTATTGCATTATGTCTATTGATTATTCAGATAATAATCAACATAACGTATTATCGAAAACACAAAATTTAGTGCTGCTCCGAATAAAAACCTGCTAAATCACTTGCTATTAATAAAATTTACTTATTTTTGCAATCCAAATTAATAACCAGGGGTTTCGACCCTCTAAAATTTAACAAAGATGCCAGTAAAAATTAGACTGAGAAGACTAGGAAGAAAAGGAAGACCTT
>CBFHPW010000060.1:0-2846 GCA_965657945.1 Flavobacteriales bacterium
CAGGCGTTTGGTTTATATTCAATAACGGATAATCAGCCACATCACTTTCATCTTTTTGATAAAAAGCGATGTTATTTCCTTTTGGCGACCAAAATATTCCTTTTCCAATCCCGAATTCGAATCGATGAATTGCCTGACCCGTTACAATATTCTTGTCCTCATTTTCAACGATAATCAGCTGGCTGTTTTTTTCATTCGCCAAATACAAGTTATTCTCAAGTGTGTAGGCAATAGCCATCGCTTTATCGTTAAATTCTTTATTTTCAGCTCCTTCAGGAGTTTCAATTTTAATAACCTTTCCAGAGTCTTCTCCTTTGTAATAGTACAAGATTGTTGCATTCTTTTCGGAAAACAGAACAAACTCTGAATAAAATTCTGAAACACGAGGAACTTTTTTCAAGTCAGGCAAACTTTTTTGAAAAAAAGCTAAGTCTAGAGTCAATTCTAACTCGTTCGTTTGAGCAGAGTGTATCAAATATGCTCCATTTTTGTAATACGCATAAGCATCCGTGCCACGAACCCAAGTTAGTCCAGTCAAGCCTCTTGGATACAAACCTTTGTAATAACCCAAAACGGCATCTTCTAAACTTAGTTCCTTTTGTGGCTCCACTTCTGTATTGGAAATAGTTGCTGCATCAATCGCCTGAAATTGATTAAAACCTATCACCGTGGTCAATAAAAAAATTGATAAAATACTTATTTTCATATTCTTATAATTTAAAGATAAACTGCTTGAGTTGAGCATAATGCTGTTGAAGCTGGTTTGCTTTTTCTGGCATAGCTGATACCCATTTATTGTAATTCCGTTTACCTCTGAAACGCAAATAAAAGATATGGTATTCATACGAAAACCAACGCGATATCACACAAGAAATAAAGTACCAGAACCACATATAGGAATCTGTGAATAAGGAGACAACGAAAGATTGTATACACCAGAAAAAGAACATCAAAAATCCTCCCATCACCATATTAATGGAACTGTCGTATTGCCTGTCTTTTATGTTAACTAGGAGAAGTTTTTGAGGAATTATTGCCGGAATAAAACTATTTACAAAACCATAGGCAGCCAACGGAAACCCAATTATGAGTCCTAGAATATTTAACCCAATACTTTGTGATTTTTTATCGAATAAATAAGGCCGTAAGTTGTGTTCTTCACAAACGTTATTTATTTCCTCTATTTTGTCTTTTATTTCCTTAGTTTCTGAGATCTGAGAGTCAAAAAACTGAGTCAGTTTCGAGTTTTTTTCCTTGTTCCACTTGAATTTTTTAATTAGTGTGGTTCTTTTTCTTCTCACTTTACTCAGTAAAAAATCATAGACATCGTAGAATTCTTTCTGAGAATAATCAAGCATTTCATTACGTAAACCTGATTCAATTTCATTCATTAGAGGAAGAAACAATTCGTTTTCATTTTTCACCTGACCTATCGATTGAAATATTTCACTGGCATTTATAGCCTTTCCGTAACTAACTAATAAGTCAGCTGATTTATTTCTGGTATTGGAGTAATTCAAGCCTACTGGTACAATCCAAATGTCTTCTTCTGTTTCATTATTCGCTTGTGCGGCTATTCTCGCAATCCCTTTTTTCAGAGGTCTCAGTCTATTTTCAGTATTGTGACTCCCTTCGGGAAATATGATAATTCTTCCATCGTCTGCCAGTATCTCACTACATCGATTGAATATAGCAATATTCTTTTCTTTAAAATCGGCTCCATCCCTTTCTCTATAAATGGGCAACATATTTAGAGAAAACAAAATTTTGGCAATCATTGGGTTTTTGAAAACATCCGATTTAGTTAAGAAAAATACAGGGTATCGATTGGTGGTAGCAATTACAATCGGATCAATTAGGGAATTCTGATGATTAGCCGCAAAAATTATCGGTTTGTTCTTAGGAATATTGGCCAATCCTTTTCGAAAAACTCGTGTAAAATAACCTTGCTTCGTAAACCATACAAGCACATAGACAAGTGCGTAAGGAAGGGTCCAATTCTTTATTCGCATGTGTTTTGTGTTGCTATTGTCATAAATTTTAATAAAGAATAAATATAAGGTTTTTGTCACTTTATCGAAACAAAAAATCCGCTCTAATTTTCATTAAAACGGATTCTTATAATTCTTGAATGATTAGTTATCCTCCGAAATCATCAAATCTTACATTTTCGTTAGGAACTCCCCAGTCGTCACACATTTTGATAACGGCTTGGTTCATCATTGGTGGTCCACAGAAATAAAATTCTATATCTTCGGGTGCATCATGCTTCGATAAATATTGATCGATTACTGCATTGTGAACAAATCCAACAAAACCATCTCCACTCTCGTCATCCATATCTTTCTTTTCTACCCAATTATCTTCTGGCAATTGATCAGAAAGTACCAAATAGAATTTAAAATTTGGAAACTCTCTTTCTAGGTCTCTGAAGTAGTGAATGTAGAATAATTCTGCTTTACTTCTTCCTCCGTACCAGTACGTTACTTTTCTTCCTGTTTTAATTGTTTTGAACAATTCATACAAGTGCGACCTCATTGGCGCCATTCCTGCACCTCCTCCTATGTACAACATTTCTGCATCCGAATCATTGATAAAGAATTCTCCGTAAGGTCCAGATATAGTTACTTTGTCTCCTACTTTTTGGTTAAAAATGTAAGAAGATGCAACACCTGGATTCACTTTCATCCAGCCGTTCGTTGCTCTGTCAAATGGTGGAGTAGCAATACGTACATTCAACATAATCTTCCTTCCTTCTGCCGGGTAAGAAGCCATTGAGTAGGCTCTTACAACTTCTTCTTTGTTTTCCATTACCAATGGCCACAATCCAAACTTATCCCAATCCG
>CBFHPW010000061.1:0-2768 GCA_965657945.1 Flavobacteriales bacterium
TAGAGAAAAAAGAATACAAAGAGTTGTTGACAAAAGGATTGGTTCAACCAACTGCTATGGAATTATTTGTGTGTAATGTGGACGGAAGTGACATGCAACAAATTACCAATTTAGGAGGAGCAAACTGGGCTCCATTTTTCCACCCATCAGGAGAAAAAGTTATTTTTAGCTCTAACCACAAAACAAAATCTTTCCCTTTCAATTTGTTTATGATAAACCTAGATGGCTCTGGTTTAGAGCAAATTACCCATGACAAAGCATTCGATTCTTTTCCCATGTTTTCACCAGATGGAAAAAAATTGGTGTTTTCATCAAACAGAGACAACGGAGGAACCAGAGAAACCAACATGTTTTATGCGGATTGGGTTGAGTAGACTCTCAACAATTAGACAACGGTAATAAGTCCTTAGTTCTTCTTGAGCTAAGGGCTTTTTTTATCCCTCCCGAACTAAACGAGAGTAGTATTCTTTTTTTGAATGATTTTATCAAGACGAATTTCCAACAAAACCCAAAAGAATCATTCACAGTGTCGTTTCATTGAAAAAGATTTATTCTCTGAGGCTTGAATAACAGAGGAAAAAAAGGCAAGTGAAGAGGAAATGAACAACGAACCGTTCACTAGTTCCTCAATTTTTTTAAACCAACCCGTTAAATTATTATCAAAAATACCTACATTTGTTCCGTAGCTAGACCACCAAAAAGTGAAAAAAGCTAAACAAAACAATGAAAAACAGCAAGTTAAGCCCGTATAAGGTAAAAAAAATTATCAAATACTTTTGTGCAGATGTAGATGCCACAAAAGCTAGCTTATTACTGGGTTTCAACCGAAAAACTATTAATAGATACTATTCTATTTTCCGGAAATGCATCTATACACATCAAAGAGAGAAACTGGAAAAAACAGCAAGCAGATATTCATTATCAATTGATTACGTAAATTCATTGTACAACTATTTTATAACAGGAAAGTTGCAAGGGGAGGAGGAAAAATTAGTTGTGGTGGTCGAAAACGGAGACAACCTTCACATCTATCAGCCTTATAATTTTATTGAACACTTTTCCGAAACCGTAAAAAAAGGAGTGCACAACATGGAGGAGTCCTTACCTGATGTGTTGAAAAAATATTACAAAGGAATAAAAGAGCATAAATACATCAAGTATATTTCCTTTAGTAATGAAGAAGGAAGCAGAACCAATCGATTTCTGACATACGTAAAAAACAGACTAAGCAAATTCAACGGAGTATCCAAATATTACACTTACCACTTGAAAGAATGCGAGTGGCGATGGCAGAAGTCTCAAGAACAAATGGAAGAGGAATTGTGGCAACTTTTCAAAAACCATGACGGTAATACGCTGTTGTTTAAACTGGAGAAAGACCCTGTAAAAAGTAAGAAAGCCTCAAAAGACTAAAATTCTGTAGACAAATAGTAATTGAATATTAAAAAAAACATGAATAAAGCCCAAACGTCCCTGTTAGATTCCATTGGAAAAACGCCAATGATAAAGTTACAAGGCTTAAGCGAAATGTATGACACCAATGTGTATGCAAAGCTAGAAGGATTTAATCCAGGACATTCAGTAAAAGACAGAACCGTGCTCAATATGATTGAGCATGCAGAAAAAGAAGGAAAATTAAAAAAAGGTGTTTCTACTCTTATAGAGGCTACTTCTGGAAATACAGGTTTTAGTTTAGCCATGATTTGTGCCATAAAAGGCTATAAATGTGTGGTGTGTGTGAAGGATAAGTCTTCTACAGAGAAAATCAACGCGATAAAAGCTCTTGGAGCTAAAGTGGTTTTGTGTCCTAGCAATGTGAAAGCAGACGACCCAAAGTCCTATTACAAGTCAGCTGAGAGGCTAAGCAAGCTCATCCCGGACGCTTTTTACATCAATCAAAATTTTAATTTAGATAATTTTGGTGCCCATTATCAAACTACGGGCCCGGAGATTTGGGAACAAACCCAAGGAAAAGTAACTCATTTTATCTCTTCTGCGAGCACGGGAGGAACCATTTCTGGTATTTCCAAATTCTTGAAAGAACAAAACGAAAACATTGATGTAACGGCTGTAGATAGCGAAGGTTCAGTACTCAAACATTACCACGAAACAGGAGAATACGATACTTCTTTGAAAAGAAAAACTATGTTGGAAGGAGTAGGAAAAGACATCATTCCGCCTAATGTGTTGATGGATAATATCGATAGATTCATCAAAATAGAAGACAAAGAAAGCATAAAGAACATTTTGAAACTGGCCAGAACAGAAGGTATAATGGCTGGAGGGTCATGTGGAGCAACTATTGAAGGATTGAAAGCAATTGCACCAGGTTTAAATCAAAATCACACAGTGATTTTATTGTTTAGCGATCACGGAAGCAAGTATTTATCAAAATTTTATGATTTTGATTGGCAAAAAGAAAACGGATATTCCTCTGAAAAAGAGGACGAATTAACAACAGTAATCAACGAATTTTATTTTAATAACAACAACAAATAAGAAAGATGAAAGATTTATTTGACAAAATCGCCAAAGGAGGAGAACTAGGAAGATACCGATCTAAAACTGAAGGGTATTTTATGTTTCCTAAGTTAGAGGGAGAATTGGCTCCAAGAATGAGGTTCAACGGAAAAGAAGTGCTGAACTGGAGTTTGAACAACTACCTAGGATTAGGAAACCACCCAGAAGTAAGAAAAACAGACGCAGATGCAGCAGCAGATTGGGGGCTTGCTTACCCAATGGGATCTCGTATGATGAGTGGAAACACG
>CBFHPW010000062.1:0-2746 GCA_965657945.1 Flavobacteriales bacterium
TAAAATCTCAAAAAACGTAAAATAGAAACCAAGTAATTTATTTTGAGCATCAAAAGTCTTATACTCTTCATTTTTATCAAGTAGAGCGATTGTTTGGGAGAAAAACTCACAGAATATTTCTTTTTCAAGTTCTTCAAAAGTGGGGAAATGAGCATAAAAATCGCTTTCGCTCATGT
The DNA here is from genome assembly GCA_965657945.1 of Flavobacteriales bacterium. Lineage (GTDB taxonomy): Bacteria > Bacteroidota > Bacteroidia > Flavobacteriales_D > CAJJDF01 > CAJJDF01. The sequence continues at coordinate 177 of CBFHPW010000062.1, forward strand.
CATTCTCTTTCGCAAATTTAAATACATTGTGTGGTTTTTTACCATGCTCCAATACAAAGTGCATGTAGCTTGTAATAATCGCTTCTCGGTGGTTTACGGCTGCTTCTTCCATAGTTTAAGTGTGTAAAAATTTTATCCTTTAACAGAGGACATTCCTCCATCTGCGTGAATTACCTGCCCGGTGATCCAAGCAGATTTGTCTGATAATAAAAACGCTCCTAATTGAGCAATATTTTCTGGATTCCCAATAGTTTTTAAGGGATGTCTTTGTGCGTTTGCTTCTTTTTTTTCGTCACTGCTCAATAGTTTGTTAGCCAACGGAGTATCGGTTAGTGAAGGTGCAATTGCATTCACCCTGATTGCAGGTGCAAATTCAGCCGCCAACGAACGAGTAAGTCCTTCTATGGCTCCTTTGGAAGCAGCAACTTGTGCATGGAAATTGAATCCATTTTGTACAGCAACTGTCGAGAAAAATAGGATAGACGAGTTTCCTGCTGCTTTTAGATTTGGCAATACTTTTTGAATTACTTTGATTGCTCCGTTCACTTGCAATTCAAAATCTTCGGCAAACTGAGCAGGTTTAATTCTTTTGAAAGGCATTAAATTTATGCTTCCAGGGCAATAGGCCAATCCGTGGATTTCATCTGGCAAGTCTTCAAATTCTATTTCGTCAGCTGTCACGTCCAAATGGTAATAATTGACACTTGGAATTATGCTTTCTGTTTCGTTTTTGTTGAATGTAGCATATACCTCACCTTCTAGTGCCATTTGCTCGGTAAGTGCTTTTCCTATTCCCGAGGAACCTCCTATAATTAAGTAGTTTTTCATTTTGTTTAACTTTTATATAGTAAAATTAAACAAAAAGAAGTTAAGACGGCAGTTTTTGAGAGGGAATTTGTGTAAGAACATCGGAATTCATTTGAAATCTCTAAGTTTATCCGGGGTGATAGGACGAAACCACTGAAACCATTACATTTTGGACTAAAATTCAATCTATAAAAAGTCAGTTTAATATCTTACGGTGTTTCGAACCAGTTAATGAAAGGATTGTGGAATTGGTTTGGTTATCGGTCGGAACATTTATGTATAAGATTAGTGGCGTTTTTAAGCTCCTAATTTAGTAAATACAAACCAAATAGAAAATCTGTAAGTATTTTCGTAAGTAACTGATAACTAGTCATTAATTATACACGGTGTTGCCATTAGTACTTCTCGTTTTCTATTCAAAATTTAGTTTTAATCAACAAAAGTTTCTCTGATAATATCTTTGCATTTCTGTATTTCAGATTTCACTAATTGGTCAAACTTTTTTATGATTCTAGATTTGTCAATTGTTCGAATTTGGTCGATCGCAATCATTCCTTTTTTTCCGTTATGCTTTACTTTAATTCTGGTCGGATATTCTTTTAAGTTCGTTGTCATTGGTGCAACTACAATTGTTCTTAAAAACTTATTAATTTCGTTTGGTGAGACAATTACACAAGGTCTTGTTTTTTTAATTTCACTACCAATAGTTGGGTCAAGATTTACAAGTACGATTGAATATTGTTCTAATTCCATTCCTCAAAATTTTCATCCTCGAAGACATCATTGAATAATAATCGGTCATCATTATTCTCACGCATTTCTTCAAATGCTTTTCCCCAGTTTTTTCTCGGACTACTAATTGGTTTAATAATTATTTGTCCTTTTTCCAAAATCATTTCAACTTTGTCTTTTATGTTATACTTTTCCAAAACAGTCTTGCTTAAACGAAGACCTTTGGAATTTCCGATTTTTATAATAGCTGTTTCCATAATTTCATATCTGTAATTACAAAGTTAGTACAAATTATTCAATCCGCAAATTTTTGTCAGCATTAAAGCCAACTTGATGTTTTTCTCATTTATGAAAAATACTTTGTAATCAATTCGTTTACATAGGTTAAAAACTGTTTCATTTATTGTTAAGTGTTGATTAGCTCACCTAATTGGATGTAAACGTCACCTGTATGAAAATCGAACCTTTTGTACACTTTGAGAAAATACTCTTGTTGAAACGATATGGTAAACAAACTATCGAGAGTTTAATGACAATAAAAAGTCCGTTGGTTTAAAATTTCTCACAAAAAAAACCAGTAAATCACTTTACTGGTTTGTAATCTTCTGTGCATCTAGAAATTATTTTTTCTTCACTCTCACGGCATTCATTCCTTTCATTCCCATTTCCAATTCAAATTCTACTTTGTCGTTTTCGTACAATTCTTCGGTAGTGCTACTCACGTGCACAAAGTATTTTTCATTGGTGTCGTTTTCTTTGATAAATCCAAATCCTTTTTCATCGTTAAAAAACTCCACAACTCCCTGTCTGATAGGGTCTGGTTCAGGAATAGCTTCTCTGGTTGGTACACCAATCACAATGTCTTCAGCATCTATTTCAACCTTCTTTTTTGTTGGATCTGGTGGGGTGTCTGTAATGTTTCCAAATTCATCTACGTAAGCCATCATACTCTCTAGTCCAGAGTTTTTTTCTTCCTCTTTCCTTGCTAATTTTCTAGCTTCTTTTTCTTGACGTTTTTTCAAACGTTTCTT
>CBFHPW010000063.1:0-2721 GCA_965657945.1 Flavobacteriales bacterium
ATTCTTAAAATGCTTACAATCAAAATACTAATACTATGGATTGCTCACAGAAACTACTTGGGTAATGCCGTTAATTATGCCTAAACAAAGATCTAACCTATTTCTTTTCTCCAAAACTCAATTATACTCCAAACTATTGTAGATTTATTCAATTTCATATAATAGTAATTCTAGTAAAAACTAAAATTTACAGACCATTTAAAATGCTTTATCAATTTTCTATCTAACATAAAAAAACTTGAATTGAATCCATTCTTTAACGGCTAGATTATGTGATTAATGGAAATCAACAAATTGAACAAAAAAAAGAATTGTTTTTGAGTAAGAAATCCATCTAAACTCTTCGCTACTATTATAAGTTAATCAAATAAATTAAAGTCTTCCTAACTAAATATTATTCAGAATGAGAATTAAGGGGAATTTATACCGCATCCTATTATTATCTAATATGCTGGTTTTTGACAATTACATTTTTTTATTACTAAACATAAACATACCATTGTTCTATTTTTTGGGGGTTCAGTTTTAAAGTGACTTAAATTTTAAGTAGCTCATTATTATGTAATACAATTCCAAACTATCTTACACAAAAAAAAGGCTTTAATAAATTAATATTAAAGCCTCTTGAAGATTTACAAAATCTCTTTATTTAGAGATGACTAATCTTTTGGTAGTAGTAAAGAATTTATTTGAAACTACAACGGAGTATACTCCGCTTTCAAAATCATTTACATCTAAAAAGATAGTATTATTTTCACTGTTCAAGGTGGTTGTGTATACTGTTTTTCCTATTGCATCGAATAAAGTTATTGTTACTAGTTCCTTTGCATTTTGCGAAAGCACTTCAATCTTCACTGAACTTGATGCTGGATTTGGGTAAAGAACTACGTCATTATCATTAACGATGTATTCATCTAGGCTGACTGAGTTAACTGAAGTACAGGCTGTAGTATCAATACATCCGCTTGGTGAAGTAATTTGACAAGCATAATTACCGTTTCTGATTGGCGTAAAAGATTGAGAAGTTTCTCCTAGAATGAACGAAAAGTTTCCATCACAATCTAACCATTTGTATGTTACTCCTGTCGTGTTAGCGGCAAGTGTTATTCCTGATATGGAGACTGTGCCTGCTGAAACCGTATTAATCGTCAAATTGGTAGTAATAATGAAAGTACATCCAAATGCATTCGTTGTGGTATCGTTGTAAGTTCCTGACACGAAATATGTTCTGCCAGTCTCAGGTACCGTATAGGAATCACAAGCGGAAACGGTTCTATTTGCGGATGTTGAGCTATTAATTGTTAGGGTAATATCCATTATACTATCACAGCCTGAAACATTTAAGATTGTATCTTTATACAGTCCGGATAACGTCCATACTTTTCCAGAAGGTGAAGTGTAAGAATCACATGAAGTTACTGAGAATGAAGCATTGTTCGTGTATCCCATTGTTACAAAGAACTGTAAGGTACTGTCACATCCTGTAGAGGCAATAACCGTATCTTTGTAGACACCTGAAGTATAAACATATCCTTTTGTTGGTAGCCTAAATGAATCACATGCTTGTACATTTATAATTGGGTTGTTGTAGGTAATTACAAATAAATCAAGTACTCGAATCGAGTCACATCCTAAACTTGAAACTAACGTATCTGAATAAATACCCGTAGTGGTATATCCAACCGTTCCAAGAAATGAACTTGATCCTGCGCAGATTGTATCAACAATTGTATCTCGTGAAACTGGGTTAACTGTTAGAGCCATTGTCACAATACTATCACAGCCATCTAATGTTTGAACTGTATCAGAATAGTTGCCTGTCATTGACAAGGTTTGAGTTCCAAATGTGATGGAAGCGCCCATGCAAATGGTATCTGCAATGGTGTCTCTCAAGATGTCATTCACCAATAATTCCAATACTGTGATTGAATCACAACCTTCTAATGTTTGAACTGTATCTGAATAGTTGCCTGTCATTGTTAATGTTTGAGTTCCAAAAGTAATTGATGCTCCCATACAAATGGTATCTGCAATGGTGTCTCTCAAGATGTCGTTCACCAATAATTCCAATACTGTAATTGAATCACATCCTGCTAATGTTTGAACTGTATCTGAATAGTTTCCTGTCATGGTCAATGTTTGAGTTCCAAAAGTAATTGATACTCCCATGCAAATGGTATCTGCAATGGTGTCTCTCAAGATGTCGTTCACCAATAATTCCAATACTGTGATTGAATCACATCCTGCTGCATTTTGAACTGTATCTGTATATGATCCTGTCGTTGTGTATGAGTTTCCTCCAAAAGTAACGGAAGCGCCCATACAAATTGTATCTCCAATGGTGTCTCTCAAGATGTCGTTCACCAATAATTCCAATACTGTGATTGAATCACATCCTGCTGCGGTCTGAACTGTATCTGAATAGGATCCTGTCGTTGTGTATGAGTTTCCTCCAAAAGTAACGGAAGCGCCCATACAAATTGTATCGGCAATGGTGTCTCTCAAGATATCATTCACCAATAATTCCAATACTGTGATTGAATCACAACCTTCTAATGTTTGAACTGTATCTGAATAGTTTCCTGTCATGGTCAATGTTTGAGTTCCAAAAGTAATTGATGCTCCCATGCAAATGGTATCGGCAATGGTGTCTCTCAAGATATCGTTCACCAATAATTCCATTACTGTGATTGAATCACATCCTGCTGCGGTCTGAACTGT
>CBFHPW010000064.1:0-2653 GCA_965657945.1 Flavobacteriales bacterium
ATTCAAAATAAGCAGAGATTCAATAATTCCAATATCCGAAATAAAATTCACTTCCAAAATCAGGTAAAATGAAGAAAATGAAATACACTTATATCCTTCTCCTAATTGGTCTAGTCTTACACTCTTGTGCTCCAACGATTCATTACTTAGGAAAACAATACGAACCCACAATGAGCGTAGAAGTATTTTTTGATTCACAAGATATTAAAAGGGAGTATAGTGTGATGGGTAAGATGCAAAATCAGGGAGGAGAATTTGAAATGGATGATACCGAGTCAGTCCAAAAGGCTATGATTGAGAAAGCTAAAAGTGTTGGGGCAGATGCAATAATATTTGAAGGGTTGTATCAAGAAAAAGTAATAGGCGAAAGTTCTCAAACAAGGAATAATCCGAATAGAGACGTTTCGAATTCAGACTCAATAATTAAAACGACTAAAGTCTACCGAGTTACTCTTATTAAATACAAATGATTCGATTCTGAAATACAGTAGTATTTACTACCAAAAGGTAGTAGAAGCGTTTTCGAGAAGGGGTTTAGTCCCTTATAATTTCTAGGTAGTTTTTAAACACTTGTTGGCCGTCATCAATAGTTAACACATAAAAATAGGTGTCCTCTTGCAAATTGGTTGATTGGATTTTCACACTACTAGAAGTATTAGTTTTTCCATCCCAGTCATTTCGATAAGGGCTTGCAGAATACACTAATTCTCCCCATCGATTAAATACCTCCAGAGAGTTAATAGGGTATTTTTCCAATCCTGGAATTTCAAAAAAGTCGTTAATCCCATCGTTGTTAGGAGTGAATGTGGTAATGAGAATTAAGTCCAATTCGTTTAAAGTATATGCATCATCTTTGTAATCCAACACTTTATTTGATACCGCCATTCTTGTCGTATTGTTGTATTGGGGTCGAACAAAACTATTCTGGATACTAAATTGATCATTAAACCATTTGTTTTGTGAGGAATTCCATTTTGCCATACTCGTAAATTGATTAGATTGCTGATCTGTTTGGAAAAAGAATACACGTGCATTCGCTTCACTTACTCCCGAAAATCGATGGATATTGTGGTAGAAATTAGTATTTAAACTTGCCAAGCTTGATTCTTTTTGAGTCACATCAAAAGGTGCAACTGACCCCGCTGCCGAAGTACCCGTCTCTGAACTGGGGTTTTTAGCTCCTAATCTTGTTCCAAACACACTCGAATCAGAAGAAGTCGGAATAATTTCTACTGGTCTGAAAGTATTTGTTAAGCTACTGTTTCCTAACGGAAATGAGTAGGGCGATACGGAGTTCGTAGATCTTAATAAATAACCGGATAAATTATCACTTTCTACATACCCAGTAGTCCATAGAACTGAATTTAAGGTCGGATTTGTGACGTGGGTTAAAAATGCATCTGTTTGTAAAACCGCGTCATTTAAGTCTAAGGAGTTAGAAACAAATGTACTAACTAAGGTTGTTTTGTCCGAGCCGGCACCTACGAATTCTAAATCATAAAAAACAGTGGGATCACTACCGGTAATGAATTGAGTGGCGCCAGCAAGCTGCACTTTTCCCTTGGAAATAGGAGTAAGGGCAGAACTTCCTGAATTGTTTATCCAATTGCCACTAAGAGACAGTTCTCCATTGATTTCTGAAGTGGAGCCGTTGTCATGTTGTACATCTCCATTTACTGTGACAGAGGTAGTCCCACTTATTGAAACTACTGCCCCGGTTATTCGTAGGTCTCCCTGAGCCTTTATAGCTGTTAGCCCTATGGTCGCGAACAATAAACTTATTATATTTTTCATGGATTGTAATTTTTTTATTTTCAACAAAAACTATTTTTTCTTATTCCACCAAAGTTTGGATACTTTTGATTTATTAGTGAATACATAATTAACCATATTTTATAGTTAGGTTGCTTTTTTAAATAAGAACTAAGGAAGCAACCTTCTTTTTAAACTCTGATTTATAATTTTTAACCTTCTCGAGAGCTTGAAGTTATTATTGGGATATAATCCACCAGTTAATTCCATCACTCATAAAGGTTACTTTTTCGTATCCATTACTCATTATATATCCTGTGGTTGGTGCATTAATTTCTACATTTCCAACTGCTGATTTTACGGTTATGTTGTTTACCGAATTATCTGTTCTTTTAATGGTAATTTTTCTTCCAGTATGATCAGTTGCATCAGGCAAAGTGATGTCAAATACACCTGCTGCAGAATTTGCAAATATTACCTCAATGCTATTCCCTACTGAGTAAGCAGAGGTTGCGTTGAAAAAGCTGCTAGAAGTTGGTAACGTTCGGTACACTTTTCCATTTGAGTCAATTCCTAATACATTTCCAATACCAGCCAAGTTTTCAAATTGTAAACTGTCGTTATCTGCATTAATGTGAAGCTTTTCTTGAGGCGTTTTTGTTCCTATTCCCAATCTTCCATTATCAGTTAACACGACCGTGTCTCCGGCAGAAGCTGCTCTACGCGCTAAAACATAACCTCCTTGGTCTGCCCATTCTGCGCTGTCAATAGCTCTTTCCGTAATAGAGTCTGAAAGTGGAGTTAAATCAACACTTGCGCTGTTACCATCTTCAATGAAGGTAGTCAGAGTAGTTCCAACGAGCTTCATGCTGTCAAGGTTTTGGTCGTCTGTATTGATGCT
>CBFHPW010000065.1:0-2477 GCA_965657945.1 Flavobacteriales bacterium
CGTAAATGGTACTTGGGTTTAGACCAGTAATGACAGCGCTATCAGCAGAAACTTGCATAGAAGTACCCGTGCCTGGAGTAAACCCAGCAACACCGTATTCTACAATCCAAGCTGTATCCGCACCAGTCGCAGAATTCCATTCGATTGTAGCACCTGAAGAAGTAATGTTTTTAGAAAGAATATCTTGCACTGGACGACAAGGAGAGAATTCTATGACGCTGATATCATCGATAGCGTAATCAAGGTAGTAATCACTTGAATTACCACCGCTTTCAGCTCTAAATCTTACAACAACCTTGTTACTAGGTGTAACAAAAGCGCCAATGTTGTAAAAATGTTCGCTCCAAACTCCTTGGTTGTCTTGTTGGATGGTATCCAGGGTAACCCACGAACTTCCATCCCAAATTTCTGGAAATAGAAAGTTTAGAGGTGATAGGCTATAAGTTCCTAAATTTGAGTTGAAATAAAATTTTAATTCTGGCGTTCCTAAGGCAGAAACATCAATAGAATCTGAGGTCAATAAAACTCCAATATCTGTTCCTGAAAAGTCGATCCAGGCACGAGAACTCCCCGCGACTCCAGTGTGATCGGTGATACTACTTCCAGAATATCCCATATTACCAGAGACTACCCATGGACCACCCGAGGTAGAGGTTGAAGTCCAAGTACTTGGTAGACTGGAACCATTGAAAGTTTCAGTAAACGGTGCTGTTATTTGAGAGAAAGAATGTAAAGCGAAAAACAATATCGCTACAATCGAAAAAACGTAATTTTTCTTCATTTTGAGTAAATTTTTATTTAATTGAGCCAAATATAGTTATAAAAATATGTTAATTCCTAGAAAACAAATGAATTTTCACATTTTTGAAACAAATTCAACAAAACTCATAACCATTCATTTTTTTTAAAAAAAAATAGGAGACCTAAGTTCGCGTACTTTATTTGATGTTTCTAGACTCTTTTATTTTTTCATAAGAATCCTGTACTTTTTGGAATTTTTCTTTAGCCCCTTTTTGAAATTCTTCGCCCAGTTGAGCCACCTTGTCAGGGTGATATTTTACCACTAATTTTCGGTAAGCCTTTTTGATTTCTGATTCAGAAGCATTCTCAGGAATTTCTAAAATAGCGTAAGCACCTTTTAATGAAATAGTTTGGTTGCTAGTGCTATGGGTTTGTCTGTGATAGCTGCCATTGTCAGATTGGTAATTGTACATGGCCAAAAGCGATCTGAACACTTGTTCCGATAATCCGAAGGATCTGGTGATTCTTTTCAGAATTTGCATTTCGCTTTGACTGATTTGGCCGTCAGCAACGGCAATACCTATAAGGTAATGGAGCAATTGAATCCTTGAAGAGTTATTTACGTTTTGTTTTATTATGGTTGATACCTTTTCAACCGAAATACTCTTATCGAGGTATTGCTTCAGCTGTCTAACGTATTCTTGGGCTTTTGTTTCCCCAAATTGGCGAACAAAAAACTGTTTTACGAAGTTTAATTCAGACTTTTTGGTGATTCCGTCAGCTTTCATAACCACCGAAGAAAGCATCATAAGATATTTGCCCACTTCGAAATTGGGATTGGTTTGATTGGATCGGTTGCTGCCGGAACCGCTAAAAGCAGAACCGATAAAATAACCAATGATAGCGCCAATATAATTTTTGGTTGAGAAATAGCCAATAATGGCCCCAATAAAACCTCCGAGTTTCAATTTAAATGGATTTGATTATGCGTAATAGGGTGAAATCATGATATAAACGATCACTCCTGTCACAGCTACATACATCCACAAAGGGAAGGTGATACGCGTTAGTTTTTTGTGACCTTCGTAGTCACCTAGCCATCCTTTGAGGTAGGTAAAACATACAAATGGAGTAATGATAATGGACAGTATGATGTGAGAGATTAAAATGAAATAGTAGACAAGCTTAGTTCCGCCCAAGGCTAATGATTCATTCGCTTCTAGAATACCATTGTGATTTATATCGCCAAAAATAGTAGAGTCTGAGGTGGCATGGTAAAGCACGTACATCACTAAAAAACAAACCGAAAGGACTACTGCTGTGTTGATGAAATTTTGATGCAGTTTTTTCTTTTTTCGCTTGATGGCAAAATAGGCAAGTAATAGTACAATGGCAGTTACCCCGTTTATTACCGCATAGATGGAAGGTAAGAAGCTTAGATCAAATCCTTCAATTTTTACTCCAAAGAGAATAGCAACTGCTAAGGGTAAAACGATTGAAATAATAATCGCAATTCGTTTAAGTTTTTTTTCATTCTTCATGTATCAACGTATTTAAATCTTGTTTTAATGTTTCCAGTTCTTTGTCGCTCGTACCATCGTAGACACCTCGTAGATGAAGGTTCGCGTCAACTAAAGCAAACAGGCTGGAATGCAGAAAACCTCCTGGTGCGAGCACATCTTCTTGAGTAGAAACTAGGTAGCTTTTGAGTCCTTGTGTATACAACTCTTTTTTGG
>CBFHPW010000066.1:0-2450 GCA_965657945.1 Flavobacteriales bacterium
CGGTTTCGTATGAATCATATCCGAGTGCTCTCCTTACTTGGATGAGAAAATAAAAAGGATAACAATAGTTCGTTTTAGAGGTCAGAAAGGAGTTTTTCATTAATTTGAAAGTCATATTGACTAGTAATTATCTCTCCTTTAAAAAAGATAATTGTGCTAACTATTTAAAATCTTAAAAAATGAAACAGTTACTAATAATTTGCTCAATGATTTTAGTCCCATTCTTTATGTCGGCTAAGGAATTTAATATTGACAAAAAAATAAAAGATCAACATGGTTGTGAATGGCATTTGACGGGAACCATTGATGTTGGTTGGGGCGGTCTAAATAGCTATAACATCACAGCTGTTGATTGTCACGGAAAGAAATATATCTTTAAAGGCACAGCAATGGCACCAGATGGTGACAATACTGACCCTAACCTAAATGAAGGCTATAACAATGATATTCAAACTTTAAACGGAGCTGAACCCACAATGGAAGAAATTCAATTTGTGTACTCCGCTATTGTAGAAATTTATCATCAAACCGAATAGTTATGAAAAAGCTAATTTATATCCTTTTATTTTCTATTGTAGCATTTTCTTGTAAAACAGAAAAGGCAGACATAAGTGGTAGTTGGTTAATTGAAGACATCAATTATACAAACCCTGAATCTACAATTTTTTTAGTGGCTTATGTTATTGAAAATAAAGTTGAAAAACTAGACATTAAAGATGGAATTATTCATACTTTGGATTATAGTGGAAAAGAAATTGACAAACAAAATTTCAATTTGGAATCAAATAAAATTAAGTTGGGAGAAAAATCTTATCCATACTCATTAATTGATGACAGGTTAATTATCAATTTTGATGATGTTGAACTTAAATTAGTAAAGAATATCTAATTTATTTATTCCTTAAAATAAATGGGGTTTGAGCAATCAAACCGCATTTTTTATTTATTTTGATATTCCAAAAATTAGATATTACGCTAAATAACTTTTGCAAACAAAACTTCCCTAAGCACTATATAGTTTCACTTTTTGTTCGTAAACAACCAAAAAAAACAAAATCGTTATAAGAAAAAAAAAGGTTGATGTAAATAATATTGTAAAGTAAAAGCCCATAACATGGTATAAAAAACATAGGACGTTTGGAGGTAATTCAAACGTCCTTTTTTATTTTCAAAGTCCGCCAAATCTTTAATTTGGCCTCGATTTCAACTCATAATTACTCAAAAATATCTCTTCTCTCGATAGATAATCCTTGAGTTGTAAAAAGAAAGGAATTTCTCTATTTTTTTGTGTTTCCCTTGTAAGTTACGTTTACCACTGATTGAGCGCATGAATCGGCAATCCGTATTTCGAGCAACAAAACCTACCTCTTAAACGAATACTCCCCGTAAAAAGTGAGAGAAAACATATATTGTGTAACTTCCGGGTAACAAAAAGTTATGGGCAATTAATACTACTATCAAAAACGGTTTCGTATGAATCATATCCGAGTGCTCTCTTTACTTAGATGAGAAAATAAAAAGGATAACAATAGTTCGTTTTAGAGTTCATAAAGGAGTAAAGCAATAATTTGAGAGTCAAATTTATTGAAGTAGTTCACTCCTAAAAAAGAACTACAATTAATTTTAAAAATAATTAATTATGAAAACGAAAATAGTTAAGTCAACAATATTAGTCGCAATTCTTGGGGTTGCACTTTGGTCTTGTAATAAAACTAATATTGATTCTAATACATCTAATAATTCAGAATTATCTGAAGTATTAGTTCAAAAGTTAGATGTTAATTCAAATGCAAGTATAAAAGTCAAATGTATAAACACTTGTGATGATGGAGAAGAATGTGGAATGAGATGGGATATGAATGCTGGCTCTATTGAATGTACCTGTTCGGGATGTTCCATGGAACTTTCAAGCACTGTGAATCTCGCAAATAAAATTTCTCATCTTGGTAATTATTTTGTTGAATACCTATTAACCAATTATAATACATCTGACTTTATTTTACATCTAATTGAAATTAATAGTTACGATAATTCAAAAACAATATTATTTGAATTTGAAATAACTAATTCAGGAGAAATCGGAACAGTTATGTATGTCGATAATTACGATAATATAGGAACCGTAATTGGACCTACTCTTGAAGTTGATTGTGCAGGATTTTGTGATACTGAATCAGAATCTTGTAGAGAAAGGTTTATTTCGTCAACTGGTAATGTTGAATGCACTTGCCAGAGTGACAACTGCAGTATGACAATAACTCAAAAAAACGAAAAGTAAAAGCCCATAACATGGTATAAAAAACATAGGACGTTTGGAGGTAATTCAAACGTCATATGTTTTTTATTTTCAAAGTCCGCCAAATCTTTAATTTGGCCTCGATTTCAACTCATAATTACTCAAAAATATCTCTTCTCTCGATAGATAATCCTTGAGTTGTAAAAAGAAAGGA
>CBFHPW010000067.1:0-2144 GCA_965657945.1 Flavobacteriales bacterium
AAGATTGACAGAATTTCCATTAGCGATGCTCAGCGTATTGCCAGAAATAGACAGGTTTTGAGCATCTGTGTTGTCTAGGTAACTGCTTAAGTCTACTTTGTTTCCGTTAGAAATTGCGAGGCTGTCGTTGGCTAAGAAGAGCGAATCAATGGGATTTTCTCCTATCGTTTTCCACTCATTTCCCTTCCATACTTGTACTTCATTCAAGGTAGAATCAAAAATAAGTAATCCTTTCTCCTTGTTTTGTAACTGGCTACTTAGGCTCATTTTGGTTGAGGTAGTTAGCCTGTTTAGCAAAAGTCCTTTGTCACTGTCTCCTAGTGTCATTGAGGCAAATGGATTGGGAGAAGAGGTTCCTATACCCACAGAAAGCCTAGTTGCAGTGGATGCGCCTCCCAGCACCATGGCTCTATCCGTATTTGTGGTTGCTCCAAAGCCTATGGCTACTGAAAGATTGCCTTCAACATCACTGTTTGACCCAATAGCTACAGATGAATCTCCTTCTACCGTTACAAAAGAACCCAATCCAATTGATCGTGTTCCCAATATTGAATCTTGATATCCAACACCTACACTGTATTGAGCTGTCATGTATCCCAAAGAGCCAAGAAGAGTACCAAAATCACCTGCTGTAGAGACTCTATTTTGGTGTCCCATACTAATAGTGTAGATTCCATCCATGTCGGAGTAGCTTCCTATGGATGTGCCATATTGACCGCCATTTTGTGCTCGAAAACCAACCACAATGACATCATTGGCATCAGCCATACTATGACCTTCAGTATAAGAATAAGTACTAGGGTAACCATACCGAGAGGGATCCCCAACATCGTAACCAGCTCCCCCCGAACCGATAAAAATACACCTGGAACGATTGGTGTTATTGAATGTGGCGAAGGCACCAATTCCCACGTTATCTTCCCCTTCACGATTCGTGCTGCCTGTATTCGCCCCCAAGTAGGTGTTTCTGTTCGCGTTACTCGCACTATTTGTCCTGTTGTTGTCCCACCCTGCATTTGTCCCCACAAAGGTATTGTGGTCCGCATGTTCTGTGTTTGTCCCGGCTTCCCCCCCTACAAATGTATTGCCTATACCATAACGGTTGTCACTGCCTGCGAAAGCGCCTAAACTGGTGTTGAGGTAACCTGTTTCATTGTCAAATCCAGCCTCAGCTCCAAAAAACGCATTGCCAGCGCCAGTTGTATTGGTTCTTCCGGCCATGTTTCCAACAAATGTATTGTCGTCCGCTTCCGTATTGTTAAACCCTGCATCTTCTCCTATGAAAACATTGTCTCTTCCTGTTGTATTTTCTTGTCCTGCTTCTTCACCAATAAATACATTGTCTGCACCTGTCGTATTATTCATTCCTGCTTCTGTTCCGATGAAGATGTTGTCTGTTCCAGAATTATTCATTCCTGATCGAGTCCCTATAAACGTATTATCAGTAGCGGTAGTATTGAACTTACCGGCATCAAAGCCAATGAAAACGTTATCCGAACTTGTCGTGGAAAAAAGACCTGATCGAAACCCAATAAAAGTGTTGTAGCTACCTGAAGTCAAGGTGGAGCCAGAAGAATCACCCAGAAAAGTGTTGTAATCGCCTGTCGTAAGCGAGACGCCTGCTCCTTGCCCAAGTGTTCTATTGTGAGTTTGAGAATTTATGCTTGTTGAAGTGAGTAAAAGAAGGGCAAATAAAGTAAGTAGTTTTAGCGTTTTCATGGGTAAAATTTTTCATCGAATATACTTCATTTCACCCAAAACAGCAAAACAGAACGAAGGAGGGTCTCCTATATTTTTGTTTTAGTTTATTTAAAAACAGACCTTTGTATGTTTACAAGGTCATAAGCACAAATTGCTTGGTTAAAAGATTTAATAATTTTTTAATCCTTCAGATTGGAATTCTTGGTTTAGAAATTTAGGTATTTTTTAATAGAAATTTGTTGGTAAAGTAAAAACAATACTTAAATTTGCATCCGCTTATTTTGAAACAAGCACGTGTAGCTAATACAAAATTCTACCAGAGCGGAAAGAAGTAAAAGACAAATGCCCGAGTGGCGGAACTGGTAGACGCGCACGACTCAAACTCGTGTTCCTTTGGAGTGCCGGTTCGATTCCGGCCTCGGGTACAAATAGAAAAAGCTCCT
>CBFHPW010000068.1:0-2074 GCA_965657945.1 Flavobacteriales bacterium
ACAATTAGAAAATGAATTGGCCGAATTTGTAAAGAAAGAAGCAGGATTGGTAGTTAATTTTGGATATCAGGCAATCGCATCTTGTGTGGATGCACTTGTTGATAGACACGATGTGATTGTGTACGATCAAGAGTCGCATGCTTGTATCATTGATGGAGTAAGAATGCATCAAGGAAAACGATACATGTTCAAACACAATGACATGGAAAGCTTAGAAAAAAACTTGAAGAGAGCTGAAAAATTAGCAAACGAAACAGGAGGAGGAATTTTAGTGATTTCTGAGGGAGTATTTGGAATGAGAGGAGATCAAGGAAAGCTGAAGGAGATTATGGAGTTTAAGAAACAATATAAGTTCAGAATTTTGGTAGATGATGCTCATGGATTTGGAGTACTCGGAAAAACAGGTTTTGGAACAGGAGAAGAGCAAGGAATCCAGGACGATATTGATGTATATTTTGCCACTTTTGCCAAATCAATGGCGGGTATTGGAGGATTTATTGCAGGAAACAGAGACATTGTTGATTTCTTGAAATACAACCTACGTTCTCAGGTTTATGCCAAGTCTTTGCCAATGCCATTTGTGATTGGCGCTTTGAAAAGATTGGACATGATGAGAAACGATTTGTCGTTCAAAAACAAATTATGGGACAATGTAAACATGCTTCAAAATGGACTCAAAGAAAGAGGTTTTGAAATTGGATCTACCAACTCATGTGTAACTCCGGTTTACATGAAAGGATCCTTGGAAGAGGCTACTCACTTGGCTTTCGACTTGAGAGAAAACCACCGTATTTTCTGTTCTATCGTAGTGTATCCGGTAATACCAAAGGGAATGATTATTTTTAGATTAATCCCTACCGCTTCGCACAGCAAAGAAGATGTATTAGAAACACTTGATGCATTTGAAGTGGTGGCTAAAAAACTACAAAACAAAGAATACGACTTGCCAGAAATGGCAACGTTCGAATTGCAGGATAATCACATCTAAAATCTAAGGATTTATTTAGATGTTGAAACGCTCACCGGAAGGTGGGCGTTTTTTGTTTGAAATCTTATTACCAAATGATTAGGCGTTTTATTCTTTTATTACCTTGTAGCTTCGAGTAGAATTATTTGAAGATATATTTAAAATATAAACCCCTGTAGGATATTGCGATAAATCAATGGAGGTGATTTTCTTATTTAAATTCTCTGAGAAAATTAGCTCTCCGGTAATTGCCAGGACATCAATTTTATTACCAAAAGACAAAGAAGGTTGCAAAGCGGTTACATTTATTACTGAAGAAGTTGGGTTTGGATAAATACGGATGTCATTTTTTGAATTTTCGAGTTCATCCACAGAAACCACATAACCACCAAAACAGGTATTAGTAAATGCCGTACTTAATTCTGTACTAATAGTTAATACTGCTGTTGAATCCTTACAAATACACCTTCCATCATTAAAATTGTAAGTTATGTATGCCGCATCTGTTTCAAAAGCCTTAAACGTACATTGCTCAAAAGTTAGCGAGTCACTTGTTAGCAATTGTGTGCTATGATTCCAATTGGTAAACAAAGTATTTCCTCCACTCCAATGATTATTTCCTGGCTCCTGAATAAAGTCACAAGGCTTTAAGAAGAGAAGATACAGGGTTCCACTTCCTCCAACAACACCAGCACCACCTCCCATATTTACAGCAATTGTTCCATCACCCCTTAAATCACCAATAAAAGAGATTGACCTAGAAAAACGCTCACTAGGTGCCAAGACTAACCCAAACCCCCCGTTATTGCCATTGATTTTAGTGTAAGTTTTTACTGTTTTGTCTGAATTGAGGTATAAAACGTATCCATCTCCATCGTTTTGTTGGTTGGCTCCTGTAATTAAATCTGGAATACCATCCCCATTTAAATCTCCTGGCGCACACATAGCGTGACCAAATGCTGCGCCAAATGATCCATTAGCGTTAATCGTATCTGATAATTCATCTGCAAACCCATTCAATCCCTCTGTGATTTTTAACTTAGAGTTTACATGGAAAGTTGAAGAATCTAATGAAAGAATCCACACTGCGCCTTTTCCACTATCAGA
>CBFHPW010000069.1:0-1952 GCA_965657945.1 Flavobacteriales bacterium
ATCCGCTATGCTGTATTTAAAAGAATTTTATGAATCTCATGGGTTTAATCAAACTAGCGAAACCTACCTCGATTGTGGAATAGAACACATCGACATGGTAAAATCTTAAAACAATTTCATTTGTGAGTCTTTCGATTCAGCGATTAAATTTGCTTCTACTTTTGTGAAATTACTCAACTCTGATCCTTTGAGCCATTGAGTTTCATTCTCTGGAGTTAAAATTACAGGCATGCGTTTTTTGATATTATGAATCTCCGACATCAATTCATTTGCCTCGGTTGTAACTATCGAATAAGAATGTACCAATTCGTCTGTTACCGGATTTTTCCATGTAGCATAAATCCCGGCTAAGGCAAAAAGACTTTCATTTTTCAACCCAATCAAAAATTTTTCCTTGTTTTTTCCTTTCGTATCGTGCCATTTCCATTCGTAAAACCCATTGACAATAACTAAACATCGATTTTCAATGTACTCCTCGAAAGAGCGTTTCTCGCTCAGAGTTTCTATCTTGGCATTTAGGGTGTACTGACGAATTTCATTATTTTGTGAAAAACTGGGTATCAAACCCCAATTATAAAAATGGATAGAATTAGGGAAATCTTTGGTAATCACAGGAGTTTTAGGAAAATTGAATCCGCTAATTTGTTCGCTCAACTGCAATTCGTTCTGCACCACCAAGTCTGCATTAAATCGCTTTTCGATTTCCCCTGCTTTTCGAGTTAGTTTGGTGTTGTAGCACATTGGTGTTTTTATAATTAGTTTTCCTTAATTCATTTATCCATTCTTATCATTAAACCTAAAGATTTTTTATGGGTTTAATACTAATGAGTTAACAATTGAAGTCAGTATTAATTTGATGCTTTGTTCATTTTTTCCATTGATGAAAAAACGAGCCAAAAAAATCTAGGCTTCATTTTATTCCACAATTTTAACTCATATTTTTCGATTCATTCGGTGATTTCCTGAGTAAACTCCGGAACTTCCTCTTTCATTCACGAAAAATATAACGCTAAAATCGCTTCATAAAATGAGGCTGTACTCCAATACAAACTGAATTTTTAATAATCTTTGTAACCATTTCAACCTCAAAAGCTATGCGATTCTCTTTTTTTGATTTGTCATTCCCACGAAACTGGAAATCTTATTATCAATGAGATTCCTAGAAAAGATTCCCGCATTTCTGTGAATAATAACACAAATAAGTCAAAACTATATCAAACTCAAAATCTCGTCTTCAATTTCCTTCGAGTCCCAAATTTCTTCTATATTGGGCTTGTCCATTACTTTTTTCATCAAGGAATCCTGTTCCATTCCTTTTTTCCAAGCTTCAGAATAACGGATGTTACTGAAAGAAACTTGGCTATAAAGCGGCATCCATTTATCGGGGTGAGCTTCGGCAAATTTTGCCTCTATCTTTTTCTGCAGCAAAAATTTAGGGTCGGCTACGTAGTCGCGCATTACGTGGTAATTGTGAACGGACAAATCTTGAAGCGCATCACCATCGGGTTTTCTTTCTTCATATTCTTTGAATACTGCTTCCCAATTTTCGTTGTGCTTCTTCATCAACTTATACATCACATAACAATCCTCAAACGAAGCGTTCATTCCTTGTCCGTAAAATGGGACAGTTGCATGAGCCGCATCTCCAATCAACGCCATTTTTCCACTCGTCCAAGGTTTGCATCTAATAATCGATAACGAAGACAATGGATGTTCGTGCCAGTTTTCAACCAAATTTGGCATCATGTCATAAAAGTCTGGGAAAGTAGTTTTGAAGAAATTCTCTACATCTTCATCAGTCTTTATCGATTCAAAAGAGTTTTCTCCTTCAAATGGCATAAACAACGTACAGGTAAAACTCCCGTCTTCGTTTGGAAGTGCGATTAACATAAATCTGCCTCTAGGCCAGATATGCAAAGCATTTTTGTCTATTCTATAACTTCCATCTTCGT
>CBFHPW010000070.1:0-1429 GCA_965657945.1 Flavobacteriales bacterium
ACCAAAAACTTCAATTGTTTTTGAATGATTGGGCAATAATAAGGGCAAGAAGGAATGAGAGTGGAAACAACTAATGTTTTTCCTTCTGTTGTTTCTTTGGTGATGAGGTTGCTATCGATGTCATAAAACAAAAAATCTTTGATATCCGTTCGCTTTGCGATTTCTTCCGTTTTCCCAAAATAAGGAAGGTCTTTGGTGTTTGGTTTCCCTTTTGACAATGGATAGAGGAATGCAAGTGGTACACCAAATAAGATAATGAATAACCAGATTCTTCGAGATATGTTCATAGTTAATTGGTTTTAGGTATGAGATCCCACAGAAAACCCTTCTTGAATGATTAGAAAAATCATGTAAATGATAAAAAATACGTAAGGGATTATTATATATCTTCTCAATGATTTTTTTTCATGTCCTAAGTGCATGAACTCCCAAACTATGTAAAAAGCTTTGACTACAGTCATTACAATGAACGACCATTTCACCACTGGCCAAAAGCTGGCGCTTCGGCTACTCAAATAAATTCCCATTAAAATTTCAATGGTTGTTAAAACAGAGAGTAAAAGTGTAACTTGCCATATTTTTTTTCTTATGGCCTTTCCTTCTTCTTCTGAGTGATTTGATAGGGTTGCGTAACTATCGTTTACAATTAAGTCGTCTCTATTTTCCATATCTGAAAAGTATCTTTGTTTTTAAAAAGAATGAATGATTATACAAGGTAGAAGAAGGTAAATACAAATACCCATACTAAATCTACAAAGTGCCAATAAAGCCCTACTTTTTCTACCATTTCGTAGTGTCCTCTTTCTTGGTAAATTCCTTTTTTTACTTGTAAAAACACAAGGAAGTTAATGAGTACTCCGGTAAATACATGGAATCCATGAAATCCAGTGACAAAGAAAAAGAAGTTAGTATATCTAACATCATCGGGATTCATTCCATTCGCGCTGTAAGGATTGTTTGTAAGGGTAGCATTGTCTGCCCAAGTTGAAATAAGTCCATCTGGTCCTGCAATAAAGGTGGACCACTCCCAAGCTTGAGATCCTAAAAATACGAGTCCGCCAACTACTGTCCAACCTAGCCATTTTTGTACTCCTTTTTGATCCATTCTGTGACCCGCTTCTACAGCAAGTACCATCGTTACTGAACTTACAATAAGAATGAATGTCATCAGCGCTACATAAATCAATGGTAAGTTGGCGTGAGTTCCCGGGAAGTGAAAGAATACTTCATCGGCAACAGGCCAAGATTCAGCTGATGCTTTTGCGAATCCTAACGCAATTAAAAACCCTCCAAATGTCAGTGCATCTGAGATTAAAAAGAACCACATCATCATTTTACCATAGGTAGCGTTGAAGGGTGATCTACCACCGCCCCAAGCTGTTGCGGTATCAACATTTTCTACATGTCCAGCCATATCTTCTTATAAATT
>CBFHPW010000071.1:0-1297 GCA_965657945.1 Flavobacteriales bacterium
AGTTAAGAAATTATTAATTAAGAATTTCGATGCGAAAAATTTAGTTTCGGAGCTTTTAGAATTGGACAAAGAAAAAAGAGAAATTCAAGTAAAAAATGATGCGCTGTTAAATAAACGAAATGTGCTTTCTAAAGAGATTGGGGACTTGTTTAAAGCAGGAAAAGGTGAAGAAGCCAACGAAAAAAAGAAAGAAACAACTGATTTAAACGATACAATTCAGGTTTTAAAAGAAAAATACAACGAATTGGATGTGAAAATCGAATCCATTCTCTACCAATTACCAAACGTTCCCAACAGTGCAGTTCCAAAAGGATTAACACCTGAGGACAATGAAACGGTTTTTGAATTCGGAGAACCGAAGAAAATGAATTCTTCTGCAAAACCCCATTGGGAGCTTGCCAAAGAAATGGATTTAATTGATTTTGATCTTGGTGTAAAAATAACTGGCGCAGGATTTCCGGTGTACAAAGGCAAAGGTGCAAAACTACAAAGAGCTTTGATCAATTTCTTTTTGGACGAAGCGGAAAAAGCCGGTTATAATGAAGTTATTCCTCCTTTACTGGTGAATGAAACCTCTGGATACGGAACAGGTCAATTACCCGACAAAGAAGGCCAAATGTATCACGCTACCGAAGATAATTTTTATCTAATTCCTACAGCAGAAGTGCCTGTGACCAATATTTTTAGAGATGTGATTTTGAAAAAAGAGGACTTTCCTCAAAAACTAACGGCCTACACTCCTTGTTTTAGAAGAGAAGCAGGTAGTTATGGAAAAGACGTGAGAGGACTCAATAGATTGCACCAATTTGACAAAGTAGAGATAGTTCAGGTTCAACATCCTGCTAATTCATACGCTGCGCTTGAAGGAATGATTGACCACGTAAAAAACTTACTTGAAAAACTAGAGTTACCCTATCGTATTCTTAAGTTGTGCGGAGGAGATTTAGGTTTTACAGCTGCCATTACTTATGATTTTGAGGTATATTCTGCCGCTCAACAAAAGTGGCTAGAAGTAAGTTCTGTTTCAAATTTTGAGACTTACCAAGCTAATAGATTGAAGTTAAGATTTAAAAACGAAGAGGGGAAAACTCAATTAGCGCATACCTTAAATGGCAGCGCATTGGCTTTGCCAAGAATTTTGGCAGCTCTCATGGAGAATAACCAAACAGCTGAAGGAATTCATATTCCTAAAGCATTAGTTCCCTATACCAGATTTGAAACAATATCATGATGAAAGCCATTTATTTTTTCCTCCCAGCTCTTGTCGTATTTAGTTGTTCTCAACCCACTGCTTCCT
>CBFHPW010000072.1:0-1114 GCA_965657945.1 Flavobacteriales bacterium
GGTGTTTTTCTTCTTCTTTGTCCCATTTTCCTAATACGTAATCTACTTGTTTTCCTTTTGAGAAATCGGAACCAATACCAAAACGCAAACGGGCATAATGGCTCGTTTTTAGAACTTGAATCAGATGTTTTAGTCCATTGTGCCCTCCATCACTTCCTTTTCCTTTGAGTCTTAATTTACCAAAAGGCAAAGCTAAATCATCTGTAATGATAAGCGTATTGGCTAAGGTAATTTTTTCCTCCTGCATCCAATAATTTACTGCGTTTCCGCTCAAATTCATATAAGTAGAAGGTTTTAAAAGAAAGAGTGTTCTTCCTTTAAATTTAATTTTTGCTACATCGCCATAGCGCTTCGTCTCAAAACAAGAACTGGACGACTCAATAAGAGCGTCCAGTACTTTAAATCCTATGTTGTGGCGGGTATTGGCATATTCGTCACCAATATTTCCCAGGCCTACAATCAGGTATTTCATGTTGTCTAAGTTTATTCAGCTGCTGCTTCAGAACCGCCATCTGCTGCATCACTTTCAGCGCTTTCAGCATCTTCTTCTTCAATTGCATCAGCAACCGCGTTTCTTGATGTTTTTACAGATACAGCAACATCTCTCATGTCACCTTGAAGTGTCACGTTTGGAATATCAATTTCTCCCAAACGGATAGCCATACCAATTTTCAATGTGCTAATGTCAAGCATAATAAATTCTGGCAAGTCTTTCGCAAAAGCTTTTACTTTTAACTTTCTGTAGTTTTGTCTTAATTTACCACCGTTCAATACACCTGGTGAGTTTCCAGTTAATTTTACTGGCAACGCAATAGACACCAATTTATCTTCAGTTACTGCCATCAAATCAAAGTGTGTGATTCTGTCAGTTACTGGGTGAAATTGAATTTCTTTGAAAATAGCCTTGTATTCTTTTCCGTCCATTTCAATTTGGATGAAGGTTACTTCCGGTGTAAAAACCAATTTGTTCAACTCAGTTTCTTTTACATGGAAATGGATGTTTCCACCGTTTCCGTATAATACTCCTGGAACACGACCTTCTTTTCTTAAGACTTTCGCATCTTTACTCCCTACGTTCTCTCTAAGAGAACCGCTCAATGATACTGTTTTCATT
>CBFHPW010000073.1:0-1019 GCA_965657945.1 Flavobacteriales bacterium
AAATTGGTAGGAACTACTCTGACTACCTTCATTGAAGATGGAGATTCTACTAGCGAAAACTTAATTGGACTAGCAAGTGACAGCACTTTCGTAACCAACATTGGAGGAGATACCAACTTTGCCAATAGCTTGGTGAACAATACTCACTTTACTACCAACCTTGGTGGTGATGACCAAAACCTGGACAGCATGAAATTGGTAGGAACTACTCTGACTACCTTCATTGAAGATGGAGATTCTACTAGCGAAAACTTAATTGGACTAGCAAGTGACAGCACTTTCGTAACCAACATTGGAGGAGATACCAACTTTGCCAATAGCTTGGTGAACAATACTCACTTTACTACCAACCTTGGTGGTGATGACCAAAACCTGGACAGCATGAAGCTCGTTGGAACTACTCTGACTACTTTCATTGAAGATGGAGATTCTACTAGCGAAAACTTAATTGGACTAGCAAGCGACAGTACATTTGTGACCAACATTGGAGGGGATACCAACTTTGCCAATAGCTTGGTGAACAATACTCACTTTACTACCAACCTTGGTGCTGATGACCAAAACCTGGACAGCATGAAATTGGTAGGAACTACTCTTACAACTTTCATTGAAGATGGAGATTCTACTAGCGAAAATTTAATTGGACTAGCAAGCGACAGTACATTTGTGACCAACATTGGAGGGGATACCAACTTTGCCAATAGCTTGGTGAATAATACTCACTTTACTACCAACCTTGGTGCTGATGACCAAAACCTAGACAGCATGAAATTGGTAGGAACTACTCTGACTACTTTCATTGAAGATGGAGATTCTACTAGCGAAAATTTAATTGGACTAGCAAGCGACAGTACATTTGTGACCAACATTGGTGGTGATACAAACTTTGCCAATAGCTTGGTGAATAATACTCACTTTACTACCAACCTTGGTGCTGATGACCAAAACCTAGACAGCATGAAATTGGTAGGAACTACTCTGACTACTTTCATTGAAGATGGAGATTCTACTAGCGAAAA